>JANSWY010000036.1 GCA_024743255.1 bacterium | reverse complement strand
TGCCATCTTTCCAAGGGTATTAGCACTAATGGGAGCGATTAATAGCAAATCTGCCCATAGTCCTAATTCAACATGGTTGTTCCATTCCCCGGTTTGATCTTTTTCAAACTGAGTTAGTACGGGATTTTTAGAAAGTGTGGCTAGAGTTAGCGGGGTGATGAATGTTTTTGCTGAATCGGTCATGATTACTTTGACCTCAGCACCTGCTTTGACCAGCAGTCTAATTAGATGAGCGGATTTGTATGCGGCTATTGAGCCGCATACTCCAAGTAATATTTTTTTCCCACTAAGCATGGGAGCAAATTAATTAAAATTATTCCTCTTCTTCAGGTTTCCTGAACATAACTTTGTCTTCCAAAAACTCTTCCATTGCTGTTGTAGAAGGTTTTGGCATTCTTTCGTAAAATTTTGAGATTTCAATCTGCTCTCTGTTCTCGAAAATCTCCTCAAGGTTATCTACAGAAGAAGCAAACTCAGCTAGTTTAGAGTTCAACTCTTCTTTAAGGTCTGCTGCGATTTGTCTTGATCTTTTCCCAACCACTACTAGGCTTTCGTATACATTCCCAGTTGGTTCTGCAATCTTGTCTAGATCTCTTGTTACAATTGACGCTTGTGCCATTTATATTTAATTATTTGTTTTAAACTTTCTTAATGCTTCAGTGCTATCCTCATATCTAGATTCTGCATCTTTCAGATAGCTACTACTTTCAAACTTATCAATAAATTTGAGGTACAAATCTACTGTATTTTGATATCTTTCTTTTTGCTTAGAAACAATACTTTGTTTTGCTAATTGAAATTGAGCATCTATTTCTAAGAAACAAATTTCTTCCTGATACTCTGAATCAGGGTAATCAACCTTGAAATTCTTAAAAGCAACTAGTGCTGATTTATATCTTCTTAGTTTGTAATACTGTCTCGCGTTATCCACAGCCTTGGTCTCAAGTTTCACTTGAAGCTTGTCTATGATCTCATTTGCATTCTTAGAATACTCACTGTATGGATACTTATTTAAGAATGTTTGCATTGCAGCGATTGACTCGTAAGTGGAAGATTGGTCAAGCGAAGAAATTGGTGATTGCATATATAATGAATATGCGTACATATACTCAGCTTCCATAGCATGATCACTTCTTGAATAGATAGTATAAAATGTCTTGAAGTGATGCGCAGCTAAAATGTACTGCTTATCGTGAAAGTGTGCATAAGCATAGTAGAAATTCGCATCTTCAGCCACTTTTTTACCTCTGATGATCGGTAAAACCTCATCGTACAACGCGATTGATTTGTAGTAATCTTTATCCTTGTAGTATTCGTATGCAGCATCATACTTCACTTGCCAATCAGTGCTCTTCTGAATCTTTCTGAACTTGCTGCATGAGCTTATGAACAATACGCCCAAAAGCAAAACTAATACATTAAAATACCTGGATTTTGACATAAGGGTGCAAATATAGTTAAATACCTGAAATTTATTGACTTAAATAATACTTTCTATATGCTATTTACAATGCATTTGAGATCAGAAAAGTTGCATCAAGCAGTAATTAGTTATTTTCCTCTTCGGTTGATTGAATTAGCTTTTGAGGATTCAGTTTCTTTTGGATTACCTCTCTATCAATTTCGGCATTAGGAATCACTTTTGGCTCTTCATTTTCTTCTTCGATAACTGGTTCTTCCATTTCGCCAAGAATTTCGACCAGTGTTGGTCTATTCTCACCTTGCCAACTAAAACCTTCAAGTTGTTTGTCAGCTTCGGTCATTTCGTGAGGTGGAATCGTCTTTCCTTCAGGCTGTTTATAGAAGGAAATACTAGCCAGGGTTTTGCCTTTAAAACGAATCATCATATTGCTACACAAAACTCTGTTAATCGCAAGCATCGCAGATTTATCTGGTGTTAAAGCGTAGTAGAGACTTTCACCATTCCCAATCACTTCAATATTCTTAATATTCCTTTCCCAAAATGACGCTATCATATTCCTGCCTTTTACCTGATTAAATTGTAGCAACGTATCCTGAGACACCAGAAAGGAATTCTTATACAGGTTCATTTTATCAAGTTCCTGTCCCTTGATTTCAAGGCTAATTGTATCGGCTTCAATTTGATTACCTCCTGTCCAAAGAAGAGGATTGTCATAAAGGAATATAAGCGAATCCGATTGGAAGTAAGCCAACGAATCTGTAAGTCCCTGAAGGTTGCTTTTGAATATCTTAACGTTAGGATAAGCAAGAATTCTCTTAGCACTATCATATTCCGATTCGATTGCAACGAGTGTATCTGCCGAAAGATAGAAAGTGTCTACACTCATAATTTTACGCATAACCGGATTGCCGAAAATCTTACTCAAACCATTCGCTTTGTCGTAATAACCTTCTTCTCCAGTAATGACCACATCTTTATCTTTAGCAATCAATTTAACATCATCAATCGCTCTATTGTATTTTCTGAAATCATCATAATACAATTCTTCACCTTCAAGGAAATAATCAATGGTCTCCACTTTACCATCAACCAAATCTACCTGATCATAAACTGTTCGATACTCTCCTCCGGTAGAGATGATTTCTTCTCCTTTGTCGGTGTTAATGACTGTATATCCTTCTGTTACTGCAATTTTCGTGGATGTATTGTATTTAAGAGTATCCGAATCTAAATCGAATGTTTTTGCCTTAAGATCTACATTGGTATAGAATATGGCTTGATCAATCAGATCATAGTAGAAGCCAGTTTCACTAGTTAAGGTGTTGTTCTCATCCAGGAGTTTACCTCCGTCAAAGAATGCGGCAATTTTCGTGTCGAGATTGTAGTCCAGTATGTCTGTGAATAACCTTCTCGGTCCTGAAGTATAAATTACATTATCTCTAAGTTTGGCTTGTCTGGCATTTCCATCATAGGTCAGAGTTTCACCAGTAATGGTTACCGAATCCCCATCTTCTATTCTAACATGACCAAAGGCCTCCATTAGGTTTTCTTTTTTGTAGAAAATCGCTGAATCACAATATACCGTAGTGTTCTTTTGGGTAAAAGTTACTCTATCAATCAGCTTTGTGATTTTTTTGCCATTTTCCTTCCCTGTGATCATTTTTCCCTCGGCAGTATATCTAATCTTTTGAGCATGAGAGGCTTGCGAAAAGCAACTCGCTACAAAAAGAAAAATAATAAGGATTTTACCAATCTTCGTCTTCCGCATTACATCGATAATTCTTTGACAAAACTAATCAAACTCAGTACCCTAACGTAATTTTTTATTTTTCTGATAAAGGATAGCTTATTTTTACTCTATGGTAGATGCTTTTAAGAAATTCGTTAAGCGGGAATTGCAACTTGAAAATCAAAAAACACTACTCGCAGTAAGTGGAGGAATTGATTCGGTTTGTATGATGAATTTATTTCAGGAAACGGGTTTCAAATATAGCGTTGCTCATTGCAATTTTAAATTAAGAGGGGATGCTTCTGATGGAGATGAGGAGTTTGTGAGAAAGCTGGCCCAGGAATATGGAGTTGAGTTTTATTCTACTTCCTTCGACACATTTGCTTATTCCCGTGATGAAGGACTTTCCATTCAAATGGCTGCAAGAAAGTTGAGATATGATTGGTTAAGATCTATAAAGGAGCAAAGCAAAGCCAATTCCATCGCAACTGCTCATCACTTAAACGATTCTTTGGAAACAGCAATTTTCAATCTGGCAAAAGGTACAGGTATCGCGGGATTGAAGGGGATTTCGCCTAAAGTTGAAGATGTTGTGCGTCCATTATTATTTGCCACAAAAGAAATGATGAAGGAGTACGCGGCTGCTGAGAACTTGAAATGGCGGGAGGATGAGTCGAATAAATCAATCAAGTACAGCAGGAATTTCATCAGACATCAAGTCATTGAGCCGCTTAAGAAAAAAGTTAACCCTTCTATCGAACGCACCTTTCAAGAAACTGCGGAGAGACTCAGAGCTACAGAGCTGGTTTTTGCACAACATATTCAATCGCTTAAAAAACAGCATGTTAGCAGTGAGGTTGACCATACAAAAATAAATATTGATTGGGTGAAATCAGGTAGTGAAATTCCCTTGGTATTTGAGTTGATTAAGGAATTTGGCTTCTCCTATAAACAGGTCAAAGAAGTCTTTGAAGGATCGGATTTGAGTGGTGCTAGTCACTATTCAGAAAATTATTGGTTGGTGCATGATCGGAAACAGCTGGTTATTACTGAGCGATATTTATCAATAGAAGATACTGTCATTTCTGGTAGTGAATCAGAGGTTAATGATGGTAATAGAAAGTTAGAAATTGAGGAAGGGGATGCTAATTCAATTTCTATTGTAAAAGATCCAATTTATGCTTTCCTTGATAAATCCAAGCTTAAATTTCCTCTACAAATCCGTTCCTGGAGGGAAGGAGACAAGTTCACACCCTTGGGGTTAAAGGGCAAAAAAAAGGTCAGCGATTTTATGATTGACCAGAAAATTCCAGTAAACTTGAAAAAGCAGGTACGTATTTTAACATCCGAAGATCAAATAGTTTGGGTAGTAGGAATGCGTATTGATGATCATTTTAAGATAACCGACAAAACCGAAAAGGTTTATCGTCTAAAACTCCTGAAGCCAGATGCTTAAGTTATTCAAGAAGTCGTTCACAGAAAAAGACCTGAAACTCTTTAACTTCCTTTCAAAGAATAGATTATTTGAAAAACTAAGTTATGAAGAACTGTCTCTGATAGTACCTCACATGTATACCAGAAGCTACAAGGAAAATGAAGTCATCTTTTTCTCTAATGACCCAAGTCACGCTTTGTATCTGGTGAAGTCTGGAATCATTTCTTTGAATATCGAATTAAAAGAGACTTTTGAAAAGCTCAATATTGTGAGGAGTAGTAATTTGTTTGGTACTAATGCCTTAATTGAGGATACCAAAAGATTATACACATCCATCGTCATCTCAGAAAGCGCAGAATTGTATGTGATTCCTCAAATAAATCTGCTGGAATTAATGGAGGATCACGTTGAATTGAAGGCCAAATTAATGAGTGCTTACGCTGAAGTTCACGACGAATACATGCAAAACCTGTTCAAGGCTTACAAATCTTCATTCGGATTCTTTGATTTAGGTATGGTATATGCGAAAAGTCAGTTGAATTAGTAACAATTCTCTTTCTTAAGCTGCTTCTATGACTTAGCTTTGGGGACTGAAAAATGGCCTTGAATGCTGAGGCCATCTGACCAATAAATTAAAAATATAAACGCATGTAATGAGCTATTGCGAATTCCATGTCACCATTTAAATCAAAATTGTATAAACATGAAAGTTACCGTTGTTGGAGCAGGAAATGTAGGTGCTACTTGCGCTGATGTTCTTGCTTACCGAGAAATTGCCAACGAAATTGTATTGTTAGATATCAAAGAAGGTGTTGCTGAAGGTAAGGCTTTAGATATCTGGCAGAAAGCTCCGATCAATCTTTATGATTCAAGAACTATTGGTTCTACCAACGATTACACAAAAACTGCAAACTCTGATGTTGTTGTAATTACGTCAGGTCTTCCAAGAAAACCTGGTATGACAAGAGATGATTTGATCCAGACTAATGCTGGTATCGTGAAATCGGTAACTGAAAATATTGTTAAGCATTCACCAAATGCTATCATCATCATCGTATCTAATCCACTTGACGTAATGACTTACCAGGCGCACTTAACTTCTGGTAACGACAGAATGAAAGTGATGGGTATGGCTGGTATCCTTGATACGGCTAGATACAGAGCGTTCCTTGCTGAAGCACTTAACGTTTCTCCAAAAGATATCCAGGCAGTATTAATGGGTGGTCATGGTGATACAATGGTTCCACTTCCAAGATACACAACTGTTGGAGGTATCCCTGTAACTGAGCTTATCGGTAAAGATGATTTAGATGCAATCATCGAGAGAACTAAGTTTGGTGGTGGTGAGCTTGTTAAGCTAATGGGAACTTCCGCATGGTATGCTCCAGGTTCTGCAGCTGCACAAATGGTGGAAGCTATCGTTAGAGATCAAAGAAGAGTATTCCCGGTATGTTTACAACTAGACGGAGAGTACGGAATCAACAATTGCTACCTGGGTGCACCAGTTATTCTTGGTAAAAATGGTATCGAGAAAGTAATTGAGTTAGATCTTAATGATGACGAGAAAGCACTTCTTGAGACTTCAAGATCTCACGTTTCTGATGTGATGACTGTTTTGGATGGCATGTCTATCTAAAAATTAACATAAACGATTTTTCAAATCAGTCGCACTGTCTTAATTTAGGTGGTGCGACTTTTTTTTAAGGATATATAGGATGACTGTAGCATTACAAAATAGAATTGACGACCTGATTGACAATAGTAACCTTATTAGTAGGGACCTCAGTTGGGTTAAATTCAATAGGAGAGTACTTGACCAGGCAAAAAAGGAAGACAGATCATTATTTGAGTGTCTTAAGTTTCTGGCGATTACTGCTTCCAATGAAGACGAATTCTTCATGATCAGGCTAGGGTCCTTGTATAATTATCTGGATTACGGTAAAGAGAGAGTTGATTATTCCGGATTGAAAGCTATTAGTTTCAGGAAAAGACTTTTGCAGGAAGTTCAGGACTTCTCAACAGATCGTCATCAGCATTTTATCAACTCCTTAAGACCGAACTTCAAAGCAAATGGATTTGATATAGTCAATTTAGAGGATCTGGATACGAAACAGCAGGAGAAACTTGGCAAGTACTTTAAGAAAGCCATCTATCCTATGCTGACTCCTATGGTATATGATAACTACCATAGTTTCCCGATTTTGATGAACAACGTTTTGATTTTCGGGGTAGTAACCAAAACACAATCCAAGAAGGATAAAAAGAAAATGTCCTTCATCCAGATTCCTCAGAATATTCCAAGGTTCTTTGAAATTCAGGTTGAAAATGAAATCCTTTTTGTTCCAATAGAGCAAATTATTAAAGCGCATATAGGAGAGCTGTTTAGAAATGTTAATATTCTCTCGGTTACCTTGTTCAGAGTAACCAGAAACGGAGATTTCACATTAGAAGAATCAGAGGATATTGAATCTAATTTTCTGGAGGAGATGAAGGCCAAACTCAAGACCAGAAAAACGGGAAGGGTAGTGAAGTTGGAAGTTGATCCAGATTATGATAAGTGGATTCTAAAGCAATTGACTAAACGTTGGGATATCGATGATTTTAATATTTCAGTGACTCCAAAAAACGCATTACTAGATTACAAATGTTTATGGCAAATTGTTAACCATCTAGACTTTGAAGACTTCAGGCCGATAAGTGCTCAGCCCGTCAAACCGGTTTCTCTTGTGGATTATGAGGAAGGGGAGAACATCTTCAAAATTCTGAAGGATAGAGATATTATGCTTCATCACCCTTATAATACAATTGAGCCGTTATTGGAATTGATTGAAAAGGCTGCTGAAGATCCAAGCGTCATGCTTATTAAGTTGACCATCTATAGATTAGCTAAAAACTCCAGGATTATTTCTGCCCTTCAAAAGGCGGCTGAAAACGGGAAGCACGTGTCAGTATTGTTTGAGGTGAAAGCCCGGTTTGACGAGGAGAACAATATGAAAGAAGCACAAAAGCTTCAAAAAGCGGGATGCTTCGTTATATATGGAGTAGGTACTTTAAAGACTCATACAAAACTCTTGTTAATTGTAAGGAAAGAGAAAGAGAAAGTAACCCGATACGTTCATATGGGTAGTGGAAACTACAACGAAAGTACATCCAGACTATATACCGATTTGGGTTTACTCACAACTAATGAAGTATATGCCAATGATGTTTCAGAGTTCTTTAATGTAATTACCGGTCACTCCTTGCCAGATGATTACAATAATTTGATAACCGCTCCAAAAGACATGCGGGATAAGCTTATTGCTTATATCGAAGCTGAAGAGAAGAATGCTCTTGAAGGAATTCCTTCCGGGATTGTAATTAAGATTAATTCCTTGCAGGATAAAGAAACTATTGAAGCCCTTTATAAAGCTTCTCAGGCAGGAGTCCCGATCAAATTAATAGTACGAGGAATATGCTGTATAAGACCTGGGCGTGAAGGACTTAGTGAAAATATTTCAGTGAGATCAATAGTGGGGGAGTATTTGGAGCATTCCAGAATATACTATTTCCATAATGCTGGTAGTCCGGTGGTTTACTCAGGAAGTGCAGATGTGATGGTTCGAAGTTTTGACAGAAGGCTGGAATCTTTATTTAGAATTGAGGATGACCTTTTGAGGCAACAAGCCATTACTATTCTTGATTACAATCTGAAGGATAATGTTAATGCCTACGAGATGAATGAAGATGGAAGCTACTCCGCTTTGGAACCTAACGGTGAAGCTCCCTTCAACATACACAAAGAATTTTTCAATCTTTCAAAAGATATAGTATTGTCTTCTAAGATATTCTAAGACCGCAAGAAGTTGCTGATTCGTCCAACCATTTCAGGGTCCTTTATGGTCTTATTGTGACCTAATGCACTTGTTGTAATGTATTTAGGATGATCCCAGGACTCACTCAACTGCTCGAAGTTTGAGTAAGACACTTTGTTGTCTCGCACGTCGTGAATTACCAGGATATCTGATACGTTAATATTCTCTTTGAACTCAATTAGGCTGTATTCATCAATTTTTCTCTTGGTGAACCTTTCTATCTTAGATATCATTTTTTGTTCAACTTTATCATCGATCGAAAGAAATTCACAAAACTCATTTACAATTCTTCTAACATTTGTAGGCATACTGATCATAACCAACTTCTTAATTGGTAATTGATATTCAGCAACAGCAAACCCAGAAGTAATGCCGCCAAAACTATGTCCAACTATATGTTGAATACCTCCATTGAATTTATAGTAATCAAATACTGATTTAATTGCTTCTGCATACAAAGGCATAGTTACCTTCTTACCGGTTGACTTACCGTGAGCAGGAGCGTCAAATGCTATAACTGAATATCCCAACTCCAACAGTGCGGGAATCATATTTCGGTATGTACTTGCTTGCGATTCCCATCCATGAACTAATAAAACTTTAGGTCCGTGAAAACCCCAGCTGTAAACTTTCAATCTTCTTTTCCCGAATGGAAGAATTTGCTCTGAAGCTCGTTGAAGCAGGTCTTCCGGGAAGGGAGTTGCAGGAACTTTCCGGGGAGTAGCGAAAAAGTTAAAAGCTATCTCACTAGCGAGCTTAGGACTAATTGCTCCCAAAGTTCTAAACATCCCTTTAATTAGTTTTAATTGAACAGGTTCCTTTGGAGCCTGATTAAGCTGATTGTTGGATAAAGTGGTAGTTGAAGTAGTCATTATTTTGTTGTTTTGACAAAAAAGACCGTACGGTCTTTTTTGTGATAAAAAAAATTATTTCTTTAACTCATTTTGGATAATGTGATTTATATGCTCGTAACAGTTATTTAAATGCTTTTTGTTGTGGTAAGTTTTAGTCATCATCAGTCCACCTTCAATCAGGCTTATAAAGATGTCCGCATACTTATCAGCGTTAATTTTTTCCTTTATTTGTCCTTTCTCTTTTCCTTTATTAATGATGTAGACGATTCCTTCTTTCCAAATATTCAAAGCTTTGATAACACGAACTTTTAATTCTGGATGAGTGTCATCTGCCTCAACAGCTGTGTTTAAAATAGGGCATCCTGAAACTAAGACCGGATGGTACATTATGCTTTTATGAAACCCAAGAATAGTCTGTAGTTTTGTGAGTGCATCTTTGTGTAATCTTATAGCATCTCTAAATGCATCGTACAATACTTCAATGTTGAAATCAAATGCCTGGAGGGCTATTTCATCCTTATTTTTGAAGTTTCCGTAAATTCCCCCTTTAGTCAAACCAGTAACTTCCATAATATCAGAAAGCGAAGTTCCTGCATAACCTTTTTGATTAAAAAGTGGGGCAGCCTTCTCCAATATAAACCTTTTGGTTTTTTCTGCTTTCGAAAGTAGTTCTGAAGTCATTTATTGCAAATTAAAGTTGTAAAAATAAACCGATTGGTTTAAAAAACAAAATTCCTAAATGAAATACATTGGAATACAACATCAATTTTGTCTGAATTCAACTGCCTCTCATCGAATTATTTTGACAACCCAATATTAATTTGATAAATTTCTAAGATGGTATTACGGGGGACATCTATCTCATCCTTAAAGGTTGGCATCATACTAATTCTAAGTTGTCTAAGTCTTGGCTTAACAGCTCAGGTTACGGTAATCGGAGAAGACCAGCAACAGTTTTATGAAATCACCTCAAAAGTCCGGATTTACGAGGATGTTTTGGGTGAGCGTGATTTAGACTTTATCAAGCAACAAGACTCTATTCGTTTTAAGGGTATTGATCAATTTCAGAATTTCAATAAGGACTACACTTACTGGGGTTATTTTGATGTTGTTAACAATGACCCGTTAAGAAGTAACTGGTACCTGTATTTTGACAGAAATGACTTCATAGACGTCTTTTACGTGGATAGGACTGGAGATGTCACTAATTTGAAGGCTGGGTTTTGCTACCCAGCTTCAGAACGACAAGTAAGGGCAAATGCTTACTACGTACTGGTCAATTTGAACGCAGAAGAAACCACCCGAATTTACTTCAGACTGCAACAAGATTTTCATGAACATATTTTGAATGTTTCGTTGCAAGACACACAACTTGTGGCTTCAGTCCAAACTGCGAAAAATGTTTTGACCTTTTTTCTGCAGGGTTTTTTATGGATCATGATTATCTATAATTTCATATTGTTTCTTGGAGGCAGAGATAAATCATACCTGTACTACAGTCTTTATTTGTTTTTTATTTCGATATTCTACTTATCCATTGATGGTGTATTCAGAGAATTTATTCTTCCTGAATTTCCATTGGTCAGTTACTTGATTGTTCCCATTCTAATTGTAGTGCCTGTATTTCATTATGGTTTTTTAAAATCATTCTTACCTCTCACTAAACTTAGGCCAGGTTGGGATAAAATTCTGTCAATGGTGATGAAAGCGGATGTCGCTTTATTTGTAATCTGTCTGGCTCTCTTCTTTATTCTAGACGATAAATGGCTTATTGCAAGATTTACTCAGGCTATTATTCTAATGAATGTAGTTGTGGGACTTATATTCGTTTATCCGCTCATTAAGTCGAAGGATATTTTGGTGAAGTACGTTCTTTACGCAGCATTATGTCTTGTGATAGGAGCAGTCATTGATGTAATTCTGTGGGATAAAGTGCCAGTCTGGGGAGGTGCATCACGAGTTGGGCTTGTCGGTCAAATATTATTCTTTTCACTTGGGCTAGGGAAAAAGATAAGTCTTCTTGAGCAAAGGAAAAGAAGAGTTCAGGCTAAGTTGCTACAAAAAGTAAGAGCTTCCCAAGAACAAAATCAAAAGCAGAAAGAGGAGCTTGAATACATGGTTAGAGCAAGAACCAAGGAGCTTGAAAAGCAAAAGGATCAGCTAATGATGGCTAGAGATCAGGCGCAGGATGCTGCTAAAGCTAAAAGTGATTTCCTCTCTGTAATGAGTCATGAAATTAGAACTCCAATGAACGGAGTAATTGGAATGACACATTTATTGTTGCAGGAGGACCCAAAACACGAGCAAGTGGAAAACCTAAAGTCACTAAGGTTATCTGCGGAGAATTTATTGCTACTTCTTAATGATATTCTTGATTACAACAAACTTGAATCAGGGCATATCGAACTTGAAAATATTGACTTTAGTATTAATGAATTGATTAGAAGTATCAGGTATCAATTCAAGTCTCAGGCTGAAGAGAAAGGAATCAAGCTTAATATTCAGATCAGCTCAGATATCCCAGAATGGATGAAAGGTGATCCTGGAAGATTGTCTCAGGTACTGACTAATTTGATCAGTAACGCAATCAAATTTACAAGTAAAGGGGAAGTTGCCTTGCAAATAAGATTACAGAAAATTCAAAACGGAACACACTTTGTTGAGTTTAGAGTAAAGGACTCTGGTATTGGTATTCCAAGAGAAAAACTACCTGTTATCTTTAATAGGTTCACTCAGGCAAGTTCAGATACGTCTAGGAAATTTGGAGGTACTGGTCTGGGATTAGCGATTACTAAAAGATTATTGGAGCTCTATGGAAGTAAGATCTATCTAGATAGTGTGTTAGGTGAAGGGTCTCAGTTCTATTTTACGCTTCGCTTAGAAGAAGGGGTTAAGAAGGATATTGTTGAAGATCAGGCTGCAGTAGATTCAATGATCGAACGAATCAAAGGTTTGAGGATTCTTGCTGTTGATGATAACCAAATGAATAGACTGATATTGGAAAAATTCCTTAAGAAATGGGGTGTGGAGTATGACTCTGTGGAGGACGGACACAGAGCGATTAGTTTGGTGGAAAAACGAACTTATGATCTTATTCTACTTGACCTACAAATGCCAAATATTAGTGGATTCGAAGTTGCCGAAAAAATAAGATCATTTGAGGAGAAGCGACATAAAGAGATTCCAATTATCGCATTGAGTGCAGATATTTTCGCTAATATCTACAATAAAGTTATTGATTCGGGTATCGACGATTTTGTATCTAAACCATTTAAGCCAGACGAATTAGTGAGTGTTATATACAGATTTGCAGGGAAACCTGAAAAACAGAAAAAAGAAGAATCAGAAACTAATTAAGTTTATCTGACTCTTAACCTTTCAACTATTCTTTGATTTCTCGCCATAACTTCCAGTACATAAACCCCAGGACTGAGGTTGCTCAGAATCATTGATCCTTGATTATGGATTGACAGATTTGAAACTTCTTTGCCAGTTAAATCAAATAGTCTTACATCAAATTCTGTTGGCTCATTTGAATTAAACCGAATTGCATTCTCTGAATAAGTCCATTTTAAACCCAGATTATCAGAACCAGTGATAAGATTGACATCTGATTCTTCAAATAACCAGGTTACAACTTTGCCAAACTCTCTTTTCCAAAACCATTCGCTATGTGCCCCATCACTAACAATCTCAGAAATATATTGTGCATCTTGAATATTGTTGAGTGCCATCATTTGAGGAATACTGTCCATACCATTTACAAATGCTTCTCCTTCTTGACCTCCAGTAAGGAAGTATAATTTTAGATTATTGAGGGTGCTAGAAGTGTTTTGCAGCTCATATACTTCTGGATTTATCCAAAACGCTGGAGATAGGATTCCAAGTCTGGTGAATTCTTCGGGATATTGAATGCCTGCGTAATATGAGATATGTCCACCCATTGAGCTTCCCATGATGCCAATATTGTTGGGATCTGTACTCACTCTGTAGTTTGCTTCTACATAAGGTTTCAGCGTTTCGAATAGAAACCTGACATATTCATCGCCTTCACCACCACCATATTGAGAATTAACCCATGGAGCATACTCATCAATTCTTCTGGAACCACCATTATCAACAGCAACAACCACTAACTCAAGTCCATCTGTTTCAAACAATTCATTCAAAGTTTCATCTACTCCCCATTCTCCGGAAAATGATGTAGAATTATCAAATACGTTTTGACCATCATGCATATATAAAACAGGATATGTTTTGTTAGAGGAATCATATTCCGGTGGAGTGCAAACCCAGATTCGTCTTGACCTGTTTAATTGGGGAATGGTAAAGTCTTCAATGATTTCTACATTATCAGATTTGGTTGATTCTCCACTACCATTGGTGCCTGCCAGATCTTTCCAGGATTGTACTTCAACATAAACTGTATCACCATCACTTGGATCGTACACGCGATTGGCAATTTCTTCGCCATTTGGACCACCCTCAACACTATTCCAATCTCCTCTGGTGAACTTATATTCAAATGAAGCATTAGTTTCCAGGTGGATCTGGAATTTACCTTCAACAATAGTTAATTGGTATTCTTCATCACCCGGTTCCCAGCCATTAAACGACCCACCCATGTAGATTGGATCATCAACAGGTGTGTCTCCAGGTAGTTGGTTGATTATAATTGTTACCTGAGCTTGCGAATTAAGGAATAGTCCAATAGACAGAAGACCAACAAGCATACAACATTTTACTACGTAATTCATGAAAAACGGTCGTTAAGATCATTCAGGGTAACAATTAAGTTAATCTTACTTCAATTTCAAAGTGACTTTACCATTCCTGTAAAAAGTTGTAAAATGCAAACGGTTGCATAAATTTCTGAATTGTTAATGCGCCTGTTTATTGATACATTTCTAATTCAATTGCCACCTATTGCGGAAATAGGGTGACTATGGTCACAAAGGATGTGACTTTGATAAAGTGAACAATTTAATATTTACTAACTCGACCTATGAACAAAGGAATCACTGCTCGCCTAAGTGTCATGATGTTCCTCCAATTTTTTATTTGGGGAGGATGGTTTGTGACCTTGGGTACATTTTTAGGAAATAATCTGAATGCTTCAGATGGAGAAATCGGGATGGCATTTTCAACTCAATCGTGGGGAGCCATTATTGCTCCATTCATTGTTGGTTTAATTGCAGATCGGTTTTTTAATGCTGAAAGGATTTTAGGAGTTATCCATTTAGCTGGAGCTGTTTTGATGTATTACATGTCAGGAACAACAACATTTACGGCATTTTATCCTTATGTACTCAGCTACATGATCATTTACATGCCAACACTGGCTCTTGTTAACTCGGTTTCGTTTAGACAAATGTCGGATCCAAGCAAGGATTTTTCAAGAATTCGAGTTTGGGGAACGGTTGGTTGGATTGCTGCGGGTTTAGTAATTAGTTACGTTTTTAGTTGGGATTCGAAAGAAGCAATTGCAAGTGGAATGCTTAAAAATACATTTTTAATGGTTTCCATAGCTTCAGCCCTGTTAGGGATTTTTAGTTTCACTTTACCAAAGACTCCTCCAGTTGTTTCTAAGGATGATAAAGTATCAATACGGACAATTTTGGGGCTTGACGCATTGAGTTTATTAAAAGATAGGAACTTCTTAGTGTTCTTCTTATCCTCAGTATTAATCTGTATTCCATTAGCTTTTTACTACCAAAATACAAATCCATTCTTATCTGAAATAGGTGTTTCAAACCCAACCGGGAAAATGACTATTGGACAGGGGTCCGAAGTGTTGTTTATGTTACTTCTCCCAATATTCTTAAAGAGATACGGAATCAAAATGACACTATTAGTAGGGATGATTGCATGGGCTTTAAGGTATTTACTCTTTGCATTCGGAGATGCCGATGGTTTTGTGTTTATGTTGATCCTGGGTATTGCTCTTCATGGAATCTGCTATGATTTCTTCTTTGTATCAGGTCAGATTTATACAGACTCCAAAGCCGGGGAGAAATTTAAGAGTTCAGCACAAGGATTAATTACGCTAGCTACTTACGGAGTAGGTATGCTCATTGGGTTCTGGGCTGCAGGAAAGATTTCAGCAATGTATACAACAGGAGACATCCATGATTGGAAAAGTATCTGGATCATTCCGGCAGGAATAGCAGTGGTAATATTCCTGATATTCTTATTAGCATTTAAAAACGAAAAAGTAGAATACGAAAACTAGCATGGCGAACAGAATCAGACTAGGAATGATGGGCGGAGGCCCTGATTCATTAATTGGAATCGTACACCGTATTGCAGCTTATATGGGTGAGCGATATAAACTTGTTGGAGGTGTATTTACAGCAGATTATGATCTTAGTAAAAGCTTTGCTGAAGAACTCGAGCTAGATGTTTCAAGAACGTATTCTGATATAGATTCATTTATTGAGGGAGAGAATAAACTGCCTGAGAACGAAAGAATTGAAGTTATCACAGTAGCAACTCCAAATTTCTTACACTATTCAATGGCTAAAAAACTACTTCAGGCCGGGTTTAATGTGATCTGTGAAAAACCGGTGACATTTTCAGCTGCAGAAGCTCAGGAATTATCTGATCTAGTTGAAAGAACTGGTAAAACTTTTGCCGTAACTCATACTTACACTGGATACCCAATGGTGCGCCAACTCAAGACAATGGTTGCTGAAGGTGTTCTTGGCAAGATCCAAAAGGTAGATGCTCAATATTACCAGGGATGGATCAACCCTTTTATCCATGAACCAGAGAAAAGAAAACAAGTTTGGAGGCTAGATCCTGCCAAATCAGGTCCAAGTTGTTGTATTGGAGACATTGGAGTTCACTCTTTTAATCTAATCGAATACACCTGTGGACTGAAAGTAAAGCAAGTTTTATCAGATATCGACACCATGTATGATGATAACCCATTGGATGTAGATGGTACAGTTTTGTTAAGATTTGAAAACAATGTGAAAGGAGTGATTTGTGCCAGTCAGATTGCTACCGGAGAAGAAAATAGTTTAAAAATTGCTGTCTACGGGGAGAAAGGCGGACTGAGATGGGAACAAGAAAATCCAAATTACCTATATTATCTAACAGAAGATAAGCCACTTCAAATTTTGAAACCTGGACATGATTATAATGGAGATTTTGCCAAAGAAAGTGTGAAGCTTCCTCCAGGTCACCCAGAAGGAATGTTTGATGCAATGGGCAACATTTACAGTGGTGTAGCAAAGGCTTTAAGAGGAGAAGATTATCATGACGGGGCTTATCCTAATGTAACGGACGGTGTTCGTGGAATGAGATTTATAGAAGCCGTCATCAATTCCACCAAGGAGGGTAATGTGTGGAAAGAAATTTAAAAGACAACTTAACTTAAATAATCTAAATGAAGACAGTAAAGGGGCCAGCTATTTTCTTAGCTCAGTTCGCAGATGATGTGGAACCATTTAACAATCTAGATAACATCTGTGGTTGGGCTGCAGGACTCGGTTATAAAGCAATCCAAATTCCAAGTTGGGATACAAGATTTATAGATCTTGAAAAAGCCGCAGATAGCCATGATTATGTAGAAGAAATAAAAGGAACTGTTGCCAAGCATGGATTAGAAATATCGGAACTAAGTACACACCTTCAAGGACAATTGGTGGCAGTCCATCCTGCTTATGACACCATGTTTGATGCATTCGCACCAGATGATAAAAAAGGCAATCCGAAAGCGAGAACAGAGTGGGCTGTAAGACAAGTCAGTTTAGCGGCTGTTGTAAGTAGAAAGCTGGGACTTGATAGAATGGCATCATTTAGTGGTGCTTTACTATGGCCTACAATGTACCCTTGGCCACAAAGACCAGCAGGTTTGGTTGAAACTGGTTTTAGGGAGCTAGCAGATCGGTGGAGACCTATTCTAAATGTTTGTGATGAATACGATGTAGACGTATGTTACGAGATTCATCCAGGTGAGGACTTACATGATGGAATTACATTTGAAATGTTTCTGGACGCGACCAAAAAACATCATAAAGTAAAAATGCTGTATGATCCATCACACTTGCTATTACAGCAAATGGACTATTTGCAATACATTGACAACTACCATCACTACATAAAGATGTTTCATGTCAAAGATGCGGAATTCAACCCCACAGGAAAATCTGGAGTATACGGTGGATATCAAAGCTGGATAAATCGTCCGGGACGGTTCAGATCTTTAGGAGATGGTCAGGTTGACTTTAAGTCGATATTTTCAAAGTTGGCGCAATACAATTTTGATGGGTGGGCAGTGCTTGAATGGGAGTGCTGCATAAAAAGCCCACAACAGGGAGCTGAAGAAGGGGCTCCATTCATTGCTAACCACATCATTAATGTCACTGAAAAAGCATTTGATGACTTTGCCGGGGGTGCGGCTGATGAGGAGAGCAATAAAAGAATATTGGGGATATAAATTGATGTAAATAAAATGAAGAAGTTTTTGTATGGAGTGCTGTTTGCACTCGTGGTAATTAGTTGTGGTGCACCAGAAACCGCTAACGAAAGGCCGCTGGATGCCTGGGTATTTAGATCTGTATTAGATGAAAAAGCCAGGATGGTAACAGCAGCCCTGCACGAAGAATTATGGGTAGCGTATGATGCTCAAAATGCAAATCTTTATAAAGTCTGGAAAGGGGGCGTCAATTTTGATGGAGCTGTCTACACTACTGTACATGGTCCTCAACCGACTAGTAAAGGGTATGCCTATCATGAAAACGATACTACAATCTCGGGTTGGTTAATCAATGAAAATGGTAAGGAGTATTCTCCAAAGGTTAGATATCAGGGGCATAGAATTACAAATGGTAAACTCAATTTGAGTTATCAATTAATAACTAATGCAGGTACTGCAATTGATGTCACTGAAACACCAGAATACATTATAAGAGGTAATCAAAACGGTCTTAGCAGAAAATTCAAAATTTCAAATGCCAATGGAGCAAAACTGTCTTTAAATACTACAATTTCTTCATTGATTTTAGAGAATGATTACAGAACCAATGGAAAGTTTAATGTCGCTGATGTTAAGAAAATCGATTACCCAGAGGGGGCAGTAATTAATGTAGAAGGTAAGTTAGAGATGAATTCTGAAGAGGATACAGAACTTAGAATTTTCTATCATCCTGGATTTGACAGATTAGGAGAACCAACAGCCGATAATGAAGGTGACGATGGAACACCTCTGGGAGCGCAATTGATCAACAGAAGTGATTGTCACTCCTGCCATAACGAGCAGGTAAAGACTGTGGGTCCCGCATATATCGCAGTGGCCAGAAAATACAATGACGATCAAGCTGCAATTGATCTCTTAACCAAGAAAATCATTCAAGGAGGAGCTGGTATATGGGGACAAGCAGCTATGACTGCCCATCCAGGGTTATCAGAATCCGATGCAAACGAAATGGTCAAGTACATCCTGGCACTTGATGACAATGATGAAGGAGGAAGGGCTGCTAAATATGCATTAGGCGAAAAATCTTCTCCAATAAGACTAAGTGAAAAATTTAACGGTAACAATGGGCCTGGTTTTGCCGCTCACCTTTATCTGTTAAACGGAGAAATTGGTGTCAAACAAACTGTAGAGAGCTCTGATCCGATTAGAAGCGGTATTGTTAAGAAGATTCATGTTTTTACTAAGGATGATTTTGGAGATTTTAAGGAGATGTTTGGTATTGAGTTTACGGGACAAATCGAAATTCCTGAAGATGGTAGCTATGACTTTAGGTTGCTAAGTGACGATGGTTCATTCCTGTATATCGACAATAAATTAGTGATCGATAATGGAGGTACTCATGGAGCCAAAGCAGTAGATGGAGAATATTACCTCAAAAAAGGTAGACATGATATTAGAGTCCTTTACGAACAACATGGAGGAGATGCTGTGATGTCACTGCAATGGTGGAATAAAGAGAAGCAAGCTTTTGAAGTACTCACAGATCCAATCTGGCATAAAACATCAAACTTCAGAAAAACAAAGCCTTACATAGAGCCAAGCAAACTTGTTAAGTCAATTCCAGGTGATGCGATTCCTTTAACTTCAGTTCACCCGTCATTTGATTTACATCAGGCCAGACCAGACGATTTTAACCCAAGAGTAGGAGGAATAGACTTCTTCTCTGATGGCAGAATGGTAGTTTGTACATGGGAATCAGAAGGACCTGTATTTGTGGTTGAAAATCACACTGCTGCCAATCCTTCAGAAATAAAAGTGAAGAAAATAGCACATGGTTTAGCCGAGCCTCTCGGAATCAAAGTGGTTGATGACGAAGTGTATGTTCTTCAAAAACAAGAACTTACCAAACTGGTAGACCATGATGGAGATGGAATTACAGATGAATATCAAACAGTGAGTAACGATTGGAAAGTATCAGCAAACTTCCACGAGTTTGCTTTCGGTTTAGAATACAAAGATGGATTTTTCTACGCAACACTTGCAACAGCAATTATGCCAGGGGGAGCATCAGCATCTCCGCAGATTCCAGATAGAGGAAAGGTTATTAAAATCAATAAAGAAACTGGTGAGGTAGAATTCTTGGCGAAAGGTTTGAGAACACCTAACGGAATAGGTTTTGGCGCTGATGGAGAACTTTTTATCGCTGATAACCAGGGAGATTGGTTGCCATCAAGTAAAATCGTGCATGTCAAGAAAGGCGCATTCTATGGATCAAGATCAGTTGATCCAGTGGAGTCAGAAAACTGGGTGGAGAAGCTGCCTGTTGTGTGGCTACCACAAGACGAGATCGGTAACTCTCCAAGTGAGCCATCATCACTAAACATCGGACCATATAAAGGGCAAATGATTCATGGAGAAGTGACTCATGGAGGTGTGAAAAGGGTATTCGTTGAAAAAGTTAATGGAGACTACCAGGGAGCGGTATTCAGATTTACGCAAGGACTAGAAGCTGGAATCAATAGATTAGACTGGAGCCCTGATGGCAAATCACTTTATGTGGGAGGAGTTGGATCTACAGGAAACTGGGGTCACGCTGAAAAATTATGGTATGGTCTTCAAAGACTCGAATACAATGGAAAACCTGTTTTTGACATCCTTTCTGTAAGTGCTAGATCAAACGGATTTGAATTAGAGTTTACTGAACCAATTATGGATGGTCAAAATATTTCTGTTGAAGATTTTGATATCCAACAATGGTTCTACAAACCAACAATTAATTATGGTGGTCCAAAACTAGGCCAGGAAAAACTGAAAGTGACTGGTTTTTACTTATCAGGGGATAGAAAAAAGGTGTTCTTTGAATTGCCAGGCATCAAGGAGAATCACGTGGTTTACTTTAGGGTAGTGAGACCATTCAATAGTGAGAATAACTTATCACTTTGGACAACCGAAGCATGGTATACATTAAACGCTATTCCTGAAAATAAACCAGGATTTACAAATGACTATAAGGTTAGCCATAATCAACTCACATCCAATGAGCAATCCAATGGCTGGAAATTGTTATTCGATGGTAAAACCACTAATGGAATTAGAAACTACAATAGTGAAGATTTAGGAAGCAGATGGGTTGTAAACAACAACGCACTTCATTTCAGAGGTAAGAAGCCAAATTCCACAGAGTGGAAAGAAGATGGGAAAGACATTATCATTACTGATAAGGAGTACTCAGACTTTGAATTATATCTGGAATGGAAAGTCCAAAAGGGAGGAAATAGTGGAATCTTCTACAGAGTAAAAGAAAAGCCGGAAAACAATGAAGCCTGGATGACCGGAATGGAAATGCAGGTGTTGGATAACACCTATCATCCGGATGGTCAAATATTCAGACACAGAGCAGGTGATCTTTACGATCTCATTGAAAGTAAATACATCACTGCAAATGGAACTGAAGAATGGAACCGTGTCAGGCTGATAGTTAAAGATGGTAAAGTACAACATTGGCTGAATGGTCATCTGGTGGTAGAATATGACACCAATACAGAAGACTGGAAAACAATGATTGCTAACAGCAAGTTTTCCGATAAAGAGGGCTGGGGTATGGCCAAATCGGGACACATTTCATTACAGGACCATGACGACAAAGTATGGTTCAGAAATATAAAAATTCGGGAGCTATAAACATTTCCCATTGCGATTTGAACGGTTGCTCTTTCTTTAAGCCGTTCAAATCGCCATAAATTTCGATCGTTAAAAACTGCAATAACATTAACAACTATGATTAGATTCTTTGGAATAGTAGCCACATTCGGGGTGGTTTTAGCTGCATGCTCGTCACAGGAGCAAGTAACCAAGGAAATTGACCGAACTGAAGAAAATCGGTATACAAAAGTGATCTTATCCTACGATCTTAATGAACCCACAGAGTTCGTCATTCTTCCAGACAAAAGAATTATCGTAGTTGAAAGAAAAGGGGATATCAAATTATATGATCCTGAAAAAACAGGACTTGAGATTATTGCTCACATTGATGTTTACACTGAACAAGAAGATGGCTTAATGGGAATTGCTTTGGATCCTAATTTCCAATACAACAAATGGTTATATCTGTACTATTCTCCGGAAGGGCCAGAGGAAAAGCAAAATCTTTCGAGATTCACCTTTAAAGCAGGTAAGATCGATCTGGGTTCGGAGATTGTGATGTTGGAAGTGAAAACACAGAGACAGGAGTGTTGCCACACTGGAGGATCTATTCAATTTGGACCAGATGGCTTGATGTACCTATCCACTGGTGATGATACCAACCCTTTTGGTTCAGATGGTTTTTCCCCGGCAGACGAGGGGAGAGGAAGAAGCCCGTGGGATGCTCAAAAATCTTCTGGAAACACCAATGATTTAAGAGGTAAGATTTTAAGAATTAAGCCTGAAGCAGACGGCTCCTATTCAATTCCGGAAGGGAATTTATTTCCTGTAGGAACTTCAAATGCACGTCCAGAGATTTATGTAATGGGAAATCGTAACCCTTATAGAATTTCAATTGACCAGAAAAGAAATTGGTTGTTCTGGGGAGAAGTTGGTCCGGATGCACCAAATGATAAAGACAACCGGGGGCCAAGAGGTCATGATGAAATAAATGTGGCTAAGGAAGCGGGATTCTATGGTTGGCCCTATTTTGTAGGGAATAACAAAGCTTACATTGAATACGATTTTGCTTCAGGAAGGAGCTTTGAGGCATTTGATCCAAAGTTTCCTATCAATAATTCACCTAACAATACTGGTCTGGATACATTACCTCCAGCTCAACCTGCATTAATCTGGTACCCATATGCCGAATCTGAAGAATTTCCAATGCTGGGCAAGGGAGGAAGAAACGCAATGGCAGGACCTGTCTATTACAGTGATTTGGTAGAGAGAGAGCTAGGGTCATTCCCACCTGAATTTAACGGTAAGCTGTTTATCTATGATTGGATAAGAGGATGGATTTTTACGGTTACATTGACCGATGATGGCTCATTAGTTGGCTTGGAACCTTTCATGCCCAAAACACAATTCAATTATATGATTGACATGGAAATGGGACCTGAGGGTGCATTGTACATTTTGGAGTACGGGACTGGTTGGTTCACCAAAAACAATGACGCTGCGATCGTAAGAATTGATTACAATGGTGGAAATAGAAAACCAACTCTAAAAGCAAATGCCAGCACTGTTGCAGGTAGCGCCCCACTGGAAGTTAAATTTGACACTGAAGGCACATTCGATTATGATAATGACAATCTTACTTATCTCTGGGAAATCAATAACAACAGACTATCTGAACCAAATGTATCATACACCTTCGAAAGACCAGGAATTTATTACCCGAAAATCACTGTAATGGATGTGGCCGGAAACAAGATTTCACAGCAGTTTAAAGTGGCAGTAGGGAATGCCAAACCAGATGTGAAAGTGGAATTGACTGGCAACTCAACTTTCTATTGGCCAGGTGATAAATTGGATTACACAGTAGTGGTAAAAGATGAGGAAGACGGAATTGTCGGCAATGGTATCAATGAAGAAGATGTATCATTTAAGATTGAATATATTTCTGAAGGATTAGATCTTACACAAGCTGCTCAGACTACTGGACATCAGGTAGTGTCAAAAGGATTGAGTTTGATAAGTGAAAGTGATTGTCAATCATGTCATAAGCTGAATGAAAAGTCTATAGGGCCAAGTTATACTGATGTTGCATTACGCTACAAGAGTACTGAAGCCAATATTGAAATGCTTAGCAATAAAGTAATCAATGGAGGTGCGGGCAATTGGGGAGAACAGGCCATGGCAGCACACCCTTCGCTTCCAAAGGAAGATGCAGAAGAAATGATTAAATACATACTTTCAGTAGCTGATCAAAAGGAGATCGAAACGTTTGAACTGGTAGATCAATACCAGTTTAATGGTTCGCCTATGACAAAAGAAGGTGTATATGTATTTAACGCCTCTTATGAGGATAAAGGAGCGAATGGAATGGCCGCAATAGAAGACGTGGATAGAGTGATTTTAAGAAACCCATATTTGCAAGCTGAGGACTTTGATGACCAAAGAAATACAAAGATTTACGATATGAGAGGCAATCAGAAACATATCTACAATGTTTATCACGACTCATATGTAAAATTCTCTGACGTTGATTTGACAGATATAAAATCACTAACTTTTTTATTCCTAATCAATGAGACTAGAAGAGCATCCGGAACAATGGAGTTAAGATTGGATGGTGTTAATGGTAAATTGGCTGGGTCAGTCAGTTTTGAGCAAAGCACACCAGTTATGAAATTGGATGAGACTGGTAAACATGACCTTTACTTCGTCTATCAATATCCAGATGATCCTAAACAAGAACTTTACAGCCTGGATTGGATCTATTTCAGTAAGCAAAAAGAACCAGGACGATTGAACTATTAATCAATTTTAAGAATGAAAAACCGAAGGACCTTTATTAAACAAACCACTGCTTTGGCTGCAGGGAGTATTTTATTACCTTACTGCTCTTCGCCGAAAAAAGAGGAATCATCTTCACTCAATACCACAGTGGAAAAAACAAAAAGAAACATTGGTGTGCAATTGTACACCGTGAGAGATCAAATGGATCAGGATCTCGAAGGGACTTTGGCGAAAATAGCAGAAATCGGTTACAAAGAAGTTGAGATTGCTGGATATGCGGATGGACAATACTACAAAAGGACTCCCGCTGAATTCCGTAAAATACTTGATGATAATGGACTGAAAGCAATCAGTGCCCATTACCGTACCGGTAGAGTTCTTACCGAACAAGGCGGAACTCTCTCTAAAGACTTTGATCAGGCAGTAGAAGATATGGCTACTATGGGACAGACCCATGCTGCCCTTGGTTGGCTTCATGAGGATGAAAGATCTCTGGATGATTATAAGAGATTAGTAGACATGTTGAACGTCGCGGGCGAAAAATGTAAAACAGCTGGTATTCAGTTCTGCTATCATAATCATGATTTTGAATTTTGGGATGTAGAAGGGACCATTCCAATGTATCACATACTTGACAATACTGATCCTGATATATTACAAATGGAGTTGGACCTTTATTGGATCAATAAAGTCAACCTGGATCATGTAGAATTCTTTGGAAAGTACGCTAACAGAGTTCCTCTATGGCATGTAAAGGATATGGATACCAATGGAGACTTTACCGAAGTTGGAAATGGTTCAGTTAACTTTAAATCTGCCTTTGATAACGAAGAGTTGGCAGGTATGAAACACTTCTTTGTTGAGCAGGATCAAAGTGATGACCCAATCCAAAGTATCACTAAATCGTTTGGTTACGTTTCAGAAAACCTTATTTAGAAGAAGAGGTATTAGAAATATTAAATGAAATGCTGCTGAAGTGCTCTCGTAACATTTTGGCAGCTGCCACTTTTCTGTATCTATTGTAGATTAGGAATAGTATGAAAAAGGCCACTAAGCCAGCCACACCTACCATGTAGTAGTTGATTTTTTCCTGTTCCTGAATTTTTGCAAAGTAGGTGGAGGTAATTAACTCAATTTTGTATTGATCTCCTTGAGAGGCAAGTTCTTTTTGTTGATCGTACAGAGACTCCATCTGAGTGACATATCGATCGAAGTATAATTTAGCTTTTCCTGGTTGGTTTTTGGCGAAATAAATCTGAGATAAATAGTGATTTAATTTATTATTCTCAACGTTCATCAAAACATCCTCGTCCAAGTCTAATGCCAGAGTTCCATATTTCTTTGCTTGATCATAATTCTGTTGAAGCAAGAATAATTCGGTAAGATCTAAATAGGTAATGAAAATATCTTTTTTCCTATTTAGAGGGATCATTTCATTCAAAGACCTTTCAAACATCTCCTGTGCCAATTTAGTATTACCTTCCAGCTTAAAGCAGGTCGCAATATTGTGATAGGCTCTAGCTCTATATTTTGAGTTTTTCTTATCCCTTTGCAATTCAACAATGTGCTCAAAATAGTTTCGTGATTCTTCGTAATCACCTAAATCTTTATGTATCAATCCTAGTTGGTTGTAAGATTTAACATCAGCAATTACGTCGTTTTGATCGTGTATGGACAATTTTTCAAATTGTATTTCAGCAGCTTTGACAAGATCACCTTTATGTCTGTAAGCAATTGACATATTATGTAAATGATCCATTCTTAATTTCTTATTGTCAAGGTCTGTAGCAATTTCTAAGCCTCTTTTATAGAAATTTATTGCATCATCATACTTATAATGAATCCTAAATATTCGTCCTAGATTTAAATATATTTTGGATTGATTACTTCTCGCTTTCTCCCTTTCGAATTCAGAAAACATATCCAACGCTTTTAGGTATGCTGGTACAGCTTGATTTAATTTATCATTTAAATCGTCGCAATAAGCAATTATAAATAAGCTTTGTGCTTTACCCCATCCATAATCTGTATCTGATGATATCTCTAAAGCATTAGATGCAACAATTCTGGCACTGTCAATATTTGTAGAGAATAGACTATAACACTCTTCATGCATTTGATCTACTGATGATTGCCGATTCCCATCAAATAGACCTAGAAAAGTTAAAATCAATAATTTGTACATCACATAGTTGGTTAGCGCAATTCAGGATACATAAAATTAATGAAGAAAAAGGTAAACTCCGCAAGTTTACCTTATTATTTCATATAACTGATTAGCCTTATTCTAGTTAGGTGTACCTCTCTCTTCTTCCTCGTGATCTGTATTCTCACTCTCCGGCAACTCCACAGTCAAATCATCAATATCTTGCTCAAATGAGCATGCAGGCACTAGTGAAACCATAAAAACAATTGCGAATACATAAAATAACTTTTTCATTGTGTTAATTTTTTTTGTGTGAAACATTACTTTTTTCCAAAGCATAGTACATAACTGTTTCATAGGTGATTCATTCCCGTCAGAAACACATACTGTGCCGCGATTAAAAAATAATTAAAAATAACGGTTTGACTAATTTTCTTGTGTGAAATTGAGATAATAGTACGTCAATGTTGGATTTATCTTAGTTAACGGTATGATAATTTTGTGATTCTGGATTTTTAACACCCAAAAATGAAAGAAGTAATAAATTGTCATCAATCCTGAAATAACAACTTCTCATGCTTATAATTGTATCAAAAGTATTGGAATGAAGATTTGGGTTGGCCTGTGGGCATTTCTATTGGTGCATTGTTCTTTTGCACAAGATTTTAATCAGACTATTCGAGGAACAATTACAGACAAAGTAACCGGAGAACCACTGATTGGTGCGGCCATTCAGGTAGGTGATGCTGGTATCGGAACTGTGTCAGATCAAAATGGTGAGTATTCACTGGATGTGCCAACTGGTAGATATCAAGTGGAAGTATCGTTTCTTGGATATGAAACTACAAAACTGAATGAAGTGTTGGTGGTAGCTTCAAAGCAAACAGTCCTCCATATAGCATTGAACTATTCACCAAAATCTCTTGATGAAATTGTAATCAGATCCAAAACACCGATAACTGAGATTGGTTCCAGGGAAATTACAATAGAACAAACCAAAAGATATGCTGCCACATTTTACGATCCTGCAAGATTGGTTCAATCATTACCAGCAGTAAGTGGTACAAATGATCAAAATAACAATGTTTCCGTTCGTGGTGTATCCCCAAGTTGGAATCAATGGTATCTTGAAGGGGTTGAAATAGCAAACCCAAACCATACTACAAATGCAGGTACATTTTCTGATCAACCAACTCAAAATGGGGGAGGAGTTAATATTCTAAGTGCCCAGATGCTTTCTACTTCAAACTTTCTCTACCAAACCTACGGTACGCAATATGGCAATGCACTGGGAGGTATTTTCGATATGAACCTTAGGACTGGCAATAACCAGAAAAGGGAATATACTGCACAAGCTAGTTTGATAGGATTTGATTTTTCAACAGAGGGACCATTTTCATCAGGAAAGGGTTCGTATTTAGTGAATTACAGGTATTCTTTTACAGGGCTTCTCGCTGCAATGGGTGTGGATTTTGGTGGTGAGGAAATCAAGTTTCAGGACCTGGCATTCAATTTGAATATTCCTACTAAGAAAGGAGACTTACAATTGTTTGGAATGGGAGGACTTAGTTCCAATGACTTCCAAAGACCAACAGACCAGGATGAAATAGAAGAAGAAAAAGACTTCTATAATATCAAATACGATGGGACAATGGCAGCCATAGGTACTAAGTATAATACCAGAATAGGCTCAGACCTGAACTTCTCAAAAACATTGATCTACTCACTTAATCACGCGAGTAGAGATCAATTCCTGGATTCACTGGAGTTTCCAGTTCTGGAAGTAGTAAATGAAAACTCACAAAATATAGACAAGCTTTCAGGAAACTTAATGTTGTCTTCCAAGACTGGTGCCAACTCAGATTTGTCATTTGGTTTCTCCTATGTGATGACAAAAGCTTCGTTGTTTACAGCTGATAGTCTCCGTGTTGGATTTGGTAATGTAATCAGAAGAAATGTGGATCAACGCCAATGGTTAATCCAGCCGTATATGAATTATCATCAACTGATAGGAGATTCCTGGGATTTCGATTTTGGAGCAAGATTAATGTATCATGATCTATCTGGCGATTTTAAAATATTACCTCGAATTTCTGCACTTTACTGGATCAATGATAATAATCGACTTTCAATATCCGGAGCTGTTTTTGGTCAAACAAATACAACTGATGTCCAATTCGGTTTTTTACAAAACAACGACAACCCCAATGAAGACTTACCTTTAATGTATTCCAGAAACTACTCTTTTGTTTATACCAGATTTAGTAAAGGATTAACACTTGATGCAGAGTTATTCTTTAATGAGTTTGAAAATATTCCTATTGCAGTCCAGAATCAATCACCTGCTTCTCTGGAAGTACCAATATTCTCCATTTTTAATTCTGATGGAGACATTCCAGCATATTTGCTGACGGCTGAAGGAACAGCTTCGACTTACGGTTTGCAAGCAAGCGTAGAGAAGAGGCTGGAAAAAGCATGGTACTATCTGATAGGGGGAAGCTATTACAATTCTTCATATGCTGCTGGGAACGGACAAAAATATGATTCCAGATGGAATGGCCAGTATAATGCCAATGCGACCTTCGGTAGAGAGTTTGAAAGAGCCTCCAAAAAGGGTAAGAAACGAACACTTAATTTAAATGCGCGAGTATTGTATCAAGGAGGATTTAATGAGAATGAGATAAATGATGGTCTTAGTGAAAGCAATTCTGCCGAAACGTATGATTATACCCAGCCATTTAACTTTACGGCACCAGATTTCTTTCGAATCGACTTCAGAGCTTCATGGACGGTGGAGAAAGAAAACTACACCAGGACACTGTCCTTAGATATCCAGAATGCCTCAAATAATGCGAATTACGCTTTCAGATATTTTGATAACTTCACAGGACAAATAGAAAGAAAGGATCAATTGGGTTTAATTCCATTATTGACCTACCGAGTAGAATTTTAAAAAAGGGACACATCATGATTAAGAAGATTATAAGCTTCATATTATTTCTATTGTTTGCATCATTTGCAGCACTTCAGTACAACGATCCAGATCCTACTAAGTGGATAATTATTTATGGAGTGGTGGCTGTAATTTGTTTATTGAATGTATTCGACATCAATTCAAAAAAAGGAAATCTTGTCATAATCATAGTACTTGGACTATTTTCTCTGATCTACATACCTGGCTTTTATGAATGGATAACTACTCCCAATAAAAATGAGATTTTTGGAGAAATGGTTTATGAAAAACCTTACATAGAAGAAACCAGAGAGTTTTTAGGACTCATCATCGCAATCGCTGGAATGCTTTATCAGTATCGGGTAAGCAAATAAAATTTCTATAAATCAGAACATTTTTCATTCGCTATTCGTATAAAGTAAGGAATCCTTACTAAATTTGAATGATGATTTATGTAAATAATTATTCTTATAGCTTAAATAATTAGGAATCCTTACTAAATAAAAATGAAAACTAAATTATTCTTATCGATTATGGCATTTGTTGTGGCATTATCAACAATGGCAGCTTGTAATTCTGAAAATGGAAATCCAGATTTTCAGATAGTTTCAACCAAAGTGACACATGATCCTGAATTGGCAATAACCATATGGGAGATTACAGTTGAAGGTACGGCCGGAAAAACTACTCCTGTTCCAGCTGGGCAATTGGACGGAGCGCCTGTACTTGGGTATGTATTTCCAACTACCTTAAAATCAACAGATGTTGGTTTTGGAGCAACTGAAGGTATTGTAGCTCTTGCACTTACGTCCCATCCGGATTTTGATGATACTCCGTTGTGGGATGAAAATGGTGATCTCAAGTTTAATAATGACGGTATAGTATGGCACCCGCATTGGGTTGTTCTAAATGGAGATGATCGAGTAGCTGGAGGACTTGCGGTAAAACAGTTTAATCCAGAAAAAGAGAACGTCACTTTGCCACCTACCAATCCTGGCATGCCAATGTATATGGACTCACCTGGGTTTCATGTTGTTACTAGTGGCAATACAATCAAGGTAATTGTACCAGACTACAGGATGAATAATCAAAAAGATTTCAATTTCGACGCAGTGGCAGCATTTATGAAAGTCAATACATCCGATGAATCCCGACCAATGCTTGGAGTTTACGAAGTATACAGTGTAAAGAGTGGGGACTTATCTCTGCCGTATAAAGTTGAAACTAAATCAGAGTAATCATGAAGGTGAATGTTTGGGATACTTATGTGAAAAAACAGGGTGGAGGTATCATGCATTTTGATATTCTGGCCCCAGCCGAAGTAATGGAAACAAAAACGATTTTTGAGTTTGGTAAGCAGTATTTGATTTCAAAAGACCAAGGAAATAGTGAGCTGACTTCAAACCAATGTAGGTTTTGCCATGTCGAACAGCTTCAACCCGAATGGGAGGAGAATATTCGAAATCATGGATATCATATTATAGAAATGGAGGGATGTTGATGGAACACTTGAAATTACATTTTGATCCACCGTTGCAAGGGTCTTTTGACTTGGTTGAATTGAACTTTCTCTTTGTTTTTCAAGTGAATTGTCCGGGGTGCTTTTTTTATGGCATCCCGGTATTTAATGCACTTTACAATCAATTCAAAAACGATATTTCTTTTTTTGGACTATCTACAGCATTTGAAGACTTTGAATATAACAATGAGGAGAATACCCTAAGCCTGTTGCAGAACCAGAAAATAGTGGGGGAGACCAAAAAAGCGCTTGCTTCACAAGGTTATGAGCAATATCCACAACGAATTGATTTTCCAGTAGCAATGGACTCAGTCGCTTCGGGTGACTTTGACATAGAGAAAGAGGCAAAGGAGCTTTGTTTGATGAATCCCAATTATAAGATTTGGCCGGAATACGATAAGCAATTGATGTATGAGAAAGTCCTGAATTACCTGAAAACCATGAAAAAGATTTCAAAGACGTTCACATTAAATCAATTGAGAGGAACTCCTTCATTTATCATTTTTGATGACCAGTACCGAATTATGCATGAGTGGGTTGGACATAGAGATCCACGGGAAATCAAAGAGTTGCTGGAGCAGTCTTTGGAATCTGTTGGTTAGGATTACTACCTTTATACTATGAATAGCGTCTTTGATTTAAGTATTCAACAGGATAATGTTGATTTCAAGATAATTGTGGCACTCGAGAGGATATCTGAGTCCTTTCGGGTGTTGCTTTGGGAAGAAGCCAAAAAGTATGGTTTGAGTCCAATTCAAATTCAAATTCTGATCTTTTCAAATCATCATAAGGAAGAACATTGTAAGGTTGGGTATTTAGCGAAGGAATTCAACATGACCAAAGCAACAATCAGTGACTCTGTGAGAGTGTTGCTGAAGAAAGAGTTGATCGAAAAGTCAATTGATCCGGAAGACTCAAGGAGCTATTCTATATCTCTTACCAATCAAGGAAAGGCTATTGCAGATGATGCTGGACGTTTTGCAGGCCCACTTCTAAGTTCATTATCGGAATTGGATGCTTCTTCTAAGAATTCGCTTCTGAATAACCTATTAAGTACAATTCATCATCTGATAAGAGCCGAAGTGATTGATATTCAAAGAATGTGTCAGACATGCAGATTTCTGGAACTTAGGGGGGAGACGCATCATTGCAGTTTTTTAAATCAGGAGTTGAAACCAAAAGATTTGCGAATTGATTGCCCCGAACATGAAGAAAAGCTAGAGGCCTAAGGAGCGGTGCTAGACCGAAGTGGGCTCAGGGCTGAAGGCTAGTGCGCGGTAGGAGTTGAGCGGTAGGTATTGTGTTGGTTGTGCGGAATCCTAATTCTTAAACCAAACCCTGCTATCTCCTGTATAATGCTTTCTAAATAGCTGATACATAATTCCATCTTTTAAACCCACATCCGGAACTGATATTTCATTGGCGTGAGCTGCTTTCATAACTCCCAGGTATATATCAGAGGCAGGAACTATTACATCAGCACGATCTGGATTTAACTGTAGTTTAAATTGTCTCTCAATTTCATTCATCGCAGCTAAACGAGATCTGACTTCTTCAACAGTTTCAATAGAAATTTTCCGGTGTTTTTTACTTTGACCGGATAGCTCATAAATCTTATTGATATTTCCTCCGGTACCAATGGCTTGAACAGGTCCAAATTCTTTGTTGATATGCTCATGTACCCACTCATCCATTTCTTTCCAGATTTCTGGTGAATCATGATGCTGCAGCCTTCTAACAGAACCTAACTTGAAAGACTTGGATTTGATCTTTTCTTTGTTCTTGTAAATGTTGAGTTCGGTACTACCCCCACCAACATCAATATGGACATAGGCCTTTTCATCCAAATAGTGACCAATTACCTTATTAATAATCTCAGCTTCTTCTCTACCTGAAATGATATCGATTGATAGATCCAGATCCGATTTAACTTTCTCAACAAGCTCCTGACCATTCTTGGCTTCCCTCATTGCAGAAGTTGCGCAACCGTAGTAATCTGTCACTTCATACAAGTCAATAAGGTTTTTGTAAGCTTGCATGAGTTTGAAAAATTTCTCCTGTTTTGCCGGTCCAATTTCTCCAAGGTTGAATACATCCTGACCTAATCTTATGGGGAATCTGACATATTCAAGCTTTTTAAATGTGATAACTCCTTCAAATTCAATCACATTGGTGATTTGCATTCTGATGGCATTGGATCCTATATCTACTGCTGCTAACTTCAAGGTAAAATGATAACGTTTGTATTTTGAGCAAATAAAGAACTTTTTTGAATGTTTTTAGTGTTTAAGCTGAACCAATTGCAATGATTGCATTGAATATTGGGTTTTATTAATAATTTATTATCTACATTTGTTTTATTCTTATCAAGAAAGACTGAGGGTTGGGCCCTATGACGTCTTAGCAACCTTTTCAAAGGATTTGAATTTCGGTGCTAACTCCCCCCGCCAGGTAGGCGGACAGATAAGCGATCCCTTCTATCGGATTCCTTTCTTGTTAAGTTTTGAAAATACGAATCAAGCTTCAGTCTCACTGATGCTTCAAACAAGAATGGTTATGTACCAGGAACAGACTTTAAGAGAAACAAAAAATGGAGCGCTAATCAAGCAGCTACTCCAGGAAAGAATATTGATACTGGATGGTGCCATGGGTACCATGATCCAGAAATATAAGTTGGAAGAGGAGGACTTCAGAAATGACCAGTTGAAGGATCACGAAAAGCCTTTGAAGGGAAATAATGATGTGCTTTCTGTTACAAGACCAGATGTTATCAAAGCAATTCACAAGCAATATTTTGAATCTGGCGCAGATATAATTGGAACCAACACTTTTAGTGGAACGACAATTGCTCAGGAGGATTATGGGTTGGAGTTCTTTGTTGATGATATTAACTATCACTCAGCAAAGATTGCAAGGGAAGTAGCAGATGAGTTTACTGCTAAAGAACCACATAAACCTCGTTTTGTTGCAGGTGCTATCGGACCAACGAACAAATCAGCCTCTATATCCCCGGATGTGAATGATCCGGGTTATCGTGCTATCACATTTGAAGAATTGAAATTGGCTTATAAGAATCAAGCTAGAAAACTGGTTGAAGGAGGAGCGGATATCTTATTGGTTGAAACAATATTTGATACGTTAAATGCCAAGGCAGCAATTTTTGGAATTGATGAATTAAAGGAAGAGTTGGGCCTTGATATTCCAATTATGATTTCCGGAACTATCACCGATGCTAGTGGAAGAACCCTTTCAGGACAGACGACTGAGGCATTTTTAATATCTATTTCTCATGTTCCTTTATTGAGTGTCGGACTGAATTGTGCGCTGGGGGCGAAAGAATTAACACCATATCTGAAGACATTATCAAACAAGGCGGAAATAAATATAAGTGCCTATCCTAATGCAGGTCTTCCAAATGAGTTTGGAGAGTATGATCAAACACCAGACGATATGGCATCCCAAATTAAGGACTTTTTAGATGAAGGGTATCTGAATCTTGTTGGAGGCTGTTGCGGAACAACCCCGGAGCATATAAAAGAGATCGCTGTTCTTGCCTCAAAGTACAACCCAAGAACCATTAAGTCTATTGTCTAATATCTAAAGTCTAGCATCTAAAATATGTCCCAAATACATCCAGACTACCCAGGCAAATACGAGTTTAAGTGGCATAATCATCCTTTCATGAAACTAAGTGGACTGGAACCTCTTGTAGTGACTCCAGAAACTAATTTCGTCAATGTTGGAGAACGAACTAATGTTACCGGTTCCAGAAAGTTTCTTAGGCTGATCAAAGAAGAAAATTTTGAGGAGGCTCTCTCTATTGCAAGGGATCAAGTTGAAGGTGGTGCCCAGATCATCGATGTTAACATGGATGAGGGTATGCTTGATGGAAAAGAAGCCATGGTGAAGTTCCTTAACCTAATGGCCGCAGAACCAGATATTGCCAGAATTCCAGTGATGATCGATAGCTCCAAGTGGGAGATCATTGAGGCTGGTTTGCAATGTATTCAGGGGAAAGGTGTTGTGAACTCTATTAGTCTAAAAGGTGGGGAGGAAGAGTTTATTCATCAGGCTAAAGTCGTCAAAAGATACGGAGCTGCAGTCATTGTGATGGCATTTGATGAGGTTGGTCAGGCAGATAATTATGATCGGCGTGTTGAGATCGTTAAGAGATCTTATGACATACTAACAGGACCTAAAGTCAACTTTCCTCCTGAAGACATCATATTCGATTTAAATATCTTTCCTGTAGCAACTGGAATTGAAGAACATAGAAAAAATGCACTTGATTTCTTCCAGGGGACCAGATGGGTAAGAGAGAATCTTTCTGCTGCACATGTGAGTGGGGGTGTGAGTAATGTGTCTTTTTCGTTCCGGGGAAATAATGCTGTTAGAGAGGCCATGCACTCAGCATTTCTCTATCATGCAATCAATCAGGGAATGGATATGGGTATTGTAAACCCAACTATGTTGGAAGTGTATGATGACATTCCTAAAGAACTACTGGAGAAAGTGGAAGATGTACTTTTAGACAGAAGGGATGACGCTACTGAAAGACTATTAGATTACGCTGAAACTGTAAAAGGTACTGGCAAGGTTAAGGAGAAGGATGAAAAGTGGAGAGAGAATTCAGTTGAAAAACGTCTTGAACACGCTCTGGTCAAAGGAATTGTTGAGTATATAGATAAAGATACTGAGGAGGCTCGTCAGAAAGTAGAAAGACCACTTCACGTAATAGAAGGCCCTCTTATGGATGGAATGAATGTGGTAGGTGATCTATTTGGTTCTGGAAAGATGTTTTTGCCTCAGGTAGTGAAGTCTGCTCGGGTGATGAAGAAAGCGGTGGCTTACTTATTGCCATACCTGGAAGCTGAAAAAGCTGCTGGCAATGATCAATCGTCGAATGCCAAAATATTATTGGCCACTGTAAAAGGTGATGTCCATGATATTGGAAAAAATATTGTGGGAGTCGTGTTGGCTTGTAATAACTACGAGATCATTGACCTGGGAGTGATGGTGCCTACTGAGAAAATCCTTGATGCTGCTCAAGAACATAATGTAGATATTATCGGGCTTAGTGGACTGATCACTCCATCATTAGATGAAATGGTAGGCGTGGCTCAGGAAATGGAAAAAAGAAATATGAAAGTTCCTTTGCTTATAGGTGGAGCTACCACATCAAGAATCCATACTGCAGTAAAGATAGACCCTGAATATTCTGGTGCAGTTGTACATGTTTTGGATGCTTCCAGAAGTGTGACAGTAGCAGGAGATCTTATTGGTGAAAATACCTCTTTGAATTATTTCAATAAGATTAAAGAGGAGTATGCACAGTTTAGAGAAGATTACGCGAGTAGAAAGAAGGACAAGAACTACATACCATTTGCTCAGGCTCAGGAAAACAAACTTCAAATATCACCAGGACCAGAACTAGTTTCTAAACCGAACCAAATCGGTAATCAGGTGTTTGAAAATTATCCTTTGGAGGAAATAAGAGAATATATAGATTGGACACCTTTCTTTCAAACCTGGATGCTGAAGGGTAAGTTTCCGCAGATTTTGGAAGATGAAGTTATTGGAGATGAAGCAAAGAAACTTCACCAGGATGCCGTAAAAATGCTTGATGAAATCGTTGATAAAAAATTGCTTCAGGCAAACGCGGTTATTGGTATTTATCCAGCAAGTAAGCCCAATGAAGATGATGTGACTGTTTTTGATACTGAAGACAGGGCAAATAGCGTTTCAACCTTCCATTTTCTAAGGCAACAAGGCAAGAAAGGTTCTAATTTACCTAATTTATCGTTAGCTGATTTTATTCAACCAAATGGAGCTCCAGACTACCTGGGTGGTTTCGCAGTTACTGCCGGGATTGGAATTGAGAAGCTTATCAAAAAATACGAGGCTGATCATGACGATTACAACGCAATTATGGTAAAGGCACTTGCTGATAGACTGGCAGAAGCGTTTGCTGAATTGATGCATGAAAAAGTAAGAAAAGAGTCATGGGGATACGATAGCATGGAAGAACTGGATAATGAAGCGCTAATACGTGAAAAATATCAGGGCATCAGACCAGCTCCAGGTTATCCTGCTTGTCCTGATCATACTGAGAAGAGAATTTTATTTGACCTGCTTGAGGTGGAGAAAAACACTGGAATTGAACTTACCGAGAGCTTTGCAATGTACCCTGCTGCATCAGTAAGTGGGTTCTACTTCGCTCACCCAGAAGCCAAGTATTTTGGACTGGGGAAAATCGGAAAAGATCAATTGGAAGATTATGCTCAAAGAAAAGGCATGTCTCTGGATCAAGCTGAAAAATGGTTGGCACCAAACCTAAATTATAAATAATTCCTAATAGGAAATTCAATAAGAATGAAAGTAACACAACATATAAAAAGAGCTAAAAAAACACTTTTTTCACTTGAGGTAATCCCTCCATTAAAAGGTGATAGTATTCAGACATTGTTTGATAATATTGACCCATTGATGGAATTTAAGCCTCCTTTTATTGATGTGACCTACCACCGGGAAGAGCATGTACTTAGAAGCCGAAAGGATGGAGGATTTGATAGGGTAAGCGTAAGAAAAAGACCAGGAACTGTTGGTATTTGTTCTGCTATCAAACATAGATATGATGTAGATCCTGTACCTCACATTATTTGTGGTGGCTTTACTAAAGAGGAAACTGAAAACGCCTTAATTGACCTTCACTTCCTGGGAATTGATAACGCATTAGCAATTCGTGGGGATTACATGAAGCCTGACAATAAGTTTGTTCCAGAGGAAAATGGTAATAACTATGCCATTGAGTTGGTGGAGCAATTAATGGAAATGAATAGTGGTGCCTATCAGGATCCTGAGCTGGAGAATGCAAATCCAACTAACTTTTGTATTGGAGTGGCAGGATACCCGGAAAAGCACTTTGAATCTCCAAATCTTAAGGCAGACTTGAAATACCTGAAAGCTAAAATTGATGCGGGCGCTGAATACATTGTAACGCAGATGTTCTTCGATAATCAGAAGTACTTTGATTTTGTTGATGCTTGTAGAGAAGCGGGGATTAAAGTTCCAATTATTCCCGGGCTTAAACCGATGACAACCAAGAAGCAGCTAAGCGTTTTACCGAGCATATTCCATATTGATATCCCAGAGGAATTATTTGATGAGGTTGAGAAGTGTAAAGACAACAAGCAAGTAAGAGAAGTTGGTGTAGAGTGGGGAATCAAGCAAACCAGGGAATTAATTGAAAGAGGAGCTCCGGTGATACATTATTACAGTATGGGGAAATCAAATTCCGTTTACAGAATTGCAAAAGAATTATTTTGATGAGCATTAAGTTCTACCAGCAACAATTTGAACAAGTTTGGAATGGAGTACCGTGGTATGGTATTCCATTTGAAAAAACGTTGAATGATCTCAAAGAAAAAGATGTCTTCAAAAAGGATGCAGGATTCACCCATTCAATCGCTGAAGTCCTGGTACATGTTAATGCCTGGAGAAATAATATGCTTGAAATGTTAAAGGGAAATGGCAATTATGCCATTGAACCAGATAGCGAATTGGATTGGAGCAAAAAGGTGGTTGACTATTCATGGAAAGAGCTACTGGATGAAACCAATGCTCTTCAGTCCAAATTGCTTGATACCTTGGAATCAACCAGTGACGAAATATTAACGCAAACAGTTCCAGAAAGAAAATACAACTTTGATTACCTTATCAACGGGACAATTCAGCACGATATTTATCATTTGGGCCAAATTCGTCAGATGCACAGATTTTATAATAAAGATTAGTGATCCTTGTATGATCTAAGACTTGCAATAACCACAGTCGCCAAGATCATTATTCCTCCGATAATTGTTCGTCCGGCTGGTATTTCATCCAATAAAATAAAGGCCAGGAAAATTCCATAAACAGGCTGTAGACTGCTAATGATACTAGCAGTACTAACAGAGAAGTATTTAAGGCTCATCACAAATAATGTATGTCCTACTGCTGTTGTAAATAATGCCAGAGTAACAATAGCTTCCCATTGATGGAGCATGCTTACTTCCTTGAATACAAACAAAAACGGGATCAGAAGTATTGAAAGTGTTGCCAGCTGATAAAACATCAACATACTGCTTTGGTACTGAGTGACCTGGTTTTTAAGAATCAGATTTCTCAGGGAATACCCAATAGAAGAAATGATACCGAAAATCACACCTTTGGTATTTCCATCCGCTATATCAAATGATGGAGCCAGAAAAAAAACAGCAACCAGGATTATTAGGCCGAATAAAATATGATCTAAACGAAACTTGGTCTTCAGGATAATTGGCTCAAGTAAGGAAGTAACCATTGGGTAAGTAAACAATGCCAGCATCGCAATTGCAACATTCGAATATTGTAGTGCATAAAAATAGGTCACCCAGTGTAATCCCAAAAAGAACCCCGAAGCGATGATGTTGGAAGCATCTTTGCGAGCTTTTAATTTAAAGTCTAACCCAATAACGACACAAAAGAGCCCAATGAAAATAGTACCCAATAGACATCTCCACCAGATTGTGATAGGAGGGGGTAAAGTAATGTAGCGTCCCAAAACTCCGGAAGTACTTATGATCAACATCGAGAGGTTAATTAACATCGTGTTTTTGATGTAATCTCCCTTCAGCTTCTTAGTCATTTAAATTTTTTTTCTAGTCCCATTAAACCTTTTGCTCCAGGATGTATCTAAGTACCAAGTAATAGTTTTATGTGTTTCATAGAGTTTTTTGATTAAGTAGGTGATAAATGACCGGAGGTTTCCTCCGGTTTTTTCATTTTAATACCCAATTCCCAATTTCCTCTTTCCACACATATTCCGGAAAATTAATATTATGCTTCTTCAACAGTTTCCTACTATCGTCAATGAATAAATCCATTTTCTCCTTCGAAGCTTTGGACAGCAACTCAGGATGCTGTTCATAGTATGAAGCTGGTAGGATATACCAATACATTCTTTTCCCAATTTGCTTGCGATCAATCCATGTTAGAACATGCCCTACTTCTGAAACTGTCACTACAGAATCCTGCTTTTGTAATTCAATTCTAACAATTGCTCCACCATCTGTTTTCCTTCTTCTTTGATTGGATATGAAGTTCCCCAAAGAGTAAACCTTTACCACATCCTTCTTGAGTAGAGTGTCATAATAGTTTTCCATAGGTTGTAAAACATGTGGATGCATTCCAATAATGATATCAGCACCATTTTTCACCATATAATCCGCCAGATCCTTTTGTTGCTTGTTTGGAAGAGATTTGTACTCATATCCCCAATGAGTAATCACTATGATCTTATCAGGTTTAGATTGTTTGGCTCTCTCAAGATCTTTTTTGATCTGAACCTTATCGATCAAATTAACCACAGTTCCTTTTGGTACTGGTATTCCGTTGGTGCCATATGTATAGTTTAGTAATGCCAGTTTAAAGCCATATTCATCAATTATCATTGGGTAAAGAGTATCTCGGGCTGCTTGAGTGAGGAAAGTGCCTGTATGAGGGAATTGAAGGCTATCTAATATGTTAATCGTTTTTACTATTCCTCTTTTTCTTTTATCACAAGAGTGATTATTGGCAGTAACAAGGCAGTCCACTCCGGAATTCTTCAATGAAACAGCAAGATTTTCATTTGAACAGAATGTTGGATAACCGGTGTAAGGAGGCTTTTTGGATAAGGTCAATTCCAGGTTAGCAATTGTGTATTCAGCAGAACTTAGAATTGGCGTCATATAATGGAAAGTAGAATCGTATTCATATTCCTTGGTGACTGGATTATAGGCTCCTTTGATCTGTGGATCATGCTGCATCACATCGCCAGTGAATATAAGGCTGAACTCCTTTATTTCAGGTTCTGTTGTACTGGTATCAACAGCTACTTTTGGATTATTAGTAATCGTATCAACTTGTGCCATTAAGGTGTCATTGGGTTGAACTATCGTGGAATCACTTTGAGCAATTGCTGAATAGCCAATAATGGCAAGCAGTAAGAAGCAGAATAAATGTTTCTTCATTGAAAGGTCATCTGGTTGTTGCCAAATTACATTAATTTCGCTGAAACATTAATCTTGATAAATGAAAATCATTGAGTGCCCCCGAGATGCCATGCAGGGATTGCATGATTTTGTGCCAACAGAACTCAAAATCAAATACATAAACGAATTGCTAAAAGTGGGTTTTGATACCATTGACTTTGGAAGTTTCGTTTCTCCAAAAGCTATTCCACAGCTTCGCGATACAGCGGAGGTATTGTCACAATTAGATTTATCATCTACTAAATCCTGGTTGCTGGCAATTATTGCGAATACCAGGGGTGCTGATATTGCCAAAGATCATCAGGAAATCGATTATTTAGGATTCCCTCTTTCTATTTCAGAGACTTTCCAGCAAAAAAATACCAATAAGTCAATCGATCAGGCATTTGAGTCACTTCAGGAGATACAGGATATCTGTAAAAAACATAACAAAGTACTGGTGACCTATCTTTCAATGGGATTCGGTAATCCATATGGAGACCCATATGAAATGGAATATGTGGCGAAGTTTGTTGACAGATTGATCAAAATGGAAGTAGAGATTATTTCATTAGCGGATACCGTTGGAGTGTCTAATGAAGAAAATATCACCACACTTTTTAGTTCGCTATTAAAGGAATTCCCTAATGTAGAATTTGGAGCTCACCTGCACTCTGATAGAGATACTGCCATGTCAAAAATAGATGCTGCTTATAAAGCTGGTTGTAGAAGGTTTGATGGCGCAATTAATGGTTTTGGTGGTTGTCCAATGGCAGATGATGTACTGGTAGGAAATATCGCTACCGAAACTATTATTGAATATGCCAACAAATATGCTGATGCAGATAAACTAGATCAGGAAGCTTTAACAAATTCTATGAATATTGCTCCTTCTATATTTTTAGGTCACTAGTATGAAAAGTTACACTCAAAAGTTTCCACTAGCCAAAATTGGATTGTTTGCTCTTCCGTTAATTGCTTGTACAGTTACTATGGGTATGTTTTTTCCATCCTTGAAGGTTGAGGGATATGGTAGTTTTATCATAGCTCTGGAGTTTGTGGAAAATCCTGAGCAGATTAATCAGTTGCTTTCGTTATTGAATGCAGATGCAATTAAGGCAATCGACACTGGTCATTATATTGACTTTGTGTTTATGCTTGTCTATTGTGGTATGTTGTTTTTCTTTTGGAAAGAGAATTTTACTGTTAGAGGAGCCCAGACTTTGAGATTCGGCTATTTATTAGTTGCATGTGCTTTCCTTGGAGATGTAATGGAAAATATTCAGCTCTTGAACATCACCTCACTTTTTGGAGGTTCTGGTGATTACCAACCAAATTTGGAAAGGCTTCAAATCTTCACTTGGGTAAAGTGGGAGGCTATAGCAATTGTCTTTGCTGGAATTAGTACGGTTTTATTTACCAGAGGAATTTACTCAAAGGTGTTTGGAGGACTATTTATGGTTCCATTTTTACTTTCGCTAAGTGCATTTAATGGAGAGCCACAGCAAGTTGCATGGTTCACTACCTCGATATTTTTAGCTTTTACACTGCTAACTGTTTATTGTGTAAGTTATAAACCATCTAATACTTAAGGCTGTAACGTTTCCCTGGCAATAACTTCACAACTCCTTTAAACTCAAGACCAAGTAGCAAAGAAGCGGTTTGGTTAATTGAAGTCTGTGATTTCCAGGCCAGTTCATCAATCAGCATTCCATCTTCAGAGTTTTGCAAAAGCTGAAGTAGAGGTTGTTCACTTTGGTCAAACTCTGAAATATCCATTGAAGGCTTTTGAACAGCAGGATTTTCAGCATCCCAGCCCATTAAGTATTCCAAAGCTGCAATTTCACTGTAGATATTAGCTTTATTGTTTCTAATAAGCTTGTTACATCCTTCAGAGTACTTATTTCCGATATTACCTGGCACAGCAAATAGCGGTCTTTCATAACTATATGCAATTTCAGCAGTAATCAGTGCACCTCCTTTTGCAGCAGCTTCTACTACAACCAAAGCATCTGATAGCCCTGCGATGATTCTATTTCTGGCAGGAAATAAGTGGGCATCTGGTTTAGTGCCAGGTGGATTCTCTGAGATGATTCCTCCCATTTCGAGCATTTTCTCAGCAGTGCTTTTGTGGATCGCTGGATAGATTTTATCAAGACCTCCAGCTAAGACTCCAATGGTTGGTAACACTTGCTCTAAAGACGCCTTATGAGCAGCGATATCAATACCATAAGCTAAACCGGAGATAATGGATGGGTTGTGTTTATTTAAGTCAGAGACAATATCTTCTGTAACCTGTTTACCATAATTTGTTGCCTTCCTGGTTCCAACAATCCCAACAGACTTATCGGGGTTTAAATCACAATTTCCTTTTGTATACAGGAGAGGAGGGGCATCTGCCAATTGTTTTAGCCTTACCGGATAAAGTTTATTCGTGTAGAATACGGTATTAACTCCAGCGTTCTCACAATCTTTAAGGACTTTCTCTCCCTTTTTCAAGGCAGAACCTTTCA
>JANSWY010000162.1 GCA_024743255.1 bacterium | reverse complement strand
TTTATCACTCAATTGCATCCAAACACAAGATACGAAACATTAGCTAAAAAAGTTAGTAAAATCCTAATAAATTTAGTAATGTTTTTCTACCGTTAAGTGTTATTTTAGAGTATAAATTAAGATATATAAACCATTAAAATTAATTAACATGAAAGTTCTAAGACTATTATTCGCAATCGCTGTATTAGGTACAACATTTTATGCTTGTGCACCGGAAGATGAGGTATTGGAAGAGGTAAACACAAACCTGGAGCAAGTATCAACTGATAATAACGAAGACGAGGATCCAGAGCCACCACAAGGACCAAGTGGAAGCTAGGTTATTATCAAATGATAATAAATATTAACTGAATGAAAATCAGTCTTTTAAAAGGCTGATTTTTTTTTGGACTATACAATAAATTGAGTAATATTGTTGTGTGTGTCATATCTTCTTGGCCTCTAATTACGCTTAAATAACCAATGAAGAGAATTTATCAACTTTTTATTTTAACACTAATCCTGTCCAGTTGTCAAGGGACTGATTACAAGATATCAGATCTTAATCTTCAGGCTAAAAACTATCTTAGCAGTAACTTGGACTCTGCTATATATTTCGCTAATAGCGCTCTGAAAGGAAGTACTAATCCAGAAGATCAATATTTGTCATACTTTACTATAGGGTATGCCTACGATTTAAAAAAACAGAAGCAGTTGGCAATTGAAAATTACTACAAAGCTTTGGCGTTGATTCCTAGAAATGATCAGTTTAATGCTGATTTTAGGTCATTAAATCTAAATATTGGAATTATACTTAAGCATCATGATCATTTTGATGATGCTATAAAACATTATGAATTAGCAAAAACTTATTCTGCTCCAGGTAAGGAAAAAAGCAAAGCATTGTATTTTATTGCTCTTGCCTACCTTGAAAGTAATCGCGAAATAATGGCCACGGAATTCTTACTCGAAAGTCTAGATGAGGCAAAAGAGTCTGAAGACTTAAAAAGACAGGCTAAAGTATTTAATCAACTTGGTGTATTGCATCGTAGAATGGGGAAACCTGCCGAAGCAAGAGAGTATTTCTATGAAATCACCCTACATGATAATTACAAGGGATATAAGACATATTGGACAAAAGCCTTTCATAATATTGCGACAACCTATGTAGATGAAGAGAACTTAGATGAGGCAATTAAAATGTATAACGTTGCTTTATCACACTCAACAAAGGACAGTGATCGCTTCTTTGCATACAAAGACCTGGGAGAGTGCTATATGAAGTTGGGTGATGATGATAAGTCAATGGAATACCTAACATTAGCAGATGGTATGTTTGATCAAGTTACTCCTAATGCTGCCAATAGTAGAATATACTTTTTTATGTCACAAATAATGGATGATCCGAAAGCAAAGGATGCGTACGTGGTTCAGTATGATTATCTGCTACAGCGATTTTTAGAAGACTCAAAAGAAGTTAAGGAAAAACTTAAAATCGCGAATTTTGATTTGATCATTAAGAAGTGGGAAACAGAAGAACAGTACAGATTAAAGATGCTGCAAATAAAGATTGGAGCTTTAATATTTGTAGCTCTAGTAGCTTTATTCTTCATAATTAGAAAAAGAATGAATAAAGTGGCAGCACTCAATGAATTACACCTGATTCTGTCTAGAAAAAGAATTTAGGAATTCTATAACCGTCTTTTAAACAGCTCAATTACTTCCTCTCTGCTCTCTAATGCATCAATATACTTTTTGTGAATATGTAACACATCTGCCTTAAGCTGACTGACTAGTTTATGCTTATTTGATGCGTTTGATTCTGTTAGGATAGCGTCTAGCTTATTTATGATTTGTCCAATATCACTTTCTGCTTTGTATCCTTCTTTATTTTCTTCAACCTCTATTAAAGCTTCTTCACTATCACCACTAAGATAGTTGGGATTAACTGCGGGGTGCAGCGCTGTTAATTTCTGTATGATTTCTCTGCTGATATTCTTTGTCTTTCCCTTCTTAATATTATAGAAGACATCTGGAGTCTTATATCCCAAAGCTTTTGCAAGACTATAGATAGAGTTGTACCCCAATAAGCTTACCAACGATTCTATTCTTTGATATGGTGAATTCACTAAAATAATTTCAGTTTTCTACGTCCAATTGTTGTATAATGTCGTATATTGTTGTATAATTGTATAGTACTATACGATAAAGGTACAAAAATATGAGTAAAAGTAAAGCAAATCGAGGTAAAGAAATCAAAATCCATCCTGTAGATGAGGTTCATGAAGAGGTTGAAAAGTATCAGGCTTGGCGTAGAATCAGTGGTAATCAAAAGATTAATAAGGAATTAGCAACCACTGAGCTATTGTTAATGGGTATTGAAGCACAGAAAAAACTTGAGTTATACTAACATGAATCACGACACTACAAATAACATATTATGGCCTGAGTCTGACGGATTTCAAGATCAGAGTAATGTTTTGTCGGGTACATTGTACGACGTTGTTGTATATGGGGATGAGTTCGACTACACATTGAACTATATAGTAACTGAATATGATATTGAGATTAATAACCTCCAAATCAACATAGATAAAGATAATGTTAAGTTGCTCTCAACGGTTTTGGAGTGGCTTAGGGAAGATATTTTGAACGAGGTAGATGATCTACCAGACAGTAACAGGCTCATACTTGTGTATGATAATAACAACTGGAGATACACTCATGATGGTGTTGATTTCCAGTACATGCCTCTAGGAGATAGAGCAAAGAAATTATTTGTTTCACCTGCCCAAGAAGATATGCGCACACATACAGGGTTGGCGGCAAATAGGGGGCCTGTTTCCAGACGGGCCCCAAGGAAATCAAATTTTAAGGTTAGTTAGATTGAGTTTTGAAAGGCCGTCGAGTAGGGCGGCCATTCCTTGCCAAGAAAGAAATTGAAGTGTGTGAAATAGTTTAATTAAAACGCCGATTGCAAAAGGAGCTGGTTAACTCCGGCTCCCTTTCTTAAAGATGAATATGAAAGAGAAGTTGAAAATATGGTTTAGTGCTTTCCTGAAGAGAAAGATGACCAAGTGGGTTTTAATAAATTTTCCATTCCAGGTGACTACAAAGGTTCATCACTACGATACCATCTTCATTAAGAAGGGTAAGATCAGAGAATGGAGGACATATGATTCTTTAGGAAGTAGGGTTGACATCAAGCACTAGCTATGAACCACCAAGAAATCAAAAGCCAATTAGAAGGCTCAGAAGAATATAGATTGATACAAAGTGTATATGGCACAAAATAGCAAGACTATGAAAAAATTGAAATCAGCATTTAGCTACTGGTGGGTAGCGCTCGGGACCTCAATCGCTTTTTGTATTCTGTACAATGTAGCTAGTGAGGAGCAAATGGAATACTTAGAAGAAACGGACGAAGAGATTTTATTTATCTGATATGGAAGAAGAAAACATATTTGTTCAGATCGCTCAGATTCAAGCAGACTTAAAAGCGCCTAAAGGTCAATACAACAAGTTTGGAAAGTATAACTATCGAAGCGCAGAGGATATCATTGAAGCAATTAAGCCACATCTACAGGAACATGGCTTAGCTCAGTTCATAAGTGATGAAGTTAAGTTGATAGGAGATAGATACTATGTGGAATCTACTGTTACAGTCACCAACGGAACTAAAGACCATTCAGTAACAGCATCAGCCAGGGAAGAGGAACATAAGAAAGGAATGGATGGCAGTCAGATCACTGGAGCTGCTAGTAGCTATGCAAGAAAGTATGCACTGAATGGAATGTGGAATATTGATGATACCAAAGATTCAGATGCTACCAATGAACATGAAGACTTACCAGAATGGTGGTCAAAGGCTGTAATGTTTCTGAAGAATGGTGAAGGGACTATTGAGGATATTGAGAAGAAATACACCTTAAACGGCCTTAAAAGGAAATTGAAAGAAGAAGCTGGAGTATAGATGGAGGAGCAGGTAATACTGAAGATTGGGGCAGGCAAGTGGGCAGCATTAGGAGAGGAGATAAGGAAGGAGTTTGAGTTGTTGAGAGTGGAAGTGGAAGATCACCTCATCCTAATGCGTGACCCAGAATATGCTGATCTATATCAGAAGAAAAGAAAGCTTACCAAGGAACTTGATAAACGCAAACACAAACTGAGACACGGATGAACCTAGTACTATTAGCACATCAGAAAGGAACTAGACTTCTTAATGAAAAGAATTGCGTAGGTCTAACCTTCAATTCCAATGAGCTTTCCTCTGTGGATTTTGAGAAGCTCAGAAGTACTCACAATCAATATGTAACTCTGATCATCACCGACGAGAATATTGATCATAGTCAAGCCTTAAATGAGGCTAAGAAGGTGATACTTGAACCAGGTGAGAAATGGAGTAAGAGTCAAATCTTAAGATTCGCAATACTTGACCATGCTTCTAGAAAAGGTATTACTGGTAAAAAGGAACAGGAGGAATTCTACAGGAATAGAATGGATCATTTCATAGCAGAGGCAAACAGTCTGGATATATGAAGATTCCTGAAACATATAAAAACAAATCTCTTTCGGAGCTTAAAAACCTTGCTACAAAGTGGACAAACAAAGTAGTAAGGAAAAGGGACGAGGGAAAGAAATGTATTAGCTGTGGCCAATACAAAACACTGGAGGCAGGACATTTCTATAGTGCTGGTCATCATGACCACATAAGATATTTACTTGATAATATTCACGGACAATGTACTAGATGTAATAGACATCTACACGGGAATTTAATCGAGTACAGGAGGGGGCTGGTAGTAAGATTTGGGGAGGACTTTGTTGCCTCCCTGGATCTGAAAAAACAAAACTCCAAAGGATGGAATGGATGGGATAGATTTTCCTTAATCATTCTCATTCAAGAAATGCAACAGAAATTCAAAGAGCTTAATAAATCATTTCAATTATGAAAGTTGAAAGAGTCAAAGTAACCGAAAAAGGAACAGGACATAGACCAGGTGTTTATCGAAAAACAACCTATGATATAGGTTTTGCTATTCCTGTAGTTTCAATGCCTGGATGGACTCCAGGTGATACCTATTCAGTGTTTGTTTCCAAAATGTGGAATGGTAGGTATTGCATCTACAAAGCTGGAGGTGGTGATAGACACAGTGGGTATAAAACCTATGATAATCTCGAAGATCTCAAGAAAGACTTTAAAACGGATGAAAGAGTAGTCATGCACTTTCTTGAAGAGCTGCCCGCAACCCCTAAGTTTCAAGGTAATAGGGTAGCATCTTAAATCAATGTTGTACGAAATCTAAAACGATGACCAAAGAACAGATGATTAACAATGAAATTAAATACGACTTAGTAAGAGACAGAGAGCCACACAATTGGTTCAAGCCTGTCATCAATAGAAAGCCAGCTCTATTAGCGGCTGGACTAGTAGTGTTGTTTCTCCTTATAACCTATTTGATATCCTCATGAGTGGAGTAAACAAAGTAATACTATTAGGGAAGCTTGGGCAAGACCCTGAAATCCGACACTTAGAAAGTAGTCGGAATGTCGTGAGGTTCTCACTTGCCACATCTGAAACCTACAAGAAAAAGGACGGTGAAAGAGTGACTAAAACTGAGTGGCATAATGTAGTCCTATGGTCACCATTAGCTGAGATAGCTGAGAAGTATCTTAAGAAAGGCAATCCGGTCTACATAGAAGGCAAACTAACTATGAGGTCCTATGATGACAAAGAAGGCAATAAAAGGTACGTGACAGAGGTAGTAGGTAGGGAGCTTACATTGATAGGAGGTAAGCCAAAAGAAGAAGCTCAGGAGGCGACACCTGTTCCAACTGAGGAAGTTAGTGATCTCCCATTTTGATGTACACCTGGGATTATAAAGTAATTAACAAAGAGTCTTGGGATAGACTACTAAACAATAGCGGCATTATGGATCATATACCAAATGGAATAATTAACCTGGTTTGTTTCGAAATGAACTGTACACGGGATGAGATACTGAGTAGATCAAAAGATGATCCTCTATGTATTCGAAGGGAGATTTGT
>JANSWY010000130.1 GCA_024743255.1 bacterium | reverse complement strand
GGAATGAACAGAAACTCACTTCTAAGTTATCGACCTATTATGGACTAAGAATCAGCTCAGCAAATGTAAGGGGGGCATTTTATTATGGCATAGAACCACGACTTAGCATGAACTATCTAGTTGGTGATCTGACCTCACTTAAAGCCAGCTATAGCATAATGAGCCAATATATGCACCGTGTGAGCTCCTCCTCTATCGCCTTGCCGACTGATCTTTGGTACCCTGTAACTAGTACTGTTAAACCTCAAAGATCTCATCAATGGTCGGCCGGAATATTCCACGGAATTGAAAGGTGGAACCTTAACCTTTCAATGGAAGGCTTTTACAAGACCATGGATAACCTGATAGAATACAAAGAAGGAGCAAGATTACTGCTTAATGATAATTTTGAAGAAGAACTGATTAGTGGTGACGGAGAGGCTTATGGATTGGAATTCCTGATCAGAAAGAAAAGTGGTCCTATTACTGGATGGGTTGGATATACCTTAAGTAAAGCAAGAAGAAATTTCGACTTACTCAACAATGGTCTCACCTATCCGGCAAAATACGACAGAACCCATGATCTCTCAGTTGTAGGAATGATTCAGCTAAATGAAAAGATATCATTTTCTGTTGTTTGGGTATACACAAGTGGTGCCAGATACACTGCTCAGACAGGTCAATATCTGATGCCAAATGCCAGCTTGACCAATGTTGACCTAATACCAATCTATTCGGAAAGAAATGCAGTAAAATTATCACCATCACACAGATTGGATTTTAATTTTATTCTTAAAAATAATCCAAAGAAAAAATTCAATAGTGAATGGCAAATTGGAGTTTACAACTTCTATAATCAGGCTACCCCATACCGAGTAAATGTCAGGTATAATGGTAAGACATTCCAATATGTACAACCTGGCTTCTTTGGTTTCATCCCATCACTATCATACAACTTTAGCTTCTAATGAAAAATTTAAAATACATACTCCCAATTGTAATCTTCGCCCTGGCTTGTACGCCTGAGGATCTCTTCATAGACGTGGAGCCGGCAGAAGAAAAAATGGTGGTGAGCTCTCAATTTATTCCTGATAACTTATTGGTTGTAACCGTGACAAGAAGTTTCTCGGCTTTATTAACCAATAACTCAAGTGATCTTGCAAATACCGATATTGAGAGACTCATTGTAGGAGATGGATATGTTGAAGCAACAACAAATGAAGGATCAATTGAATTAATTCAGGTAGCTGATAACTCCGGGGTATATGTTGGTGATATTGGAGTTGTTTCGGCGGGTGATCTTGTTGAGCTTTTTGTTTATGACTCCTTGACCGGAGACACCATTACTTCCAGCACCAATGCTATGCCTCAGGTAAGGCTAGAAGCTGTAAGTGTATCAAAGGAAATTGATGACAATGATACTACAAGTACTTACACCTATTCATTTATTGATGAACCTGGAGATAATTGGTACATACTCCATACATACGGAATCAACAACCTTCCAAGTATCGTTGATGACAGTCTGATTTTTAGTCTTGCAGATGAAGACTTGCTGATTGCATCAGAGCTTATTTCGGATATTGCGTTAGAACCAGGTTTGGTGACAAGAGAGATTGAACTGCCATTTTTCGATTCCCCGGATACAGTAGCATTTATGCTGACCAACATAAGTGAAGGCTATTTCAGGTTCCTGGATGCAAGACAAAGAACAGGCGGTATTATTGCAAGCGCAACGGGAGAACCTGTAAATCACCCAACAAATATTGAGAATGGATATGGGTATTTCAATATTCATATTCCTCATGTGGTGTTGGGGTATAATGAGGAATGATCAATTATTTATCAAACAACTCAATTGTATAATCCAGCAGCTCCTCCCCTCCCCAGGGCCCATGTCCGGGGATGACAACATTAATTTTGGAGATATCTTTTTTGATACTTCTAATCGTATTTGGCCATGCTTTCACATTTGCGTCTTCCAGGTTTCCTTTCCCTGCATTTACCCTTTTTACCAGGCAACCACCAAAAACTAATTCCTCTGTTGGGATATAAGCTATCACATTATCCACAGTATGACCTTCACCGTAATGTTTGATTAGTATATCAGAGCCACCAATCACCAGCTTCTTTTCATTCTTAAATGTTTTCTCTGGAGTGGTATAACCACTTTTATCAGCTAAGGTTTTAGTCTCTTTATTTGAGATTGATTTGATCCCAGCTTTCTGGAATATCTCGAGACCACCAAGGCAATCAATATGAAAATGAGTCGGGACAATGTATTTGATATCCAATTTCATGGAATCTCTTAAAAAAGCAATCAACTCTTTTGATGCCTGATCATTTGACGGAGTATCGAATATAATAGCCTCAGAATTACTGGTGTAGACAAATCCATTACAAGAAACTTTACCCCAATCATTTGTTTGCAAAAATGTCTCGTGCACAAATGAGTTTTCCGAAAGTTTATGAACAATTAGTTCTTCTGATTGGTAACTGATAGTTGAAGTTTGAGCCAACATTATGTTAGACAAAAACAGCATGATGGTAAAGCCAATAAGTCTATTCATATTAAAAAATGAGATCAGGGATTTGAACGATGAGCAATATACGCTTAACGTTAATTTGAAACCAGTATTTTAGAGACAATAAGTTACTGAATCACAAATTCCACTCTTCTGTTATCAGCGCATGGAGGTTTACAGATGGTTTTGGAGTCTCCATATCCCACAGTGCTAATTCTCTTCTTTGAGATGCCTTTTTTGATCAAATATGATTTAATCGCTTCCGTCCTCATTTCGGAAAGTTCTTTGTTGCTCTTACTATTTCCCAACCTATCTGTGTGGCCTTCAAGCAGTATTGATTTATCAGTGTTTTTAATGAGGTAATCACATAATTGGTCAAGTTGCTCATAGGAGCCTGACATTAGAACATCTTTTCCTCGTTGAAATAATACTTTATTCAACTTTATCCTCTCATTTTCTTTAATCTCAAGTTGCTTCTGCTCCAAATAATAATCCTGATTGATATCTGAGACAGTGGTATTTAATACCGCAATAAAATCTCTGTAACCCTCTTTCGAAACGACAAGATTGTAAATTTCATTTGGCGATAAAGTGATCTTATAGTTCCCATTTTGATCTGTTTTAACTTTGGCTTGTCGGATTATATTTATTTCTGAAGAAGCAATCCCTTCACCGGTTTTGATATCATATACTCTACCTGAAACTGTCACTTCTGAAGCAATTGGTTTACTCAAAAAGAAACTCCCAGGAGTGCAATTTCCTCCGTAATATTGACCAGCAGCAAACAATTTTCCAGTGCCTTTCCACTGACCAGAAATTACCATTTCATTGGAACTCTCATTTATTTGAAGCTGTCCATCAAAGTCTTTGATACACCAAAACCAGTCACCTGCTTCTGTGCTCTCAATTGCCTCATATTCTGTGATTCTCACCCTATTATTCTGAACTCTTCCATTGAATTTCTGGACAACAAAATTATTAGTGGAGGGCTGGATGATTTTGCATTCTCCTTCCAACACTTCTCCATTTTGTTCAATTCGTAATTCCAGTTGAAAATCATACGGCTTGTCGTCCTGGGGTAACTTACCAGTCCATTTGCCGGTAAGGTCTTGAGCGCTTATGAAATGAGGGATTAGTACGAACAAGAAAAGTAACAATCTCATTTGCGCTAGGTTAAGTATTTTCTTCCTACAAGCTCACACTTATCTGTGATATTCCAAAATCCAAATGCAGGTCTTCCTGAAGGCATCCTCCAGTATTTTACATCTCCATCCTTGGATTTAATTCCAAACTCACTTAAAACACCACTTTTTTTGACAGAAACGGGTTCACCAGTATCTTCATTAATTACCTTAGACTTAAACCCTACATGCCTATCAAAATTGATGTAACTAATTTCATCTACCGTGCTAGCATCAATTTTCAGAAACCTTGATGTGGTGTTAACAATATACTCCCCGTCTTTAACCTTAAAGAATAGAACCGGTATTTCTTCACCGCCTGATTGAAGTGATTTACTCAATTCTGTTTTTAAGTCATCACTCAGAAGATCGTATAATGTAAAAATTTCTTTTCCATTAAAATCTGATTTCTCTTTGCCGTGGTATTTGAGAAACCAAAACTCTATTTGCTCCTTTATTTTCTGGTGTGACTTCATTATTCTAAATATAATAATTCTCAATTCTAATTAGTCATGAGCCATCGTAATTCATAAATTATTTTGTAGTTTGAGATAACTAATTGCACGAGATATGTTTCGGGATACTTTCACCATTGTCAAAACCAAAGAGGGCTTAAGGGCCATTTCGTTTATTGCTTCTGCAGTATTAATTAGCCTTTTAATAGTTGAATCAACCTTCGACCTCAAAGCAACAACTGCAGCGATATTACTGCCGTTTGTCATTACAAATGTCTTACTCGCTTTGGTTACCTACTTCTCCAAAGTATCCATTACGACTTTGAAAATCCTTCAGGTTCTACTGATTTATGTTACCATAGAAATCCATTTTTTATTCAATCCCACCATATACCATGTCATAGTTTTTTGGATGTCATTTATTCCTGTTTCTGCCCTAATTATTCAAGGTAAAAGTCTTTCGGTTATTACTTTGATAATTTCCGTTATAACCACTATTGCAAATGGATTCTATTTGAATGAAACATTTGCATCATTTAACTACCAAATAGACGTACATGTAATTGGTTTTCTTGTTGGAGGATTAGTGTTTTCCCTTACCTTCTATTTCTTAACTTTCATATTATACTTCTTGCTGGAGAAATACTTCAAAAACATTACAGAGCAATCCAAAGAAATAGAACTACTCAATGACGATCTAAAAGCATATAATAGTATGCTAGAGGCCAATTTGGATGATCAAACAATAAAGTTGAATAGAATAGCATTTAATAACTCTCATCTTGTTAGGGCTCCATTAGTGAAAATTATGAGTGCCGCTGAGATATTAAGCAGCGGCCACAACGATGAGGTAGTTGAAATTATAAAAAACAGCGCCAAAGAGTTGGATGCAGTTATTAGAGAAGTTGCTTATATCAGTCATGAAAAAAATGAATGATACTATTCGCTTACTGACTCCTTATTCTTGTTTTCAAAAAATGTGTGGTAGTGAAAATAAATGACAATCATCAAGAGAATATAGCTGCCGATTTCAGCAACCAACCTTGCTTCTAACCATCTCAATTGAAATACATTAAGATTTTGGAATGAAAAAAGAAGTACCCACAATAATTTCAGGTAATCTAAAAGGTCCTTAGGGTTACGCATGAAAAATGAGATGAGGTAGCTTAACATCAATGATATCAATCCATAGAAAATCATAAACTAAGCTCCAGGAAGATGTAAAACTTTAAAGATTAGTCCAGCTCCATATATTACTATCGAGGCTCTGATAGCAAAAAGTATTTTGCCTTGACTTCTCAATTTACCCAATAGGTACATTAAATAAATTGAGGCTACAATGAATGATTGTTGGATCAATTTCAAATAGTACCAAATGTTTGTAGATTCATCAAATAAAGTAAATTTATGAAGAGCAAACTCGACAATCAGTGTATATAAAATACCAAACTCAATGGAGTAGATTATTTTCTTTTTCAATGTTATGGTTTATTACGGTGCACAAATAATTTTTGGGTCTTCCTGAGTTCCAGGTTTGGCAGCAACTCCATTAGCCAGTCTGAGACCTCTGTACCATATCCAGGCTCTTAACTTACTCATTCCATCCTTCACAAGCATTTTTTGGAAAAGTTTATCGGCTGGGACAATCTCTGATTGCGGAACTAACTCCAATCTCAATAATTGATAAAAGGCATCATGTACAAGGGACGCTCTCATTGAGTTCCTGGTATCCCAAGTCGGACCACTGGCGCCATCCCAGGCATAATTTTCCTTAATTTTCAACAATCCATTCTTATCTAGTGTGATATAAGAATGATCAGCATCATAACCCGTGATTTCAGTTTGATATTGGAAAGGTTCACGCAATTGATATTTGTAATTATTCAATTTTCGATAACAGGCCTTTGTGTCCATTTCTTTGCGTTTTATTAGTCTAATTAAGATTGAAAAGTTGATTTTAACACGAAAAACTAAAAATAGCAAAACGAGTGACTAATTTGGTTAATCGAAAATTTTCCATTGTTTGTCGAGCAAACTAAATGAGTTATCGAAGGATTATTTTGATCTCAGGAACAGTTTTTATTTTAGTGGGTGAATCAAAAGTGTAAATCTTTTTCGAAGTACATTTTTGATCACTACAGACACCAATTGAGCATAGAATGATCCAAAGTAAAAACCAATTCATGATGCAAGAGAATGCAGGCTCTGTATTCGAAAAAGGAATCTCTTCCGCCAGAGCATCATTTGAACAAGTACTCAAAAGCCCAATGGCAATCAGGGAAATGAACTTTGAAAAATGTGAGTACAATATTAAGAATGTAGATAAGAGTGAAAACTTTTATGCAATAAGTTCTGAATTGATTGGAGATTTCATAGGTGAATCAATCCTTGTACTATCTGAACAAGAAGTTAACCTAATGATCCAAAAATGCCTGAGAGAGGAATTTTGGGATTCATCAGATAGTGCTAATAAACGAATGCAGGACGAATTTCTTAAAGAGGTGGATAACATTGCGTCTTCTGCTGTAGTGACTGATATTGCCAATGCCCTTGAAGTAATGTTAATAAGCGGAACACCAAAACTACATAAGCTTACTGCTGCTGAGCTCAATACTCACATTAGATATCAAGCTTCCACTTATGACAGCATTCTCCATTTTAAGGCTATATTTCAATGTGAGGACATTAGCATCTCTCCAAACTTCATTTGGATGTTTAATGAGCAGATTGTAGCTAAGATTGCATCTTAACTAATCAGTTGCCTCCTTTATAAGCTGTTGCAATTCAGAAACTCTACTTGCCATAACTACATAAGTGTTGGTCCACCTATCATGCCAACCCCTGTTATTGTTTAAAAATGATAGGGCCTCAAAAGGAACTATTCTGATTATAGTTCGCAATCCGACAGCTACAAAATCCGGTTTTTCAGCATATTCATTGATTACAACAGAACCTGTAATCATTTTCCCAATAGTTCTTTGAAAAAAGAATTCCATAATAAGGTAATATAGGGGGAATGAAAGCCAGTATATTGAATTTATCATCAACCAAAACTTTTCATAATCCAACATGATTAATAGCTGCGGAATAAGAAATGTAAGTATCACTCCATCAATCAAATAATTCAATAATCTCATGCCAGCTGATAAGTTGGGAATGGACTTTTTAAATATCACAAGCTTTTGAACTTTCTCAAGTTCGCCAAACTCATTTCTTTCATGTCTTGTGACTAACCGCTCCTCTTCTAAATCTGTTATTTTCATGCTAGTTAATTAGTGAGGATACATCTACTACCAAACCATTAGGATCCTTTATCAAAAGTCTTCTTTGACCATAGAATGTATCTTCAGGCTCTTGCATTATTTCTACTCCCATACTTTGGGCCTTTTGAAAAGTATCATCCGCACTATCCACAACAAAGGTTAAATAGATTCCATTTTGACTGTTAGATATACCAGCTGGTACTATTTCACTTGATTCACTGATGATACCAATTTCTGTTGAGTTCAAAGGATGTTTCAGGTTGATAAACCAATCACTATCATAAGCAATATCAAACCCAAATAGCTCCACATAAAAATCCCTTGTTTCAGGAAGCTTATTTGAGCAAATGTTAATTAAGAATCGATTCAATGTATGGATGATTTAATAGTTGATAATGGTTAAAGATATGGCAATTGTTAAAGAGTTATGAAATTTTCCTCACTACTTCTGATATTTATTATTACAATTTCCTCTTGTCAAAATGAAAGTGATGTATCCGTAGATGACGATATTTTTCAGACTGTTCAACCAAAAACCGTTGGCCTTGAAAATGAGTTTGTGGATAGTTTAATGAATCGAGTCAATAGAATTTCTAATATATACTCCTGCCTCATATTAAAAGACGGAAAAATCATTGCCGAAGAGTATCTCAATGGAGCTGATAAAAACTCTCTTCTGCATATTCGATCAATCACCAAAAGCATTTCATCAATTCTTATTGGGATAGCCATTGACGAGGGTCATTTAAGCGGAACTGACCAAAAATTATCAAAATACTATCTTGAATACATCAAACCAAGGAATGGGAATCCTTTGTATGACATCACCCTGGAACATCTTCTGGACATGCAATCCGGGTTTGATTGGAACGAAAGTAATGAAGCAATTCCCTGGTACACATCAGTTGGGGACAGCTGGGGTTACATATTCGACAAACCTGTGGTTTCTGAACCGGGCACAGAATTCAACTATAACTCTGGCGCAACATCATTGCTCACAAGATTTATTGAATCCAACCAACCACTAGCATACGACAAATATGCTTCAATCAACTTATTTGAACAGCTAGGAATCAACGAATGGAACTGGGATCAGGATGGTCTTGGGAATTACCGGGCAGATGCTGGTCTTCAATTGAGAGCCAGAGATTTAGCAAAGATTGGTTATCTGATGATGCATGCCGGGGAATTTAATAAAAATAAAGTCATCAGTAATGAATGGGTTGAGACAAGCTGGAGATTTGCATATGATTTGGAAGGCTCATACGGAGAAATTGAAAATGTCCATTACAACAATCTCTGGTGGATGGGACAAATGTTCGATACTGATGTGTTTTTCGGTTTAGGATATGGAGGACAACTACTTCTTTGCGTTCCTGACCATGATCTGGTTGTAGTGGCTAATCACGAATTTAGACTACCTGCAAATGAGACAAGTCAGCACTCCACCAGGTTTATCCAACTTGTTTTCAAACCGATTTTAGAGCATGTGATTAATCAAGGCTAGGTCATAATTACTATCAAACACATCAAACCTGCTACTAATGAAGTGACACCTATTAACCGACGAATTAATTGCTCTCTTTTTGATTGATCAGCGAGTTTTGTCTTCCAAACTTTGTACGTTTCAGGATCCATTTTATTAAACGTGAATTGTTTCTTTGGTTTCTCCTGATACTGTTTTCTTAGTTCCTTGAATGAATTTTTACTTTTTAGGTTACCGATGTTTGAATGGTAAGTCTTTTGCATGTCGGCTCCAGCGCCAAATCCAAATCCCATAATATGATGATTGATGTTATAAATAGTTGATAATACTATTTTACGGGGAATATTGAGATAAGGATTCAAGTAACTCCCTGAAGTCTTTGAATATACAAGGACAAAAAGAAATGAACAGATGAATAAACCCTGATATGGAGATGATAAAATTATCGATTGGAAGAAAAAGATTTATAATTCCAGGTAACACTGTTGCTACCTGGAATTTGAATAACCAACCCTTAAGATTTTAGTCTGTAATGTCTTACTCCAAATGGAATAAAGATTAACATCAACAAAATTGGAATGTAGAAGGGTATAGATTCTACTTCCGTTCCATAGATAATTTTTTGAGTTGTGTTAGCGAAAAATGCTACCAAAACTAAATAATAGGTCCACAATAAAACGTTCAAAAACTTCTTCATGATCATAAATGAGATGTAAGATTGTATTCTTCGAATATGATTCTGACCAATCAGTATTAGTAATAGAGATACAGTGAATGAAAATTGAGGAGTTCATCCGTATCTCTACATAAACTTTGAACTGATTCGTAAAAACTCCACTCAATTAGTGGAATACAGTTTCAATGTCTGATGACTCCTTACTTTGCGTAAGCTTCAGTCACTTCAGACTCACTTTTAATTTCTTTGCATTCTATTGTCACCGGGCAATGAATGGACAACATCATGTTTTTATCCTCCAGTGAAGCAAGAAATGTTTTTAGGCTTTCTCTTTCAGCTCTTAATTCTTTCACTCTGGAAACCAGGTGTGATGTATCTGATCCAAATCTTTCCTCAAGGCTGAAAATTGTTCTCTCCAGAAAGTTGATTTTATCTGAAATCAAAGACACAAGTACCTCTCTACCCTCTTTAACTGGATAGTTTGTTCTAACTAAATCGAATTGATAATCCATAATTCTATTCTTTTGTTAAGACAAAATTGGCTCAATAATTTCATTTAATTATATTTATATTTCATATGCAATACATAAGATTATTTTTATGAATTACACTTTACATCAGCTCCAAATATTCACTAAAGTATCTGAACTTCAGAGTGTTACAAAAGCTTCAGAGGAACTTCATTTAACCCAGCCTGCGGTATCAATCCAATTGAAAAATTTTCAAGACCAATTTGATGTTCCATTATTTGAGGCAGTTGGAAGGAGGATATTCATTACAGAATTCGGTAGAGAGATTGCGGAATATGCAAAAAGCATCCTTCTGCAAACTGAAAAGATCAAACAATCTACTCAGGCACACAAAGGACTTCTTACTGGCTCTGTAAAAATATCTGTGGCCTCAACAGCCAAATATGTGATTCCATATTTTCTTACCAATTTCTTAAAAGACCACCCTGCGGTTGATTTAAAACTGGACGTAACAAATAAGTCTCAGGTGGTTCAAAGTCTTGAACAGAACTCAGTGGACTTGTCCATGGTATCCGTAATTCCTGATGCTCCTGCTGTCTTGAATGAGGAGTTAATGGAGAACAAACTCTACCTGGTTGGAGCTGCTGAAGATGATAGATTGGGCTCTCAGGTTAATCTCAAGTCATTAGAGAAGGTACCTCTGATATTTCGGGAAAAAGGCTCAGCGACTCGTCTAGCAATGGAGCAATTTATAAAGGACAATCAAATTAATGCTAGCAAAACCCTTCAATTGACTTCAAATGAAGCTGTGAAGCAAGCGGTAATAGCGGGTATTGGTTTTTCAATTATGCCATTAATAGGACTTAGAAATGAAATTCAGAATGGTGAGATAAGAATCATTAAAGTCAAAGGTTTACCAATTACAACCAATTGGAATCTGATCTGGCGAAAAGAGAAACAACTCTCTCCGGTTGCTTCGGAATTAGTTAAGTACGTTAGGGAACATAAGAAAGAAGTAATAGACACCAAATTTGATTGGTACAACACCTATTAATACCCAACATATACAGGACAAGGCTTATTCTTGCGATGTGTTACAGGTTTGTATTTTCTAGGTGGCGTTCTGACCACAACTCCTACTTCAAGTGATGATTTGGGATTTCCGGATTCACTTAATTGAGATACATTCCAGTCGTAGCTAAAACCAAAGTCAAAGTTTTCATATCTAATTCCTAGTAGCGCTATCAATGCATCACTTTGCACCAAATAACCACGGTATCCAAGTCCTCCACTAATAGCCACTTGTGGGTTCAAATGTCTTCTCAACTGTGTAGAAGCAATAAACTGTTTTGCTCTTTTAGTATACATCAACTGCCCGGAAGGAATTACGGCCCAATCACCATTCACTCGAAACTCTGTCATGTGATGTAGTAATACTTTTATAGGAATTCGACTCTTAGTAGCAGAAAATGCCTCATTTGGAAAGTTGACATGAGCCAAACTCAAACCAGTCCTGAACCGGATCCGGTTTTGCCAGGTGGTACTCCACAGTAATCCAACATTAACATCAAGATATCCTTTTCCATCACCGAGTATTGTCTCTCCGTTGTTTAAACCAGAATCAAAAGTTCCTGTTGACGAATTGAATTGTGAGGGAAATGTTTGATCTGGATCAATTGTGGTGTTGACATATCCAAGTTGGCCGGCAAAATGGAATACACTTTGATTGATAACCAACTGATAAGTTGTAGAGAAATAGGCTTTATTGGTAATTAGTCCTTGTGCATCAGCTTTATCATGAATAAACTGCGCACCAAAAATCAGAAAGTCAGCCAGAAACCTAAATCGCTTTTCCATACTTGCCCCATACGTATTGATTGGAACACCTAATTGGCCCCATTGCCGCCTGTTAATTACAGCAAATCTCATATCACCTTTGTAGTCTCCAGCCAATCCTACATTGACACTTAATGGCTGCATTGAATACTGGGAAAAATGTATATCCTGTGAATTCGATAGAAAGGAAACTCCTATGAAGTAGATTAAAAGGCAATATTTTAGGAGAATCCTCACCACCACAAGTATTTTGAAGTAGTGTTTTGATAAGTATCAGCCATCACTCTCAACTGACCGTTTGTAAAGAATACGCCGCACGCACATGACTCAAAATAGTAAGACATAATGTTGCCCAAATCCGGATCATAGTAATCTCCATTTGCGTCTAGTCCATCATATATAAAGGCACAATCTTCTACCCAAACTATACCTGTTGTGTC
>JANSWY010000135.1 GCA_024743255.1 bacterium | reverse complement strand
CTTCTGCAACTGAGCAGTGATCATTTCCATGTTCCAGGGCTGAGTGAAGTAATCTCTGTAAACCGATTCTTCTGGATTTACAATCACTTCTAAATCACCTTCCCATTCTATTCTAGTGGTGAGTAGATTGGGGTTGGTTTCTAATAATAGTTTGTAGGCTAATGAGTTGCTTCTTAAGTAATACAAGAACACATCTCCGAAATTGGTATTTTCTTCAGGGAGATTAAGCTTAGACTTTTCAAAGAATACCAGCTTTCCTTCAATTTCCAGGGACACCCATTTGTGAGAGTATTTTGGAGCCAGGTATTCACCAATTAAAGACGGAACTTCCAAATATCCTCTCTTAGCTACTCTCGTCATCTCTCCAACAAACTTCACAGGATCATCCACATGCTCTACCACATGGCAGCAAACTGCATAATCAAATGAATTGTCTTTGAATGGAAGATTATGACCATCAGCTTCAATGAATTTTTGTCCGTTTAGAATTGACAAATCTCCACCTCTGTGACTGTTATCTTCTACTTTATTATCAACAATCACATTGGCTTTTGGATGAGGATTATGTCCGCCCCCAATATCCAAAACAAGATCTTGCTTCTTGATTTTAATGTCATATCTCGATTTAGGATTTCTTATTTTCATTTGTTTGATTTTTTAAGTTCTACTTGATTTTTAGATAGTTTAATTGCTGAAAACATGATGCTGATCATGATCCAGAACAGAAGGCTCATTGGAAATACACCCACTACTTCCTGACTTGTCTCAACCAGAAGAAGAGGAGCGATACCACTGAGAATAGATGCGATTATTGCTTTGAACTGAGGATCGGTAGTCCTCCAGTATCCGATTACACCTTTTAGAAGTACCAAAGCATAAAGTGTAAGAAAAATAATTAGTCCTATCCAGCCCAGTTCCACAGCTACCCGTATCAATCCTGAGTCTGGTGGGAAGTTGGCAAGGAAAGTATTTGGAGAAAATCTCTGTCCCCAAACTCCTGTGCTACCAAGTCCACCACCAATTGGATGTCGTGCGATCCAAGGCATGATAATAGCTCTGTTTTCTTCTCTGATTTGGTATGACTTGTCTTCTGATGCTTTGAAGATTGTCTGAATTCTATTGATGTAGAAATTGTGGCTTTCAATATTGGCAATTACTACCAATCCCATTGCCATTGCCACTATGATCAGATAGTACTTTGGATTTCTTTTGATGACGATATAAGTGAATAATGATAATGGAGGAATGATATAAGCCGATCTTGTACCTGAGTAAACCATTGCCAACAAGCAGAAGAAGCCTACAAAGTAGAAATAGATTTTGGCACTTCTTTTCTTATATGCTCCAGCTAGAATGATTGCCATGGTAAAGAATTCTGCCATGATGATTCCATACTGAGCCGGAGAACCAATTGGCCCGATTGATCTCCAAACACCATAGTTGAAAACCAGGTGAACAAGATCTTTCTGGTATAAGTAATTGAGTTCCCACTGGAATAGTCCGAACCAGGCCTGATAGATTCCCCATCCAGCAGCGATTAGAACCACACCGAAGAAGAACATTAAAATTCTTCTGATATCATCAATTGATTTCATGATGTGGTTTGTGAAGAAGAAAAGCATGGCATACGCCAATACTGGTCTCACTACATAAAACCACGCCACTCTTGATGGAGCGATAGGATTGGCAATTGCCAAAACATTGTACCCCAACCATACTACGATAATCCAGGTAACTGGAGTTTTCAGAGCTGCCCATGATCTTTCTAAGTAGCACCTGAAAAACAAACCAATTCCCATCAAAAGAATCAGAAAGTCGATCCCAATTCCCAGTGGAACACCTGGTGTTAATCTATTGAATACGCTAAGGAAAAATGCAATGATGATCAGGATGTAAACCCCGATTGCTGTTTTCCACAATACTGAGATAGCAAGAGGTCCGGCAACTACTAAGAATACTAAAAGTCCTACCCCGATAATTCCAGCGACTTTAGCGATCCCTATCATTGCTAATACAATCAATAGGTCCATTCCAATTCTGAATGCTTTTGGAATGGAAGTTTCGCCAAAGATCAGTTTCAGGAAATTTGAAGAAATAGAGGGCGATATGTTTTCCTGATTAAGCATCATAGTTGGTGATCAGTATGGATGAATTTTCCAAGATTTCTTTTTTGTAGTGATCCCATTACACTTTTGATGTTGGAGATCAGCAGAGCAGGGAAGGAGATAGCTGCTTTGAATGCTTGTCCGGTAAGGTTATGCTTTGTCAACAATCCGAATGAACTTACAAAAACAAGTAATGCAGCTAATAAAGAGTATATTGAATTGTTCGAACCCAAAATCATGGCTACCATTTCCAAAGCTGCTGCTAAAGGAAGTATTGCAAACATTATTGATCTCGGTGGACGAATCAGCGTAATGAAATAATCAAGAGCCATTAGTTTACCGGAGGCAAGAAGTTTTGGCCCGTTGATGAGTGCATTGTAATACTGTTCTCCAAACCATCTTACTCTTTGGCTTTTGTAAGCTTCCAGGTTTGATGTTTTCTCTTCATAAAGAATAGCAGTTGGGACAAACTGAGTTTTCAAGTTTGATTGACCCAGGATAGCGTTTACCATAAAATTTTTGTCGAAACCAGGTGCTTTTGGATCCAGGTTTAGAATAGCCTGGATAAAAAGGTCTATTTTGATAAGGGCTCCACTACCGCTTATTTCAAGGGGTAGACCTAGTTTGCACTTAGCACTTCTGAACATGGTGTCATTCAGGATTTCTGAGATGGTATCGAAGAATTTGATGTTTCCGTTGCTGTTGAGGCTGGCTCTTTTTCCTTGGATGATGTCTAGCTCAGGGCTTCCGTAATGATGTAGTTCTGTGAAGAATGTTGGAGTTACCAGATTGTCTTTATCCAGTAAGATTACATATTCCAGGTTCTCAATTTGGCTGGCATAGTTTGCTATGTGCTTCAATGCATGTTGATACGAGTTGCCACCAAGGTGTGAGAAGCTTTCACATTGAATATCAAATTGACTGAATTCGGCTTTTGTCTGATCTACAATTTCCTGATTGGCTTCCTGGAAAAGAATTAACACCGAGTAGTGGTTTGGCAGCACTGCTTCAAGCTGCTTTAATACTTTGATGAAAAGCTGAGAAGGCTTGTAAGCTGGAAGTACTACCAATGTATTTGGTTGGAAATCTGTGTTATTCGCAATTAGTCTGTGGGACATACCGATCGCAATAAGTCCGGCATAATAGATTGCATAAAGCAATGCTGGGATTCCGAATATTGTTAGCATTAATTCAATCATAGTAGTTGACCTTTTAGAAGTGATTTGATTTTTCTCTTGATCCATGATCGTCTCTTCGGAACCTCTCCCAGGAAGTCCTCTACATTCTCTGAACTGAGGTTGTAAAGACCAGTTGCAACCACATTGAATTCCGATAACAGCAGTTTCTCAGTTCTTTTGTCAACCTGATCGTAGACCTTTCCTGCTGGATGCATGTGTATAAGGTGTCTTGTGAATTGTCTCCAGAAATGAACATCAGAAGATTTACTAATTGGACTTACAAGAATCAAAATGAAGTCATATCGGTCATCATTATCAATAATAGATCCTAGCTCAAGATGCTTGCTGTAGATTTTATTGGAGTCAATTTCCAGTTGGTCTGACTCTATGTTTAAGTCATCATTTTCACTTTTTACCAGGCTGTTGATGACAAGAGCTTTGTAACCTAATTGAGTAAAGCACTCCTGAAGCTCACGCACCATTTGAGGTAATTCTTCCTCAACATGATTCGTAGTGATCATCACCGCTTTGCTACCACCATCAATGATCTTATGGCAAACTTTAGCATGTTGGTTTCTAATGATGCTTTCAACAGTCAACTGAAAGTTTCGATCTGCACCATTTTCTAATTTCTTAGGGTAAGCTGCTACCAATGGAAGATTTGATTCTCTTTCGAATTGGGTGGCAGTTTGGATCGTTCTGTCAAGCAATAATCCGAATACCAATCCTGCTGTAAGAAGAATGAATGTGCCCAGTCCACTTGCTGCAACCAAAATCATTCTTTTGGAAGGCAATGGTTTTACAGGAACTTTCGGCTTATCAATCATCTCAATGATGTTCTCACCTGAACCGTAGTGAAGTGACTCAGTAAGATTTAGCTTGTTGAGCATTAGCAAGTAAGTTTTTCTTGCTGTTTCAATCTCCTTATCAAGCGTCACGATGGTAGATTCAAATGGAGCGAACTTGCTGGAATATCGATCTACTCTTGCCATTTCATCATGTAGTACTTCAAGCTCGTCTTTGTAAGATGTTACCCCAATATCATGATCCAGGTATCTGAAGGCAAGGTTTAACTGTACCTGAGAAGGATCATAAACCACTTCGTTTGAAAAGGCAAGAAGATTGTTTTTGATGGAGTTTTGATGTTCCTGCATCACTTGTTCCAATAGATCTGTGCTTTCAATTTCATTTGATAGGTGAGATTTACGGTGCTCCTGTTGAAGATTCTCCAGGGAGGCTTTTAACTCCATAATTTCTTCATAAGAATCTGTATTTGGCATCAATTCATGATCACCAGAAAGCTTTTCCATTACCTGGTTTTTTGAGCTCTCGTGAACAGCAATTGACGACAATACATGGGTCTTTCTTTTCTCAAGCTCCACGATGTAGTTCACTATTGCTTTGGTGTGCTCGCCAAGGTTGATGATGTTGTTTTTTACCTTATAAGATTCCAATTCATCAATCTTCTTATCCAATTCAGCTTTTGACTTTTTCACCAGCTCTTCAATGATTGCTCTGTGATTTTGGATACTCTTTTTCGAACTGTTTTTATGCTCTTTCTTCAGGATATGAATAAAGTGATTTGCCAGATACTCGGATAACTGAGGGTTGTGAGTAGTCACTTCCACTTTCATGAAATAGCTGCCACCTATTCTGTAGATTTTCAAAGCGTCTTGAATTGTTCCGGCTGTAATTCCATTTTCAAATAGGAAGTAATCCATTTTTGAAATGATGCTATCGTTTAGTTGCCCTGGTGCATCATTGATTTTGTTATTCAATGCATCTACAAATCCCTCATTTGTGAAGCCCCAATCGCTCGTCGGGATTTCAGGAAGAAATGTGTGGTGATCTAGAATTCTATCTCTAACCGCGAGAAGCTTCAACTGCTCTATAATCTTCATTGATTTAGAAAGCTCAATCAGGTTATTGAAGAAAGTGATCACCTCAAGCGGTTTCATCTTCTCATCTGAAAGACTGATGCCTTTATTGTTTTGAAGATTGATCAACACTTTGCCCTCAGACATGTATTTCTTAGCCTCATTTCTGGTCAGGTAGAAGATGGCCGCTGCACTGACCACAGAAAGAGCCAGGAAGTAATACCACTTCTTCAGAAGGTTTCGGAGTATTCTAATAACTATATCCATCGTTCGGTTGCGTTACCATTTCCAAATGCATTTTGAATCTCATAGCCTGATACTTAGCCTTGATAATTTCCTGCTTCACATTTAGCAGTCCGTCCTGACTTTTCTTCAATCCATCAAATTGCTCCCTACCTTGTTTGAATCTGGAAGAAACAATCACATGGTTTTCAAGTCCTATTTGGTATGCCTGAGAAAGAGCGTGAATGAGTTCCATTACCTCCAGGTACTTGTTGTAAGTGGTCACAGTATTCATAGCCACTCTTCTTTTTTCTCTTTCATAGAGATGGTCAATTCTTTGCATTCCGTTTTTGGCGATTCTTACATTCTTGCCGATGTTGATGAAATCACCTGGGCTGAAAGTTACGTTCATTCCTACATTGTTTAGAAGACCAGCAGTTGTTACTGAATTGGCATTTTCATCAAGAGTGGTTTGTACATTGAAGAAATTAACTCCCAATCGAAATGCTGATAACCAATTGGTTCTTTCGATTCTGATCTTATCAACATATTGATCTCTCTCAGAGCCAATTGCTTTTACATTGTAAGAATTCTCAATAGATAGTTGAACAAGGTGAGTGATAGTAGAATCCGATAATTTCAATTCCTCCAAATCCAGGAACTCACTCAATTCAGACTGACCAACACTCTTGAAGCACACTGTGAGCGTCATCAGGAGAAGAGCTACTGCTTTGTATGTATGTTTTATATTGATCATTTTTCTTAAGCTTTTCTCAAAGGTATTTTTAAGCTGAGAGGCAGGAGGGGAAGAACAGTTGAGCAGAATGAATAGCCAGATACAGTGATTGAAAGTGGCGATGTGATGGAGCAGTGTATGTTTTAACAGCTTATCGGGAATCAGATACAAGTCAGGGGAAAACTGATACCATTCAACGGGATTTGGGATCAACTCATATCAAAAAAGGCCCCTAAAAGGAGGCCTCTTTAATACACTAGCTTAAGAAATAATCATTGAACTCTAATATTTTCATCTGCCTAAACATTCACTTTTTGAACTGCTGCAAATGGAGTTTTGAATAGTATCCACATATCCATCAGGAGGTTGTAATTCCGTGCATAATAAATGTCTTTGGCAATTCTACTTTCTACTCCCACATCTGATTTTCCTCTGTCGGTTACTTGCCAAAGCCCTGTGATACCTGCTGGTCCCTGGAATCTTTCAATTGCACTGTCGCTGGTAAGTTTTTCTGCTTCATACAATGGTAGTGGCCGGTTGCCTACAATTGACATTTCTCCACGAAGTACATTTAGTAGCTGGGGTAATTCATCAATGCTTGTTTTCCTTATAAAGGACCCAACTTTTGTTATCCTGGGGTCATCTTCCAATTTGAAGAAAGCGGCTTTTTCGTCCTGTTCCTGTTCTTCCAGGTATGCGGTTTCAGAAATGATTTCATCATCACTTACTCTTATTGAGTGCGGAGTAAGTTTCTTTTCTTCTGAGATACTTGATTTCGAATTTTCGTTTTGCAAATACTGAGATTGCGCTTTCAAGGCATCTACTTCTTTATCCGCATTGATTCTCATACTACGGAATTTGAAGAATGGGAATATCTTATATCCTTTCCCTACTCTTTTCTGATAATAGAATATTGGTCCAGGAGACTCTATGTAAATAGCCATTGCAATTACAAGTGCGAGTGGTGCAAGAATTAATATTAGGACTGATGCTATCAGTATATCAATGACTCTTTTCGTAATTCTTTTTCTATACTGCATATTTCAAAGTGTATTTAGTTTGTTCTGATTTAAGATCTAAGACTCTTTTTATCCTTGCATCTAGCTCTAAAGGGTTGAATGGCTTCTCTACAAAATCCAGAGCTCCCAGTTGAAATGCCTCAACTTTCTGTTCGATATCCTTATTCCCACTTAGCAGAATAAATGGAAGCTCATTATTAATTACTTGAGCCGCCTTTAATACTTCTGATCCGGAAAGGTCATTTGGCATCCTGCAATCGCAGATTATTAAGTCAGGTGAATCACCATCTTTTAATTTGGCAATTGCTGCTGTGCCATTGTCAAAGCAGCGCACTTCATATGAATTGCTTAAAAACTCCTGCATGAAGTTCAGTATCATGGAGCTATCGTCGATTACGTAGATTTTTTTCTTGTTCATGATTATTACTTTTTTTCGAAGTTGTCCAGAGATGGTTGAATCATTGAAGTAATCATGCTCTTCAGATTAATTCAAAGGATGAATTGGCCAATCGAGAGGTTGAAGAGGTGGAAGTGAATCTAAAATCTGGCTTTAGTCAATTCAACTGGTATTTATGCAACTGATCGTAGGATTGTTACCATCCAAAGCTGGTGTCTGATTGTCCTAGTACCAGGATTAGAATCCTGGTTACAGAAAAGATGATCGACCCAGGAATAGGTCATTCGGCTATTATATCCTTGAGTTGTCAAGATTAATCGATGAATGGTATTGCGATCTTAAACCGCATTCTTGAAGTCTGTACCAGACGACTCATCCTTCATTTAAAGCACAGTATCGGAATAGTTATATTAATTATTTGATAGCTAACATTTTTACATCGCGATTCACATAAAAAGTAAAAATGAAAATGAAAAAGCTACTGATTATAGAAGACGACATAGAGCTATCAGGTTCAATCTCTGAGTTTTTAACAGAGCATGGGTATGATGTAGAAATAAAACATTCAGGAGAATCTGGAATTGAGTATTTATTACAGAATGCTATAGACTTGGTGGTCTGTGATTTGAATATACCAGGAATGGATGGTTATCAGATTTTGGAGACGATCAGGTCAATTAGAAAGCTTGAAGATATCCCATTTCTATTTTTAACAGGTGCAGCAGATGAAAAGTCACGAAGGACCGGAATGATAAAAGGGGCTGATGATTATATCTGTAAGCCATTCAAGTTTGTTCAGTTGTTGGGTTCAATTAATTCGGCAATTCAGAAAAATGCGAGAAGAAAAGAGCATGTACAGGCGCTGATTTCGCAAATAAAAGCCAGTTCTAATAAAGTGGATCAAGTGAATCACATCTCCAATCACATGATCAGGTCAAATCTGGCTAACGTCACATTGGCACTTGATCTGTTAAGAGAAAAAAAGATGAATGTAGAGGAGGCGCTGGATATTCTTTATTCATCAGTAGGTAAAATTGATCAGTTCACATTTGATATAAACCAGATCGTTCATCAAAAAGGGCAACAGAAAGTCCGGGAATATGATATGTCATCTATCAATTTCAACAATGTCATGTTGGTGGATGATGATCCTATTCAGTTGATGCTTAACAAGATGGTTATTCAAAATACTCTTGGATCAGAGACTGTTGCGACTTTTGAAAATGGGTTAGAAGCAATTGATCACCTTGCTACTCATGAGGTTGATATTATTTTCCTTGATCTGAATATGCCTGTTATTTCCGGGATCGGGTTTTTGGAAGCGTTGAAGTCAACCAGAAAATCTATTCCTATCATCATGCTAAGTTCCTCGCTGGACCCTCAACAAATAAATGAGTGTTACGAATATGATAACGTTACACAGTACTTAGTGAAACCACTTAAACCAGAAAGGCTAAAAGTGATTCTATAGAATTTTTATTGGATTTGTGTAAAAGCCAGGGTTGAGTTCGACTCTGGCTTTTTTATGGTGTCAATTCATTCCAGCAGGATAACATGCAGCTCAACCCTCAATCTCCGCAATTCATCAGTTTTGAAAAAATCTGACCATTCAGAACAGTAATTTAGAGTTAATAAAGGTTAGTACAACGGGAAGCCAATTCCCAACTAGTGTGGTTAATTAGTTTAACAGAATTTGAGTTTTATTTTGATTAATTGTGTGGTAGAGATGTGATCCAGGTGATCACATTTCTCTTTTAAGAGCACACTAAATTAAAATCTAAAACATCTTCCGATGGAAGGAATTTTGAATTTAGAGTTTTGAGTTCTGAATCACTCTAAATTCAATTATTCATACCTCAAAGAATGAACAGGATTGGCAAGTGTCACCTTTAGTATTCTGACGCCTGTAGCAGCAAAGGTAATGACCATAATGACTAGCAGGGGTACGACAAACAGTAGCACACCAATTCCCATCCTGTAAGCAAAATCATTTAGCCAACTTTCAATACCAAACCATGCGATGGGCACAGCTAGTATAAACCCTATGAATACCAGCACAAATACTTCTTTAGATAACATAAGAAACAGTCCAGGAATACTGGCACCCAATACTTTTCTAACACCTACTTCTTTTGTGCGCTGTAGCGCTGAGAATGAGGATAGCCCGTATAGCCCAAGACATGCCACAATAATTGCCATGACCGCAAAAGCGCTAAAGACTTTGCGGTTTACTTCATCTTTTTTGTATTGCCCAGCAAAGAACTGGTCCAGGAAGTAGTATTCAGCAGGATTGCCAGGGAAGGCTGCCTTATACGATCTTTCAATTCTATCCAGTACTGTACTGGCGTTATGGGTATTCATGCGAATGGCATAGAAGGCATCTACTGCTTCGTTTCTCACAAAATACATTGGATCAATGGCTCTGTTTAGGGATTCGTGATGGTAATCTTCTATCACCCCTACAATTTTTCGTTCATGCCGCGTAAACTCATATAGGATTTGACCAATAGCTTCCTGAGGATCTGCAAACCCAAGTATGGTTGCTGCAGATTCATTTAGGATAATAGGTGTGTAACTATCCATGGATTGATCAAAGTCTTGACCTACAAGGAAATTCACTTTCATGGTGGAGAGAAAGTCATTACTTGTCACAACACGCTCGATCGATTTCATATGCTCTTCACTTTCTTTCACACGTGAGATAGCTAAACCGCGTAATATCCCCTTGCCAGGAATCACTGTAGAGGTACCTACCTGACTAATACCTGGGATGGTGAGAAGCTCCTGTTTGAATCGCTGGATGTTTGGAATATTTTCCACCCCACTTGCCTCACTAATCACAGCCCCCCGAAGAATTAGAACCTGCTCCATATCAAAACCCATTGATTGATTATTCATATAGTTCAATTGGGCATTGATGGCTAGGGTTGCGATGATCAGTAATGAGCTGAAAAGGAGCTGAAAGACGATAAGCCCCCTTCTTAACATAAGACCAGAACCAACTTTGGAAGTGCCTTTCAAGGCATTAATAGTTTTATGTGCAGAAATGATGATGGCGGGATAAAATCCCGAAAACGATGTGCCAAGGACAAATATCACCCCTGCCAATAAACCAAAGCGTCCAATATCAATGCTATGCAATGAAAGTTCTTTTTCAACAAATAGATTGAAAAGTGGCTGGCCTATTATAACAAAGGCCAATGCTAACAGAACCGCAAAACTATTGATCAGGACAGCCTCCGTGAAAAACTGCAGGACCAATTCATTTCTATGTGCTCCCATTACCTTTCTCACACCTACTTCACGAGCCCTATCCACAGATTTTGCAGTCGTAAGGTTAATGAAATTGATCCAGGCAATGACAACAATGAACAATGCAATGGCTTGCAATATATTTATAGTGGTGGCATCACCAATAGGACCTTCCTCATTTTGGTAACTGGAATGTAAATGGATGTCAGCAACAGGCATCAGAAAGTATCGGTTTACACGAAGAAATTCTCCCTTTTCATTCTTTTCTGCGTATGATGGCTTGTAACGCAGGGTGAGCTCACTCAACGTTTCCTCAATGGCATTGGGATTTGCTTGCTCACTTACTTTGATGAAAGTAATAAACATATTTCTCCCCCAATCATTTACAAATCCTTCAGAATCTTGCTGTTCTAAGGTGCTGTAAGAAGTAAGGATATCTGCGTTCAACTGCAAATTGAAACCTGGTCTTTCAAACACACCTGAAACCACAAACTCATGTTGCTCATAGTTATCATTATACTGCAGGGTCTTACCAAGTGCT
>JANSWY010000011.1 GCA_024743255.1 bacterium | reverse complement strand
TCATCAAGGTTTTGGAAACTGCCTCCATTGAAAACTCCGTCAAAAGATGTGGTATTTAATATTTGCGGAGAAGAAATAGTTGAATTGGAAGGAGTGTTCCAATCAACATCGGTAGTCCAGATTTTCAAGTGATCCTGCGAAACGCCAGACCATGCATCATCCTGCATGTAGATGATCTGATGTCCCACTCCAACTGGAGGTAAAGTTGGGCCATTGGAGTGCAGACCTCCTGGGCTATAGAAGCCACTTGTGGAGATTCCTGTAAGTGGAAAACCAATCATTTGAGCAGATGCTCCAGTCAACATTTGGTCTCGTTCCAATGCATAGACAACTTCACTTGATCCAGCACTTCCGGAACTCTTGTTAGCAGTAATGTAATAACCATCGCTCCAGATACTCATCTTCTCATAATCAGGAAAAGCTCCAGTGTTGAATCTGTAGGTATACCAACCATCATTTACCGGATCAGGACCTTGTCCGACAGCAACCAGGATACCATTAGGTGTATTACTGAACTGCATAATGATGAATCTATCAGCATAATTGTCATACAGCACTACTGGGTCTCCCAGTGTCTCACCTGGAAAAATTGTTCCAAGTGAAGCTTCTGGGACCAATACATTTCCAGATCTATCTAAGATTCCAAAACCTGAGTTGAAGGCATAAACGTAATGATTTGGTCCAATCGCACCGGTTGGGTCATTTAATACTGATCCTACATGAGCGTCAAAATTAGCAATAGGAGCTCTGGTAGATCTCATCTGTACTCTTTGTTGAGCCTGAATAAGTGGGTCTTGTCCTTTCGGAAATCCTTTTCCAGGTACATAAGTGTTTTTGCCCCTTCTTTTTGGTGGGGCCACATGTTCCATTCCTTCTGCAGAAATAATGTTGTCCATCTGGGACAATGCAGGGATGTTTCGTACGTAAGCGCTTTCTTTAATGAGAGTCGCTTTTGCTGTTTGTTGTGCCTGCAAAGAATACCCCGTTAAAAACAGGATACATGCAAAACAAAGCAATCTTGTTTTCATTTTTATATTTGGTTTAGTTAGCAAAAAATGTAAAGTAAGATATGTAAATTAATTTTATTGCTAATAACGGTATGGTAATTATGTGACAAAAAAAAGACCCTCATTTCTGAAGGTCTCCTAATGTTTAATTTCTAAAGATTATTGTTCAGCCTCTCTGGCCATATCCGCAAGCTCTTGGGATAATCTACCTCCTCTTGAACTGATTGACGCAATGTTAAAAAACCCGCCAATGTTAGTAGGAGAGTTCTCAGTTGTACTACTAAAATTTGTACTCACATTTGCTAATGGTGTAGCAAACAGCTCGCTAAACCCTCCTGGTCTATTCGTTTGAATAGCTACTTCTTGTAAGAAATTGAAGGCAAATAAATTGATCGAGTGAATTTCCACATAGACAGAGTCGCCAATTACGTATGGTGGTAAGAACTCTCCGTCATTTTCTGGATCCTCATCAAATGGATTTGCTCCATCCTGAATTGGTTGAATAAAAACCTGTCCATCAACAGCACCTCCAGCACTAAATCCAGCATCATAAGCAATGTTGATTTCGTCTGGTTTACTTAGAAACACACCGTTTTTATAAGATTTAATCCAGTATGTATTGCCCTCACCAATTAGATCAGTTGATACAAATTCAGCTGTGTAATAGTCTTGAGTGATAAAAGCATCCTCTTCATTCCAACTGAATTTGATAGAATCAATTGGAGGAACCGCTCCTAAATCGGAATATGCCTCAAATGTTTCCCCATCTACAGTAACTGTAAGTCGATAGATGTTATCAATAACTCCTAGTGGAGTAGTACCAGGTGTCCAGGTATAGGAATCTTCTCCTTCTACGAAGTTATAAGTTTCACCAGTATTCATGTCCTCAACAACTACTGTAGCTCCACTAACTTTTGCAGGCAACGTGCTGTCAAAATAAGGTTGAGATCTGGTGATCTTAATTTCCTGAGTCTCCAGGTTGTTGTTCAACCAGGCATCAATTACTAGAATTTCTTCTGCTTCATTCAACTCCGGGAATATAGTAGTCTCGCAGCTAAAGAAGATTGCAATACTTGCTATGTATAATAACTTTTTCATTATTTCTTAAAATTTGAAGTTGTATGAAACTGCTGGTAAAACACTTCCTAAAATTGACAACTGTGTCGCTGATGTTGCAATTGGATCACCCACAATTGGTCTATCTGTTCCTTGTGAGAAATAGATGCTAAACGGATTTTGTCGACCATACAAGTTATAGATTGAGATAACCAGATAGTCTTCACCGCCTCTACCTTTTTTGCCCATCCAAATGTCATTGATAGTTAAGGAAAGGTCTAACCTATGATAATCAGGAATTCTGAAGTTGTTTCTTTCACTTCCACTGATATAAGGAATCACATAATCCTGAACAGTTAGTCTGTCTGTAGGGAATGTTGTTGGAGTTCCCGCGATATAACTGAAGTTACCTGATAATTGAAGTTTTTCATTGATATCATAGAAAGCAGCAACTTTTAGATTGTGTCTTTGATCAAATCTTGTTGGATACCATTTTCCTTCTCTATTGACATTGTCATCACCGAAATTGATTCCATCTACTCTAAGCTCTGCCCACCCTAAGGTATAACTTAACCAACCTGTAAATCGACCAGCGTTTTTCTTGGCATAAAGCTCCAATCCATATGCTCTTCCATCACCTGATAATAATTCAGCTTCAAGGAATTCATTTATTAATAAATCAGCACCATCTACATAATCTACCTGATCGGAATTCCATTTGTAATACCCTTCAGCGGAGAACTCATACTTATTACCTCTAAGGTTTTTGAAGTAACCAAGTGCTACCTGATTTCCTTGCTGAGGCCTGATATTATTGGTACTCGGTTGCCATACATCAATTGGAGTGGCAGCTGTTGTATTAGAGATCAAATGAATGTATTGATTCATTCTGTTGTAGCTACCCTTGATTGATGAAGTAGTATTCAACGAATACCTAAATGAGAATCTTGGCTCCAGATTCATGTAGGTTTTAATCGTTTCCCAATCTTTCTTTTCCTCAGTTGAAATCAAAGGTCTGTCGTCACCTGGAGTTGCCTCTCCATAGTTGTATACAGTTCCTCCAATGTAACTGAACGTAGAAAGTCGCAATCCATATTGCAGCGATAGTTTCTCACTTAGTTTTTGATCATTACCGACATATAAGGCAGTCTCAATTGCTTTTCTTTCATCTAAACTAATGTCTGTAGAAACACCGTCACTTACACCAACTGCATTTGCTGGTTTAAATCTGTATAGCAAAGCCTCACCACCAAACGTCAATTCATTGCTGTTATTGATAAACCAGGTGAATTCCGGTTTGAAGTCATAAGTGATAATTCTGGAGTTCCAGTCGAACTTATCCATGTCATTTTCACCGAAACTAAATCCATAATCATAGTTACTATAAAATAGCGTGGTATTACTGAATAGTTTCTCACTAAACAGGTGGTTCCATCTGAATGATGCAGTTTGGTTACCCCAATCAAACCCTTGTCTTTCGTCAAACTTGAAAACATCTCTACCAAAGTACCCAGATAGATAAATTCTGTTTTTGTCGTTGATATTGAAGTTTGTTTTTGCTGTAAGGTCATAGAAATAAAGGCCAGCTCCATCTTCGAAAATATCGGTAAATGGTCTTGCAAGGATATCCGCATATGATCTTCTACCCGCTATTATGAATGAAGACTTGTCTTTCTTAATAGGACCTTCAATCGCCAATCTACTAAATACGGTACCAACTCCTCCGGTAACATCGTATTCCTTGCTATTTCCTTCCTTCATTCTGATATCAAGAATTGAAGAAAGTCTACCTCCATATCGTGCAGGAATTCCACCTTTGTAAAGCTTCACGTCCTTAACAGCATCCGGATTGAATACTGAGAAGAACCCAAAAAGGTGAGACGACTGATAAACCGGAGCTTCATCAAGCAATACCAGGTTTTGTCCAACGCTACCGCCACGAACGTTAAATCCAGAAGCACCTTCACCAACTGTACTTACTCCAGGCAGTAATTGGATACTTTTAATGATATCAACCTCACCAGCAAATGCCGGAAGTTTTTCAATTGATTTAATGTCCAGTTCAGCAACACTCATTTCGATGCTTCTGACATTTTCATCGATTGCTTCAGCTGTTACCACTACTTCTTCCAGTTGTTGATTATCCGCTTTGAGTTCCAAATCCAGACGGACGTTTTGGTCAACGGTAATGGTTTGATTCACATTGGTAAATCCAATGTACCGATACTCAATGTTGTATTCCCCAGGTGGAAGCGTTACTGCATAATACCCATATACGTTGGTAACAGTTCCCCCCTGAATCTCCTTAATGTAGACGGTGGCACCAATTAAGGCTTCACCGTTTGCGGCATCTTTGATATAGCCACTCACTGTGAATTGATCCTGGGCCGAGCAGACCAGGACCGATAGGGAACATAAGATCCCTAAAATTGTCGATTTCATCTTTCGATTTTAGTGTTTGAGTTTTTCTAAAAATGTTATGTAGGCTCTAGGGCCTTTGTAGTGTATTAGTCGCGCAAAATCATAAATGGTTCGTTTGCTCCAACAATACTACTGGTTAACAAGCAACAATGTTTCCAAAATTGCTCCAGACTGAAAAATTTTATCTACAAACTGTACAAAAGACTATATGAATTGACGAATGTTACCGTTTTGGGAAATTATTTTTTGAAACTTTAATATTTCAATACCAGGGTTGGTAATTCAGATCACGTTGATGATTATAGTTTTCATTCATTCTGTCAGAAGGTGTTTCTTTGAAACCGACTCCTAATTTATTGTAACCCATTCTTGGTTTACCCTTAGGCCAGTTTTTCTCTTTCTCGTCTGCTTTAGTTAACTCATAACGTTTGCGTTTAAGAATAGCAGTTTGAACTTCAGATAATGGTTTAAGAGAAAGTATATTAATTATTTCCCAGACAACAATTCTTACGGAATCATTAATGAAATGAAATAACACATCAATTGCATGCGGAGATAAAACTTTCCCGATTTCCTGAACATAGCTAATGCGCTTTTTATAGCTCGACTTTTGAAAGATGTGTTGCAAGGGCTCAATGTCTTTTTTGGATACCAATTGAGCAATTAAAGCCGAGTCAATTTTCTTGAAGGATAGAGATATTTTTTTAAACAGATTCACAGACAGACAAGTGGAGGTATAAATATTAACGGGCAATTTTCAACTCAAGTTACTTAAAATCGTCCAATAAACTATTTAAACTATTAGTTTGGCATTTACGTATATAATCAACACATTTGTTTGGCATTTACGAATATAATCATGAAAGGAACTCATTTAGGAGAATTTGAAGAGCTGGTTTTGTTGATAGTAGGCATCTTAAATGGTGATGCATATGGAATATCAATCTTAACCGAAATTGAAGAGAAGACAGGGAGGAAAGTAACGGTTAGTACTATTCATACTGCATTGTATCGACTGGAAGAAAAGGAATATGTTACTTCTCAAGTAGGTGGTGCAAGCAAAGCTCGTGGTGGAAGAAGCAAAAGGCTATATGAAATAACTTCTGCAGGGAGACAGGCACTAGAAATTTCCCGGGATGTTCGAGAGAATCTATGGAATTTAATGCCAGGTAAATGAGCTCCACTCCCAGAACTCCACCTAAATGGATCGACCAACTACTCGAATGGTTGATCAGGGATTATTTTCTGGATGAGATTCTGGGAGATCTAAATGAATGGTATGATCTGAATGCCGATAAAACTCGATTTATTCTTAATATCAAATACTTCCTTGTAGCGATCCGCTCACTCAAAAGGTACCGACTCAAAACAACTCAAAATATACTTCTATATCTAATCGATATGAGCATTTTCAATAACAACTTCCGTGTAGGAATGAGATCAATTCTTAAGAATAGGTTGTTCTCCTCCATTAATTTAATTGGTTTGACTACAGCTTTGACAGCTGCATTATTCATATATGCCTATGTCCTGCATGAAACCAGTTATCATAGCTTTCACCCAAAAGCTGATAGTATTTTTAGAATTATCAACCACTATAAACCCGATGGAAGTCTGAGTCGCTCTACCACTTCTCCATTGGTACCCTCTCTTCTAAATGAATTTCCTGGTAGCGCTGAATATGCAAGATTTGGGCAGGATCCGGTTTATGTCAATATTGAAGAAGCTTCTTTCTATGAAGGTAACTTCTATTGGGCAGACTCAACGCTCTTCACCATTTTCGATCTGGAGTTTCTTTATGGATCAAAGCAAAATGCTCTAAATGCACCCAATAAGATTGTTTTAACAGAGGAGGTTTCAACAAAATATTTTGGGGAAGGTGTGAATCCTGTTGGAAAAATCGTGGAGGTTAAAGTATATGACGGCAATCAGGTTTTAAGTATGCAGGTGGATGGTGTCTTGAAGAAAATGCCATCAAATCAGGACTTTCCTTTTGAGGTATTGGGATCTATTTCCAATGCTTTGGACATGTATAAGCAATTTGAAAATAGTTGGTCATTTAGTTGGTTGCACACTTATGCATTGATTGAAGATCCGAATGATTTTGAAAGAATCAATGCAGGTACTGTTGATATGTTAGAAAAACATCTTGGAGCCGAAATGGCATCTGAAATGGAGTTGATTTTTCAACCTCTCAAAGAGACACATTTGTATTCTCAGGATATTCGTGGAGCAAGAAATGATGGGAATATCAAATATGTGATAGCAATTGGTGCAATCGGAATTTTCATCCTGCTCATTGCCAGTATCAATTATATCAATATGATGACTGCAAGACTTTATAGGAGAGGTAAGGAAGTAGGTATAAGAAAGTTTAATGGAGCGTCTAAACCACAATTGATAAAACTATTCCTAACAGAATCGGGGATCGTTGTTTTTACCTCGGGTATTGTGGCGTTTTCACTCGCCTGGCTAATGTGGGAACCATTTACGGTATTTGTTTCTAAGGAGATACCAATGTCATTATTAGTTTCTAAGAATATCGCATTAAGCTATCTAGTGGCAATGATCACTTTGGTAATTCTTGCGGGAGGATATCCAGCGTGGATTTTGTCAAGATTGGATATGCTGAAGATGATCAGGGGAGTTCATGAGAAATTGAGCAGGGTTCAGTTGAGAAGAGTTTTGGTGGTTTTACAATTTGGGATTTCAGCATTTTTGATCCTTTGCACCATGGTGATTTGGAATCAGGTTTCTTATATGTCCAATAAGAGTCTTGGTTTTAATAAAGAACAATTGGTAGTGGTTCAATTGGAATCTAAAGACCTTCAGGCGCAAATAGATGTCATTAAAGGTGCGATGAGCAATGTAAGTGGTGTCCTTTCCATTGCCTCGTCTGGGGAATCTTTGCCGAGTGAAATGAATAACACCTGGGGAATTGAATGGGCTCCAGAAAAGCGAATGCCTATTGATGTAGTAACAATAGATCCGCAGTACTTTGAAACTATTGAGACTAAGATCCTAAATGGTAATAATCTCACTTTGCCATTTAAATCAGATTCGGCCAGATCAATTGTGATAAATGAATCTGCGGTTGATGCGATGAATCTTGATGAACCCGTTGGAAAAACTGTAAACCTTGGAGGCAGGAATCGAAGAATTGTGGGGGTAGTTCAGGATTTTCATTACCAATCTCTGCAAACCAAAACTGAACCTGTGGCTTATATGATTGGCACACCTGGGCATAGAATAAGTGCAGATAACCTGATTGTGAGAATTAAGCCATCCGAGGTTAGTTCCACTATCGGTCAAATGGAAGAAGTGTGGGATTCCTTCTCAAGGAATGAAGTATTCAATTTCAAATTTGTTGACGAAACCTATCAGAATTCATATGAGAGTGAAACCAGATTTCTTCAATTGCTAGGAGCGTTTGCGGTACTCTCAATTCTTGTAGCATGTATTGGGTTATTTGGAATGGTAGTCTTCATCACTGATGAGAGAAGCAAAGAACTAAGCATCAGGAAGGTACTTGGTGCTGGTGTTCACAATATTGTAATGCTTGTATCGAAGGAATTTACCATGTTGGTATTAATCGGATTTGTAATCGCATTGCCGCTGGGAATTTTAGTATCTGAAAACTGGCTGGAACGGTTTCCTTATAGAACTGAGATTAGTATCCTGATAATTGTTGCAGCTGCGGGAATATCTCTTTTGATTGCGTGGTTAACTATTGGGTTCAATACCGTGAAAACAGCTCTTAGTAATCCAGTGAAATTTTTAAGGAATGAATGATTTATACTTTAGCTAGCTTTCCTGATACCTGTTGAATAATTACCTCAGCATGAACTCTTGAATTCTCAATAAACCATTTATTAGTCTTCAAACCACCACAAACTACACCGGCTAGGAACAAATTGGGGACATTAGATTCCATGGTCTCGGTATTGTGAACTGGGGTTTTATATTCATCAGCGCCAATTTCTATTCCCATTGAAGTCAGGAATTCGAAATTTGGTTGATATCCTGTCATTGCAAGTACATAATCATTTTCCAGAGTTAAAGGACCATCAGGCGTGTTGATATCAATTTCATGTTCTCTGATTTCTGTGATTTGGCTATTAAAATAAGCTTTGATTGAGCCTTCTTTTATTCTGTTTTCCAGATCTGGTTTTACCCAATATTTTACGCTTTCTCTAATGCCTTCTTCCCGAATAACCATGGTTACTTCTTTGGCTCCTTTTCTGTAAGTCTCCAGAGCAACATCTACCGCAGAATTTGCGGCTCCAACCACCACAATTTTCATGGCAAAGTATGGGTGAGGTTCATCGTAGTAATGTTTTACCTTCGGAAGATCTTCACCTGGAATATTTAACAAATAAGGTAAGTCATAGAAACCTGTAGCAAGGACTACTGAAAATGCCTCATAGTCATCTTTGGAGGTTTTGATTCGAAATTTATCTGCTGTTTTATCTACAGAATCAACATGCTCATAAAGGTTTACATTCAGCTCCCAGGATGAGGTAACTCTTCTGTAGTATTCCAGTGCTTCCGGTCTTGTGGGTTTGGGGTTGTGAGAAATGAATGGCACTCCTCCGATTTCCAATCTATCAGAAGTCGAGAAGAAGGTCATGTTTTGTGGGTAGTTGTAAATGGAATTCACCAGACAGCCTTTGTCAATGATGACATAACTCAATCCAGCTTTCTTAGCTTCTATTCCACAGGCAAGTCCAATCGGACCAGCTCCAATAATAACAACATCAAAATTTTTCATTACTCAAATCTGTAAACCCCAAGGTGCGACACGCAAAGATCCATCGCTATGTCATGTTCATCGGCTTGTAGAATCTCATCAAGTGGAGGTATGATACTCAACCCAACCTTCAAAACATCAGGCTGGCATTCCGACAAAAATCTGTCGTAATAACCCTTGCCATATCCAATTCTATTACCCCGACGATCAAAACTAATGAATGGGATCAGAACTACATCTATTTCGGAGCTAAAAACCCTTTTTCCTGATTTTGGTTCCGGGATACCCCATTTATTTTGTTCAAGCTGCTTTTTATCTTCAAAAGCGAAGTGTTGCATAGTATTTTCATGCGTATTGCTTTTAGAAATAATAACACTTGATTCTATACTTTTAAGGTACTCCACTATTGGCCATGTATTGACCTCATAATTTTTTTCAATTGGTAAAAAGACATGAACCAGTTTACCAGAAAGGTTATCTAATGTTTGGAAATGCTCTAAGACAGATTGATTTCTGGCATCAAACTCAGCCTTTACAAGTGTCTTCCGTTTGAAGAGATAGGTATCTCGAAGTGTCTTTTTACTAACATCAAACATTAGACAAGCGACTTAATTTGTTTGAAATCTCCAACTTACACCTGAGTCAACGAACCAGTTGGTAATGTCTCCTGATTTACTATATCCTACCGAAAAATCTATTTGAAGATCTTTTGAATACAACCAGGCTAAACCTCCATCAAAATTGTGACTAAACCCATCTGAAAATTCTCCGGTTCCATCCACATAAACTCCGTAATATTCAACAAACGCAGAGAAGTCGGAAGTGCCCAGTTGCCTTCCCAGATTAATCACATATGTAATTCCAGGTGTGTTTTCATTGGTAACTCCAGGGTTCCAGCTTAAACCCAGGTTGGTGGAAAGACCAATTCCGGCAAATAATTCCTGACTGTGCATGAATGTAATATCCACATAAGTATCATTATTAAATTCATCACTAACCGGGAAAAACAAGTTGGTTCGGACTCCCAAGGTTGGTTTCTTTGAGTCCCTCGGACTTAAAAGATTATAACGTGCACCAATTGCAAAAACGCTAAAGCCGTTACTATTTACAGTCGAGATTTCTGGTGGGATTCGGCTAAAGTCTGTTACTCCATCAGTGCTTGCAAAACTATAACCTAAAGTAGCCTGGACTTCAAAGGCCTTAGATAGTCCATATCTAACATCAGTGAAGTTGGAGAAAATACCCGTATTCAATTCGTAAGCAGTGAAGTCTGCGCTGGTATTGCTAAAATTCAATCCACTTTGAATTTGAATAATGGATTTCCCAACCGTCAAAGCACTAACAGCCTGACCGGGACGATCGCTTGCAATTGTTTCTTCTTGTGCAAATGTTTGAAAGTGAATTGCTCCCAAAAGCAATAAAAAGGATAGTCTCAATAATTGTCTCGTCATCTTGGAATTAATGTTTGATCACAAACATCATCAAAATAATCATTATTCGTCTATCAACACATGAAATCTAAAATCAAATGGATCAAACTGATCTTTCAGTTCTTCTATGAAGTTTGGGTTATTTAAATAAAAGTTGAGGAAATTGTCCTTTCTTTCCTGTAGTCCACCACCTGGGAATAGCTTTTCTTTGATGCCATCAATCTGGCCAAGAGCCGTTTCGTGCTTACGCTCCTCGGATTTTTTTAGCCTTTTTTCAATGTTATCCAGCGTCTTAAGCATCTTGGCATTCTCCGAACCAATATACCCTTCAAGAGATCCATCGATTTCTGATGCTTTAGATTTTAGTTTATCAAAGAATGTATTCAGTTCAGATTTCTCATCGTCAAGTGTAAAGCTGGATTCGGCCATTTTATCAACATAGGCAGCTTTAATATCATGTGAGTCTTTGAAAAGCATTGCTGTATCAAGACCGTTTTTGACAATTTTCTTCTGGGTAGCTTTATTGATTACCATTGCAAAATTCCTAGGCATTAATGCTGGGAATGTTGTGTTATAGTGATCAAAAATACCTTTCAATTGTAGCCAGTAAGCGATTTCAGCAGGCCCTCCAACATAGGCAAGATTCGGTAAAATAATTTCTTGATAAAGTGGTCTAAGAACCACATTCGGACTGAAACAATCCGGACTTTCTTCTACAAGTGTGTCTAATTTATCTGAAGTTAATTCTTCTCCAGTATTAAGAACTTCGTATTGATCACCTTTTCTAACAATTCTCTCTCTGGAAGCTTCCTGGAGATAAAATAGATTAATTTCTCTGGAAAAAATCTGACTCTTGTAACCAAGATCGGCTAATCTCGAGGAAGTGCTTTCTGCAAGCTCATTGCTCTTATGAACCTCGATCTCTTCTTTAATTACCTCTTTGAACTGATTCTTTAAAGCTTTACAATCTGCATCAACTACTACTACACCGTATTTGCCAAATAGTTCATTAACATAATATCGGGCAGCATCTGCTAATGTGTTTTGTTCTTTATAAGCTTTCTCAAATAATTCTATTGCTTCCGGAAGTTCCTCCAATACTTTGGAAAGGCCATTCGGGTTAAATCTTCCCACTGCACCACTTTGGTCAGACTCCCACGTATATTTTTTACCGAATAGGCTAAAGTTGTTGATCTCTTCAAAATCATGATCTTCACTTGCCATCCAGTAAACCGGTACAAAGTTTTGATCAGGGTATTGTTTCTTCAGGTCATTACAGGCATTGATCACAGTCAAAATCTTGTATATGAAATACAATGGGCCAGTAAAAATATTGAGTTGATGACCAGTTGTGATGGTAAAAGTGTTATCGGACCTTAAAGATTCAATGTTATTTTGAACCGATTGATCCAACGTTAAACCTTCATATTGCCTTGTTAATTCATCAGCAAGAACTTGCCTTTTGTCGGAATTAAAGTTTCTTTCTTCAATTAGTTTTCCAAATACGTCTGGAGTGGGAAATTGATTGTAAAATGCCTTGAGTTCCTCTTTCTGTGCTAAATAATCCAAAAAAAGTGAGGAGAAGCTACCTGTCTCTCCTAAGGTGATTTTTTCTAATTTCATACGTAATGTATCATTCCGGATCAACGACCTGAATTTCAGATCAAGTATATCAGACGTTTTTTATCTAAACAGGTTGTCCATATAGATCAAATGCTGTGACATCATTGATTTTAATGTCGGCAAAATCACCAATTCTCAGGTAATCATTGGTAGCATCAATCAATACTTCATTGTCAACCTCCGGAGAATCAAACTCGGTTCTTCCAATAAAGTTTCCACTTTCTAATCGATCGATAAGTACTTTATAGGTCTTGCCGATTTTTTCCTGATTCAACTCAAGCGAAATTCCTTCCTGAAGTTCCATCACTGCATTGGCTCTTTCCTGCTTTACCTCTTCCGGAACATTGTCTTCCATACTAAAAGCATGAGTATGCTCTTCATGAGAGTAATTGAAAATCCCAAGTCTCTCAAATCTGGAATCTTCAATGAATTTCATCATCTCTTCAAAATCCGCTTCAGTCTCTCCTGGGTGGCCTGCAATCATGGTAGTTCTGATCGCAATTCCAGGGACTTTAGTTCTGATCGTATCAAGAAGTTTCTCGGTCTTTTCTCTGGTTGTTCCTCTCCTCATGATCTTCAACATGTTGGTAGACCCGTGCTGTAGAGGAATATCCAGGTAATTACAGATATTGGATTTTTTTGCCATTACATCAAGGATGTCTTCAGGGAATCCAGTAGGGAATGCATAGTGCAATCTGATCCATTCAATTCCTTCAACATCGGATAATCTATCCAGTAATTCGGCGAGATTTCTCTTTTTGTAGAGGTCCAACCCGTAATAAGTACTGTCCTGAGCTATAAGTAGCAGTTCTTTCGTACCATTCTTGGCGAGGTTCTGTGCTTCTTTTACCAATTCATCCATTGGCTTGGAAATGTGTTTTCCTCTCATAATAGGAATTGCACAAAACGAACATGGCCTGTCGCAACCTTCTGCTATTTTCAAATAAGCGTAGTGATTGGCTGTTGCCAGAATTCTTTCACCGACTAACTCCTTTTTGTAATCTGCTTTGAATCTTTTTAAAAGGAGTGGAAGATCTCTTGTCCCAAAAAATGCATCAACCTGTGGGATTTCTTTTTCCAGATCGTCTTTATATCGTTGCGAAAGACATCCGGTCACATATACCTTATCAACAAGTCCTTCTTCTTTTGCATCAGCATATCTTAAGATGGTATCAATCGATTCCTGCTTAGCATTGTCTATGAATCCGCATGTATTGATGATCACAATGTTGGAATCATCTTCCTGAGATTCATGAACAGTGTTGATATTATTACCCTTCAACTGCGTCATCATCACTTCGGAATCAACCAAATTTTTGGAACATCCCAGCGTGACAATATTTACCTTATCCTTCTTTTGTCCTTTTGCCTTCAAAGCTTCTATAATTTAATCGGTCTGCAAAATTAACAAATAAGCTGATGGTTAGTTCATTGGAATCAAAAACTATCGATCATTTTTATTGAATAGGAAATTAAATTCTGCCCTTAGAACAATTCATTAAGTACTCTGATCGTAGTATTCTCTAAAATCTCTCTATTTTTGCCCGCGTTAAATGAAGGTATTTAAAAACATAGCTTTTATATCGGTGATTGGTGGATTGATATTCGCCTGCAATGACATTCCTGACTGTCAGTTGATAGAGGAAGTGGAATACTTTCAGATATCAATTTATGACCGTGATACCAACACTCAGATAGACTCGCTCATTTTTGAGAGCATCATAGAACCAGGGTTGGGACAGCTTTTAGCCGAGAGGGATACATTTCACAGTTTTATCCTTTTTGTGAATCCTGATGATACGGTTACAACCTTCTATTTTGAGAGTGATGCTGGTTTTGATACTTTGTCATTAAGCTATCAATCAAGTTACCGAATTGAGTCGGATGAATGTGGTCCGGTACAGATGATTACTGATTTAGATACTTTGATTCATACTTTTGATTCATTGTCTATAGAAAACAACGAACTAACAACTGATGCGAATAATATTAGGATATTTCTGGATTAGTCTGATTGCGCTGGTCCCATTCGCAGCTTTTGGCCAGTTTGAAGAGCCACCACAGGGACAAACACAACAGGAGCCACCACCACGGCAACCAAGAGTAAAATTACCTAAGGAACCTAAATCGTATAAACCTACAGGGGTTCGATTTGGTACCAACATGGTAAGACTGACAAGATCCGCTTTTGATGGAGGTTATCAGAGTTTTGATTTTACCGGGGATATTGACTTCTACAGATATATGTTGGAAGTGGGATATGGAGTTGAAAACTTTGATGAACAAAAGCCATTGCATGATTACACTTCGAAAGGGAATTTTTTCAGGATTGGGGCAGATGCCAATTTGATATCAAATCCGGAAAAAGGGAATGCATTGCTACTTGGACTTAAATATGTTTTTGCAAATTATGATGAGACTTTGACCTATTCAACTTCGTCTTTGGTTTACGGAGACCGTCAACTTAATCTTAGTAATGATAATGTAAGTGCCCGATGGGCTGAGTTCAACTTTGGAATGAAAGGAAAAGTATTCTCCAATCTTCACACTGGTTTTTATGTAAGATTTAAAATATTTAAGCAAACCAGAAACGATGGAGAACTACTGGAGACTTACAAAATCCCAGGTTTTGGTCTTGGTGCAGAGGATAACAGAGTTGGTTTCGATTACTACATTATGTGGAGAATCCCTTTCAAACAGGATCAGGTAATTCTTAACGAAATATAACTTCATCTACTACTTCGGGACCAAATTCCTTCTGTAGCATTTCAATAATTTTCTTTTTACCGATTGTTAATTCATGCTTTAAAGGAGCGGAAGTGAGAGTAACAAATAGGGTTCTGTCCTGAATGTATAGATTGGATGTTCTTCTCGCTATTGGTTCACCCATTATCTTGCTCCAGCTATTAATTAATTGTGTCTGTTGGAATTTACTTTTCAATCTAAACGAATCCAACATAGACTCAATCGCCTCTTTTACGGTACTGGTGTCTGATTTTCTTTGATCTTTTTTCTTATTCATCCCTGTATCTCCTTTGCGTTCCCTTCTTCGATGTGGAAAAATTTCACTTTGTTCCCATAGTCCTTAAAAATACCCAAAGATCTCTCCGGTCTGGCATCAGTTATGAAAACCTGACCAAAGGTCTCTTCATTAATCAAAGCTACAAATTTTTCTATTCGCAGATCATCTAGTTTGTCGAAGATATCGTCTAAAAGCAGAATTGGTGTGAAGCCAGATTTTTCTTTCAATAAATCAAATTGACCTAACCTTAGTGATATCGCAAAAGACTTTTGTTGACCCTGAGACCCAAATTTTCTTATAGGAGTTTGATTCATTTGAAATGTCAAGTCATCCTTATGAACTCCCATTGTTGTTCTTTGTAGAATCAGGTCCTTGTTTAAAGCTTCCTTATATTTTTGTTCAAAGCTCTCATCAGAAAGTTGAGACTCATATAGGATATCTACTTTCTCCTTTTCACTTGATATATACTTGTAATGCGACTGAAAAAACGGTGAGAACTCCTCCACAAACGCTTTCCTGGAATTGTGAATTTCTCTACCGAACTTCATCAGTTTCACATCAAATGACTCAAATAAATCCAGATCAGGTGCTTTTTCCTTGGGCCAGGATTTCAAAAGGTTGTTTCTCTGCTTCAGAATGTGATTGTATTGAATCAAATTATCCAGATAGACTTTGTCCAATTGTGAAATTGTAGAATCAATAAATTTTCTCCTTACCTCGCTAGATTCTCTAATTATATAAGTATCATCAGGAGAAATAAACACTAGAGGAACTTCGCCGATATGATTGCTGAATTTCTCAATTTCATTTCCATCAATCTTGAAAAGTTTCTTTTTTCTATGTTGTAGAGCACAAGTCAACTTTACTTCATAATCCGATTTATGGAGAATTCCATTGATAGCGGCTAATGAAGATTCGTGCCGGATATTTTGATTGTCAAGTGAGTTAATTGCGCTTTTGGTAAATGCCAGGTAATAAATGGCGTCTAGAAGATTGGTTTTACCTTCCCCATTATTGCCAAGAATACAATTTACCTGTTCGCAGAATTGCACAGATAATTCTTCGTAATTTTTAAAGTTTGTTAAAGCAATTTTTTCGAGGAACATTAAATTTTGTCTAGTGCCTTGTTTTTGGTAATTTCGCAGGGCATTGACCCTATGGATACCAATTCAATATTAATGTATTATGGCAGAATCAAAAGCAAAAAAGAAACCCGCATCCAAAGCTAAGGCTAAAGATAAATTTTCCAAAGAGACATACATGACATGGTTCGAAAGCATGTTGATGATGAGAAGGTTTGAAGAGAAAGCAGGACAATTATACGGTCAGCAGAAGATTAAAGGTTTCTGTCACTTATACATCGGTCAGGAAGCATGTGTTGCTGGAGCTGTTTCAGCACTAAAGAAAGGTGATAGTTACATTACCGCTTATAGAGACCATGCTCACCCGATTGCATTAGGAACAGATCCTAAGGCAATCATGGCTGAACTTTACGGAAAAGAAACTGGAGTTTCTAAGGGTAAAGGAGGATCAATGCACATGTTTGATAAAGAAAATCACTTCTACGGAGGTCATGGTATCGTTGGAGCGCAAATTCCTCTAGGTGCTGGAATCGCATTCTCTGAGCAATATAATGGCACAGATCACTTGTGTGTTTGCTACATGGGAGATGGTGCAGTAAGACAAGGTGCATTCCATGAAGGTCTAAACATGGCAATGACCATGAAATTACCAGTAATCTTTGTAATTGAAAACAATGGTTATGCAATGGGGACTTCAGTTCAAAGGACTTCTAATGTTACTGAGCTACATGTTCTTGGTGAAGCATACGAAATGCCATCTGCTGCAGTTGATGCAATGTCTGTTGAAGAAGTTCACAAGGCTGTTGAAGAAGCTGCTGCAAGAGCTAGAAGAGGTGATGGACCAACTTTATTAGAATTTAGAACATACAGATATAAAGGTCATTCAATGTCTGACCCAGCAAAGTATAGAACTAAAGAAGAAGTAGAGCAATACAAGCAAAGAGATCCAATCGAGCAGGTAAGAGCTGTAATTCTTAAGAACAAATACGCTACTGAGGAAGAATTAGCGGAGATTGACACTAAAATTAAGGCGGAAGTTAAGGAGTGTGTAGAGTTTGCTGAAAACTCAAATTTCCCTCCTGCGGAAGAAGCATATCACGATGTATATGCTGATGAAAACTACCCGTTTATTCAGAATTAAATAATTCTAAAAAAAGGATAGCAAGAAAATTCAAATAAATTTTTAAATTTGCGTCCTTAAATTTTGAAGAATGGCAAAGACCAAGAAGAAAGCTGCAGATAGCGGTAACGAATTACTAGAGAGTCCTGAAGCATTAGCTGAGCAATTAACTAAAGCTGAACAGTTTCTTGAAGACAAGAAAAATAGAGGACTGGTATTAGGTGTTGGAACGATTATCGCAGTTATAGCAGCGGCCCTGGTTGGATACCGATTTTGGGTAACTAACATGGATCAGGAAGCACAAACTGAATTATTTCAGGCAGTATATTACTTTGAGGCTGACAGCCTTGGTAAAGCTTTAAATGGAGACGGAAACAACTATGGTTTTCTTGAAATCATTGAAGAGTACGGTATGACAGATGCTGCTAATATCTCTAATTACTATGCAGGTGCATGTTATTTAAAATTAGGTGATTACGAAAGTGCAATCAGATATCTTGGTGATTTCTCTGCTTCGGATTTATTAATCCAGGCTAAGGCATATGCTTTGACAGGAGATGCACATATGGAATTGAATGACTACACGTCAGCTTACGATTTCTATACTAAAGCAGCCAATTACAATGAAAACAAACAGTTTACTCCACTTTACTTAAGTAAGGCTGCAATTGCTGCTGAAAAAGGAGGAGATAAACAGAAGGCTATAAAGGTTTACGGTACAATTGCGGATAAATACAAGAAATCTTCACAGTACCAGGATGCTCGAAAACATAAATCTAGATTAGAAGCATCATTAGCTGAGTAGCCAATAGAAAAGAATTCTGAAGAGAAGGGATAGGGTGAAAAGCTTTATCCCTTTTTTTATTTTTAAATATTTAATCCAATTAATAGTCCAAAATGGCATCATCACAGAAAAACCTGAGTGATTACAGCGAAAGTAATATCACTGATGTTTCATCAAGAAAATTTGCAATAGTCGTTTCTGAGTGGAATGAAGAAGTAACTGAATCTCTTTTCTCAGGAGCGGTTGAAACTTTAAAGAACCACGGAGTTCCTAAAGAAAACATCATCAGGAAGAATGTTCCAGGCAGCTTCGAATTGTCTATTGGAGCGCAATGGATGGCAGAGAAGAAGGAAATTGATGCCGTTATTTGCATTGGTTGTGTGATCCAGGGTGAAACAAAACATTTTGATTTTATCTGTGATGCAGTAGCAAATGGAATAACCAACGTCAGCCTCAAATACAACAAGCCGGTGATTTTCGGTGTATTAACCCCAAATAATCAGAAACAAGCTTTAGACAGAGCTGGAGGAAAACATGGCAACAAGGGAGATGAAGCTGCCATCACAGCAGTTAAAATGCTTGGTTTCTAATAAGAACTTACAATAACAACAAACCCCTTTTTCGTAAGTATTAATTAATTATCACAATGAAAGTTTTAAAATTCGGTGGAACTTCTGTGGGAAGTCCTGAAAGAATGCAAGGAGTAAGGGAGATCATTACCAGAGATTCGGACAAGAAAATTGTAGTACTATCTGCAGTTTCGGGAACCACGAATACTTTGGTAGAAGTAGCTTCAGAATACGCTAAAGGAAACTCTGACAAGAGTATTCAAATTATCAACGACCTATACGCGAAATATGAAAAATTCGTGGATGATCTTTTCAAGGGAGAAGATTTTAAGAAAAAGGGGATGGAGGTTGTTGATAAATACTTTGAGCAGATTAATAAGCTTATCAAGCAACCATTTTACGAGCAAACTGAAAAGATATTGGTAGTTCAGGGAGAATTGATTTCTACCAATCTATTCACTTTACATTTACAAGAGGAGGGAATAAACGCAAACATTATCCCTGCGGCAGAATTTATGGTGCTTAATGAACAAAGCGAACCTGACCTACTTGAGATTGAATCCAGGTTAGAAGGGTTCCTTGAAGAGAATAAAAGCTATGACATTTTAATAACCCAAGGATTCATCTGTAAGAATTTTAATGGTGGAATTGATAACCTCAAAAGAGGAGGTAGTGACTATTCTGCAACTCTGATTGGTGCAGCTATTGGCGCTGAAGAGGCTCAAATCTGGACGGATATAGATGGAATGCACAATAACGATCCAAGAATTGTAGAGAACACATTTCCAATTGCACAACTGTCATTTGATGAAGCTGGAGAGCTAGCATACTTTGGAGCTAAAATTCTACACCCAAATTGTATTGTTCCAGCGCAACAAAGAAATGTTCCGGTAAGAATCAAAAACACGATGGATCCTGATGCAAAAGGAACTCTTATTACTTCTGAGAAAAACCCTGACACTGTAAAGGCCATAGCGGTTAAAGACGGAATTACGGCAATCAAAGTAAAATCATCAAGAATGATTTTGGCTTATGGTTTTCTAAGAAGAATCTTCGAAGTATTTGAGAAATACAAGACTCCAATCGACATGATTACAACATCGGAGATTGCCGTTTCTGTTACAATTGATGATCCCAAGAACCTAACTGAGATTGTTGAAGAGATCAGCCCTTATGGATCTGTTGAAGTTGATAAGAATCAATCTATTATCTGTGTTGTGGGTGATTTTGTAGCTCAGAGAAAAGGAGTTGGTAAAGACATATTTAAGGCTTTGGAAGATATTCCAATCAGGATGATCTCTTATGGAGGAAGCAAAAACAACATTTCTATGTTGATTGACACCAACTATAAGAAAGAGGCTCTGATTGCACTCAACAAAAACTTATTCGGTCTCTAAACAGGCTTGATTGCAAAGAAGATCAACCAAACTAGTAATAGTAGTGGCACTAGAATAGGTATTGAGAATCGGATAATATATCCAAAGAATGAAGGCATCTTGATACCTACTTGCTCGGCGATGGACTTAACCATAAAATTAGGTCCATTGCCAATATAAGTCATAGCACCAAAGAATACCGCGGCAACTGATATAGCCATTAGGTTGAGTACAGAATCATGGTATCCACCTTCTGAATAAGCAACAACTTCATTGATATTATTGATACTGGCTCCTGTTGAAGCCATCGCTGCAGTTAGGAAATTGATGTAGGTAGGTGCATTATCTAGGAATCCTGATAGTAGACCAGTTCCCCAGTAAAGTGTATTGTGATTAATAAGTGCAGCTCCTTCAGGAGATTTTGCATAATCACCAACCATTTCCAGGGCAGGCATCATAGTTCCAAATATTCCAATGAAGATAAAGGCAACTTCTCTTATTGGTTCGAAACTGAAGTCGTTTCCGCTCAATGCTTGTTTATCAGCAAGTTTATAGGATAAGAAAGCACATGTCAACATGATGATTTCCCTTAAGAAAGAGAACTTTTGTCCATCATAGTGAATTGCCGGAACCCATTCTATCACATTAGGATCAAGGAAAACTGAACCAACCACAACGGCTAGCCAGAAGAAGTTTCTGCTACCTCTTAGAGCAACTTTGCCAGTATGTTCTGTAGTATCTTCTCCAAAGGAGTAATCTGCTTTGTTGCGTCTATCGAAGAAGAAGAATACAATAGTCAAGATTAAAATAGCCACTAACCAGGGAACGAAATTATTCGTCAATGTCCAAAAAAATGGAACTCCCTTTAGGAACCCTAAGAATAATGGTGGATCTCCGATTGGAGTTAAGCTACCACCAACATTACTTACTATAAAGATGAAGAAGATAATGTGGTAAGATTTTATCCTATTCTTATTTAACCTAATAAATGGTCTTATTAAAAGCATTGATGCCCCTGTGGTACCAATGATGTTAGCAATAACAGCTCCCACCAGTAAGATTATCGCATTTGTGAGTGGCTTAGCTTCTTTGTCCACAATAATCATAATTCCTCCTGATGCTATGTACAATCCGGCAAGCAATGCTATGAACTGAACATATTCAGCAAGAGCATGCACTGGAGCATGATGATTATGTAGGCCAAACAAATAATATAATACAATTACAGCAGCTAGGAAAACCGCAACAAATGGATAACTCTTGTGCCAAAAGTGCTCATAAAATAAAGGTCCTGTAGCGATCATTAGAAGCAAGATCACAAACGGCATTACCGTCCAGGTAGGTGGGGCGTGATGTTCGGCTGATGATTCATGACCTGATTCATCAGCCTTTTGGTCTTGATGATCTTGATCAACTGTTTCTATAATTTCCTCACCATTGTCTGCGAAACTCACCGAGGGTACGGATAGTAACCCAAGCGCAAATACAAATGCAAAAAGGAGTCTGAGATTTTTTAGTAAGGGCATTGATTGAATTTATAGAATAAGGTTAATCATTCATCTTATTTTTTACAAATCTTAGGTTAATTGTTTTAAAGCAATTTCAAACGAGGACCTGGCAATTTGTGTTTTACTTTGGTTAGCCGTATGAGATTTAGCCAGTGCTTCCTGTATTACCCGAGAGATGTCCGTAAATATAGCATCATCAGTGATTTTTTCATCATTTTTTGGGTCCATTAAATAAGCAAAAGTTCGGGCCATACCACAATTGGCAATAAAATCAGGTAATAATGACACATTGTTATCTACATATTCCGCAATTGGGCCGAAGAAAATTTCAGGATCCTGGAAAGGAACATTCGCTCCACAAGACACTACTTCAAGTCCATTATTAATCATTCTTTCTGCCTGTTCTTTGCTCACAAGTCTAGACGCAGCAGCAGGTATAAATATTTCAGCTCCAATGTCCCAGATCTTATCATTGGCCTCTTCAAAGCTCATCATGTTATCCGCAACAAGCTTATTTCCATCTCTATTGTAGAATAAATCTTTTATTTCCTGAAGGCCCATTCCCTCAGTATTTATCAAGCCGCCAACTCTATCAATTATTCCAGAAATTTTCACACCGTACGTCGTTAGATATGTCGCAGCAGTAGCTCCAACATTACCCCACCCCTGGATAATTGCTTTCTTTTGAGATACATCTCCACCCCAAATTTCGTAATAATGTCTAACTGCCTCAGCAACACCGAAACCAGTTATCATGTCTGCAACAGTATATTTTTTATCAGAAGTAGGAACATATTTTTGGTCTTCCAAAATCTTAGAGACCCCATGTCTCAATCTTCCAATCATTTGGATTTTCTGAGGTTTTGTTGATTGGTAATGTCCATTTACAATACCTTCCTGAGGGTGCCAAAGACCATAATCTTCCGTGATTGGTATCACCTCATGAATTTCATCAACATTTAAATCTCCACCGGTTCCATAATAACTTTTTAATAAAGGGTATACTGCTTTATACCATCTTTTAAGTACATCTGCTTTTCTTGGATCATTAGGATCAAAGTTTATTCCGGATTTTGCACCGCCAATTGGAGGACCTGAAACGGTGAATTTTACTTCCATTGTTTTTGCAAGAGATTCTACCTCTCTTTTGTCCAGCCCTTTTCTCATACGGGTACCGCCACCTGCAGCTCCACCTCTTAAGGAGTTAATAACCACCCAGCCTTGAGCATCAGTCTCAGGATCAGACCACTCAAATACCACTTCCGGGGTTTTATTTTCAAACTTTTTTAAAAGCTCTTTCATAAAAAAATGATGTTGTTTACTTGAAAATTTGCCGACAAAGCTAGCAAAATCCTGTAAGAGTTTGAGTTATCCTTGGATCGCCTATTTTAATTCTAAGTTAAGCTTCTATAAACACATAGAAATTCCACTAAATTTGGGCTCCCAAAATGGACCTTGATTGAAAAAGCTAGTTGTAGATATAGGAAACACAATCGCTAAATCCGCAGATGTTCTCAATGCAGAACTTGAAGAAGTGCTCTATTGGGAGGATATCCAGGAGTTGGCTTCTTATATCAATTCTGGGGGTTTTGATAGCATTGCAATTTCATCAGTGTCAGGAACTGAATCAAAATTGATCAGTCAGTTAGATGTGTCTGTGAAGCCATTAGTCTTGTCTTCCAATACACCATTGCCCATAAAACTGCATTATAAAACTACGGAAACACTGGGTGTAGATAGAATTGCTGGTACTGTGGGGGCTTATTATCTATATCCGAAAAATAGCTGTTTAGTCATTGATATTGGAACATGCATAACGTATGATCTGATAGATTCTGAAGGAGTGTATCATGGAGGGGCAATATCACCGGGACTAGAGATGCGGTTAAATGGAATGCATCAATTTACCGGTAAGTTGCCATCAATCTCCATGGATGAGTTAAATAATGAAATTTCTCACATCGGAAAATCTACTTTCGAATCTATGTCTAGTGGTGCTTTCAACGGAATGTTGATGGAACTCAATGGGTTTATTGACCATTTCAGCGCGAAGTATCAGGCAATCAACATAATAATGACCGGTGGCGACAGTTATCGTTTTGAATCTTTGATAAATCACCCCATCTTTGTAGCCCCCAAGTTGGTACTGCAGGGATTGAATTGCATTTTAGATTATAATGAAAAGCTTTAAGTATTTAGTGATAGCCCTTATTTTGTTATCAGGGTCAACACTTTTTGGACAATCAATTAAGTCTCCATATTCAGTAATTGGAATTGGTGATCTCAACTTCAACGGGTTAGTTCAAAACCAGGGAATGGGAGAACTTGGGATTGGGTACACTTCCAGAAGAAGTATCAACCTGCAAAACCCTGCGTGGTTGTATAGAAATTCATTAAGCACATTTCAAGTTGCAATTGAAGGAGAATACAGAACGTTCTCAACAACCGATGTTACTGAGGCAGGAACTTCAGGTAGCCTTAGATACATTGCTTTTGCTTTACCATTAATTAGTAATAGACTTTCAACTTCGTTTGGAGTGCTTCCATATAGTACTGTTAATTACAATTTGGTAAACCAGGAAACTCAGGAAGAAAGCCTGGTGGAATATCAAGTAAGGTATCAGGGAGATGGTGGTTTAACACAGATATTCTGGTCTAATGGTCTGAGAATTACGAAATCACTTGGTGTAGGTGTTAAAGCAAGATATGTTTTTGGCAGGATTGATAATGAAAACATTATATCAATAAATGATGCAGATTTGGCAAGTGCCTATACTTCTGCTTTTGCGGAGACACATACTTTCTCAGATTTTAATGTAACCGCTGGCCTTAGTTACAGAAAAAATATTTTCAAAAACCACGCTATCAACGCTGGATTGACATATGACTTAAATGCTAGCCTTTCCGGAGAAAGAGATGAGTTACTACAAAGAAGGAATATTGCTGGCCAGGTATTGAGAACCGATACTTTAGTTATCGATGAGTCAGTGAATTTTGATTTGCCAAACAGCCTGGCTTTCGGTGTTACCTTAGAACAGTTTAATAAATATTCAGTTGGTGTTGATATCAGATTACAGGACTGGGTAGAGCGTGGTGGATTTGAAGGAGGCGCTACTGTTTATCAAAAAACTGTAAAAATAGCAGCTGGAGGAGAGTATACTCCTCAGTTTGATGACGTCAATAAGTACTTTAACAGGGTTGCTTATAGGATGGGATTCACCTATGAACAATTACCTTATTTAGTGAAAGACGTGAAATTAAATGATTTTGGTATTAATTTTGGGGGTTCATTCCCAGTTGGGGGTATATCTAGTATAGATTTTGCACTCAAAATCGGTCAAAGAGGTACATTAGATAACGATCTAGTAAGAGAAAGGTATTTTAGATTTGTTTTCGGTGCGACTATCAATGATCGATGGTTTATTAGAAGGAAGTACGATTAAAAATAAGAATTATGAAAAAGCAGATTTCAACTAGTATTTTGTCACTAGTGATATTACTTTCAATAGGTTCTCTATCCGCAATCGCTCAGCCTGGCTGGGAATGGGGTGAAGATGTGGACAAGGCGAAAGAGCAAAATGCGCTTTACACTGATAACTTGAAGGCAGGCAACTTTGAAGCAGCAAAAGAGCCACTACTTTGGTTATTAGAAAACACACCAAACCTAAATGTTTCGCTTTATATCAATGGAGCGAAAATCTATGAGGGACTTGCAGATGCAACTGCAGACAAAGCACAGAAAAAAGAATTCCAAATGAAGGCGCTTGAAATGTACGACAAGCGTATCGAGTACTTTGGAGATGAGGACAAAGTATTAAATAGAAAAGGATATAGAGCTTACAAGTTCTTAAAAGACGATAAAACAAAATACCCAGATCTTCTTGCCCTTTATGATAGAATCTTCGAACTAAATGGCGAAAGAGTTTATGTAAACAATCTTGTTGCTTACATGGATGTTGTTAGAAGAAATAAACTTGTTGGAACAGATATTTCTGACGAGCAGGTTCTTGAGAGATACACAATCATTTCTGATGTTATCGATACTAAATTAGGAAAGAAGCCAGGTGATGCTACGTTATTAAAGATGGCGGACAATGTTGACAAAATCCTTTTGGCAACAATTGATTTGACTTGTGATCTTGTAACTGAAATCTTCGGATCAAAATTAGAAGAGAATCCTGATGTTAGATTAGCTAAGAAAATCTTTAAGCTAATGTTGACAGGGAAATGTACTGATAGCCCATTAGCATTCAAAGCAGCACAAATTGTTGTTGAGGCAGAGCCTAACTACGGTATCTACAAGTTCTTAGCGCAAAGATCAGGTGCTGATGGTAACACTGAAGAAGCGGTTTCATTCTACGAAAAAGCAGTTGAATTAACTGATGATAATACAAAGAAGTCTGAAGTATTGATCAGTGTTGCAAGAATCTTCGGTTCTAAAGGACAAAAATCTACTGCAAGATCTTACTGCAGAAAAGCACTAAGCTACGATCCAGCAAATTCAAGTGCTTATAAATTAATCGGAGACCTTTATATGAACAGTTTCAATGATTGTAAGAAAGGTGTTTCTAAAGTAGAAGATAGAGCTGTATTTATCGCTGCTTATAAAATGTATCAAAGAGCAGGTTCTAGTTCAGCAATGGCTAGTGCTAAAGCTCAGTTCCCTTCAATTGATGAAATATTCAGTGAAGGTTACAAAGAAGGACAAGAATTAAGCGTAGGTTGTTGGGTTAACGAAACAGTTAAACTTGAAAGAAGACCTGCACAATAAGAATCTCTTGATTCAAAAAAAACGGCGACCGATAACCGGTGGCCGTTTTTTCATTAAACTCCTAGGTAAATCTCTAATCATTTTTTTGATATTGGGGATTAATTCATGCGGTCAGGATAAGTCTATTCTGGATCAACCTCTCTATGAAGGCCCTCTTATTACCATGGATAGCATTGAAACAATGTACTCTGATGAAGGAAAAGTCAGAATTGTTATTAAGGCAGCCAAGGAATTGAGCTTTGATGGTGGTAATAAAGAATGGCCACAGGGCATATATCTGGAAATATACGACCCGGAGACTAGAAAGATCACCAGTACTTTTAAATCAGATAAAGCATTCTATGACCACAAAGAAGATTACTACTTAGGTCAGGGCGATGTGGTTGTGTATAATCTGGATTCAGGAGATGAACTAACCACTGAGGAGCTTTATTGGAGGCCAAAAGACAAGCAATTCACTACAGAGAAATTTGTAACCATTAAAGAAGGAGATGGTGAATTACACACCGGCACAGGATTGATTGCCTCAGAAAACTTTGATGAGTACGAAATAACTAACCCTAAAGGATCACTTAACAGCGATGAAATCAATTGAGTACGCTGCTTTTCCACTAGGCCTTGTGTTTTTACTAATTGGGATCCATCAAACGATGATGCATGGTTTTGCTCATTCGTATTGGATTTTTATGTTAGCCATTGGTCTATTATTTTTATATTTCTACAAGAAAGGCAAGCTTAAAATGCAAGAGGACGAAGAAAACGCTAAATTGAAAGCCTCTAAAAAGCAAAAGGGCCCTCAAGCCAACAAAAAGAAAAATAAAAGAAAGAAAAGGTGATTGACCTTGAAATCATTCTCATATTCATAACGCTTGTATTCTCCGGTTTTTTTTCCGGAATGGAAATCGCCTTTATTTCAGCCAATAAGCTTCACATTGAGATTCAAAAGGAGAAATCCGGGTTTTCTGGAAGGATATTAAGTAAATTCAGTGAGAATAGAGCGCAATTTCTGGCAACCACACTTGTGGGGAATAACCTGGCTCTTGTTTTTTATGGAATTTTAATGGCCAGCAAATTGGATCCTGTAATTACCGGCTGGGATTTATATGGAGGGGAAATTACTGTGCTTATACTCCAGACAATGCTTTCAACAGCTTTGGTACTGCTTACTGCTGAATTTCTTCCTAAAAGTATTTTTCTTATCAATCCAGATGTGCTTCTTTCCTTATTTGCAATTCCAATGAACGCCATTTATTGGACTTTCAAATGGCCAGTTAGATTGATAGTAATTACATCAAAGTTTTTCATTACGAAGTTTCTTGGAATGGAATACTCGGAAGATAAGCCAGTATTTGGTTTAACTGACCTCAACAACTACATAAAGAAAACTTTTGGAGAAGGTGATAGTAATCAGTCCTCAGACGTAGAAGTTGATACCGACCTTTTTAGCAATGCCATTGAATTCAAATCTGTTAGAGTAAGGGAATGCATGATCCCGAGAACTGAAGTGGTAGCACTTGATGTACAAGATCCTATTGATGAGCTTAAGAGTTTATTTATAGAATCAGGGCACTCTAAAATTGTTATTTATAAGGAAACGATAGATGATGTAATTGGCTATTGCCATTCACTGGAATTGTTCAAGAAGCCTAAAGACATTAAATCCATAATGAATCCTATCATCATAGTGCCGGAGACTATGCCGGCAAATGAATTGATGGTACAATTCATTACAGAACGGAAAAGTCTGGCATTGGTGGTTGATGAATATGGAGGAACATCTGGTATAGTAAGCATGGAGGATATCATTGAAGAGATTTTTGGAGAGATCCAGGATGAGCATGATGATGAGTACCTCACTGAAGAACAAATGGATGACACTAACTTCTTATTAAGCGCCAGACACGAAGTTGACTATCTTAATGAGAAATATGAATGGGGATTACCAGAAGGTGATTATGATACATTAGGTGGGTTAATCCTGGAATTTAACGAGAATATCCCGAGCAAAAATGATGTCATAGAGATACCTCCATTCACATTTACGATTTTTTCAATGGCTGATAATAGAATCGATAATGTTAAGCTGACATTAGCTGATTTGGAAAACTCTAATACTGAGTAATAAACAATTTTTGATTTCTTGAGAATGTGCGTATTTTTGCGCTCCTTAAAAAGATTTTTGCATGGCTTTAATTAACAAAATAAGAGAGAAGACAGGACTTGCAGTTGGTGTAATAGCCTTTGGTTTGATCCTCTTTTTAGTAGGTGGTGACTTGCTAGGACCAAACTCATTAATTCTTGGTCAAAACAAGAATATAGTTGGCGAAATAGCTGGAACCGAAATAGATTATGAAGACTTCTCTGCTAGAGTTGAGAGTTTTTCAAACAACTACGCTAGAAACTACGGAAGAAATCCTTCTTCTGAGGAAATGGCATCTATAAGAGATCAGGTTTGGAGAGTCCTAATTAATGAGATTACTTACGAAACTGAATTTGCGGCTCTGGGATTGCAGGTTAGCAACGAAGAAATTGAAGAGATGGTTAAAGGAGACAATATTAGTCCACTTATCCGTCAGGCTTTCGGTAATCCTCAGACTGGACAGTTTAACAAGCAGGATGTGCTTGACTTCACAAACTCATTAAGCCAGAGATCAGAGCAGGAGAGAGCTCAGTGGTTACAGTTAGAGAATCAACTTGGGCCAGACAGACTGTACTCTAAATACCAAAACTTACTTATCAACACAAATTACATCACTCAAGCAGAAGCTGAGCAAGATTATAAAGCAAAAGCATCTACAGCTACTGTTAGCTATTTGTATGTTCCGTTTTTGTCAGTAAGTGATTCTGCTTTTGAAGCTACAGATGCTGAGATGGCAAGCTACATCTCTGAAAATGAAAGTGAATTTGAGGTAGAGGAAACGAGAGACATTAGCTATGTAACATTTAAGGTTGTTCCAAGTGCAACTGATAGCGCGTTAGCTAAAGAGGAGTTAGACAATTTATATAATGACTTAGCAAATGCTGAAAATGATTCATTATTCGCTCTAAGAAATTCTGAGGCATTCACTCCGTATAAGTCATTTAATGATGGAAATCTTCCACAAGAATTTTCAGCACTTGAGAATCTTGAAGAAGGTATAATTGTTGGGCCCGTACAGGTTTCTAACAACTATGTATTGTACAAACTTTCTGAGATTGGTGAGAGAGCTACTGACGAAGGAACAGAGGCTTACTACAAAATCGCTCAGATAGAGAAAGAGATTTATCCAAGTGATGAAACTATCAATAAGTACTATAGAGATGCCGATATTTTCGCTACAGGAGCTGCAAACTCAGATGAGTTTAAGGCCAATGCTGAAAAAGAAGGTCTTGAGATCAAAAGTAAAAGCAAAGTTGGTACAACTGACAGAGTATTAAATACTTTAGTAAACGCAAGAGAAATTGTTTTTTGGGCATTTAATGAGGCTGAAGAAGGTGGAGTTTCAAGTGTTTATGACCTTGATAACACGTTTGTAGTTGCAACTGTTACAGGTAAGCAGGAAAAAGGAACTGCTTCTGTTGATGCTGTAAGAAATGAAGTGAGAAGAAAAGTACTTAACAAAAAGATCGCTGAAGATATCAAGTCTAAGCTTGCAGGTCTTTCTGGTTCATTAGAAGATATGGCTGCAGCATATGGTGATGCAGCTAGAGTATTGAACATGACAGGGTTAAGACTTTCCAGCAACACTCTTAATGGCGTAGCATCTGCTCCTGAAGCAATCGGAATGGTATTCGCTTTGGAAGCTGGAGAAAGAACTGGAGCTATTGCAGTTGATAATGGAGTTGTAATTGTTCAGGTTGATGATATCAGTCCTGCAACCGAATTAGAAGATTACACTTCTTCAAAAGATCAGGTTGCTCAAAGCAGACAGATTAGCATTCGTCAAAATATTGCTGAAGCCATTAAGGAATACGCAGATATCGAGGATAATAGATACAAGTTCTATTAAGAATAAAATATTTATAAGATTTAAAGCTGGGTTATGCCCGGCTTTTTTTATGGATTATAATTAAATTTCAAATATGTCTTGGTCAACATCGGAGTTTAAGGAGAAGCTGGAAGCGGAACATAAGTTCCCTGGAAAATATGTATTTAAATTCATTGTTCCAGTTGCTAATGAAAAGCAGATTCTGGATTTACTGCCTGAAGGTGAATTAAGTAAGAGAAGCTCAAAGAACCAGAATTATATAAGTTTAACATTGGTAGCTACAATGAGCTCAAGTGATGAGGTAATTAAGGTGTATCAGGAGGCTTACCAGATTCAAGGAATTATAGCTTTATAAGATATGTGGAAAGAAGAAAATAACCGACTCAAAAGAACATTTGAATTTAAAGACTTTAGTGAGGCCTTTGGGTTCATGACCAGAGTTGCAATTCTTGCTGAAACCATGCAGCATCACCCAAATTGGTCAAATGTTTGGAATACAGTGAATATTGAGTTGACCACACATGATGCTGGTAATACCGTCACAGAAAAAGACCACAATCTGGCAAAGGCAATTGACCAGTTACTAGCAAACTAATGAGTACACAGCTCTATCTGGTACCCACACCCATCGGTAACCTTGAAGATATCACATTGAGGGCTTTAAGGATATTAAAAGAGGTTGATTTGATTTTAGCTGAAGACACCAGAACCACTGGTAAACTGCTAAAACATTTTGAAATCTCAACCCCACAGAAGAGCTACCATATCCATAACGAGCATAAAACATTAGAGCAGATCATTGATTTGCTCAAAGGAGGCCAAACAATTGCATTGGTTTCAGATGCTGGGACTCCCGCAATCTCAGATCCTGGATATTTATTGGTCAGAGAATGTCTTAAACACGATATAGAAATTGAATGCCTTCCTGGTGCCACTGCCTTTGTTCCTGCATTGGTTAAGTCTGGTTTTCCTACGGATAGGTTTACTTTTGAAGGCTTTCTTCCTCACAAGAAAGGGCGACAGACAAAGATTCAATCATTTAGGGATGAGAAGCGGACAATCATTGTTTATGAGTCACCACATAGATTAATCAAGGCGCTTGAGCAGTTTGTAGAATTTCTGGGAGAAGAAAGGAGAATTTCGGTTAGCAGGGAGTTGACTAAAATATATGAGGAAACAGTCACCGGAACAGCAAAAGAAGTGCTGGAATTTTTTAAGCAAAAGGGAGTAAAGGGCGAAATTGTCATTATATTGGAAGCAAATAATTGACCTATGGACAATCTGGATCAACTCCTGCAAAAGACAATCAATATTGTTTATGAAGTTGGCACATTTATCAGGGAAGAACGAGAGAAGTTTACCTTAAATCATGTGGAATATAAAGGTAAAAATGACCTGGTTTCCTATGTTGATAAGGAAGCAGAAAAGTCCATCGTTAGTGGTTTGAGTGACATATTACCGGAAGCAGGTTTTATAACAGAGGAAAAAACCATCAATAAACAGGGTGAAGTTTATAATTGGATAGTTGATCCTTTGGATGGTACTACCAATTTTATACATGGCTTACCAGTCTTCTCTACTTGTGTTGCGCTACAAAAGAATGACGAGATAGTATTGGGTGTTGTTTATGAAATTAATAAAGATGAGTGCTTCTATGCTGTTAAAGGAGGTGGAGCTTTTTGTAATGGTAAACGAATTAATGTCACTACAGCGTCTGAAATCTCAGAGAGTTTGTTTGCAACCGGATTTCCAATTCACAACTTTGAGAAGTTAAATGACTACCTGGCAATTCTAAATGCGCTAATGAAAAATACTCATGGGCTTAGAAGAATGGGTTCAGCGGCAGTTGATTTGGCTTATGTTGCTTGCGGAAGGTATGAAGGTTATTTTGAGTATAATTTGAATCCATGGGATGTAGCCGCCGGTACGCTTATCGTTCAAGAAGCAGGTGGTACAGTAACAGACTTTTCAGGTGGAGATGATTATGTTTTTGGGAAAGAAATGGTTGCAGCAAATCCGGTACATCCCAGACTTCTGGAGGTCATTCAGCAATATTGGTAATCAGGCAAAGATTTTTGTTCCTTCCGTACAGTTTTTACACATTTCAATTTCGGACCTTGAGCCCAGCAGTTGCGCTCTGAATTTATGATACGGTTCTGAATTCCATATTTCGTGAAAGCTTTGTTTGTTAAGATCGCCCATCACAAAGTGAGCATCTTTGTCAAAACAACATGGCACCACTTTACCATCCCAGGTGATTACACAACTCTGCCACATTTTCCAGCAATGATCAAGCAGCTTGTTTTTAATTCCATACTTGCCATTTTCCTGTAACTGATATCTGGAGTATTTGTCAATGGTTGGGATTAATTCACTGCCATTCTCATAATCATAAATCTGTGCAGTCTTAAAAACAACTTCATCAACACCTAACTTTTTCCCAAGTTGTTCCACTTCCTCAATCTGATGCTCATTGGGTTTTACCACAAGAAACTGAAAGATCACATGTGGTTTTTTTCGCTTACTTTTCTTTCTTGCTTCAAGGATGTTTCTGGTACCTTCAATCACCTTATCAAGTTTTCCACCAACCCGGTATGATTGATAGGTTTCCTGGGTAGTTCCATCTATTGAAATAATTAGGCGATCTAGCCCGGAAGAAACCGTTTTTTCGGCATTTTCAGGATTGAGGTAATGAGCGTTGGTAGAAGTAGCTGTATAAATTCCTTTTTTGCTGGCATAGTTTACGAGCTCAAGGAAATTTGGATGAAGATATGGTTCACCCTGAAAGTAGAAAGTCAGATATACTAACGTCTTCTCCAACTCATCAATTACTTTCTTAAATAGTTCATTCTGAAGCATTCCTGTAGGCCTGGAAAAGGATCTTAAACCACTTGGGCATTCAGGGCACCTCAAGTTACAACTTGTAGTGGGTTCAATGGAAATACTTATTGGTGAACCCGGATGATAAACACTCTTTGACTTCTTAGAAACATTAAAGCTACGCCACACCTTTGCTGCGTTAATGGATTTCTTCAAAGTAAGCTTAGAAGAAAGATTTAATATGTCGTTGAAATTGTTGTTCATCAATAGTTAACCCCCTAATTGTGTGAATTTAACTACATTTGGCGGAATCTTTCTTAAACAGTTTCCTGATGAAGTTAAAATCTTGCTTATCACTGCTATTAGCAATATTCCTTACACTTTCTATTTCAAATGCTCAGCAACTTTCTGATCAAAGCGAGTTTGCCGTTGTGACGTTAGGACCTTATCAGGGCGAGCTTTATTCTGCGTTTGGCCACAGTGCTTTTCACATCAAAGATCCAGCAAACAGAATAGATCTTATCTACAACTACGGAATATTTGATTTCGATCAGGAGAACTTCTATTGGAATTTCTCGAGAGGAATAATGAGATACAAACTGGGAGTAAGCAGAGCTCCCAGGTTCTTTCAGTTTTATAAATCACAAAACAGATTCATCAAAAGACAGGTTCTGGATCTTACCACAGAACAGAAACAGCAGATATTTGAATTTCTTAAGAACAACGCCAAGCCTGAAAACAGGGAATACCTATACAATTATGTATATGACAATTGTGCTACTAAGATGTACACAGTTGTAAGAGATCTTTATGGTCCAGAGATCAGCTTTGATTCATCATATGTAGAATCTGGCGTTACCATCAGAGATTTGATGGATCGATATTTGGCGCATCAGTATTGGGGTGATTTCCTGATAGATCTGGGGTTAGGAGTGGGAGTGGATAAAGAAGCTTCTGGTGAGGAATATATGTTTTTACCAGATTACGTATTTGAATCCTATGCAAAAAGTACTATTAAGGACTCAGTGGGAGTAAAACCATTAGTACTAAAAACTGAAAATATATTCCTGCCGAAAGAAGAAGTCAATGAAAGACCAATTTTAACCCCTTTGAACTGGTTCATTATCATGTTTTTCCTTTTTGGGTTCTTAACAAACAGGAGCTTTAAGAAAGGAAAAAGAGGGAAGTGGGTTGATTCATTTCTGTTTGGGATAACAGGTGTTGTAGGACTATTTTTATTGTTCCTTTGGTTTGGGACAGTCCATATTTCATGGCAGAACTTCAACTTAATTTGGGCCCTACCTACACACATCATTGTTGTGTTTTTTGTTAATAAAGAAAAGTACAGGTTGTTTATAAGGAAGTACTTTTTAGGCACGGCCATCATCTATGGTCTATTAATACTGACCTGGTCATTCTTGCCACAGACAATTCATATGGCGTTGGTGCCATGGGTATTACTACTTTTATTAAGGGCATTGTATATCGCCTATGACCTTAGAAAGCCCAAAACTGCTTAGACTGGCATCAATTTGCGTTCTGTTATTCATTCTTGATTCCTGCAAGACAATCAAGCCAGATTATCATTATATCACTTCTGACACGGTGAATTTCGAATTGCAGGCGATCAACCTTAGTGAAGATATGACGTCTTTGGCAACAGGAAACGATGAGATCTTATTGAGCTTTCTCTCTACTGATTCAATACCCAGGTTGATTGAGAAGTGGTACCATATATTTGAATCCAGAAATAGTTATTTCCAATTCAAGTTTGATAAGGGTTCACATGATCAAGTACTTTGTGTTTTTGTGGAATATGATTCCGACAGGAGTTTGGATAGTGTAGCGTATGACCTGGAAATCAACATCGATTCTGCTTTGGTTGCTTTTGATAGAAGGGATTATAAGCTGATCGAGGAAATCATTGGAGATGAGGATATACTAGGTTACAAAATGATTAATATACAAAGAAGCGATTCAGTGAGAGTTACTGGGATTCATAAGTTTGATAAATATGAATACATGTTAAGGTGGAGTGACTAATTGGATAATTTTTCAAGAAATGTATTGAAAACCGAACAATTTCCTTAACTTAATAAACCCTTGATCTACCGCTTTACGCATGCCACCTCCACAACCAAACTCGCCAGGATACCAACGCACCAATGACTCTTCATCACCATTTGCCTGGCTTGTTCTATAAATAATTGTTAAGATGTTATTAACCCTGCTTGAAGAAGGCGATGAAAATTCAATTGAAGAATTCCTGAAAAATTCTGATAGTAGCGTCATTATTTCCGAATTAATTAAAATTGGAACAGATCCTTCCAGGAAGTTTTTATGGGTACGAGTTAATGAATTGCTCACAAGGTTTTTGCCAGATATCAGAATCATCAACTTCTACCTAGATTCATTGGCGGATCCAAATTGGCCAGGTTATTCTGAGGCCTTTAATCAACTTCTGGAGATTGGAGATATAATATTGGAACCACTTGAACAGCAGATATCCAAAGCGATTGAACAAAAGGATGAGATGTGGATAGAAAGTTTAATGCAATTAAAACAGAAAGTGCTCTATGAAATGTAATGGAATAAATTGTCCTATTACCTCCTTCTGTAAACACTTTGAAGTTGGGACCGATCCTGCACCTATCGTGATTGAGGACGGTTTGTTTAATTGCAGCGAGTTTTCTTGTAATAATGTTCATGCTGAACAACGGCGACCTTTAGGAAATCAAATTATTGAATCACTGGAGAATCTCGGGGATCAAGCTGGGGGCAGTGGGCATTTGAGTCATGTGACATACAAATTGCTTGCCTGTGAGGACATATTTCTAAACGAGATTAAAAGTTACTTCCTCTTATACGAACTTTACATTCAATCAGAGTTTAATGATTATTCTTACATGAAGGCGTATTCGCTATTTTGGGAAAACGAAACGGTTGTAAGAAAGAATGAGATCCTCAATCACAATACTTCTTATCCTGATGATTTGGGTTTTGAATTGCCCACAGAACTTGAGTAGAGTCCTGGGACTTTATTTGCTTTATATTTTTCAAGAAATCGGATAACAGCAGTAGCTACCACCTTTCTGTCATATTTAATATAATCAATGATTATTGCTTCTTTATTACGTTTGTAAAAGGATATTTCCACAAGATCAGAAGGTGATCCAGAACCTCCGGAATGTTTGAAATTTATGAACAGAATATCGTTCCATTTATAAAACTTTTTGCCATGTTTGATTCCTTTTTCAGTAAGAGAAAACACTATTCTGTTATCGAAGAAGAAGAAAATTGATAAAGGGCCAAATGCAATAAAGAAAATCATTAGAATGTATTGCACTATATTCTCGACCACACTGCCATAAAGTAGCTGATATGTGAAAAACACACTAACAATATTGGCAAGTATAAGAAAATAGACTTTTTTCTTTCTGGATTCTACAAACAACAACTTTGACATTGAAGTCAACTTGATATTTGGGTCATAATAGTTATTCAAAAAATCTGGGCGTCCACTAATAAAGGCCTCCTTATAGGGAGCTTCTGTGACTTTATCAATATAATTCTGTACCTCCTTCATTAAAGGATCAAGACGTTCATGTATTTTACCTTCATCAAGAGAAAAATCAGGGCAATTATCTTGAAATGAAGGTTTCTCTCCTGTCTTCCCACATATTAGGTCAAATTTTTTCATGACCCTATTATCACAAATTTCACAAAATCGATGTTGATCAGTATAGTTCATGCAATTAGTAACTCATCTCATCCAATTTCACTTTACCCCAAAACGTCTTATAAACAAAAACAGTATAAGCCAACACCAAAGGCCCTCCAATTGCAGCAATTCTCAACATAATCCCAAGTGACTTCTGAGAAGCGGCAGCATTGTAAACTGTAATACTATTACTCACTTCTGAGGTTGATAGAAGCAAAACAGGATAAAGTTCAATTGCAACCAAAATAAGTGCGAAACTCATAGTGAGCGCACTGAATAAAAAGGCATGCACAAACTTCTTTTTGGTTACTAATCGAGGAATGTTGGCAATGCTCAGAAACATTAAAACAGGAACAATAAATAACCAATAATCACTAAAAAACCGATCACTCAAATGGGGTAGATATATCAGCGTAGTTATTGATAATACCAAGAAACAGATAATGAAGAACCCAATTGCCCACCATAATAATCGATTCACTTTCACAAACAATCTGCCTTCTGTTTTCATGGTTAAATAGATTGCTCCATGAACCATAAATATTGAAAGTGTTGTGACTCCTACCAGAAGAGCATAAGGATTAAGGAAAGAAAGCCAACTTCCCCAGAACTCATGGTTTTCATCTAAAGGCATTCCCTGAAGGACATTTCCTAAAACCACACCCAGCAGAATCGCCAGCATTACACTAGAGATGGTGTAAGCTACATCCCACATTTGTGTCCACCATTTCATTTTCTCCTTACTCCTGAATTCTATTGAGACCGCTCTAAAGATCAGAAATGCCAGGAAGAGCATAAACGGTATATACATTCCAGAAAATAAAGAAGCGTATAGAACTGGGAATCCTGCAAATAAAGCACCACCTCCAATTACGAGCCAAACTTCATTTCCATCCCATACCGGCCCAACAGCATTCAACGCAATTCTTCGACTTTCTTCTTTTCTAAAAAATAAGTGCCATGCTCCAGCACCAAGGTCAAAACCGTCCAGAATTGCATAGCCGGAAAATACTGCACCAACAATCAAAAACCACCAGGTTGGGTAGTCTATTCCAAGAAAATATGATAATTCGTTTGTCATGATCAACTGGCTATTACGTCTGCAATTTCTTTCTGATGAGTTCTCACATCGATCAATTCTTTGTCATTAGGTCCGTGCTTTATCTTCTTATTGAGCAGATAAATAAATAATATGAATAGAATTAAATAGATAATGCTAAACATTATCAATGAAAACATTACCTGATTTGCCGTAACAGTTTTTGATAAAGCATCAGAAGTCCTTAAAAGTCCATAAACAACCCATGGTTGGCGTCCCATTTCTGCGGCAAACCAGCCCGCCTGATTTGCGATTTGTGGCAGAAACACTGACCATGCAAAGACATGAAGAATCCATTTTGATTCAAAAAGCTTACCACGCCACCAGAGGAAGGTTCCTAAGGCAGTCAAACCAATCAGCGCCATGCCAATACTAATCATGATATGATAAAACTGGAAAACTGCATTCACCTGAGATGGTCTGTCTTCTTTTTTGAAGCTGTTCAGACCAATTACTGGTTCTTCAAAATCAAAATGTGTCAGGAAACTAAGCCCACCTGGAATGGAGACTCCAGTCACTCTTTCGCTATCCTGATCAACCCAGCCAAATAAGTACAAATCTGCAACTGCTAAGCTATCATAATGCCCTTCCATAGCGGCAAGCTTGGCTGGTTGGTTTTGAGCCACACCATCAGCAGAATGGTGCCCGGTAATTAGCTGAGCGAAAGAAAAGACTGTTGCAACCACCAACGCTATCTTAAAAGCTCTTTTAGAGATTTCTACATGTCTGTTTCTTATCAAATAATAGGCATGCACACTCAATACCAAAAATGCTCCTGCTAAGAATGCCCCAATCCATACATGAAGCATTCGATCAACACTGGAAGGGTTGAAAACCATGGCCCAGAAATCTGTTATCTCCGCTCTGGCATTCATACCTTCTCCCACAATATGATAACCCGCAGGAGTTTGTTGCCAGCTGTTAGCTACTACAATCCAAACTGCAGAAAACATTGACCCAAGAAATACCCCAACTGTAGCTACAAAATGTATTGCTGGTTTCACTCTGTTCCATCCGAAAAGAAGAAGTCCCAGAAATCCACTCTCCAAAGCAAATGCAAAAATTCCCTCAGCTGCCAAAGCACTTCCAAATACATCACCTACGTACCTGCTGTAGGTTGCCCAATTGGTGCCAAATTCAAATTCCATCACTATCCCAGTGGCTACCCCAATTCCAAATGTCAAAGCAAAGATCTTAGTCCAGAATCTTGCCATCATAGAATAGGTCTGATCCTTTGTCCAAAGGAACATTGCTTCCATAATGACCATGATTAAGCCCAATCCAATACTTAATGGGGGATAGATATAATGAAACGAAATGGTAAAAGCGAATTGTATCCTGGAGAGCACTTCAACGTCCATGGTATTGTCTGTTTTGAGTGGATAATTCTATTAAATCTGCCAGGTCGGTAGGTGCGTAAAGGTACTACCCAATTCGGATTGTAGGGTAACTTATGTTACAAAAAATAGGGGTGTTTTCAGTATTTTTAAGGTTGATGAAACAGATGTAGACTATGGGAATAAAATCTATAGTTCTCGATAGAACATTTGCTTACATTCTTCGCTACTGGTTGCTAACTGATAGTTGTTGCAAAAGAAAATATCACCAGATAGCAATACGCTCTCCACTTCAGTTTCAATTCTAAAAATTAGATCTTCCGATTTTAGATTCCATTCGGTTTCTTCAATCAACTCACCATCTTTGAAAAACTTCAATGAGTTTACTCCTTCAAATGAAATCGTAATACCCTCGAATCTTTCGAAATCAGCTTCACCATCGCAAACAGAATACATCCATCTCCAGGTTCCTTCCAGTGTATTTCTTACCGTGGCGGGATCCCAGTTTTCATGTTCGTGGCAATCATGCATATTGGCTATAGCAACTGGTTCTACAAGTTCATCCAATACTTCGTCCTGACTACAGCTTGCCAGGAATAGAATCGAAATGGCTAGGGGTAAGTACTTCATTTTGCGCGCTTTTTTATTTTATGACCCACTTCTGAATCATTTGGTTGTCTAAAACGTTAAGCAAAAAATGGACCAGTTTACCAAAAAACTAAAAGAAAAAGAAAAGGAATTTGAGAAGCTAAAAGCTGCACAAAAAGAGGATGACACGGAAATCGAGAATTCCAAGGAAAAACCACAGGGTCTACCAGATAGAGATTTCAAGAGGAACCTAGGTTGTGGTTAATAGAATTTTACTGACTTACTTCTTCTTTTTACTACTCTTAGCCTCCTTATTAAATATTAAAGCGAGCTCAATAAAGTAATTGAGATCGTCATCCATATCTACTCCATCAGGGGAAATAAATACATATCCTTTCATGGGCCTTCCTGTAAAATCCATTGGTCTACAGCCATCTCTGGATAGCGCCTCATCCATTTTATGAGGACCTACACGAGCCATTAGGTCTGACTTTACGATACCAACGCACATTTTCTCATCCACCATAAAGGTGAGACCTCCCATCATCTTTTTCTCAACAGCAGGGATATTTTTCTCTTTTAGCACTTGCCGAATTCTATCGGCCAGATGTTCATCGTAAGCCATATTTTAATTGCATTAACCTGAATAGAAAACTCTTTTAACCCGCTCACTAACATTAGTGAGAATTTCATAAGGAATTGTATTCATCCATTCTCCTAATTGAGAGATAGTCGGGTTATCGCCAAAAATTATGGCCTCATCACCTTCTCTTGCATCTATTCCAGTGATATCAACCATGGTCATGTCCATACAGACATTCCCCACAACCGGAACCAGATGGCCATTGATATTAACCTGACCAATACCATTCGATAGCGATCTCCTAAAACCGTCAGCATAACCTATCGCCAAAACAGCAATTTTCATATCGCTCTTATCTGCCACCCCAACTCTGGAATAGCCAACAGACTGCCCTTTTTTAACATGCTTGATTTGGGAAATGGTAGTCTTCAATTGACTGACCACTCTTAAGTCATGCTGGTTTTTGCCAGTTGATTCAAAGCCATATAAACCAATTCCCAGTCTGACCATGTCAAAATGGTACTCGGGATACTTTAATATTCCCGCCGAATTCACAACATGAATAATTGGCTTTTCCTGAAGATGGGGAAGAATCTTATCCACCATTCTCTGGAATTTCTTGACTTGGCCATGTGTAAACTCTTCATGCTCCGAGCTTTCAGATCCAGCAAGGTGTGTAAATATTCCAGCAATTTTCAATGCCGGATTTTGCCAAATGAATTCTATTAATTTATCAATATTCTCCTCCTTGAAGCCCAGCCTGTTCATGCCAGATTCCAGTTTGATATGAATTGCAGGAATTCTGCTTTTGTTGGCAAAAAATGTGAGGTAGTTATCCAACATCTCCTGACTGTAGATTTCCGGATGAAGATCAAATTGCTCTAGCGATTGGAAACTATCCTCTGTAGGATTCATTACCATAATAGGTGTATTGATACCGTTCTTTCTCAACAATACACCTTCATCTGTATAAGCCACACCCAGGTAATCTACATTATGGTATTGCATAAGGTTGGCAATCTCATAGCTTCCTCCATAAGCAAAGGCCTTTACCATGATCATTATTTTGGTAGAAGCATCAAGTTTCTGGCGATAAAAATTTAGGTTATGCGATAGTGCATCAAGATTGACTTCCAGTACAGTTCTGTGAACCTTTTGTTCCAGTAGCCTTACAATTCGCTCAAACTCAAACTTCCTACCTCCTTTAATTAAAATCATTTCCCTCGAGAATGAAATGTCAGATTCCAGAAACTCCTCTGTTGATTCAAAAAAATCAGTCTCGAGCTCAAATAGATTTTTCGACTTTGAAATGGTAGGCCCAATTCCAATTAACCTGGTAATGCCCTTTCGTTTCAGGAGTTCATTCACTTCATAGTAAAGTGCAGAAGCATCTTTTCCGGATTGTAAAATATCAGAAAGGATAATGGACTTTTGTGGCCTTTGATTCTGCTGATTAACAAAATCCAGTGCTATTTCAAGTCCGTAGAAATCATTGTTGTATGAATCGTCAATTAGGTAGCAACCATTGATTCCATGCTTCATTTCAAGACGCATATTGACATCCTGAATTCCATCAATACCAGCCTGAATGTCATGTTGAGAGAATCCCAATACCAGACTTGCAGTAATACAATGCAGTAGATTCTCAATAGAAATAGCATCTTCAAATCTGGTACTAAAGAAGTATTCCTTGTGCTGATAAGTTACCTTAATTAGATTCTTATTAAAATCACATTTTACGGTTGCCTCTTCATGTTTTTGAGACCAGCTTATTAGTTGAACTCCTTTCAAAACTGCTAGCTGATCATGGATATCAGAGTGATCTCTACAATATACAATTGCCTTTGAAGACTTAAATAAAGAGATCTTCTCTCCGATTTTTTGCTCTCTTGATTCAAAACCCTCATCATGTGCGGTTCCTATGTTTGTGAATATTCCAATATCCGGCTTGATGATGCGTTCGAGTTTTTTCATCTCTCCAGGTTTGGAAATTCCAGCCTCAAAAATCCCAAGATTATGATTGTCATTCATTTGCCAAACCGATAATGGGACTCCTAATTGGCTGTTGTAGCTTTTTGGGCTTTTGATTACATGATATCGCCTTTCAAGAAATGTTGCAAGCCACTCTTTCACAATTGTCTTGGCGTTGGATCCGGTAATACCAATAATAGGATAGAAAAACCCAGATCGATGTGCTGAAGCGATATTTTGGAGCGCTTCAAGCGTATTATCTACTCTGATGATGTTGCAATCTTTGGGTAGTTCAGATACCGGTTTTTCAACAACAAATTGCTTTACACCACTCTCATATAATGCCTTGATAAAATTATGCCCATCATGCTGCTCTCCAGGAATTGCAAAGAATAATGCCCCCTGATAATTAACTAGTCGTCTGCTATCAGTAACAAGGTGAGAAATTGTCAGATCCTGATGAAGTTGGATAATTTCTCCTCCAGTAAGTTTATCTAATTCACTAAATACCATTCCAAGTGGGGCTTACCAATAACAAATTACAAAAACTGGTTAAACTATTAGTTCCAAACTGAAATTATTGATCTAATTGCAGATACATTTCGTACTGATCGAGCTGGTTTTCAAATCCTCGATTGATTAAAAAATTAATCATATCGAATTCTTCTTCATCTACATTTAGTAGTGTAAGGTTTTTATTTTCAGAGATCTCCTGAGCTTTTAGAAGTAGAGCCGTACCAATTCCTTTACTACGTGCACTTTTATTCACTGCCAATTGGCTAATCCTTCCCAGGTGGGGCTGAAATGCCATGAAGCCAACCAATTCATTTTCTATTCTTGCTTCTATTACAACATCATTTGAATTATAAGGAAGCTGTTTAAAGGTATCAATGAAGGAGGGCTCATAATCTGTAAAAGATTTGTACCTGTTATAGTCCGGGTTTTCTATTAGTTCAATTTGAATTTTGTCGTTTTCCACTTTTTCCAGCAGAGAAGTCAATTTGAAACATTTTAGTAGTCTCAAATCAACAAACCCTTCTTTCTCATAGGCTTTATAGGCCTTATGATTTGTTGTAATGACCTCCAACACAGATTTCTTAATATCATTCTGACGCATCAAAGTTTTGATATGGTCATACATCATGTTGACCAACTTTTGTCCCCGATGCGCTGGCACTACTCCCGTTCCTCCATTATACAGCATTTGTTCCCCCCGATATTCATTGAGAGCGTGGAAGATAAATCCTACCAACTTTTCTTGATAAAAGGCACCAACAGATAGGTTAAAATTTATATTGAGTTTCTCCAGAAAGCGTTGATCAAATTGCTTTCGTGTAAGGTTGAAGCTGATTTGATAATCAGAGAAAGCTTCTATAAATGTATCATACATCTGATCCAGATCACTCTCTTGAAGCGATCTAATCAAGTATTTACTCATGAAATGTTAACATTGGAATTTCAATATCAATCGCTACTTTTTTCGAAACGCTTGATTTAAATATTTTCTCAAAAATGGAATGGTTTCTCGGCATCATTGCCAACATATCAATGTTGTGCTCTTTGATGAAATCGAATATCCCTTCAGAAACTTTCTTTTCTTCAATGATATCTACATTGTATTTCAAATTGCCCAGGTAATTTTCAAGCTTTTCCGCTTCTTCCATTTTTTCTCCTGTTGGAACTACCGTGCTCATATTGGTCGTGATGTGGAATAGAGTAATCTCCGAACCAAATGCCTCAGCGAAATACTTTAGTGACTCCAACCTTTCAGGATCCTGAATTTTTTTCAAATCTGTAGCAAATGCAATTTTCTTGGGACTGAAGAGTTTTGATCCGCCTGGAATTACCAAAACAGGAACTTCAGAAAACCCAATTACATCTGTTGCATGTGTCCCCAGCAGATGTTCAATTTCTTCATGTTGTTGTCTGGTACCCATTACAACAAGGTCAATACTCTGTTTTTTGATACAGGTATAAATAGCATCCGTTAAATAGGAGACAAACTTTTCAGAATCATGTTCTACTTCATTTAGCTCAACAATTTCTTTTTCCAGTTCATCAAATGATTGTTGGACTTGAGTTTCGTAATCGTTGATAATAGATTCAATTAATGATCCACCAGTTACATCCGGATGAGGTGCATGAATATGGACTGCATTAATCATATGCACACAAGCGTTGTTCATTTTGGCCAATCCAATGGCTATGCGAAGTGCGTTCTTTGAGCTTTCTGAAAAGTCAACTGGAACGAGTATATTTTTTATTTCCATTGTAAGTAGCGAATTTTAAAAAAATGGGTTGTTTATTGTGACATCAAACTAAAGTTAACGAAAGTTACTGAATTGAAAACATTGACCTTACAAAACACAAATTTTAGTGACAGCAGACTTGAGTTTCAGCTTGCTAAAATTGAGAAAATCCGTCTCATCGTATTCCTGATGGTGATGATGCTTTCGTTTACTTCAGCCATTTTGGATTCCATTATCATCGGGGATCAAATAGCTAAAGTTTTCAAAAGCAGAATGGACTATTACCAAATCCTAATTGGTGGTCAGGCTTTAGTAGCTCATTTGATTATTGCATTGATTCACATTAATAGACGACTTAAAAAGGGGCAAGGTGTACTAATGCGATATAAAATTGGTACGACAATTCTTGAATCACTGATACCTGGATTAATTCTAATCTTTCTTTTGAATAAATTAGAGTTACCAGCTCTAATTGATACACCAGTAATTTTTCTATGCATACCAATCCTGATAATTTCTATTCTACACCTGGATTTTAGGCTAACTCTTTTAAGTGGACTGCTTATTGTTTTGTGTTATGCTGTAGCCATAACTCTAGCGGTTGGATACAATGAGCAAGCTGCTAAATTCACTCTGCAACTACCTACACCACTTTATTATATCAGATGTGTTATTTTCATAATTGCCACAGGATGTGCGGCATTTGTTTCTTATAGATTCAGGAAGCTACTGGAATCACGTGTTAGATATGAAGATGAGCGAAACCAAATGGAGCAGCTTTTTAGTCAGCAAGTATCTAAACAGGTTGTTGATGCATTAATAGATAATCAGGATGTTTCTGCAAAGAAGGAGGTAACCATTCTATTTCTGGATATCAGAGGGTTTACAAATTTTGTTCAGGGCAAAGATCCAGAGCAGGTAATTGATTTTCAAAACAAATTTTTTAGCCCCTTAATCGACATAATAAATAAACACAATGGAATTACTAATCAGATCCTTGGAGATGGTTTGATGGCGACCTTTGGTGCTCCGGTGAGATTAGACAATCATGAGGAGACGGCACTGGAGGCAGCTAAGGAAATCTTCCAGCATGTTGAAAAACTTGGGGAGGTGCAGATAGGAATGGGGATACACAGTGGAGATGTAGTTACTGGCAATATCGGAAATGATAACAGGAAACAATTTTCTGTTTCAGGAACAACTGTTATAATAGCTTCCAGATTGGAACAATTGAACAAAGAATTTAAAAGCAGGCTTTTGGTCTCTAAAGATTACTTCGAACAAATAGAAAATGGTGTTTCGGATTGGTCGAGTTTAGGGAATAAAAAGCTGAAAGGAATAGAAAAAGAAATTGAAGTCATCAAAATATTATAACCCATGGATCAAAAGTATTTTAATCGAGACTTAAGTTGGTTAACATTTAATTTGAGAGTGCTCAATGAAGCAAGAGATCCATCTGTGCCATTGATGGACAGAGTGAAGTTTCTTGCAATTTATTCCTCAAATCTGGATGAGTTTTTCAGAGTTCGGGTAGCTGGAATAAGGAGTCTCGAAAAGATCAACAAAGAGAAGATCAATAAAAAATTGAACCTTGATCCATCCGCTTTATTGAAGGAGCTTCATACTGCGGTAAATGAGCAGCTCAATCTTTACGGTCAGACTTTAGGTGAGGTATTTGGAGAATTAGAAAAGAAGGGGTTGTCAATCTATAAAGAAGGTAATTTTACAGTTGATCAGAAAAGCTCGCTTCTATACTATTTTAAGACCAAGGTTCTTGCTTACCTCAAACCAAGAATTTGGAAAGTATCTAAAGGTGCTGATTTCCTTAACAACCGACAATTATACTTGAGCTTTAGATTGAAAAAGGATGGAGAAACACATTTTGCCTATGTGAATATTCCTTCTGACAAGCTTCCAAGGTTTTTTGAATTACCAGTTGAAGGGGGCAATCATCAATATATTTTCCTTGATGATATTATCCGATTACATCTGGATCTGGTGTTCCCTGGTTATGAAGTTGAAGAGTGCATCAGTATTAAACTAAACAAAGACGCTGACTTGCATATTGATGATGAGTACAGTGGAGATTTAGTAGGTAAGATTGAAAAGCAGATTACAAAAAGAGATCTGGGAGATCCATCCAGGTTTTTGTATGATAACAGCACCAGCGAGGAGCTTCTATCTCATATGCAAGAACAATTTGGGTTAGATGAAAAGGATATGGTTTCTGGCGGGAGGTACCACAATCTGAATGACTATTTCCAGTTGCCTAATCCTCTTGGAAAAGAAGTGGAATACCCTAAACTACCTGCAATTCAACATAAGGAATTAGATCAGCACAGATCCATGTTGTCAGCAATTGATGAAAAAGATCAACTATTACACTTTCCATACCACAGTTATGATTATGTATTGCAATTCTTCAACGAGGCTGCAATTGATCCTGATGTGACAGAAATCAATGTGACTTTCTATAGAATGGCCGAGAAGTCAGTGATTGGTGATGCATTGATTAGTGCTTGCAAAAACGGTAAGAAAGTAAAAGTATTCATGGAACTAAAAGCAAGGTTCGATGAAGCTAATAACCTAATGTGGGCTTCAAAAATGCAGGAAGCTGGGGTTAAGATTATTTATAGCATTCCTGGATTGAAAGTTCATGCTAAGGTTGCTCTAATCAAAAAGAAGCTTGAAGATGGATCCAATAAATACTATGGATTCTTCGGAACAGGAAACCTCAACGAGCAAACTGCCAAAATATATGCCGATCATGGTCTGTTTACTTGTCATGATGGGATGACGAATGAACTTGCTCAGGTATTCAAATTCCTGTACAAGAGAAAAGAACCAACAGCATTTAAGCATCTGCTGGTATCTCAATTCAACATAGTAGACAAGTTCTATGAATTGATAGACAGAGAGATTGAGAATGCGAAAGCTGGTAAGGAGGCAAAAATTATCATCAAGCTTAATAACCTGGAAGAAAGAGGCATCATAGATAAAGTATATGAGGCCAGCCAGGCTGGAGTTAAGGTTGAAATGATCATTAGAAGTATTTGTTGTTTAAGACCCGGTGTGCCAGGGTTAAGCGACAATATATCTATGAGAAGAATCGTGGACCGCTACCTGGAGCATGCAAGGGTATTTATATTCCACAATGATGGCAATGAGGAAATTTTCATGGGATCTGCAGATTGGATGACAAGAAACTTATATCACAGAGTGGAGGTGATATTCCCAATATACGAGCCGGCTCTTAAAGATGAGATTAAGCAAATCATTAATCTACAGCTTACTGATAATGTAAAGGCTACTAGGTTAAATGAAAACATAGAGGACCAAAGTATAGAATCTTCCGGAGCGGAAGTCTTAGCACAATTTGGAACTTATGAAATGGTAAAAGCAAAAGAGCAATAAAACTTAATACGGGTACGGAGATTTAAAGAACGTTTCAGCAATGATGAAGCTTAGCACAGCTAGTACAAATCCAAACATAAAGATTGTATAAGACGTTCTGAGCAATCTGTACTTCTTACCCAATACTACACCGAGAAAATAAATATCACGAATCAGACTAGTGTACAGATAATCGGCATCTTTTATCATTTGCTTCATTCCCCACTCGTAATCAGGCAGTCTCATGGCGTGGAAGTTCCCAAAGAAAAGAAGGTTTGTTTCCTTGTTGATAATATTGTCTCGTGTGAATTTTCCTGAACTAACATTTGGCCTGGTTGCCAAAATAGAGAAGACTATTGTCACAAGACATACAACAGTTAATATAAGTGCAGGTACCACCATATGAGGATATTCTTCCAGCTTTCTGTACAAAACAGACATTAGAATAGAAAGAATAATGGAGTTGATAGAAATCATGATATTGGCCTTTGTGTCGGCCATTGCGCTGAGTTGCAAGTGATTCTTGGAAGTCAGGCGAAACATGGTTTCAATACCTCTGTCAGGTTTGAGTTGTTTAGTCTTTTCAACCTTCTCCTTTAGCTTTAAAATATTCTCTTCTAAGGACTCAATTTGCTTGTCCTTTTTACTGGCTTTCTTTAGTTCTTTTTTAACCTGCTTTAGGTTTTTCTCCTTGGCAGGATTGAATTTATCTTTTGCATAATCTGTGAAATAAGTATGGCCAAGAATAAATTCTTTATTCATCTCCAACCACTTGGATTCTGTTATAAATTCGTCACCAACTGTGTTTAATTCTTCCAGAAGCAATTGAGATTTTTCGAAAAAATCCTCTTTACCCAGGTGTGATAAGTCGGCATCACACAGAACTTGTTCCACATTGTTTTGAGGTTGCTGAGGCATTTTAGTTGCTCTAATGCAACCTATTACCTGGTCTTTTTTCTTACTGTCATAACCGGCATCTGTTAAATACTGGTCAGCTATTTCAATACTATGTTCCTCATGATTTTGGATAGTGTCGCGGTAGCCCAGGTCGTGAAACCATGCTGCTAACTCAAGCACCTCCAGCTGATCCTCTTCAAGACCAGACTCTTTTCCAATTTCCTGGGAAGCTGCAACTACCCCTTCAGTGTGTTCTAAAGAGTGATATACCAGATCCTTTGAGATATCGTTTTTTAAAATCGTTACAGCAAATTTCTTTGCCGATCCAATCAGTTCTAAGTCCTTTGCCATTTACTTTTTTCTGGTTGTTGCAATAAAAAGTTATTGAAAAACGTCCACACAATTTATTCAATTACAATGATATTACTACTAATTTTATTGTATACATCGGTAGCCAATTGATATTTAAGCATTATGGGATACATTCAATCCACATTTTCTTCACTCAAAACAATAGTTCCATTCATTATGTTTTTTGCTCTTTCAACAGGGTGTGATACTGTACCCGGTAGAGAAAGAGCCGATGCAATGTTCCTCATAACTGAAAAAACTGATATTTATTACGATCTAAAAAAACATAGCGATAAATTCTTTTTGCCATATGTGTTATCTGAGATCTCAGGTTTAACCATGGACGATAAGGGTAGGTTACTCACAATTGAAGACGAAACGGGTAAGGTTTTTATTTATGACATGAATATGAGAGATATCGATTATGGTATAACATTCGCTAAATCTGGTGACTATGAAGGAGTGGAAATTATTGGAAATCAGGTATATGTGTTAAAAAGTGATGGAGATCTCTACAATTTCAAACTCACAACAAAAAAGAAAGTAAAAGCAGAAAAAATCGAAACTCCTCTCGGAAAATCAAACGATACAGAAGGTCTGGGATACTTTCCAGCAAAGAATCAATTGCTAATTGCATGTAAGGAAGATGGTGGAATCAAAGGAGAAAAAGTCAAAGGTAAAACGGTATACGCCTATGACCTGGATACTGACGACTTTAAAAAGCAGCCTAAGCTTACCATTACCAAAAAGGATTTAAAGAAATTCTATGAGGAGAATAAAGACTACCAATACGATGAAAACAGAATAAAATTTGAGCCATCTGCTATTGCCTGGCATCCAATTCATGAAAAGTTTTACGTGTTGGCTTCAGTTGGGAAACTATTAGTTGTTCTTAATACAAATGGCGATATTGAAGCAACATATCCAATTTCTCCAAATCAGCTTAGTCAACCCGAAGGAATATGTTTTGCCCCGAATGGAGATATGTATATTAGTAGTGAGGGAGAAGGCGATAGGGGTTACATTCTGAAATTTCCTATGTTGAGAAAGTAGTGTCACTTTGATTGGTTAGATTTGCTGACTTAAACTATCTATCTATGAGAATATTCACACTGTCTCTTTGTCTTTTTGTAATCGTTTCAATCATTGGTTGTAATAGTGACGAGCCTGAAATGATTGAAGAGCCGTCATTTGAAATTGAATCTGATGAACTTTTTACTGTTCTGGAGAAATATGAAAATGGATGGATCAAATCTGCAGTTAAAACAACTCTTTCCGGAGCTACTGAATATGAGGTGACTTATCATGAAAACGGTTATCTGTCCACCTATAAAGTGTATTCAATCAATTCTGGGCATGTGGAATTTGAGCATGGCAGAAATGACGTAAATCTTCCATTGAGTTCTAGCTATTATGATGTAGATGGTGAATTGTTTGCAACTCTGGAATACTCAAGCGGAGAATTGGTGACAAAGGAATTGATCAACAGTGACAATACAAAAACCATTAGTAACTACAAAAGTGGTAGAGTATTTACTCAGGAAAAGCTGGATTCTGATGGTTCTTCAATAGCAAAGGTGGAATATGACTATAGTAATGATCTAAAAACACTAACCACAAAATCTGCTGATGGAGGACTTATTATGATGACATCAAGTATTGATGATTTTATCGCAACTGGCTTTAATTATAACGATGATTTTCAATTGCTAAATGTAACGGAAGGTAATTATGAACTTTGGTTTCAGAGCATTGAATCTGTTTCTACAAGTTCCATAAATCAACAGAAAAGTATTGATCCACTTGTGTCAGTAGGGGTATCATCGCTTGTATATGCTGAGAACGACCCTGAATTTGTTGAAAGCTTCGGAAGTACAAATGAGGTGCTTACAATAAAAGGTACTTTAAACGATGGTTTATTCAGGAGCATAAGGGAGCAATATCCATTCACAGAGAAAGATGTTGTTTTTGTTGGAAAATCAAATTTTATAGAAGGGGAGTATTTCGGGTTAACTACTTATGTCTTTGAGGATTTTCTAGAAGAGAAAAAAGAAGAATTTGGAGATAACTTCAATGCTGTGTTTGGAACACATTTTGTTAACTCTTATTTCACAGGCTTATTTGTTTACTACATTGGAACTCTCAGAAACCTCCCAAGTGATGACGACCTGAGGGATGAGATAATAGATATCGCAGAAAGACATATCGACTGGATTACAACAGGTTCTGATCCCATTAGTGGCGATGAACTTGATCTTTTAAGTAATGTCTTTTTTGAGTTTAAGGTGCATAGTAATTCAGCAATCGATGAAAATGGTCTTATACTCAATGATCATGATGAATATGAAACCGCGATTAGACAACTGGAAATAGCAGAAATGCAAATTGTTCAGACACAACTTGTAAATTTTTAGTTTTCCAAAAATTCTGAGAAATCCCTCTTATTAGATCGTTTTTAGGGTTATTGGGCTGTTTGCTGTAACGTATGATGGACTTACGATTATCATATATTTAATTTTTTTTACAGCTAACCCAACCCTTTGGCAGATCACTTACGACTATGTAAGTAGAAGCCAAATATTACATGCAACGCAACGATCATATCACACAATTAGACCTTGTAGCAAGGTGCCTCAAAAATGACAGAAGGGCACAGAAGGAGCTATATGTGATGTACTTCAGTACTATGATGAATACCTGCATGCGATATACCAGAGATAAGGAGCAGGCATTGGAGGTTCTCAATGATGCATTTCTGAAAGTATTCACTGAACTTAAAAAGTACAAAGGTGAGGGCTCTCTGGAAGGTTGGATACGCAAAATTGTCTTTCACACTTCAATTGATCATGTACGGAAACATACTTCCTATAAAAAATCCATTGAACTAGATGTGGAGGTGGACCATGAAATAAACGAGGAGGCATTAAGTAATCTTACATCAGAAGAACTCCTTCAGGTAATAGATACCCTGGTTCCGGCAACAAAAAATGTGTTTGTTCTCTACACCATTGAGGGCTATAACCACAAAGAAATTTCCCAACTATTGAATATATCTGAAGGGACTTCAAAGTGGCACCTCTCAAATGCAAGAAAACAGCTTCAGGAAAAATTAAAAAAAACTGGTGAATACCTGCTGGCAATATGAGTAAGTGGAATAAAAATACCGACCAGAAAATAAGACAGTCAGTGGAGTCCATTGAGTTTCCATTTGAAGAACAGGCATGGGCCAAAATGGAGGCACTGTTAGACAATAAATCCAATAAAGCCGTAATTCCAAAATGGCAATATGGTCTTGGGTTGTTACTTGTTATTCTCTTCGCTTCCGGTTTCTATGCTTATGTAAATGGAGCATTGATGAGTAATGAAAGTAAACTCATCATTTCGGGCGTTTCAGATCAATTCGATGGGTTTGAAACTGTATCCACCAACGATAGCTTAGAAAAGATTATCCTCGCGAACCAGGCGAATCCTTACAATAGTGAGCTATCAAAAGCACCTCAATTCAATACGAATTCAAGTTTAATACAAGAACTTCAGGAAGAACAAGTAGGAAGTAGATCTGTTGAAGCTTTCACCAATATAAATATGGTTGAAACAGGCCTGTATACTCCTCTTTCTACTGGTGGGGACAGTCCAATTATTCTGATTGAAGAAGATTCTGAAAACCCACAGATCAATAAACCAATCCAACCAGAACTTACAAAAGAAGAGAAAAAGCAAAGCCGTAAAAACGGCAGAGCCATTAAGAAAATGCTTGGAAAGAGTTATGTGAAGAAGAAATATGTAGGGAGTGGCTTCAATCCATTACCAACTTATTTTGGAGCTCGGTTTGGGACAAATGTTACTTATGATATCAATTCCGAAGAATCAAGATTTAAACTGGCTAATGGATTTGTGCTAGGACTTTATTTTCAATACCAATTAAATAAAGATCTTTTATGGCAAATTGATTTTAATGCTATTGATTTAGGTGGTTATAGAATCTTGCATGACCGTCAATACTTCATTGATGACCAATTTGATTATGGTATTTCTTTGGACATGGATGGGTTCCAAATGTTAGAAGTTGCTTCTGTCTATCAGAGGAGGCTCCAATCAGGAAATAGCATAGAATTCGGATTTTATACAGGACTCGTTTCAAGTGGCTCTTTCAGCACGAGTTACTCCGGGAATTCCGATAATCACAAAAAAATTCAAAAGTTGAGTAACTACACTTTTGGTCCGGTTATTGGATATGAACACAGAATATGGAATAAACTTTTTCTAAGCGCACGATATAAGTTTGGACTAAAAGACATCACAAGAACGGAATTCTTTGATGATAGAAAGAGGCACAGAGCTTCCAGGCTCCAGTTATCCCTCAAATATCAATTCAATAAGAATAAAGAAATAATCAATCAATAACACTTAATCAACACATTAAACCTTACGATAATGAACAAACCAATCAATATGATGCTAGGAATTGCTATGTCAATTCTACTCTTCAGCTGCAACAGTGATGATCCTGATATCATCGAAGAAGATCCTGCTCCGGATTTTAGCATTACATCGACAGATAATTTTGAAATTGTCTCCAGATATCCAAATGGATGGATCAAAGAAGCTATAAAAACACAATCTTCCGGAAACAAAATGCATGAAGTTATTTACTATGACAATGGATATCTAAATTCCTACAAAGTCTATTACCAAATTGAGCCGTATGCTGGTGGCATTAGATTTGAACATCAGCGCTCTGAGCAAAATTTACCTCTAAGTTCTAAGTATTATGACACAGAAGGAAACCTTTATGCAGAGCTTGATTATGAGAATGGACTTTTAGTTTCAAAGAAGATCTATGGTGATGGTTATGTTGCAGAGTCCATTTATGAAAATGATAAGATAATTTCCAGTAATAAAGAGATTGAATCTGAAGGCATATCAATCGCGATCTCCTATGATTATGAAGCCAATGAAAAATCAATGGTGGTCACTAAATCCGGTGAGATAACATTTGAAAAAACTGAGCCACTTGGAGATATTTTAGCAAACGCATACGACCACATGGATGATATGGAATTGCTAAATGTCATGGATAATGACTATGAAATAAGTGAAAGAAGAATTCTGACAGGTCTGGGAGGATCAATTACTCAAGAGAATTATTTTGAAGCCTCAGATGTCGCAAATGTCGAATTATACTATTCTACGTTAGGTTTTGATGATATGGATCAATTTGGATATTCAAATGAGTTTCATTCTTTGAAAGGAGCTTTAAATGGAAGATTGTTCAGAGGGGTTGCTGAGCAATATCCTTTTAACCAGGGCATGACATTTGTTGGATTAGGCAGAAGTATCGATAGAGAGTACTCTGTTACGTCTTCCTGGTTGGTGGATAATAAAGCCGAAGAACTCGAGAATGAGTTGGGAGATGAATTTCGGTTACTTTATGGTAATACATATGTTCAAAGCTATGTTACCGGGAAGTATGCCATTTACATTGGTACTTTAAGAAACTTACCCACAGACACTGAACTTAGACAACAGTTGATAGATATAGCGTTTAAGCATACCGAATGGATAGCATACGGAACAGACCCAATCACTGAAGAAGAATCCGAATTGCTTGACAGGGTATTTTTTGAATTCAAAGTTCATGGTAGTGCTGAAAATTTCCTTGACGGGATAGTTCTGTCTACACACGAGGAATATGTTACGTATGTGGAAGAGCTGCAAGAAGCTGATAATCAGATTGTCCAGTTGCAGTTGAGAGAATATTAATCCTACGAGAAACGAATTAATGGCTGCAAAACTCATTCAGATACTTCTGAAACTGTTCATTGGAGCCATTAAAAGTATTGTAATCTACCCATCCGTCCACATATTTTAATTTACCATGGTGGGAATACTGCCAGAATTTCCAGTTCCCACCAATTTTTTCTGTTTCATCAAAGGAACAGATCCACATATCATTTTCAACATTGTCTTTGATATAATCATTATAGCCTGATTCATTAGTATAGATCAGTATTTCGCATTTTACAACACTTTCCAATGAGTCAACAAAAGTCTTAATATCTCGCCGAATAGCACTTCTGGTTTTATTACTGGTTTGGCCGTAATCCTCAACATCTAATACCAGAGGTAATGAATAATTTTTGCTTGAGACAGTTTTATGGAAGAATTTAAGTTGGTGCACCGGGTCTTCCTCAAATCTGTAGAAATGATAGAACCCAACTGGAATTTCATTTCTAACAGCTTCTTTAAAGTATTCGTCTACCTTGGAATCCTTATGACTCGAACCTTCTGTGGCTTTTAAAAATACAAACGACACACCGTCTTGCTTCAATTTCTGAAAATTGATATCTCCTGAATGATGAGAAAAGTCTACCCCAATAACAGGATACTGAAGATGATCAATGGTGATGCCCGATGGATTGCTTGAATTTTGTATTAAAGCAATGTAAAAAATAAGACCAGCTGGTATCAAGAAAAGTAAAACGACAAAAGGAAACTTCTTCATGATATGGATGATGATAAGTGGAGTATACTGGATTCGAACCAGTGACCCCCGCCCTGTCAAGGCGATGCTCTAAACCAACTGAGCTAATACTCCATTAATAAATATTGGGACATCAAATCTAATTGACTCAGGTACAACAAAAAAGGTTTTAAAAGGATTTCAGGAAATTGAAATAAATAGGCCATTCAATAAATTAATTGTTGGATCATTTGCCATTTCTGTTCTCAATAACGAATTTGAAAGTTCTATTCAATTAGGATAATTCGTAAATTTCTGTTTTACAAACAAACCAAACCATGCCTGAAGAAAACATTTGCATAAACTGTGGCAATGAAGCACCAGGAGAATACTGTACACACTGTGGGCAGCATCAGACGGTAAGACCTCTCACATGGAAAGAACTGTTCCTGGAATTTTCTTCCAAGTGGCTGGGGTGGGATAATAAATTTGGTAGAACAATAAGAGGTTTAACCACTAGTCCCGGACTGGTTGCAAGAACATACATACAAGGGAACAGAGTTAAATATATTGGGCCGTTGGCCTATCTGTTCCTCGTATCTACTATCATGATCCTAACATTCGAGTTTCTTAACGTGGATGTCAAAGAGTTTTTGCAAAGCAGTCAGGATTATATGGGTGTTGTACAGCCAGAACAAAATACTGAAGATCAGCAGAAATTTATGACAAATATGATGGATTGGATGTCTGATAATTTCAGGTGGGTATCTCTGATGTTTATTCCGTTTCTTGCTCTTTGGTCAAAACTGTTTTATCGTAAAAGGGGCTTCAATTACATAGAGCATAGTGTGATTTACATGTACCTCACAGGTCACACACTTTGGTTGACAATCATTGCAATTGTAATGTTCAAAATAGGGTTTGGCTGGTTTTCACTTCTGATAACATTTTTGTCACTGATTTACATAATCTTTGGAGTGTTGGGTTTTTACCAGATCAAACAGAAGATTCTTGGGGTATTGAAGGCTTTGTTCCTTTGGATATTATCATACATCACAATTATACTTCTGGGAATGATTGGAGCGTTCGCATATGTGCTAATATTTGTAGAATAATTGGTACTTATCGGAGAAACTTGGTGTATTTCTGAGAAAATTTTAGCATATTGGCAAACCTTTTTGATAATGAGAACGTTATACGCTCTATATTTCTGAATTGTGCTAAGGTCAATTGCTACGATAATACTACTAACATTAACCCTGGGAATCCCTTCCTACGGTATTACTGTTCCTCAGCAGGACCAGCAGCAACAACCAAATAGATTAAAAGAAAATCCTGGCAAATCTGATAATCAACATGAAGATGCGTCTACTCTGATTGATGACGATGATTCTGATGTTGCAGATAACGTTACTAACGATAACGATGATGTTGAAGTAGAGCCGGAGACAGTAGAAAAGAGTGAATCTGTTAACAAGTACAACTTCATTTTCTACTTCCTATACAAATTCAAGTATGAAGATTCCAGGGATGAAGGAATCTTAACTTCATTCTTTTAAGACAATCCGTTAAGTGTAATTATTTAACTGCTAACTCGTCAAGATCCTGAAGAGTTATTCTTCCTTCATAAAAAGCTTTTCCGAAAATTACACCATAGATGCCAGCTTCATCTAGTTTTCTGATATCATCCATATTTCTAACACCACCACTGGCAAATACACATAGATCCGGGAATCTCTCCATTATTTGCTTATAAAGATCAAATGCAGGGCCTTCAAGTGCACCATCTCTGGAGATGTCTGTAGTTTTTAGGTATTTTAAACCTCTGTCGTAGAAATACTGAATATGCTCAAAAAGATCAATCTTAGTGCCTTTCTGCCATCCACCTACTCTGATGAGTCCATTTAAACTGTCTGCACCTAAAGCAATTTTCTGACGACCATAAGACATGATCCATGAACTAAATAGCTCCTTATCGTAAACCGCAATGGTTGCTGATGTAATACTCTCAGCTCCCGATTCGAAAGCTTTGATGAGGTCACCATCATTGTGAATTCCTCCGGCAAAATTTACTTTGAGATTGGTATGACCTGCAATCATCTCCAATACATGATAGTTGACTGGTGATCCATTTGTGGCGCCATCAAGATCAATTAGGTGAATTCTGCTGATGCCATGGTCCTCAAATTTCTTGGCTACATCCAATGGACTGATGTCGTAGATCTTCTCATTGGCAAAATCACCTTGAGTAAGTCTGGTTGTTCTACCATTAATTACAGAAATAGACGGAACGATTCTCATAGCAAATAGTTTTTTCAGGCTTAAAATCAGCCGGAATTTAATAAAACTTTAAAGTTCAGCGATTATCCGGGGCGAAGTATTTTTTCTTACGGGGTTATCCTTAATAATATAGTAAAATTAATTGAGCTTTACAAGCTTAAAACCCTGTCCGTGTACTGTAATTATTTGAATCTTTTCGTCTTCTTTTAGGTGCTTTCTAAGCTTCGCGATATACACATCCATGCTACGAGCATTGAAATAGCTATCATCACCCCAGATTCTTTTTAGTGCTGCTCCTCTCTCAACTGTCTGGTTGAAATTTTCGCAAAACATTCTAAGCAGCTCATTTTCTTTTCCAGTCAATTTTACTTCTGAAGTAGATGAAGTCAAAAGATGATGATGGTAGTTGTATTTATAATCGCCAAGCTCATAAAGCTCAGGAAATTCATCCTGGACCACCGATTTTCGGGAACGTTTTAAAATTGCTCCCAGACGTAGCAAAAGTTCCTCCATGCTAAAAGGCTTGGTGAGATAATCATCTGCACCTACTTTAAAGCCTTCAATCACGTCTTCTTTCATAGATTTAGCTGTAAGGAAAACTATCGGCACATCTTCATTGTCTTTTCTGATTTCTTTGGCAAGAGAGAACCCATCCATTTTTGGCATCATCAGATCCAGAATGCAGAGGTCATAGTCACCTGCTTTGTAAGCATGCAATCCAGCTTCCCCATCTGTACTTAGATGAGTTTTGAATCCTTTTAACCCTAGATATTCATTTAATATCTGACCCAGGTTAGGGTCGTCTTCTACTATTAAGATTTTGGTATCACTCATGTGAGTATGGTAAAAATATCGTGAATTCACTTCCTTTTTTTGGCTCGCTGGTGACAGAGATTGTCCCGCCATGGGCATCAATCATGTTTTTAACATATGCCAGACCAAGCCCGAAACCTTTTACATCATGAAGATTTCCAGTTGGAACACGATAGAATTTATTGAAAATATTTCTAATGGCATCTTTTGTCATGCCAATTCCTTTGTCTTTTACTTTTATCAGCAACCCAAGAGTATTGCTTGAAGTCTGAATCTTAATTTCAGGAGATTCTGGAGAATACTTGTTGGCATTATCAAGCAAGTTACTAATGATGTTGGTTAAGTGAAGTTGGTCACCACGAACCATATCATTCTCAGCATTGAATTCAGCCTCAATTACACCTCCTTTTTCTTCAACCAGAACATTGATTTTATCAATTGCATTGTTGATTACCTGATGCAGATTCAATTCTTCTTTCTTCAGTTTAAGATTATTCCTATCCAGAATTGCCATTTGAAGCACCTTCTCAACCTGACCTCCGAGTCTCTTGTTTTCATCACTGATTATGCTCAGATATCTGGATCTCATCGTTTCTGTACTACTGATATCTTTGTCCTGCAATGCCTCACAAGCCAATGATACAGTAGCAATAGGCGTCTTAAACTCATGAGTCATGTTGTTGATGAAATCGTTTTTAATTTCAGACAGTCTTTTTTGTCTCAAAATAGTCTGAATGGAATAAACAAAGCAGAACATAATGATCAACACAAGTATCAAAGATGAGGCCAAGGTACTTCCTACTTTTTTGAGTAGATAGCTGTTTTTATTTGGGAATGTAATCGCAAGAAAAGCGGTTTCTCCCATTATATCATTAGGGAAAAGGCTTGCTCTTAAATCAGTTTCGTAAAGATCATAATGATTGGATTCTTCAATACCGTGAGATACAGTATGGATAAAAGAATTATCACTATCGTCAATCACCGCATATTCATAACCAAGATCAATTCCTTTATTTCTAAGCTCAGCATATAACAGGGAATCTAGTTGCTTTGAATCAAATCGGCTTTTTAATGACCGGTCGTTTGTAATCAGTTCGTGGATAACCATCTGAACCATCTCTGACTTGCGAGTTACTTTGGCAAAGTTGTTTTTTAATCGCTCGTTTGCTTGTTTAAGAGAATCTAATTTGCGCTCAATTTTAATTTCATATCCATTGTCGGAGTTATCTATGGTTACCGTCTCGAAGTGTGTCCTTTCTTTCATTTCATTGGTAGCTTCCACCAATACCTGAAAATCATATTTCATATCCCAATTCTGGCTGTCAATCTGCATTTTGGGATCTATGGTCTTCTTTTCGAATGTGGTTTCGAATAATTCAATATTCCCATCACCGGTTGATACAACATTGGGTGTTTTCCACATCAGGTTTGTACTGAAATTGTCGTATGTAAAAAGGAGCAGCTCCTGTTTTTCCAATTTATTCGCCACCTGATTCAAGGCTTCCATCACATCCTTCTTGAATCTCTCATCATTTGCTTTGATGACAGTATCTACCCAATAGAGCTGAAACGCAATCAATCCTACGATCGCGAGACTCATTAGTGAGATAATCCATTTAAGCGCAATTTTCTTCATGCTTCAAATTTACGGTAATGATTAGCTAAGTGTTTGAGTTTAACCTTTTTTAACAAGAATTAACCACTCTTTAACAGTGATTGGAAAGCCTTCCAACTAATTTAGCATAAACTCAAAATACAGGAATTATGAAAAGATCAATACTTAAAAGAAATGGGATGGTGGCAGTAATATTGCTATCGCTATTTGTTTTGTTTGCTGATGCAGCGAATGCTCAATCTTCAAGCAAATCCATTGAGATGTCAACTTCAGATGATGGCTCTATCACTTTGAAGGTAACTAAAGACGTTGACGGAGAAAGAAAGACGTTTGAGAAAACGTATTCCAGTAGAGAGGAAATGGAGAATGATCCTGAATACAAAGAATTCTTTGGAGAAGAGCCAGACTTTCACTGGTTTAGTAATGACGATAATGCCTTTTCATTCAGTTTTGGAGATTCAAAGGATATTATGATGGATTTGCATAACAACTTTGACTTCAACTTCGATTCTGAGGAAATGCAAGGGTTTTTCAAGAACCTTGAGAGTGATGGAGAAAACTTCTTTTTTCATTTGGATGGCGATGAGAGTATTGAAGACCTGAAGCAAAGAATGAAAGATATGGGACACGACATTGACGTTGATGTCTTTGAATACACCGATGAAATGGAGGAGGCCTTACAAGATGTTAAGGAAAGATTAAAGGACATCAATAGCCAATTTGATGATTTCAATATTGATTTTCATGTCAGTCCTAAAAATGGAAGCAACAAGATGATCATTATTGAAAGAAAGACACTAACAATTTCTGATATCCATTCAGATGACGATGATGTAGCGAAATACAGTAAGTCAAATAATTTGAAAGTGGATGATCTTAGCTACTATCCAAATCCAAATGATGGAAGATTTACATTAAGATTCAAAATGCCAGAGCAAGCTCCATTAAAGGTTACGATTTTAGATCTTGCTGGGAAAGAGGTGTATTCTGAATCGTTCAGCAGCTTTGGTGGATTGTTTAAGGAAGAGATGGACTTGAGTGACCAGGATGCGGGTATTTACTTGCTCGAAATTGCAAGCGGCAAAAAGAAAATGACCAAGAAATTAGTTTTAGAATAAATATTAGGCGTAAAGTGAACATGAGCTGATGGAGTAATCTGTCAGCTTTTTTTGTGTCTAATATTGAAGGAAGCCTCTTTTCTCCAGCATCTTTTCTACAACCGACTTGTGTTGAAGCCATTGATGTTGCTCTTTTAATGATTTTGCTGATGCTAATGCTTTTTGGATGTTATTGAGAATTTCTTTGGTAGCTGACAAAATTAATTCGTCTTCTGACTTAGTGTCGAATGGGAAAGTGTTTTCCATGCTTGAGTTCCGTTATTATACCTGCGTAAAAAGTTTCCCAATTAAGTCCTATGGTGAAGTATTCCTTTTTGGGGTTAACAAATATAACACATTTGAGGAAATAGCAAAATGAATCAAGGTTACCTCTTTATTAAAATGATTATCAATTAGTTATAACCAAATAATGTGTATGATTTACACTTACAATATCACGGGATTTGAAACTGAAACCCTACACCGTGATAGTTATTGATTTTGATTTCAGGATCCTTTGAAAGATACTTTCTCAGCTTGCTAATAAAAACATCAAGGCTTCTACCATTGAAGTAATCATCATTGCCCCAAAGCGCATTAAGGATGTCCTCTCTTTTTATAACCTGAGTGTGGTTCACTGCAAGGTATTGTAGCAATTCTGATTCCCTTCGGGTCAATTTTTGTTCCTCACCAAGATGTGATAACGTGAAAGTAGGTGGAGTGAAAACATATTGACCAATTGTTATTTGGTCCTCTGTCTTAGGTTTGGATTCAGATCTCCTAAGAAACACTTCAATCCTTAACTTAAGCTCATCCATTGAAAATGGTTTGGTGATATAATCGTCACCACCTTTCATGAAACCTTTAATTCTGTCTTCTTCCATGGATTTGGCAGAAACAAATAATATAGGTACTTGCTGATTGATTGATCTGATATCTTCTGCTATTGAGAAACCATCCTTTTTGGGAAGCATAATGTCCAGCAGACAGACGTCAAAATTGCCTTCTTTGAACTTCTCCTTGGCGTATTGACCATCCACCAACCATTTTACATTGTAGTTATCTTCCAGGGCGTCTTTCATTAAGTAGCCCAAAGACGGATCGTCTTCTACCAATAATATGGAGGCTTTTTTGGTCATACTGCTGGGATTTTTATTTGGAATTTTGAACCACTTTCATCCGAATGAACTAATCGAATACTGCCATTCATTTTCTTCAATATCATTTTCACATAGAATAAACCGATACCAAACCCTTTAACATCGTGCTGGTCTCCTTTTGGAACCCTAAAGAACCTCTGGAAGATAAGCTTTTGGTATTTACCAGGAATACCAATCCCATTATCAGAAATCTCCAGGGTAATTTGTTTCGATTTTTCAACAACGTCCAGTGTGAGTTTAGGGTTGCGATTGCAGTACTTCACTCCGTTATCGATCAGATTGTAAATAGCGTTGTGTAAATGCATTTTATCAGCCTTCACCATCAAAGTACCAAAGGAGTTGTTAATCTCAAATTCTATTGGGGTCTCCTGATGCATCAATTTTAAGTGCTCTCGGGCTTCAGTAATAACTCCAAATAAATCAACTTCCTGCAATTGTAGAATAGTGGCTTTTTCTGGTTTAGCAATTTGAAGTACCCTTTCCACCTGATTCATCAATCGGTTGTTTTCCTTTTGAATGATTGATGCGTAATTGGAAAGTTTCTCAGGGGATTTAGAAGCCTCCGGTTTACTTAAGTAGTCACTTGCAAGTGATATAGTAGAGATGGGAGTTTTGAACTCATGGGCCATGTTGTTGACAAAATCCCTTTGAATTTCTGAAAGTCTTTTTTGTCGGAATATAACAAACAAGGCAAGTGTGAAGAATATAATTACTATGAATAGAGCAGAGCTACTGAAAACCCAAATGCCCATTTGATTCACTATACTAGCTGTTTTATGAGGGAAGAAGACTCCAAAGTAATACTCATTCTCTTTGTATTTAGGAGAAAGTATCTCTTCTTCTTTAGGTTGCTCTTCACTGGTGTTTATATCAATATATTCACTGAATACTATATTCTGATTGCTACAGTCATAAATGGTATATTCAAAATCCGAATCAATTGTTCTTTTCTGGAGTTCTGCTTTTAAGAAATATTCAAGAGAATTTGGAGGGATCACATCGTTGGTTCGAACCACGAAGTAATTACTACTTACCTGCTCAATGGGATTGCTTTCCGGCACATCTGAACCATTAAATTGACACAATGATTCCACAACGTTCTTCAGTGCAACCTGAACATTGTAATTGAATTGGGATTGTCTTAAATCAAACGCCTTTCTAAGCCAGAAAATCTGTACAATTAGTACTCCGGCAATAGAGAGGGCACCAAGAATCATTAACCACCTAATCTGGTTGTTTTTCATGTGTTTATAATTGATCTCCAACGGTCACATGCCTGCGTGCCGAAATAATGGCACTATAGCATGCAGGCATGGAATTCGCATGAAAGCAATATTCATACTGGTAGAATTTTGCACAGTCATGCTCATTTCATTCAGTTAAAATAAGATGAAATATAAAATTAGGACTTTTAGATACTATAAACGTGGGTTTTAACAACTCATTAACAAATGTTAGGACTTCATTAACACAAACTCAGGATTTCTATGACCACCTTTGATAGTCAATAAAATGACAAAACAATGCCCATACTAAGGGGTTTATGTTTTACAGATGTTTAGAAGAAAAGCATTTTTAGTTTTGAAATTACCAACCCAAATACTAAATAAATCGATAAGATCCGGCCTACTTGTGGCTACAGGAGTGCTTTTGAGTGTGGCTATTGTTTTTGAAGAGAGACTGGTTGCACTGATCAATTCTCTGATTAGCGGCTGCTAACGTAAACTCTGATTATACAGATTTAAATTCTCATTTAACTTATTGGTGATCTTCTTTGCAAATTCCTGACTTAAATTCATGAATTCTTCTGCAATGATCAAATTGTCATTGTATTTCTTAGTGATTTCAGTGAATTGAGATTCAGATCCGAAAAAGTATTTGCCGTCCTTTGAGTTGTACCAAATATAATAATCATTCATCGCCCTACGAGTTTCAACATTAACATGTGCGTTAGTAGTCAAAACCCATAACTTGGATTCTGACTTATTTATTGTCCAGAAGGAAGTTTTTTAGAGACTCCAGGCCAGGTTCTATGACAGTTGACTGCTTTTCTTTTTTCATACATTCAGCAAGAGCCGATGGTATTTCAATAGATTCACCTAAAGTATCGTCAACCACATCTTTGAATTTGGCCGGATGTGCCGTTTCTAAAAATATGCCGGTTACATCCTTCTTATTGATAAACGAAGTAAGGCCGAGATACCCCACCGCCCCATGAGGATCTAGCATATAATTTGTTCGATCATATACTTCACGCATTATTTCTCGAGTGGCGTTATCACTAAACCAGTAACCCTGAATGTCTTCTCGCATTGCATCTACAGATTCTCCATACAGTTCATACATTCTGGCGAAATTGCTTGGGTTTCCTACGTCCATTGCATTACTAATCGTCATTTCAGAAGCCTTTGGGTTGAATACACCTTCTTTGAGATAATCGGGAACAATCTTGTTGATATTACTACTAGCAACCATTTTGTGAATAGGAAGCCCCATTCTTTTAGCTAATAATCCTGCTGATAGGTTACCATAATTACCACTAGGAACTGAGAATACCACAGGTTTTGATTTATCTTCTAATTGAGCGTATGCATGGAAATAATAGAAACTCTGAGGGATTAATCTGGCGATATTGATGGAGTTGGCAGAAGTTAAGTTCTTTTCTTTTTTAAGCTCGACATCCAGAAATGCATCTTTCACCATTTTCTGGCAATCGTCAAAGGTGCCATTTACCTCTAGAGCAGAAATGTTTTTACCTAGAGTAGTCAACTGCATCTCCTGAATCTTGCTCACTTTTCCGCTAGGGTAAAGTAATACGACATCAATGCCTTCTACACCATAAAATCCATTTGCAACAGCACTTCCTGTATCTCCGGAAGTAGCAACAAGGATTGTCAGTTTTTCACCAGCTTTTTCAACGAAATAAGATAAGCACCTTGCCAAAAATCTTGCTCCAACGTCCTTAAACGCCAAAGTTGGTCCATGAAATAGCTCCAGTGAATAAATATTGGGCTCAACCTGAACAATTGGTATTTCAAAGTTCATTACTTCGGCTACCAATGATTGAAGCTTATCCTCAGGTATTTCATCTCCCACGTACTTTGAAGCCACTTCGAAAGCAATTTCTGGAAGAGTGTAATTCGAAATATTCTGGATAAAGTCTTCTGACAAAACCGGAATTGATTCTGGTAAGTATAGACCATTATCTTCTGGAAGCCCTTTGAAGATTGCTTCTTTAAAATTCGTTTCTGGTGCCTGACGTTTGGTGCTATAAAATTTCATCGGTAATCAAAAAATGGAATTAGTCAATTATTTCTGTGCCTTTGCCATTGATTGGAGAGACGTATTTATCGAATGCAATATCGGCTTTAGTGAATTCTACCCCCATTGCATCTGCAATTTTATCAGCTGCTTCCCTTCCTCTTGCAAGTGCAAATATTGATGGTCCGGAACCACTGATATTGCAACCAAGAGCATCGTTCTCTAAAGCCGCAGCTTTAACCTGATCGTAGCAAGGAATAAGGATAGATCTTACTGGTTCCACAATCACATCTTTCATCGATCTTTTAATTAGATCATAGTCCTTGGTAATCATTCCTGCTGTAAGGCCGGCAACATTTCCCCACTGCGTTATGGCATCACTAAGATTTACCTGCGACTTTAATATCTTCTTGGCATCTGCTGTTTTAACTTCTACCTCCGGGAAGATTACCGCTGCGTATAAATCTTCTGGATATCCAATGGTGAAAACATCTAGCGGTTCATAACCTCTAACAACTGTGAATCCTCCAATTATGGATGGAGCGACATTGTCTGCATGTGGTTTTTCACTTGCTGCTCTTTCTCCTTCCATCGCGAACTCTACCAATTCTTCTTTTTTGAAAGGATTACCAAGTAAGTGATTTGCTGCTACAACGGCACCCGCAGAACTTGAAGCACTTGATCCAAGTCCGCTACCAGGTTTTACTTTTTTCTCAATGGAAATACTAAAGCCCTGATCACTGCCAAGTTTGTCAAGCATAGCCTGAATGGCAACTGAGCTTACGTTTTTCTCAGGATCTGTCGGAATTCCCGTGGTTCCGGTGATTTCTGCAATTGTGAGTTTATTGTCAGTGGTTTTTTCTACCACTATGACGTCACCTACACCTTCCAAGGCGAATCCCATGATGTCGAAACCGCATGCTACGTTTGCTACTGTTGCTGGTGCGAATACTTTTATTTTGTTCATTCTCACTTTCTTAGTTGACTGAGTGAGATTCTGCCTTATTTGAAGGCTGGTAGAAACACCCAGTCATTAGTTCTTTCTCGTGCTTTCGTCCTCAAGCCGGACGGGCTCTTACGGGGACGCCTAGTCTTTTTGCATTGCCAAAAAAGTAAGCGTTCCACGCCGGACAAAACGCTAGAAAATTTAACTCGTTATCGCTCAGCTTTCGAAGAAACGAAAAATGAGTTTTCATTTTCTTTTTAATTGCTATTCGCAATTCTCATGATATCTGCGAAGATACCGGATGCTGTTACTGATGCTCCTGCTCCTGCTCCTTTTACTACCAGGGGTTGCTCTGGGTATCTTTCTGTATAAAAAAGTACAATATTATCTTTTCCTTCTAATTGATAGAAAGGAAGATCATCACCTACTTCTTCAAGACCTGCTGAAGCTTGTCCATTATCAAATGTGGCAACATATTTCAGCAATTTACCTTTCGATTTAGCACTTTTAAGTATCTCCAGAAAAGTGTCTTCATGATCTGGAAGACGCTTGAAGAATTCTTCAACTGAATCCGCGTCCATGCAGGCCTCAGGAATAAATGGTCTGCTTTTGATCTCATCCAGTTCCATTTTGATCCCACTTTCACGGATCAGGATTAGGATTTTTCTCATTACATCTACTCCGCTGAGATCAATTCTAGGGTCTGGTTCCGTGTAACCTTCTGTTTGTGCTTGTTTTACAATATCTGTGAAACTTTTTCCTTCATCATATGTATTGAATATGAAGTTAAGACTTCCGGAAAGCACTGCCTGTATCTTGTTGATTTTATCTCCACTTTTAATCAAGTCGTTCAAAGTTGAGATTACTGGGAGTCCTGCGCCAACGTTTGTTTCAAATAAGAAATTCGCTTTAAATCTCTGAGCTGTCTTCTTCAGATCAACATAATTATCATAGTCTGACGCACAGGCAACTTTATTTGGCGTTACAACTGAAATTGTTGACTGCAGAATCTGCTTGTAATATTCAGAGATTTCGTAGCTGGCCGTGTTGTCAATGAAAATACTGTTTCTTAGATTAAGCTCTTTCATTTTGGCGATAAATGATCCGATTTCCATTGGTTCGCCATCTCCCAAGGCGTCTTTCCATTTATTGTTTTTGTAGCCCTCCTGATTGAAAACCATTTTACGGCTATTGGCCAATCCAACAATTCGAAGATCTACATGCTCATTTTCAATGAGATATTTTCTTTGCTTAAGAACCTGATTGATTAGTTCTCCACCTACATTACCTACACCCACAATGAAAAGATTGATTGCTCTTTTATCAGATAAGAAGAAGCTTTCATGTAAGCTGTTGATTGCTTTTCTAAGGTTGTTTTGAGTGATTACTGCTGAGATATTTCTCTCTGACGAACCCTGGGCAATTGCTTTTACACTAATTCCATTCTCACTCAGTGTGTCAAACATTCTGCCACTTACACCCACTTGCTCCTTCATGCCAGAACCAACTAAGGCTACAATCGCTAAATCGGTTTCAATTAATACCGGATCAAGCTTGTGGAATTGTAACTCTAATTCAAACTCTTGTTCTATAGCCTCTCTTGCAGCATCTGCATCTTTTACATCAATACCAACACAAATGGTGTGCTCAGAAGATGCTTGTGTGATTAGTATGACATTGATCTTTTGCTCTGAAAGTGCTTTGAATAACCTATGAGAAAAGCTTGGTATTCCTACCATTCCACTTCCCGAAAGATTAATCAAGGCAATGTTTTTAACAGAACTAATTCCTTTGATCAGAGACCCGTTTGGTTCTGCTTTGTCTGATATATAGGTTCCTTCATCCTCTGGGGCAAATGTGTTTTTGATCCAAATTGGAATCATTTTATCCATTGCAGGTTGGATAGAAGGAGGGTAGATCACTTTCGCTCCAAAATGCGATAGCTCCATTGCTTCTTCATAGCTTATGGTAGGAACCGGATGTGCTGACTTCACCAATCTCGGATCTGATGTCATGATACCAGAAACATCAGTCCAGATTTCTAATTCTTTAGAAGAGAGTGCAGCAGCAATAATGGATGCTGTAAAATCTGATCCTCCTCTGCCGAGAGTGGTAGGTTCCTTCTCTGGCGTAGAAGCTATAAAACCAGGGCAAAGTTGAACTCCTGATTTACCTTTAAAATATTTTTTTATTGAAGCATTAGTTACTTCATAATTAACATTGGCATTGCCAAACTTTCTGTCGGTTTGAATGAACTCTCTTGGATCTGCCAAAGAAATTGACTTTAGTTCTCCTTGCAGGTAGAAAGAAATAATCAATGAAGACAGTCTTTCTCCGAAACCAAGAATATAATCAGCACTTTTTGGGGATAATTCTTTTACAAGTAAAACACCTCTGAATATATCTTCCAGGTCATTTAGTAGCATTTTGGTTTTACTCAATGCTCCCGATTGCTGTTTTACGGGAATAATTTCTTTGATGGTATCGATGTGTTTCTTCTCAATCTTCTTGATGATTTTCAGGTAGTCTTCATCACCTTGAGAAGCCATGGTACTCCCTTCAATAAGCATATCCGTGACCCCACCCATGGCAGAGACTACTACAACTGATAACTTATCGGAAGGAAGGCCTTTCAAAATCTCGGCGACCTGCTGGATGTTTTTCCCGCTTCCTACTGAAGTGCCACCGAATTTTAATACTTTCATATCTTCTGGTTTGGACTAATGTCCAAGTTTAAATTAAGGGTTATTCTTTATACTAAGTAAACAAATAAATCTGGGTTGTCATTAAGGTATTCGCCAAAGAAGTTTCTTTCTTTCATTCTCTTGAGTAATGGATTAAGATCATCTTTGGTCTTGAGTTCAATTCCTACCACTGCGGGACCTTTTTCTCTACTTGTTCTCTTTGAGTACTCAAAGTGTACAATATCATCTTCCGGTCCCAATACTTCAGCAACAAATTCTTTTAAAGCGCCGGCTCTTTGTGGAAACCTAACCAAGAAATAATGCTTCAAACCTTCAGATAAAAGTGATCTTTCACGAATTTCTTCAGTTCTGGTGATGTCGTTATTGCTTCCAGAGAGTAGACACACGACATTCTTTCCTTTAATTTCTTCTTTGTATTGATCCAATACAGCTACAGTCAAAGCGCCAGCTGGTTCCAATACAATTCCATTTTCATTATACATCTTGATCAGAGAAGTGCAAATATTTCCTTCATCGACTAATGCCACCTCATCAAGAGTTTCTTTGCAGATGTTAAATGTAAGATCACCTACTTTCTTAACAGCGGCACCATCAACAAACTTATCGATATGATCCAGTGTAACGACTTCCCCTTGCTTTAATGATTGATGCATAGCCGGAGCACCTTTTGGTTCTACTCCTATAATTTTGGTCTCAGGACTTAATGTTTTTAAGATTGAAGACACTCCGGATGACAACCCACCACCGCCAACCGGAAGAAACAGGTAATCAATTTTAGTATCAACATCTCTTAAAATTTCAAGCCCAATTGTGGACTGTCCTTCAATAACCTTCTCATCATCAAAAGGGTGGACAAAAGCAGAATTATTGGCTTGTGAAAATTTGATTGCCTCATTGTAGGCATCATCAAATGTATCGCCATGCAACACTATATCAACATAATCCTTCCCAAACATTCGTACTTGCTGCACTTTCTGTTTTGGGGTAGGAGCGGGCATATAAATGGTGCCTTTGACCTTCAGCTTATAGCAAGATAAAGCCACACCCTGAGCATGATTTCCAGCGCTTGCACATACCACACCGTTTTCCAAAGCATCTTGATTGATGGTGCTGATTTTATTGTAAGCACCACGAATCTTATAGGACCTTACCACCTGCAAGTCCTCACGCTTCAATTTTATATTGGCTCTATACTGATCCGACAAATTGATGTTTTCTGTCAGTGGTGTATGCGTCACAATGTTTTTTAGTCGCTGAAGAGCTCTTTCGGCGTTTTCTACTGTTGGTCTGTATGTTGCTGTGTTTGTTTCCATCCTTTTTTGGCAGCTAATAAAAAGACCCTGGATTTGATCCAGAGTCTAATCTTACTAACCTTTTATGTGCTGGACCTTAGTTATTCTCAGGTCTCAATGTTCGTACTGTAGCACCAGCTCTCCACATTTCAGATTCTCTAAGCTCTTCAAGTTCTTGCTCAAGCTTTTCTCTGTAGTCTGTTTGGCTATTGCTATCGATACTTCTTTGTGCTTCGTTTCCTTTAGCAACTTCGTCATAAAGCTCTTCGAAAACTGGCTGAGAAGCATCTTTGAATTTCTTCCACCAGTCAAGTGCTCCTCTTTGTGCAGTTGTAGAGCAGTTGGCATACATCCAATCCATTCCATTTTCTGCGAAAAGCGGCATTAAAGACTGAGTTAATTCTTCAACAGTTTCGTTAAATGCTTCAGAAGGCGTGTGACCATTTGCTCTTAATACTTCGTACTGAGCAGCAAGGATTCCCTGGATAGCACCCATTAGAGTACCTCTTTCACCAGTTAAGTCACTGTAAACCTCTCTTTGGAATGTTGTCTCGAACAGATATCCTGAACCAACACCGATTCCTAATGAAACCACTTTTTCAAATGCTTTTCCAGTAGCGTCCTGGAAGATTGCGTAGCTAGAGTTCAATCCTCTACCTTCGAGGAACATTCTTCTTAGAGAAGTACCTGAACCTTTAGGAGCAACAAGGATTACATCAACATCTGCTGGAGGAATGATTCCGGTTCTTTCTTTGTAAGTCACAGCAAAACCGTGAGAGAAGTAAAGAGTTTTTCCAGGAGAAAGGTGCTTCTTAACCGTATCCCAAAGTTTGATTTGAGCAGCATCTGAAAGAAGGTATTGAATGATCGTACCTTTTTCGCAAGCTTCTTCAATTTCGAAGAGCGTTTCGCCTGGTACCCAACCATCGGCAACTGCTTTATCCCAGGTTTTTGAATCTTTTCTTTGACCAACGATCACATTGAATCCATTGTCTTTCAAATTCAAAGCCTGACCTGGCCCCTGAACTCCGTAACCGATTACCGCAATAGTCTCATCTTTTAATGTTTCCAGCGCTTTATCCAGAGGAAATTCCTCTCTGGTTACAACGTTCTCTTCTACATCTCCGAATTTTAATTTAGCCATTGTTTTTTTAATTGTGATTAGTAATTATTTCTTTAGAATGTAATTCAAATTGTTCCAGATGCCCCGAGAATGATGCAGCATATCTGGAAAGTGATACTCTACCCGATCTAACAAATGCAATAATTCCATATGGCTGCAATGCTTCAAAAAGTGCGTGAGTATCTTTTTTGTGTCCTGTTTTTTCAATGATCAATAAGTCGCCAATTGTGCTGTTTTGAATAGCACCATGGTCCTCAATGATTTGAAATAAAGATTCTTTATTATCGATAGTAGATAAATCCACTTTGTACAGAGCGATTTCCTGGAAAACAGTATCCTCATCTTTGAAGTAATATGCTTTCAGTACTTCAACTTGCTTTTCAATTTGCTTAGCGATTTTTTCTACTTTTTCCTGCTCCTGCTCTATTACAATAGTAAATCTGTGAATTCCAGGGAACTCAGAATCCGAGACAGATAAGCTTTCAATATTGACGTGTCTTTGTGTAAATATTGAAGTAACCCGGTTTAATAAACCTATTTTGTTCTCAGTGAATACTACTATGGTATATACTTGTTTCATTATTGAAATCTCATTTTATGGATTAGGATAATCTTACGTCACTTACAGAGGCCCCAGATGGAACCATTGGGAATACATTGTCTTCTTTCTCCACAATGACCTCTAATAAATAGGGACCTTCATGAGTAAACATATCTTCGATTCCTTTATCCAGATTATCCCTTGCATCAACAGATTGTGCTTCTATTCCAAATCCCTTAGTGATTGTTACAAAGTCTGGGTTTACTAATTCTGTTGACGAGTATCTCTTATCAAAGAATAATTGCTGCCACTGACGTACCATACCAAGGAACTGGTTATTTAGAATAATCACCTTGACAGCCGCACCAGTTTGGAAAATCGTTCCCAACTCCTGAAGAGTCATTTGAAACCCTCCGTCACCAATTACTGCAACCACTTCTCTGTCTGGTCTGCTAAGTTTAGCTCCTAGTGCTGCTGGTAAGCAAAAGCCCATTGTACCTAGACCACCTGAAGTAACATTACTTTTAGTCTGCTTGAATTTTGCATATCTGGTAGCAATCATTTGGTGCTGCCCAACATCAGTTACCACTACAGCATCTCCATTGGTGTGCTCATTTACCCTTCTGATCACTTCCCCCATGGTCATACCTTCTTTAGTAGGTCGAAGTTCGTTATCGATTACTTTTTCCTGCTCTATTTTATCATGTGAACGGAATTCAGCCAGCCATTCGCTGTGTTCGTTTGGAGAAACACTTTCAGTAAGTGCGTGAAGTGCTTCCTTAGCATCTGCAAGGAGTGCAACATCCGTTTTTACGTTCTTATCTATTTCTGCAGGGTCAATTTCCAGGTGAATAACTTTTGCGTTTTTAGCATAAGTTGAAAGATCTCCTGTTACCCTGTCGTCAAATCTCATTCCTACTGCAATTATCAGGTCTGCTTCATTTGTGAGCTTATTTGGACCGTAATTGCCGTGCATTCCCAGCATCCCAACATTTAGTGGATGATCTGTATCCATTGCAGAAAGACCCAAAAGAGTCCATGCCGCAGGAATACCAGTTTTTTCCACGAAATGCTTGAATTCATTTTCTGCTCCAGAAAGGATTACACCCTGTCCGAATAGAATAAGTGGTTTCTTAGCTTGATTGATTAGACCAGCAGCTGCTTCCACTTTTTCAAAATCTAATCTTGGTTTTGGGATATAGCTTCTAAAGCCCTGGCACTTTTTATACTGGAAATCCAATTCAGCAAACTGAGCATCTTTTGTGATATCAATCAATACTGGTCCGGGTCTTCCTGAAGTTGCTATATAAAATGCTTTTGCAATTGCTCCTGGTATATCTTCTGCTTTTGTTACCTGGAAATTCCATTTAGTAACAGGCATAGAAATGCTGATCACATCAGTTTCCTGAAATGCATCAGTTCCAAGAAGGTGTGATCCAACCTGGCCTGTGATACAAACCAATGGATTACTATCAATTTTGGCGTCTGCCAATCCTGTAATAAGATTTGTAGCGCCTGGTCCTGAAGTAGCAAAGACAACTCCCGGCTTATCACCGACGCGAGCAAAACCCTGAGCTGCGTGAATAGCTCCTTGCTCGTGACGAGTAAGCACATGTTTCAGCTGATCCTGAAAATCATACAAAGCATCATAAATAGGCATAATGGCCCCACCTGGGTATCCAAAGACCAGGTCAGTTCCCTCTGCGATGAGTGATCTAATGACTGCTTCTGCTCCTGTGATTTTCATTGGTGTCGTACTGGTTTCAGCTTTGTTTTGTTGTTCATTTACTAGTTCCATGACTTAAAATTTATCAGTCACACAGCCTTCTGAAGCTGTAGCAACCGTTTTTGCATATTTGTATAGTATTCCTGATTGGTGTTTCAATGGTGGTTGTTGCCATGCAGCTCTTCTTGCAGCTAATTCCTCGTCGGAAAGTTTCACATCAATTCTGTTGTTTACAGCATCGATACTGATGATATCTCCATTTTGGATCAATGCAATATTTCCACCTTCCTGAGCTTCCGGAGTGATATGTCCCACTACAAAACCGTGTGAACCTCCTGAGAATCTTCCGTCGGTGATCAATGCCACATCTTTTCCAAGGCCTGCTCCAATTACAGCACTTGTTGGTTTTAGCATTTCTGGCATTCCAGGTCCGCCTTTAGGTCCTGAGTAACGGATTACGATTACCTCACCTTTTTGAACCTCTTCTCCGATTCCTTTGATTGCATCAAACTCATCATCATAAATTCTTGCGGGTCCTTCAAAGTACTCTCCTTCTTTTCCGGTAATTTTTGCTACCGATCCTTCTGTCGCAAGATTTCCGTACAGGATTTGAAGATGACCTGATTTCTTTATTGGTTCAGCGAAAGAATAGATCACGTCCTGTCCTTCTTTTAGCGCCGGACCTTCTTCTATATTTTCAGCCAGCGTTTTGCCAGTTACTGTTAGGCAGTCTCCGTGTAGGTATCCTTCTTTTAGAAGCGATTTCATTACTGCAGGAACACCACCAACATTGTGAAGGTCTTCCATCAGATACTTACCACTTGGTTTGAGGTCTGCGATGAATGGAGTGCTGTCACTGATTCTTTGGAAGTCGTCTATTCCAAAATCTACATTCACACTATGCGCCATGGCGATCATGTGTAGTACCGCATTTGTAGATCCGCCAAGTATCATGATCAGCCTTACAGCATTTTCGAATGCTTCTTTAGTCATGATATCTCTTGGCTTGATATCTTCTATTAATAGATGTCTTATTGCTTGTCCAACCCTATGAGTTTCGTGTTTCTTGTCTTCACTCTCTGCAGGGTTTGAAGAGCTTGACGGAAGAGACATTCCCATTGCTTCAATAGCGGATGACATGGTGTTTGCTGTGTACATTCCACCACATGCTCCCGGACCTGGAACGGAGTTTTTGATGATTCCCTTATAGTCTTCATCCGAGATGTTTCCTCCTAATTTTTGTCCGTATGCCTCAAAAGCAGAAACGATATTAAGGTCCTCACCCTTCCATTTACCAGGTTTTACTGTACCTCCATAAACCATAAGTCCTGGACGATTCAATCTTCCTAGAGCCATTATAGAGCCTGGCATATTTTTATCGCAACCAACTACTGGTACGATAGCATCATAAAACTGCGCGTTGGCAACCGTTTCGATAGAATCGCAAATGATGTCTCTGGAGACCAGGGAGTAATTCATACCTCTTGTTCCGTTAGAGATCCCATCACTTACACCGATAGTATGAAATATTAAGCCGACAAGATCAGCTTCTCTTACACCCTTCTTTACCTGGTGAGCCAGTATGTTGAGGTGCATGTTACATGGATTTCCTTCAAATCCAGTACTTACGATCCCAACCTGACCTTTGCCCATGTCTTCCTCAGTAAGACCAGTTGCATAAAGCTGAGCTTGTGATGCTGGTTGGCTTGGGTCTTGAGTAATCGTTTTGCTGTACTTGTTTAATTCCATAAATCTTTTCTACTACCGTGTTTAAAGTTTTGACATAAAAAAAGCCGTCCTTTTTGGGGACGGCTTCAAGTTCTTTATATACCTGAGTTTATACCACTCCCCGCTGCAGACGTTCAATAATGACGCTGACAGTAATAATTAGGGTTGTAGTAATAATTCGTAACATATTATCTTCTTAGGTGACGTAAAGAAATGAAACTAAAATTCCAGAAACAAGGGAGTTTCCTAATTTTTTCTTTGGGAGTTTAAGATGTAAGCCAAATTTTTGAATGGTTTGTTGTGAATTTCATAACAATACTTTTGAAATGTTGAAAAATATCTAATCTGATGTTCGATACTGACTTTCGATTTATTAATATTGAAAAAATGAAATTTTGTTAGAGATCGTAATTATAAAAGTTGATTTCTTAATGAAATAAATCAAATGAGAATTGTACCACCTGTATAATCTTTACGTACAATAGAGTTTTAGTTCTCTATATTTCCCAAAATATTAAATGATGAAACACTCTCTACTTAGTTTATCACTCCTTTTTGTATTTGTATTTAATGCTTTTTCACAAGAGGATTCAGCAGATGAACCTCAGATGTCATTTGAGGAATACAATCCTATTTCAACATTGGTGGTTCCTGAAAACCCTGTGACCAGGGCAAAGTATCCTTTTATTGATGTTCATAATCATCAGTGGAATTTGGAACAAGACGATATTAAGAGACTGGTTGGTCAAATGGATAGTCTTAATATGGGAGTGATGGTAAACCTTTCCGGTAGAGGCTTTAATCGGTTTGCTGGCGATATAGGTGATCAGGATTATCTGAATAAGATGGTAGATGACATGGAAGAGGTTGCCGGTAACCGCTTTATTGTATTTACCAATGTTTCATTTAAAGAAATAGGAAAAGAAGGCTGGACTGAAAATGCTGTGAAACAACTGGAGGAAGATGTGAAGAATGGCGCCAATGGTCTAAAGATTTATAAGAGTCTTGGCCTTAGAAATAAGGATGTGGATGGAAATAGAGTTCCAATTGATGATCCAAGAATTGACCCGATCTGGGCGAAGTGCGGAGAGCTTGGAATTCCTGTATTAATTCATTCCGCTGATCCAAAACCATTCTGGTCTCCACATGATAAGGATAACGAAAGATGGTTGGAGTTGAAATTGAGACCGAGAAGAAAAAGAACAGACACTGATCCAGCTCCATTCGATCAAATCATGGCGGAACAACACAATGTCTTCAAAAAGCATCCAAATACTAAATTTATCAATGCACATTTTGGTTGGATGGCCAATGACTTAGCAAAACTTGATGTTTTCCTCGAGGATTATCCGAATGTTTATGTTGAGATTGGAGCAATTATAGCAGAGCTGGGCCGACAGCCAAAGATGGCCAATTGGTTTTTTGAAAAGAATCAGGATAGAGTGCTATTCGGTAAGGATGCTTATCGAGTTTCTGAGTACTACACCTACTTCCGAGTTTTGGAAACAGAAGATGAGTATTTCCCATATTATAAGAAATATCATGCTTTTTGGAGTATGTATGGGTTGGGATTGCCGGATCATATTCTAAAGAAGCTTTACTATAAAAACGCATTGAATATCATTCCCAATATTGATTCTAGCCTATTCCCGGAATAATGATGGAAGTACAAGTTCAAATTGAAAAAGCAGAGTCCGAATTGTGCAAAGCAATGCTGGAGTCAGATATGTTTTTATTGGATTTATTGATTCATGATGACCTTTTGTTTGTGATTCCAGATGGTTCTGTAGTTACCAAAGAAATGGATTTGGAATCTTATCGATCAGGTAATATGAAGGTTTCCGACATGTCTGTTCAGTACGCGGATATTAGTATAATTGGTGATTCTGCTACTGTAATTGCGGATGTAGAGATGACTGGGACTTTTATGGGTCAGCCGATTGATGGGGATTATAGGTTTTTGAGAGTCTGGAAATTGTTTGGGAGAGAATGGAAAGTTATTGGAGGGAGTAGTCATTTGGTGGAATAAAAAGGAAAGGGGGCGTAAAACCCACTAAACGCCCCCTAGGAACAATCACACTACTTATAATCTTTGAATTTATTCACCGCTTGGGTCTAATAACATTGGGGATTGCCCATCTGTTAGGATTACCTTAGTATTTGGAGAGTTACTTAATGCTTTGAAGGCCTCAATGCTTTGCCACTGAATGATATTCTGGTTTAGTCCTTCACTAATGATTTTTTGAGCATCTCTGATTCCTTCCGCTTCAATAATCTTTCTCTGAGCTTCCAGTTGCTCTCGATCCAATAGGAACTCCATTCTTTGAGCCATTTGCTCGGCCTCCAGTTTTTCTTCAACTGCTCTTGCCAGTCCAGCTGGAAGTGAAATGTTTTTCATCAGTACTGCTTCTACTTCAAACCCTCTGTGCGCAAGTAGTTCTGACATACGATCAGTGATTTCTTTCTCAATATTTGCTCGCTGTGCAGAGTGCATATCTTTTGCAAAGAATCTGGAGCATACATCCGCTGCAGATGACCTAAAGACACTGCTTATCACCCCTTGCTCATTTCCAATACCAATTTGCTCAATTATCATCGGTGCTTTTTCTGGGACTATCCTGTAGAGAATTGAGATTACAGCTCTCACATTAAGACCTTCTTTAGATGGAAGATTTGTAGTGATTTCCATATTCATTGTTCTCACAGGCATCTTAATAATTCTGGATTCAAACGGGTTGTAACCAACCGCTCCCGGAGTAATAATTTCCTGATCGAGTTTTCCGACTTTTCGTTTCACTCCAATTTCACCTTGTCGAACTACCGAACAGCTCATTAACCCAGGAATAATTAAAATGGCAAAAATTAGTTTTATCGTTTTCATATCTATAGAGTTTAAATTGTTAGAAAGTAATTTTTACTGTTGGGGCCAGGTTGTCACGATACATGTCCAGAAGAATGTGAGGCATTCGGTTATTGGACACATCGATTTCTTTGATCTTATTCATTTCAAATACCTCTTCAGGCAATTCATCTAGTCTGTTGTTGCTGAGATATAGGTATTCCAGAGATTTTAGGTTGCCGATTTTAGAGGGCAAGTTGGTAAATCTGTCTCCTTCCAGATGGAGTTCTCTTAGATTTGGGAGGCTTGCAAGAATTGAAATATTTTGATCCAGGTCAAATTCCTGATCATTATCGATATAAAGTACTTTGAGATTCTTCAGATCTGTAAATGAATCAGGCAATACCTTTATTCTATTCTCAGATAACTCTAGAAACTCCAGACTCCCAAGCTTGGAAATAGTAGAAGGAAGCTGATCTAGTCCATCACCACTAAGGTCAAGTACTTTCAGAAGTGGTAGTTCACTAAGAATTTCAATATCATATTCCAGGTTTAATGATTGATTATAGCCCAGATATAGGTGTTGCAAATTCTTCACTTCTGAAAACTGAAGTGGAAGTTTGGATATTCTATTGCCAGAAAGATCCAGGTAAAACAGATTATTTAGTTTACTTATATCCTCTGGTAATGAACTGATGTTGTTGTTACTTAAGTCCAGATACTTGAGGTTTTGAAATTGAAGTATCTCCTTGGGGAATTCTTTTAGATTTTGGTTACTGAGCGTGAGCCACTCTACACTTGATTGTTCTTGAAGCGCTTTAGATAATTCATTATAATTTTTGGCACTTTGTGCCCTTGTTGCAGAAGTGATTACGCTTAATATCACCACTACAAAGAATAAATTCTTGAAGTTCATGATCAATTAATTTTTGATTGCCGATAACTTATTATTGGATCCAGTGAATTTTAAAGATGATTTGAATGGACCCTAAAATGACACCTTCTAATAAGCATTAGAAGCTGGTATAATCGGCTAATTCAAAAAAGAACAGAATTGAATGTACTTGGGGTTGTCTGTTGGAATTACATTTCTAGTATTGAATACCAGAAGTTGTGAAAATGGGGAATTATGACTGAAGTGGTCTTGGGAAATAAAAGACTTAAACTTGTGCGATTTGGCTCTGGATGTTATTGCCTCTTCAACTTCCTTTATTTCGTTAAATTCTGTTTCGGAAGAGAGTTCAATCTTTTCAATGTGCGAATAAAAAAAATGGCTTGGAACTATACTAGTGGCTATAGAAGCACTAACCAGTATTAGTAGGATGGCCATGTTCTTTACTCTTTTCATACTCTATTACACGGAAAAATTAGAAGAATGGCTGAAATATTGATAAATATTTTTTTATATCTTTTAAATAGTATATAAAAAAGGTTATATGCTTTGACTCTTGAGTGTGTATGAAAAAATAGTATGGTTCAATTTGAGTTACAAGGTAACACCTTCCTTCATGAACTCTTTTCTAACAGCCTTAATCAGGTCTTTTTCAAGAATTGTATTAGACGATCTTTTTGCAGCAGAAATGGAACAGTATCTGAGAATATTGATGATGCTACCACCAGTAATTTCATACTCGGTAGCAATTTTATCCAGGTCAACTTCGCTCATATCAAATTGATCAAAATATTTATTCCAAAGTTGAAGTCTTAGGGATTGATTTGGTTTTGGGAAATAAACAACACTTTGAAACCTTCTTAAAAATGCTTCATCAATGTTGTCTTTGAAGTTGGACGCCAAAATTGCTACACCATTAAAGTCTTCAATTCTTTGTAGTAAATAAGCTACTTGTTGATTGGCAAACATGTCATTGCTGCTGCTTGTTGAAAGCCTTTTGCTAAACAAGGCATCCGCTTCATCGAAGAACAGTATCCAGTTTTTGTTTTCAGCCAGATTAAAGAGATTGGCCAGGTTTTTTTCTGTTTCTCCGATATATTTGGAAACTACGGCACTCAGGTCGACACGATAGACATTAAGCTCATTTGACTTTCCCAGTAATGCTGCTGTCATTGATTTGCCGGTACCTGGAGGTCCGTAGAAGAGTGCACGGTATCCTTTCTTCAGATATTTGCCCATCTTCCAATCCTTCATAATCGTGGATTCATGGTTGATCCAGGATTGTATGTGTTCAATTTCCTGACGAACCGATGGATCAAAAACTACATCCTCCCAGTCAAGCTTGGTATCTAGCTGACTTGCTGGGAAACTTGAGGAGAACCTTGGAGTGTATGCTTCATTCAAGGTCACGTTTGTGAGAAACTCCTTGCTGATGATTAATTCACCACTCCACATGGATTCATAGGAATTGGTAAAGCCAAGTGAAACAATATTGGCAGTGCTCAATATATGATGATCTTCGAAGCACTTTTGAAGTTTAAACCGGATATCAAGATTATTACCAGCGATAATGAAGGCTGCTGTTTCACCAGTCGGAACAAATCCGCTGTGTTTTTCTCCTTTTAACCCACCAAATTCTGCATAGACCCGATCAAATAATGAATTCTTGGTAAAGAAAATATCAAATATTGCGGGCTTCACATGTGGTGCTAATGCGATTAAGATTAACAGCCGGTGCATGTCTTCCAATTGAAGTTCCTTGATGGTATTTGCATAGAATGAGTCATCCCCAGAAAGATCAGGTGCTTCAGGGTAAATGGCTTCCTCAGATTGCTTGAAATACTCATGAAACCTATAGGAAATCATGTTATTAAGCCACTCCAATTCCTTGGTAAGTGAATCGATGCTGTTGTTAAATGCTATTGCCATTCTACGTTCATTAGTTTTTCCATCCAAGGTAATTTTACTGTGCTAAATGACCATGGTATGCTTTCCATAAGAATATCGAGTGTTTTTTTCTCCACTTTCAATTCCCACGATTTATCTTTCTCCGATAAGTACCCATCTCTGATCAAAAAGCCTTCTCTCAATGCTTCTATGGAGGAATTTTTCATCCTGTCCCAGTTTTGCAAAACTGCACCTTTTATCATCCCCTCAGTAATTTCACGTTCCTTATCTGAAATATCAATTTCCATTGGTAATGGGTGTAATATTGGAACACCACATAAAACTTTATTTAACATCAGCTCATGTTCCGGCGCAGCAGACTTGCCTGTCGCTATAAAGTTCAAAAGATGAACAGCTCTTAAGGCAGTTTCTACATCTTTAAATTGACCATTTTTAGTCATTTCCAATAAGTCAAAGTACCTGGTCAGATATGGAGAGAATATAACAATACCAGCTGTATTGATCAATAAATGGTCTTTTAAACTTTCATTTGGGTTGTATGATAGTTGTTCTGACACTGCTGATTGCTCTTGAGGCTTTTCTTCTGATTTCGATTTTACTGACAAATCAAATAATCTAGGATCCAGACCTATTTTTTCAATTTGAATAGGGTCCAACGAATCTGTGCTGATGTTAAAAGCAGTCTGCAGTATCTTGATTGCGGATTTAATTAATGTCTGGATGTTTGTTTCTTCTTTGTTCTCAAGTATGAATTCAAAAAAGGTTCTATCAAATTTTGTGGTTGAGAAGGAGGTTGAATTCAGAGCAAATAGCTGTTTTAAGCTGGTATTGTAAATTGTTAATTCTTTGAATTGAGAAGGGAATAAAATCTGAATATAACTCCAGATAATTATTGCAGATTCTGATTTGATAATTCTTGTTCTAATCTGACTATTGGAAATATTTTGGGTAACTACCTGAGTAACTTCTGACTTTTCTCCAAAGTTTTTTATAGCTAAGGCCAATTGGTGACTGCTTCTAATCGGAAACTGTTTTGTGTACTTAAGAACTCCGTACTTCATGTAAAGGTCAAGCAATTTATGGAATGGCTGAAGCGCAGTTTCCAATTGCGTAAAGCCAGGACTCTCTAGCTCTTCTGTTTCTGGCTGTTGAAGTAATTGTTTAATAGCTAAGTATCTGGCCTCATCCGTTTTGTCAATTTGTGATGAGATTACAGCTTTTACTTCCTTTATTGGTTTTTTAGTTATCTCACTAATAAACCTGATTGTGCTTTTAACAAAACCTTGAGGTTGAAATATGTTCTTAGAGATGACTGTTCCCAGTACAAAGTCTTGCCAAATCTTTTGAGTTATCTCTAAATCGATTTTTTCAAGAATTAGTCTGAGACTTTCAATGAACCCGAAAAAATTGGGTTGGATTACATTAAGAATCTCATCGAAATCTTGTTGAGTTAATATTTGGGCAAGTTTTGAAATAGGAGCGGTTCCATATGTCTCTTGAATATAGAGAAGTATGGTTGGTAGTTCCTGAGAATCTATTGTCTTTAATTGATTCGAAATTAAGACTGGCCATTGATCACCACTGAATTCAATTTCGGACCACCATGGCACTTTTTCTTCTTCCAATAGAAAGGCTATAGTTTCAGCAGTTTCAATTTCTTCAGGTTCTGGAACGACTGAAGGGATTCTTTCCTTAGCTAGTGTTTGATCTTCAATAGGCTCATCTTTACTACCCCGTACTGTAATTGAAAGGTTTGATTCCTTAATTTTTGAGCTGATTATTTGCCTGATGTCATTTTCTAAAATGTGCTTCCTGGAATAATAGGAATCAATCAGTTCTTTCATTGCTTCAGTAGAAAGTTGATAAGTTATCCTGTCCTCCAACTCAGCTAATTCTGCCTCTATCGATTCTATGTAATAATCATGAACCTTCTTATCCAGATATTTAAAGACCATAATGTAGATCTCTGATCCAACTAAACTGAAGAAATTCCGGATATGCTGTTGGGAACTCATCTGAGTACTGATCAGTTTTTTTGCTTTCTCAGGGTGCCAATCAAAAATCGTGTCAACTAAAAATTCGATCTCTTGAATTGATTTCAAATTTGACCAATATGGAATTTTTCCAGTTGCTATTAGTTCTTCTAAAAGTTGAAAAGAATCAAATTCAAGAATGAATTGTTCTCGGATTCCGATTTCAATTGAAGAAAGATCTGAATCCTTGGATGCTAGCACTTCTATTGGCGTAATCTCCATTTCTTCATCAGCTTTAAGGATGAATTCCAATTCCTGAATCTCTCCAAACCTAATTTTCTGAGTGATTAACTGCGCGATTGATCTTTCAGAGTAAACCTCTGATTTGTTAGGTGCGGTAAGTTCAATTTTTGGAAGTTCAGGAACTAGAGAATTAGCTAACCATTCAAGTTTTGATTTTGGGGTGATTTCAATTATTCTGGAAATAATCCCACTTAAGTTTACTTGCTTTCTGAGTTCCGCTAAGAATGGAATTGGACTTTCAGAAATTACTTTAAGCAACAATTGTACAGATGTAAATTCATCTGTTTTTAGTTCTTCATACTTTAAATAGTCTATCAGAATTTTAATATCTGAGAAGGTTAACCTTTTTCGGACAGGAGCTGAGTCATCCTCCTCCAACAAATATTCTACAGGAATCGTAAGCTCACTTATTTCACGCTCGAGAACATTAATATACTCTTGATACTCGTAAGACTTTCTCGTAAGCACAAATGCGAGAGTGAGCTCTTCTAGTTTCTTAGAATCTCCTCTGTTTTCTCTGATCAAAGACTGAGAAAATGTCTGAAAGGAAGCCGGAATTTTACTGGTGACAATTGATTGGATTTTATTCTTTAGATCTTTATCCAGTATGCTGAGTAATTTTTTTGTTTCTGAAATTGGAGCACCTTCAAAAACACTAATCACTGAGTAATCCGTATTGATGACGTTTTTGAAGTATTCTTGAAAATGGGATTCATCTTCAAATACAGGTTGATACTTAATTAGTCCAGAAATGATTGAAGCTCTGAGCAGTTGTTCAAAGTCTTTTAGTTCAGCTTCTTTATTTTCAGGAACTCTTGTTATTGTGATCGCTCTTGAAGATAATTTTTGAGCGAGTTCATCATTCTTTAGTGCAGGAGCCAACCCAAGTTGATTGAAAATCTCTTCTTTAAGTTCTTCAGAATAGGAATCTAGAAAACTAATAATTTTTGAAATCTGAATTCCACGAAAGACAGTCCAATCAAATTGGCTGCTTTCCATCGAAGAGATCAATTCCTTTTGGAACAAGACTTTACTGCTAAAGAGATATCGTAAATATTCTTTCTCACCTTCATTAAGGAGTACTTTTATGTAATGCCTCAGAATTGAATGAGAAGATTCCTGTTTGAACCAATTATTAGCAAGTGCCTGAATGATTGTGGTAGAGTAGGAGGTGCTTTCATGTAATTTCTGAATGACATAGATCTTCAGATCGAAAGTATTGTCCGATTTTTCAATTGCCTCCTTCAGATACTTCGTAATGTCTTCATAGAACTCTGAATCTTCTCCAATGGGTTTTAATAACTGGCTGATGTGAGGTAGGTTGAGTTGCAACTGCTTTGAGACAGGGATTTCTACTTCTATTGGAATTTCGGCCTTTTCTATTCTTAATAATTCCTCCAGCTTGGATCTGACCTTTTCAGAGATTTGATTTAGAAACTTATCAATGATTACCTCATCAGCTCCCTCAAATAGGACCCAATCGAAAGCTGTAGTTTCGATTGCTTGCAAAATTAGTTGTTCCACTTTATCTGTAAGTGGCCATTTACCCTGTGTTACCTTGGTCTTTTCAAATATTACATTTCTAAGTGTTTTTAAAGCCAGAGTTTCATCTTTTTCAATCAGATAATCTATTATCGTTTGAACTGACGATTCTTTAAGTTTTTTGTCTTTTTGAAACTCTTCAATCAGGTGCCATTTTAAATCCCTAACCTGTGAGTATACAGGATATGATTGTATGATTTTGCGTCTTATTTGTTTGAATTCCTCAGTAGTTATTTCTGTGAGCTTTGATATTTCATTTATAAAGTCAGTAATTTCTGTAGGAAGGAAATCAAATGTGTCCTTTTCACCAGCATTAGCTAAAAATGGTTTGTTTTGTACTATCCTCGACGCTACCGGGATTGGATCAGTTTGCATTTCCATCCAAATGTCCGATAAGTATTCGTTTAGCAGGATAGATCTTCCCTGGACCATCAACTTTACAATCATCGATAGACTTTCAATATTTACAGCCTTTTGCACGTCAGGTGAGCTAAAAACATGCTGATTGAAAGTATCTATCAGATACCAGGATCTCGTAGAGATAAGTGAGTTAAAGATTTCTCTGATATCAGTTTCAGGCAAATCCTTAATTAGCTTTTCTAATTCTTTATCAGCTTCCTCTGTGGGCTCAAGAAAAGCAGACTCTAAATCTGCAATAACATTGGTTATTTGTTCATCTGCAATTACCTCTAACGCAGCAGGAGGCTGTTCTGATTGAATATCCTGAAGCAGGTTTTCGAATGAGATATCCTCGGTGAGTGAGGCAATTTTATATTCTATGAATAATTCGAATAGCCGACTGATCGATTGATTTAATTCAGGATCTTTTTGATGTGATCTGTAAGTGACTGCTAACTCTTCAAACTTTTCGTCATCTTCAAATACGACCTCAAAAATTTGAAAAACAATTTCTATTGGGTTCTGGAAGATTAACCTGGTCCAGGAGATTCTATCGGAAAGGATATTTCTGAGCTGATTGATAAATGGCTGAATTGAATCTTCCAATATCATCTCTAGAGCTTTTTGCGGAGGTACTTCTCGGTTTTTCCAGATTCCAGTCTTGAGAAAATACATGTATTGAGATAGAATTGTTCCAGTTCTGAATACTTCCGATTCTGTGTCTTCTTTGACCTCAGTAGCCACTAATTTTTCTGCTTCCGAGATTAGTTTCTTTGTAGTCCTATCAGTTTTCCTTTTTTTGAGATCAGTTGTGATTGATTGTAAAAACTCATTTATTGGAATCCTCTTTTTAGCCTCAACGAGTTGTGATAGAAATCTAAGGGCTGAACTAATTTTTCCCTCAAAGAGGTTTTTGATGAGCTTTTGTGACGTTAAAATATCCTGAGCTGTGGCGAGATTGAAAACTCTAACGATACTTTCATTGATTTCAAGCAGCAATAAAAAACTTGATTTATGATCACCCAGGTCCTTATCCAAAGAATTGCGAATAACCTCTAAGATTTCTTTTACTGAGTATGTTAACAGCAGAAGTCGATTCAGCTGAGTTGATATCTCTTTAGAGGAGGCATTGATCTGTATGATCTGATCAATTGTCTTTATTTCACCCTGAGTAATGGATTGTTTTATGGACTTGGAGATTTCTTGCCAGCTGTGGGAATCTGATCTGCCTATTAATAGGTACTCCTTGATATTATTAAAACTTATTTTGGCTTCTAAATTCTGAGACTCTCCAGATTTGTGTTGAGTAATTAGACTTTTCAGTTTCTCAATTCGTACATTTTTAACCAAAGGCCTTATTCGCTCTATTTCCTGAACGAGGAATTTTATGTAATCCTTTTCTGTAGAGATATAGTCTGAGATAATTGCTTCTAATGCAAGCTGAGTTAATATCTCTCTAATTTTTGTAATATTAGCTTCTTCAGAAAACTGCTTGGAGATTTCATGAGCAGTTCTGATATTGATTTGATCTAATACTTTAAATTTATCCGGATATCGTTGTTTTGCAAATTGTTCCCATTTAGATATTTGGTTTTGAGACTCCTTGAATTCTATTTTAGTGGGTGCCTGGGATGTTTCAAATTCCTGAAGTACTACCTCAAGAGGTTTTTTCAGTTTTTTACTATGAGGTTTTAGCAGAGAGATATTTCTCTTGATTTCCTCCAAGTATAGTTCCGGGGTAATCTGACTCTTTGGTTTCCCTAATAAAAACTGGAGTGTTATTTTCTTAATAACTCCTTGAGCACCTCCAAGATCATAATCCATTGAAAGAACTTCCTGATAGGCTTCAAGAATGACAAGGTTTATTTTTCTAATCTCTTTGTATGGCCCAGGGATAACACCTGTCCAATATGTATCTAATTGTCCAAATCTGATTTGGTTCAGAATTCTTTCTTTGGAGCTGGATGTAAGGTATGCAGAATCAAAGATCTCGGATATTTTGTCAACATTCTCCTTCGAGATTTGCTCGAAAAGACTTGACAAACCAGACTCCTTCGCTTTGGAATAACCCAAGACTAGATAATCAAGGAAGTTTTCAATAAGTCGCTTTTCTTTTCTTCTTGGAGGAGAGAGTTTTTGTTTCTCTCGCATTTGAGTTAGCGACTTTTCAAATTCTTGTCGGAGTAAGTAAATTATTCTTACTTTAAACTCTTCCAGCAAGTGTTCCGACTTTATTTCACCTAGATCAAGCTCAATTTTATCTATGAAAACATGATCCTCCGGGCCGGAAAATTCATCAAAACAAGACTCAATAGCTGCAAGAATCTCATCCTTGAGCGACTGCAAAGTTTCGTTACTAAGCTGACCGTCGAGCTCTAATCTAATTTGATTAATCTCATGCTTATTTTCCGGTCCAGCCATAGTAGCATTTATCTAAATAGGAATACTGAGCCTTCTCTCACTTCTGCTGTTTCATTCATCAGCTTAATGTGATACCTGTATTCTCCTGGAGGAAGTAATTCGTTATTAATCATTCCACCCCAAGGTTCTTTGTAACCAACCGATTCATAAACTATTCTATCCTCAGGATTAAAGATCTTAATTTCGGCATTTGGATATTTGTCAATGTTCTTAATTTCCCAATCATCGTTTATACCATCACCATTTGGAGTAAATGCTGGAGGAACATATAATTCATCATCCTTGGCAAAACTGTTCTCCAAATGCCCCGGTTCTTTCAACCACATGATGCACTCTTCCACTGATTCAAAGATGTGGCGCTCATCAACTAGTTTTGGAACTATTTCAAAATCCTGAAGTAGTTGAAGATTTAATCTGCCAACTGAACTAAAACAAATGTTGACTTTCTTCTCCGACAAAAATTGGATCACTTCCATAAATGTTCTCAGGCCGGAATGATCCATATAAGGAACCAATGACAGGTCAAATACAACAGCTTGAATATTGTTAGGGATATTTCTCATAGACACTAGAAACCTACTCGAGAATCCGAAGAAAACTGGTCCTTTAATAGTTTTAATTAAAACCTTGCTACCAAAACCTTTATCATCCTGAAAACTCTTGATTACCTGATCTACAATACTATCTACCTTGGTTTTTTCTGTATCAACTTCTACCACATCTGCCATCTTTTTCATGAAGTAAAAAGCGGCAAATATTAATCCTAATAAAACTGCATAAAGCAAGTTCCAAAGCACGGTTAAGGTCAAAACCGTCAGCATCACAAAATTGTCTGCTTTCGGGATTTTGTTGATTTTTTTGAGTGTTTCTGTATCAATGAGAACCACTCCGATATAAACCAATATTCCACCTAAAACGCTATATGGAATCTGCCCTGCAAGATCCATCCCAAATAGGAGCACCACAAGCAAGAATACCGAACTAATTACTCCAGACAATTTAGTCTGACCACCAGCCTGAATATTTGCAACCGTACAAGCAGTAGCCCCACTTCCCGGAAAACCGCCAAACAGTCCGGCAATAAGATTACCTACTCCCTGACCAATCAGTTCCCTGTTACTATTGTGCATTGTCTTGGTCATTTTGTCGGCTACTACAGAGGTCAACAGTGTGTTGATTGAACCTAAAAGTGCCAACGAAAAAGATGCCAGTGCGATTCTTGCAATAGCTTCTGAGTTAAGTCCTTCAAATGATAGTGACATAGACAAATGGCTCAAATCAAAACTGATATCACCAAGTCTTTTAACATCAAATCCAGCGAAATAAGAGACTGCAGATACGATTATCAGAGCAGCTAAGCCACCAGGGATTTTCTTACTGATTTTTGGAGTAGTGTAAATGATGACGAGGGTAGCTGATGAGAGTACCAGGGTCTCCCAATGAACATTCATTATGAAATGCCCCATATTCATCAGAATCGAAGGAATAGATCTGATTTCATCATTGTAAACACCTGTTACGTCTTTTACCTGAAGCAAAATGATGATGATTCCAATTCCGCTCATGAATCCACTAACTACACTGTAAGGGACATATCTTATGTTTAGGCCGAACCGGAAAACACCAATAAGAATTTGAAAAATACCTGTGAGCAGAAATATGATAATTAGAATAGGAAGAGCTTTCTCTAAGGAGCCAGCAAGGCTCACCTCTTGTCCTACAATAAATGCAACAACAACAGTCATAGCACCAGTTGGACAGCTGATTTGTGTATTGGTACCACCAAAAATCGCCGCAAGAAGTCCAAGAATTACTGCGGTGTACATACCAGCTGCAGGTCCCATTCCGGTGGCAACTCCATAAGCAAGTGCCACGGGTAATGTTACAATACCTGCAGAAATTCCTCCTGTTATATCCCCTTTAATGTTGCTTGTAATACTCATAGTTTAGTCGTCAGCCGCTAGCCTAATTCTAAAGTTTAGATAGACCATTCTTCCTTCTGCTCTTTGTCTTTGAATTCTGGAAACAGCAGATGGTAAATAATATTCTTTATCTGTCGCATTGAACATGGATATTCCGAGTCTGTACTTATCCCAATGTAGATTCACTAGTGCATTTAATACAAAAGCTGATGGCAAATCCTGAGATACAGATTCTGTTGACTCTTCCAACACCCCACTGACGTTCACAAAATAAGTTGAAGAGATTGTAGACTTCCCTATCAATTGACCAGTAAGGCCAGCGGTCACTTTAATGTTTCGGTCAAAGTCAAAACCAACTGTTATTCCAGCATTTAGATGTGTTCTTGGAAACCTTTCAAGGTTATCTTCTTCATCATAAAGGTCCGGGCTAAATAGTGCGAAGTAATTATGCCTTACCGAATCCTTGAAGTTATTCAGTTTGGTCATAGCGAAGTTCATAAACATAGAGATACTCGTAGTGTTCACCGTGTCCTTGAAGGCAATTTCAAATTCGGAACCGGTGACTCTCTTTTCTGTTTCTTCGTTAATGTAGGTATCGCTTTGTCGCGAGATTAGATTATCTATTTTATTGGCATATACAAGAACATTGTAGGATAGATTTTTATTCAAGTCTCCAAATAGCGTGACTTCTCCACTTTCAATACTTTGGGGGATAAGATTATCTGCTCCTACGAAACCTGTGATTCCACCTCTTCTATATAGGAATGGAGGAGGTAAAAATGCTGAATTGTATAGTACCTTTAATTTGTATTTTCTAAGCCCATTCTTGTTGGCTCTTGGCAAAAACACTAAACCAGCTCTTGGTGAGTAGGTCTTACCAAAAACAATATTGTCGAATCTGGAATAAACGTTGTGATAGTTGAGTCGGACTCCAAATGTTGCTACTAACATGTTTGGAACAAGATGATTCTCAGCCTGCATATAAGCAGCTCCAACTACTTCCATTCTATCCTCATCAATATCACTAAACTGGTCAATATTCTGGGATAGTTTCAGAGACAAGCTATCTTCCTGAAAATAGTTGTATCTCCAATTGTTGAAATAAGTTTCTACTCCAACTAATAGGTTATTACTGGCTCCATTGCTCTTGTCTTTTTTATGGAAGTACTCCAGGTTAAAAGTTCCTCTACGTTCGTCACCAATAAGTCTTGAATTGTCTTCTACTCCAAATGAATAGGCATTTGTATAAAAGTCTTTATGAAAATGATCTCCACTTAGTTTCAATCTCAAATTAAGAGGCAGAGACCATTCCAGCTGTACAAATTGACGTCTATCGGTTCTTCTTCTTAAGTTTCTTAAAGTGTCAGCTTCTAAAGATTGCCACAAGTTAAGAGAGGACGGTCTCGAATAAATGAATGTACTGGATTGTAGATTTGCAGTAACTTGTAAGTTTCTTCTTTGATAGTTTAATAGGATATCATAGCTTGGTGCATATCGGTTGATGAATTCAGTTCCATCCAGGTCCGCACTTCTTAATACAGAATCTCCGCTTACATCATCTAGCACCAGTTGTTCTTCACTCTGGGCATAATCTATAATACTTCCTGCAGATTGAAGTAGTGTTGCAGATAGGTACAGATTTTCAGAGCTCTTGATTTTTTTGGCAAATTGATAATTGACTTTGTAATTGTAGTGATTTATATCATTGATATCACCACCATTTCCTACATCAACAGATATCTCCTGATAGTTCTTTCTACCGTCTTTGGTTACAATGTTGACAACACCATTAAATGCACTTCCACCATAAAGAGCCGAACCAGGTCCTTTCACCAGTTCTACTTGTTCTACATAATCCAGACTGATCCAATCTGGAGCATTGGTGCTGGTTAGAAGATCTGTTATTCTGTGACCATTGATCAGAAATAAAATGTCTTGTAAGGTTGTATTGCTGCTTCCTCGGGTTCCAATGACACGCTCATTGTTGTCACCCAATTCTGCGAAACCTGGAGTAATACGCATTAGGTCTATTAGATTTCTGGCACCTAATCTTTCGATATCATTTTTTCTGTAAATGGTAATTGTAGCAGGAGCCAAATCAATGTTTTGCGGGTGTTTATAAACGTAAACAAGGCTTTTACTTTGGGAATCAAGTAGTTTAGAAATATAGGTTTTAAGCTGAGGGTTGCTGAATTCTGTTAGAGGTATGTCCGGTTCAAAGGACATGTATCTATTTAAGTAGTTGTCAAGATCATTAAATCGTTCCAACAGAAAACTTAGTTTAATGCCCCACTTAAGAATTTCTAATTTATTATCAATTGATTCTTTGGAAAACAGAGGTTCAACCTGAAAAGAAAGATAATTGTACGCTTCCTCAAACTTATCATCATCGTAGAGTCGCTGAATTTCGTCAAGAGCATTAGTTTCTTCCTGAGCAGTGATCGTATTTGCCTGAGTAATGAAGACGCAGACTAAGCCAATTTTAATTATAGATGCTATGTAATTAGTCATTCTCATTTCTTCCAATATTTATCAGAAAGATTCATTCAGTTTTTTTAGGGCTCCACCCAGTTCATCAAAGTTGAGACGCAGGACAGTAATAAGTCCATTTCTCTGATCCAGCCCTTCATCAGTTGCTGCCACTAAAAATGTATTGTCATCCACGAACAACATGTCCCTGATAGGTGCCGATTCATCAAAGTTGAGAGGAACATATGTTTTTTGCTGTTCAAGAGCTTCTTCCAAATCTTCGATATTCCAGACATTAACAATTCCATCCCTACCACCAGATAGAACTATTGATTGAATCGGATTAGAGGTAATGCAATTGACACCTTTGGTATTGTGATCTGAAAGTGCTTCGTAAATCAGGGGAAGGCTTGTGGTTGCTGCATGAAAGAACAGCTCCCCTTGTCGATTGCCAACAACCAACCAGTTCTTGTTGTCAACAAATGTGATGGCAGAAATAACTTTGTGTTTGGCATATCTTGCAAAATCTTCTCGAGCCATCTTATTTTCTCCTCTGAAAGTAAGCTTAATAATACTTGTGTTTGCCCCGGCTTCATCTGAGAACCCAAGAAATAAAAGCTTTTCTGATCCAACCTCAGCATAGTCAGAAGCCAGGTAGTTGTTTTTCCCTCCGTTGTAGATTTTTGTGGAGTCCACCTTTGAACCATCAGTCTGAAGTAGGAATACATTTGAATTCTGATCTATGCTTAAATACTCATTTTCACTAAGTGCGTACATCTCCACGGGAGGTACAGGATGTTTGATAGTCTTCAACTCCCTGCTGGCATTTAAATATGCAAGACCTCTTCGGTCCTTATTGATTGGTCTTAGGCCAAGCATAGCATTTGTAAACTTGCGGGAGCTACCAATTGAGATAAATCCAAGGGATGCATCTCGAGGTAATTTTAGCTCATCAGTCTTTTCTATTCTGTCATCACTAACCTCCAATACCTGCAGAAGTGGGACAAACTCACCGTCGGTTGATGCAACCAGTACCGTTGAACTATTTGGAGACTTGCCCTTCACAGAGCCAATCATATAGGGTTTGGATATGCTGTTTAAAGCCGTTTGTTCTTCAAACTTGTGTACTGCGGTATTCATAGTGGCAAACAGGTGATTTCTGGTGATGTTAAATACATCCTGAATATCTGTACTATCCAAAAAAGGTTGGCCCTCAAACTGCTCCATTCCATCTGTTATCAATACGTACTGCTCATAAACAGTATTTAAAGAAGGTCTTACCGCCAAGGGGTCGTCATTATTTTCCAGTTGCTTTCTGGCCAATTCAGATTGCTGCCGGATTGATTCTAATAGTGATAGATACTCTTTGAGCGAAACTGTACTTGAGAGCAATTTTTTAGCACTGGAAAGCTGACTTGTGATGTCTTTTTGCTGCTTCTTAATTGACTCCAGTGTACTGCTGGCATTTCTGGCAAGTTCTCTATTAGCTTCTGCTGATGCGGCATATTGTTCCGATAGTTCTCTTGTGCTATCCGCCGCATTATTTGCTCTATTTGCATTTGCAATTAGAATATCAGCGTAGTGTTTTACAGTATCTGCATTCCTTTGAAGCTCCGCGATTTCTTTTTCCTTCTGACTCAAACTATCTCTGGCTTCACGAGCACTTTCCACTTGTTCGTTTGTTACTTTAGAGGTGTAAGCAAGGATTCCAATAAAGATAAGTGCCATCGCAACCATAAAGATTCTGGCATTCCTGCTTCTTCTTGATTTCTGAAGTCTTGACTTTTCATCAGTGTCTTTATCTTCAAGAATTCCCTGATACTTTAGCTCACTTTCTCTATAGAACTCGTCTACAGCTTTGAAATTGAAGCCATACCTTCTGGCCCAACCTTCATGAGGCTGTAATTTTTGATACCAGTCTCTGGTTGTTTCAAATTTACGCCCTTCATAATATGGCTCCTCCTTTTCAACATCTTTAGCCAAATCAGAATACAGAGAAGCATTCTGCTGCTCCTGCCACATCCATTCAGAGAGTTTCGGCCATTCCTGGACCGCCACTTCAGAAGCGACAGTTATGATGCTAAAATTCCAGATACGGTTCTTAGTTTGGTCAAGTAATAAGCTCACTCTCTCCATATCGGAGATTAAATGCCTTTTTGAAGGATCTTTTTCAGCTTCCAGCTCTGCAATATTGGTATTTAGTTGGTCCAATATCTGTTCCGCATCTAACTGGATCTCTCTGGAATCAAGAATATCTGGATTTTCTACTGCGATGGTCTGTAACCTATCAAAGATTTGATGCATTTCTCGCAGAATTCGCTGTTGCTCCAGATTGGTATCAGCATCTTGTAAGAAACCAGATATTTGCTCCAGGATTTTGTTGATTTCCATCGAAATGGGATCAATTAGTTGATCCAGATAACCTAGTCTTCCTTCAATATCTTGCTCATTGTAAACATTGAGAACTCCGTAGTTATTTGAGCTAAATAATTGAGCAATCTCAATAATATCCTGGTATTCGATATTAGTAATCTCAGAAATCTCAATAACGCTTCTCGGTATCAGACTGATTTCACCGGATTTTGCTTGTTGAGTAATTGCCTGAAAGATTAATGTGGCAAAACGCTGCTTTTTCGATCCGATTTTATCATACAGTTTATCCAGCTGAGAAGCCATTGCAGTATCCAAACCTCCCACATCATCAATGTTAGGGATGTCCATTGGTTGCATTTCATCTCCTGTAAGCTGATATTGATACACACAGGTTTTCATGAAATACTGGAATTCCGAAAGGTTAATTGGGTTCTCTCTGTAATATTGATTTATGTGATTCAGGAAATCAGTTGTTATCTTGATATAGCCGTTATTCACATTGTGTGAAAGTAAAGCCATTAAATCTGGTCTCCCTAATTCTTCCAGAGGGAACTGATTACGATTAAGGTTTTCCAATAACTCATGATGCTTTGAAAAACTTCTCAAAGAATCAGTTCTGAGTGTAGCAATTACAGATATTGGATAAGCATTTTGCTGAATCAATTCCTGAAGTCTTACTATGAAAGTTTTTACTTCAAGTGAATTAGCACCTTGACTCATAATGTCCTCAAGGTGGTCAATATATATTAGCGTATTGGTTTTATTTGAGCCATTTCCATTATTTGTGTTTCCAGCTAGCTCCGCGATTTTTTCTACCAGATCAATAATACCATACTTAGTATGTCTCAGAGTTTCTTCAAACTCTAAATTTAAATCCGGTTGGATCCTTGATGTTCCTTCAAATTGTACGACTAATCTGAAAAATGCTAATGCTAGCGCTTCAATAGGCTTTTGTCCAGGTCTGAACTGAACGATATCCCAATGACTGCTTCCATTTGCGATAAACCCATTTCTAAGAGCTGGGATAATCTGACAATTGACAAACGAGGTTTTCCCAACTCCAACATCTCCCACAACAGCAACTAACCTATCTTTTGTGAGACGTCTGAGAAGTTGATGCTTTTCGGTTTCTCTGCCATAGAAAAAAGATGCTTCTTCCTCAGCGTAAGGCCGTAATCCTGGGAATGGGTTCTTATTTGCAGTCTGGGAATATTTTTCGTCTTGAACACTCATCTCAGTCCTGATCTTTTAGAGTTAGTAAATCAAGGATCCTGGTTTTTAACTGATCCAAATTTTTATTCTTATCACTGGCTTCTGCGCCCATTTCATCCATGAACTGGAAGTACACATCCTCAAATTTCCCCATATCTCCTCTGTTTAGGCCAACTAAGTTTATGTTGACATGAGCTGGAGTGCAGTTAAATAGGGTCTGCGCGAAAAGTTGAAGGAATTCTTTATTGCTGAATCTTGAAGTCCAGTTCGGATAAACCGCACTGACCTGATAATTGTAGACTTCTGCATTTCTTCCATCAACTCCCAGGTATCTCACAGTTTGTGAGAAATTTCTTTCATTATATTCTTCAGTAAAGAATTTGAGAGCATTGTCTACAAATAATTCCACTTCTTCATCCAACTGAAAGCCTCTATCAGAAATAGCTACTTCTTTGCCTTGATTTGTGAGAACAACATAGGTCTGTTCGTTTTTAATCTGTGTTTGATAGTTAGCTCTGTCAGAAGCTAATTTGATCATGAGCCTAGCGCCTGATGCCAGGTTTTGGATGGAGTAAGGAATCTTACTGACAAATAAGACATCCCCGGAATTATTCAATATCTGAAAGTAATATTGGTTTTTGCTGCCTAACTCATAAAGAGTCTTGGCG
>JANSWY010000059.1 GCA_024743255.1 bacterium | reverse complement strand
AGTTGTCCGTCAGTGTAGCTGGCATTGGCATCATAAACTATTGATTGCGGACTCCCTGAAGTGAATGCAAAAGTGTATGTATCTCCACTGGTTAGGGTAATTCCTTGTCCAGAAAGGTCAATCGTTTTATAGTCGGTAAGATTTGCTGATGCTGAGAAACTGATTGAGGATACTGATCCTAATAAGGTACCTCCGGTCCCATCACCTTCGAATACACCTAGTGTAAGTCCTGCGTTACTTGCATTGGTTAGCAATTTCACCGTTTGCAATGAGCCATTGCAGGACGCAACGAAACTTTGACCTAGTAGGCCGTTTAGTGAAGACGTATTGGAGATATCAGGATTGCTATCAATACATTGTGCAATCCCCGAAATTGGCAGGTAAATCAGAGATATGATCATCAAGCCAAGAACACTCCTGATTTTTTTAAATGGCGGCATCAGTTTATTCTATAATCTTGAAAGCAATAATTTGTTTAAAGAAAATCTTCCTCAAACTTGTTCCACGAGATAATGCTTAAGTGCCCGGCTAAACTTAAATATGCCTATAAAATGCTTGAAAAACTGGAAAAAACGATGAACGGGCCATTGCTATCGATAGAGATGAAAGTGTGATAGATAAGACCTAGGGAAGTACTGGCTTCTTTAAGAAGATAATAAATCTTTGAGATGCCCCTTAAAGTATTTAGCCGCCTCAACGAGCCTTGACCCATACCAGGAAAACATTTCGCCATCTACCAGTGAGATTTGTACTCCAGGGATCATCCCAGCTATCTCATCTATGTGTTTTGTACTAAATGGAAAAGGTTCTGATGATAGAAATACATGTGACGGTTTGTATTCCTTTATAATATATTCATCAATCTCTGGATATCGTTGTTGCAGAACAATGTTTTCAAAACCCAGGTGGTCTAAAACCGAATCAATAAACGTATTTTTTCCGGCCACCATATAAGGTTTCCTCCAGATCATATAAAGTACTCTCCCTTGAAAAGAATCTCTGATTGATTCCCATTCTTCACTAATCTGGCTAACCAAGGTATTTGCTCTATCCTTTACATTAAACATTTTCCCAAAATCAGATATCATTTGTAAAGAATCCTCCAGATTAAAAATATCGCTCAACCAAACTGGATATTTATCTTGTAACGCCTCTATTCCATCCTGATAGTTTTCTTCTTTATTACCAATGATAATATCAGGTTTCAGTCTTTCAATTTCTTCAAAATGAAAACTTTTTGTTCCTCCAATAACAGGAATACTTTTAACGGTTTCTGCGGGATGAATGCAAAATTTGGTTCTACCTACAACTTTGTCAGCTAAACCAAGATCTATTAATAATTCAGTTTGAGAAGGGACCAATGATACAATCCGGAGTGGAGTGGATTGTAAATCAATTTTATTACCAATTTGATCAATATAAATAGCCATAAAAAATAATAGGACTGCCAATTTAAGCAGTCCTATTATTAATTAGACTATTAAATCTTTATTTTATATATCTAAAATCCTGACGATCTTGTATGGTAATAACTGTATTGTAGATAAGGTTAATAACATTCTCAATATCTGCCAATGATGCTGTCTCCACAGTTGTATGCATATATTTTAAAGGAAGTGAAATTAAAGCTGAAGCAACTCCATCTCGAGAGTAAGCAAAAGCATCGGTATCTGTCCCTGTAGCTCTAGATAGTGCAAGTCTTTGGAACGGAATATCATTTTTTTCAGCAACATCTATAATCATATCCCTTAGGTTATTTTGTATTGCCGGACCATACGAAAGAACAGGTCCACCACCAGCCTTATTGTCACCGCTTGTTTTCTTATTATACATTGGTGATTGCGTATCATGACAAACATCTGTTACAATCGCCACATCAGGTGCTATTCTGTGAGCCATCATCTCAGCTCCTCTTAATCCGATCTCTTCCTGAACCGCATTTACGACATACAATCCGAAAGGAAGTTTAATACCATTCTCCTTTATTCTTCTTGCAACTTCAGCAATCATAAAACCGCCTATGCGGTTATCTAATGCTCTACCACAAAGAAATTTCCCGTTTAATTCTGTCAATTCGTCCTCAAAAGTGATAACAGAGCCTACATGAATTCCCATCTCGAGAACCTCATCTTTACTTTCCGCCCCAACATCTATAAAGATATTTTTCAATGATGGCGCCTCTTCTTTGTCTTTTCTTACATGAATCGCAGGCCAACCGAAAACACCTTTTACAATACCTTTTTTAGTATGGATATTAACTCTTTTAGAAGGCGCTATTTGATGATCCGAACCTCCATTCCTGATTACATATATATATCCTTCCTCAGTTATGTAATTTACAAACCAACTAATCTCATCTGCATGTGCTTCAATCACAACTTTATATTCTGATTCGGGATTTATTATTCCTGCAACAGAACCATAAGTATCTGTGATATAAGAATCAATATGTGGTTTCATATAATCCAACCAGATTTCCTGCCCAGAAGACTCAAATCCAGTTGGTGATGCATTATTTAAGTATTTGTAAAGAAATTCTTTGCTTTTACTATCCATATTCTAAGTCTTTATAAAGGAATGTTACCATGTTTTTTCTTAGGTAACTTATCAACCTTATTTTTCAGCATTGAGAATGCATTGATTAATTTAATTCTTGTATTGTGAGGCAATATCACTTCGTCAATAAATCCTCTTCCCGCAGCAATATAAGGGTTGGCAAACTTCTCAGTGTACTCATCAACCTTCTCCTGTAATTTTGCTTCAGGATCATCAGCACTATTGATTTCCTTCTTAAAAATAATTTCAGAAGCTCCCTTTGCACCCATCACCGCGATTTCTGCAGTTGGCCAAGCAAAGTTCATATCAGCACCAATGTGCTTGGAGTTCATTACATCATAAGCACCTCCATATGCTTTTCTGGTAATTACAGTTACTCTTGGAACTGTTGCCTCACTAAAAGCATATAATAGTTTAGCCCCATTTGTAATAATTGCATTCCATTCCTGATCAGTGCCTGGTAAGAAACCTGGAACATCTTCCAAAACAAGAAGTGGAATATTAAAGCAATCGCAAAACCTTACAAATCGAGCTGCTTTTGTAGATGCGTCAATATCCAAAACACCAGCTAATGATGCTGGTTGATTACCCACAATACCAATACTCTGACCTGCTAGTCTAGCAAAACCAACCACGATATTCTCCGCAAAGTCTTTATGAACTTCCAGGAAACTTTCCTCATCAACAATACCCTCAATTACTTCCCTAATATCATAAGGTTGATTTGGGTTATCAGGAAGAATTCCATCCAATACTGATCTTGTCTCATCAGCTTGCAAATCATATGCTACAGAAGGAGGTGCATCCTCACAATTCTGCGGCATAAAACTTAATAGTTTCCTAATTCTTTGAATACACTCAGCCTCATTTGTACATGAGAAATGTGAAACTCCACTTTTTGCACCATGAGTGGATGCGCCACCTAGCTCTTCTGATGTAACTTCTTCCTGAGTTACGGTTTTTACAACATTCGGACCTGTAACAAACATGTAGGAACTATTCTCAACCATCATGATGAAGTCTGTTATTGCAGGAGAGTATACAGCTCCACCAGCACATGGTCCCATAATAGCCGAAATCTGAGGAATTACCCCAGAAGCCAATGTGTTTCTATAAAATATGTCTGCATATCCCCCAAGAGACACAACTCCTTCCTGAATTCTTGCTCCTCCTGAGTCATTTAAACCTATAACCGGTGCACCATTTTTCATGGCCAAATCCATAATCTTAACAATCTTTTCAGCATGAGTTTCAGATAGAGATCCACCGAATACTGTAAAGTCCTGACTAAAAACATAAACCAACCGTTGGTCTATTGTACCGTATCCGGTAACTACACCATCTCCAAGAATAACTTGCTTATCCAATCCGAAATCCTTTGCACGGTGAGTAACAAATTTGCCGATCTCCTGGAAGGAATCCTTATCAAGCAACAATTCGATTCTTTCTCTTGCGGTTAACTTACCTTTTTGGTGCTGTTTTTCAATTCTGTCTAAACCACCACCTTCAAGCGCTTTTTGGTTCAGCTGCTCTAGATGTTCGATTTTCTCTTGGGTCGATTTGTTCACTTTTGTCGATTATTTATTTGAATTCGTCAAAGATATTTGAAAAAATGAACTGTGGTAGCTGAGAATTCCGTTTATAAAAATATAATATGACTTTTTGAAGAAGATTTTTTGTTTTCAGGCAATAAAGTCATCGAATTATTTATATTGCGCGAATTAAGTCGAAGCAAATGAAAATTGCAGTAATCGATATGGGCACCAATACTTTCCACCTCCTGATCGCATCAGTTAATGATGGCGAACTAAAGGTGCTGCATAAAGAAAAAACTGCCGTTCGACTTGGTAAGGGAGGTATTTCCAAAGGTTTTATCACAGAAGAAGCAGAAAAAAGAGCGATCAAAGCTCTTAAACGATTCAAGGAAACAATTGAGATTGAAAATACAACTCAAATCTTTGCTACTGCTACCAGCGCTATTCGCAATGCAAAGAATGGATCTGATCTCACTAAAAAAATCAAAGAGAAGACAGGAATCGAAGTTAGAGTTATTTCTGGTGATGAAGAAGCAGAATATATCTATAATGGTGTCAAGCAAGCCTTAAAAATTGGAAGTGACCCTTCATTAATAATGGATATCGGTGGTGGAAGCATAGAATTCATAATTGCCAACTCCAAAAAAATCTTTTGGAAAAGAAGCTTTGAGATTGGGGGACAGAGACTAATCGATCGATTTCATCAAAATGATCCAATTTCGTTACAGGAAAAAGAATCTCTCGAATCTTATCTTCTGAAAGAGCTTCAGCCACTAATTGAAGAATCAAAGAAGTACGACATCAGCACCTTAATTGGATCTTCAGGGACATTTGATACCCTTAGTGACATTTACAGGATGGAAGAAAATCTTGAAAAAGATCCGGATGAAACAGAATTCCCTCTTCCAATAGATCACTATTACTCAATTGTGAAGGATATTATATCAAAAAAAGAATCCGACAGACTCAATATCCCAGGCATGATTCCATTGAGAGTTGAGATGATTGTAGTTGCTGTTATTCTCGTTGATTTTGTGCTAAACACATTGGATTTATCAAATATTAGGGTTTCAGCTTATGCCCTGAAAGAAGGTGTTCTTCTGAACACATTATCAAAGGTCTATAACAAAGTGATTTAATTCATTTCTTCCAAGGCTGATTGCCAAAATGTTTCTAATTTTGGCCCGGAAATTTAGCCTTATGAACTATACCTATCAAGACTTAAAGCTATTCACAAAGCAAGTATTACAATCAATCGGGTGCAGCGAAGAAGATTCAGAATTAGCATCAAATGTATTATTGTCAGCTGATTTAAGAGGTGTTGACTCACACGGAGTTGCAAGACTTTCGGGATACGTGAGATTGTATAAAGCGGGGAGAATAAACCCTAAACCCAATATCAAAATAGTACACCAAACTCCAACCACTGCAGTTGTTGATGGTGATGCTGGACTAGGATTAGTAGTAGCTCCATATGCTATGGAGTTAGCTACAGAAATGGCTGAAAAATATGGATCAGGATGGGTTTCAGTGAAGAACTCAAACCACTATGGAATAGCCGGATACCATTCCATGATTGCTCTGGAAAAAGACATGATAGGAATGAGTATGACAAATGCTAGTCCATTGGTATCACCAACTTTTTCCAAAGAAAGAATGCTTGGAACAAACCCAATTTCCATTGCTATCCCAGCTGGTGAAGAAGATGACTTTGTTGCTGATATGGCTACAACTACCGCAGCAAATGGTAAGCTCGAAATTCTACAAAGAAAGCAACAAGATGCGCCAATGGGTTGGGTTCAGGATAAAGATGGTAATCCAACAACAAACTCTTCAGGAGTAAAGGAAGGTGGAGCGTTATTACCGTTGGGTGGTGATAGAGAGCATGGTTCTCACAAAGGTTATGCATTATCATCAATTGTAGATATTTTCTCGGCAGTTCTTTCTGGTGCCAATTATGGTCCTTGGGTTCCTCCGTTTGTAAGCTTCCTTTCACCTTCTGAAAATCCTGTTGGTGAAGGTTTAGGACATTTTCTTGGGGCGATGAGAGTAGATGCTTTTAGGCCAAAAGAAGAATATTTTCAGCACATTGATAATTGGATTAGAACCTTTAGAAACGCTGAAACAGTGAATGGACAGGAAAAAGTTTTGATTCCAGGAGATCCTGAAAGAGAATTTGAAGCCATTAGAAGCAAAGAAGGAATTCCATTACTAAAACCTGTAGTAGAAGACCTTAAAACTCTTGCTGAAGAATATCAAATTGATTTCCCATCTGAATTAATACCTAACTAATATGGACAAGGCCTTTAACATTCTGGAAACAACAAGAAACAACATGATCAAACTTGCCTCAAAATTTACTGTTGAGCAATTGAATATAATCCCGCAGGGTTACAAAAATAACATGATGTGGAACCTGGGTCATGTGTTAGTGACTCAACAATTGCTTTGCTATAAAAACGCAGGTGTTGGATCGTCTTTGTCGAATGAAAATATTGAAGAATTCAGAAAAGGTTCAGCTCCTTCAAGGATATACACCAAGGAAGACTTAGATTTCATCACTGCTCAGTTACTGACTTTAGTTTCAAAAACTAAAGAAGACTTTGATCAAAAGGTCTTTAATGGATACAACACTTACCAGACTAGTTATGGTGTAGAGCTGACTAGCTTTGAAGACGCCTTGGTATTCAATAATACACATGAAGGATTACACTTCGGGTATATGATGGCAATGAGTAAACTTATTTAATGTACTAAAATCTTCTTCTTCCAATTCCTCCCAAAGGAATTGTGACTTGCACTCTCAATGACCATGGGCTATTGTAAGGAGAAGCAACATTTTCCTGCCACAATATATTGTACATGCCCATTATATTGAATTGAGTACCCGGTCTTGGACTGGAGTAACCTAATCCAAAAAAGTAACTATCAAACCCCTGACGTATATTATTATCAGGATCCTGAATATTTACAAACTCAAAATTCAAATATTCAAATTCTGTGTAAGCAAAAAGCTGATCAATCACCTGAAACCGACCAAATAACCTAGCTCCAAAATCATTAGTCTGGATATCGATCTGACTGTACGAATTGAACTGATATGGAATACCTATCCCAGCAGAAAACCTTTGAGTGATCATATAACCCAGAATTGGAGAAAGGCTTAATGAAAACACATCTCTGTTAAAGTTAAGACCGAAACCACCACCAGAATACATACGCTCTAATGGCGTTGCTCCTTCTTGAAATGAAACTTGGCTAAAGCTGGGAAAAGACAGAAATCCCAATAGAATTACTACTATAAATTTTGTTTTCACGCGATTAATCTTTGTCAACTACAACGAATACATCTTCATCAGGTTTCTTCATGAAATACTTTTCACGTGCAAACCTTTCCAACAGCTCCTCATTGTTTAGTAATGCCTCACGATCAGCTTCTACTTCGCTTATCTTTTGCTCGTAAAACGCCTTTTGAGATTCAATTTCAGATAATTTACCTTTCAATTTTGAATGAGTAAACACATCTGCAGAATCAATAAAAAGCATCCAAACCACAAAAAATAGACCGCTTAAAAAGTAGAAATTCTTAAAAATCTTAGGGATCTTATTTAACATTTGGTGTTTGATTTGACAATAAAGATAAAAAAAAAGTCCTAATTCAAATGATTAGGACTTTTAGCAATCAAAAAAATTGTAATTATTTCTGTGGAAAATGGGCTGTTTCACCCAATTCCTCTTCAATTCTTAATAATTGATTGTACTTAGCCATTCTATCAGATCTTGAAGCTGAACCAGTCTTGATCTGACCAGCGTTTGTTGCAACAGCAATATCAGAAATTGTTGCATCTTCAGTTTCACCTGATCTATGAGAAACAACAGCAGTAAATCCAGCTTTGTGGGCCATTTCTATAGCATCTAATGTTTCAGACAAAGTACCGATTTGGTTTACTTTGATAAGAATAGAGTTCGCACTTTTTTCGTTAATACCTCTTTCAAGGAACTTAACATTAGTTACAAACAAGTCATCACCTACCAATTGGCACTTATCACCAATTTTTGCGGTAAGCATTGCCCACGCATCCCAGTCAGTCTCAGCACATCCATCTTCAATTGAATCGATCGGATATTTTGAGATTAACTCAGCTAAGTAGTCTACTTGCTCTTCTTTTGTTCTAATAACTCCAGAATCACCTTCGAATTTTGTGTAGTCATAAGTTCCATCTACATAGAATTCTGAAGATGCGCAATCGAGAGCAATCGTAACGTCAGAACCTGCCTTATATCCAGCTTTCTCAATAGCATCCAAAATTGAACCCAGAGCCTCTTCAGTACCACCAGAGAAATTAGGAGCAAATCCACCTTCATCCCCAACTGCAGTACTAAGACCTTTTGCTTTAAGAATGCTCTTAAGGTTATGGAAAATCTCAGAACCCATTCTAAGTGCTTCAGTAAATGTAGGAGCTCCTACAGGTCTGATCATGAATTCCTGAAATGCGATAGGTGCATCAGAGTGTGAACCTCCATTAATGATATTCATCATTGGAACAGGCAATGTATAAGCATTTACACCTCCAATGTATTTGTATAAAGGAAGACCCATTTCAGCAGCTCCAGCTTTAGCAACTGCCAATGAAACTCCAAGAATAGCATTAGCTCCGATTTTTCCTTTGTTATCAGTTCCGTCTAACTCAATCATGATCTTGTCGATCAATCTCTGATCTGTAGCCGGGAAACCAATAATTTCAGGAGCGATAAGATCATTTACATTTTCAACTGCCTTCAATACACCTTTACCCATGTATTTGGACTTATCTCCATCTCTTAGCTCAACAGCTTCATTTTCACCAGTTGAAGCTCCTGATGGAACAGCAGCTCTACCCAAAAAACCATTTTCAGTTACAACATCCACTTCAACAGTAGGATTGCCTCTAGAATCAAAAATCTGACGGGCGTGAACGCTTTCAATTAAACTCATCGTTTTGTTAATTTTTAGTTAGTAATTGTAAAAATTGATCAAATAGATACCTGGAATCGTGTGGTCCAGGAGATGATTCTGGGTGGTATTGTACTGAGAATGCCTGTTTGCCATTCACAGATATACCTTCAACAGTTTCATCATTTAGGTTTGTATGGGTCAAAGTAACTTTATTCGAATTCTTTACAGCTTCCATGTCTACTGCAAAACCATGATTCTGGCTAGTAACTTCACTTTTGCCAGATTCTAAGTTTTTCACCGGGTGATTTATCCCTCTGTGTCCATGGTGCATTTTGTAGGTTGAAATGCCATTAGCTCTTGCTATGATTTGATGTCCAAGGCAAATTCCAAATAGAGGTTTGTCTCTATTAAGAATTTCACTAACAGTATCTACTGCATAATCCATTGCTGCAGGATCACCTGGTCCATTAGAAACAAAATATCCATCTGGATTCCAACTCTCCATTTCTTCAAACTTCGTCTCAGCTGGGAATACCTTACAGTACACTCCTCTATCAGTGAAATTGGTAAGAATTGATTTCTTAACACCAATATCAAGAACAGCCACTTTAATTTTAGCATCAGGAGAACCTACCTCATACGGCTCTTTTGTACTCACTTTTGTAGCAAGTTCTAGTGATTCCATCGATGGAACTTCAGCCAATCTCTTCTTTAGTTCCTCTACATCGAAGATCTCAGAAGATATAATAGCGTTCATGGCACCTTTGCTTCTAATGTGTCGAACGATCTTTCTAGTATCAACATCAGCGATTCCAACAGTATTATTCTTTTCTAAATACTCTTGTAATCCGTCATCAGCAGTTTTTCGACTAAATCCGTTTGAGAAAGAGTTAACTACTAGTCCCGTAATTTTAGGATCCGCTGATTCCTGTTCATCGTCGTTTACGCCGTAGTTCCCGATGTGGGAAGTAGTGTTAACGATGATTTGACCAAAATATGAAGGATCAGTATATATTTCCTGATAACCTGTCATTCCTGTATTAAAACAGATTTCACCTCCGGATGTACCCTTCTTTCCAATGGCTGTACCATTAAAAATTGTTCCATCCTCTAACATTAAAATTGCTTCTGTACCGCTAATGTATTTCATGTGTATATAATCGATTCTTTTATGGATCACATTTGTCCGCCCTGCGGGATGATTTCCAAATCGTTTTTGAATATGTTGTTTAGCGACCTTTGAAAAGTCCGACAAAAATAAGAATTAAATACTAACTCGGTAGGTTTAGACAAAAAAAAAGGGATTAGACTTACGTCCAATCCCTCAATATTTTGTTTCAGAGAAATCAATCTTTTTTCTCTTCTTCTGAACCTTCACCTTCAGCAGCATCTTCAGCGTCAGAAGCATTAGCTTCCTCACTTGTTTCTGCAGCTGCTTCTTGAACTTCTTCAGCAGCAGTTTCTTCAACTACTTCTTCATTTGCTTCCTCTACTACAGCCTCTTCAGCTTTCACCTCTTCTACAGTTTCAGTGGCAGCTTTCTTACCACCTCTTCTACTTCTTCTGGTCTTAGCTTTAGCTGGCTTAGCTTCCCCAAGTAGTAACTCGTTGAAGTCTACCAATTCCATCATACACATTTCAGCATTATCTCCTAGTCTGAAACCTGTTTTGATGATTCTTGTGTAACCTCCAGGTCTGTTACCTACTTTATCAGCAACCTCACCGAACAATACTTTTACAGATTCTTTATCCTGCAAGTAAGAGAAAACAGTTCTTCTTGAATGAGTACTGTCATCTTTAGCTCTGGTAATTAAAGGCTCTACATATTTCTTAAGTGCCTTTGCTTTAGCTACAGTAGTGTTAATTCTTTTATTAACGATCAAAGAAGTAGCCATGTTGGAAAGCATCGCTTTTCTATGCGGAGCTTTTCTTCCTAAGTGATTAAATTTCTTACCGTGTCTCATTTCAATTATTCCTCATCAAGTTTGTACTTTGATAGATCCATACCAAAAGTAAGGTTCTTCTCAGCAACTAACTGTTCCAATTCCGCCAATGACTTCTTACCAAAGTTTCTGAATTTCATCATATCAGAAATCTCTAGTCTTACAAGATCTCCAAGAGTTTTTACATCTGCAGCTTTAAGACAGTTGTAAGCTCTAACTGAAAGATCTAGATCGTTCAATTGGGTCTTCAATAATTTTCTCATGTGTAACAACTCCTCATCCACTGCCTCAGGCTCTCCTTTATCATGAGTATCAAGGATCATTGTCTGATCAGAGAATAACATGAAGTGTTGTATTAATATATTCGCCGCACCCTTAAGAGCATTCTCTGGGTGAATCGATCCATCAGTTTCGATATCTAAAATTAACTGCTCATAGTCAGTCTTCTGCTCAACCCTTGTGTTCTCGATTGAATACTTCACATTTTTAATTGGTGTGAAGATCGCATCAATCGGAATAAAACCAAATACTTGATCACCAGGCTTGTTTTCTTCAGAAGTCACATATCCTCTACCTTTCTCAACCGTGATCTCAATTTCGAATTGAGCTGAAGGATCAAGATTACAAATAACATGATCAGGATTTAAGATCTCAAATGAAGTAGTAGATCCAGCAATGTCACCAGCTTTGAACTGAGACTGATTAGAGATTGCTATAGTGATTTTGTTATCAATCACATCAGAAATCTTCTTGAATCTAACCATCTTCAGGTTAAGAATAATTTCAGACACATCCTCAATTACTCCTTCAATAGTTGAAAACTCATGCAACACACCAGGAATTTTAATACCTGTAATTGCATAACCTTCCAAAGAAGAAAGTAAAATTCTTCTTAATGCATTACCAATGGTAACCCCGTATCCTCTTTCTAGAGGTTTAAAGGTAAAAAGACCATGAAAGTCATCAGCCTTCTCCATCACTACCTTCTCGGGCATTTGAAATGCAAGTATTGACATATTAAAATTATTTAATGTGGAAATTATTATTTAGAGTAAAGTTCAACTATTAGTTGTTCTTTGATATTTTCAGGAATCTCTTCTCTAGTTGGAGCGTTAAGATACTTTCCAACCATCTCGCTTCCATCCCACTCTAACCAGCTATATTTAGCGATAGATCTTCCTGCAAGGCTATCAGTAATTGCTTCAAGAGATTTCGACTTCTCTCTTACACCAATCTGATCACCATTTCTTAAGTGATAACTAGGTACATTTACAATTTCACCATTTACTGTGATATGCTTATGTAAAACTAATTGTCTGGCAGCTCTTCTAGTAGGAGCAATTCCAAGTCTATATACAGTGTTATCTAATCTTGCTTCTAGTAATTGCAATAACACCTCACCAGTGATACCACCTTTTCTTGAAGCTTTATCGAAAGCGTTAGAGAATTGTCTCTCTAGCAAACCGTATGTATACTTTGCTTTCTGCTTTTCTGCAAGCTGAATTGCATATTCAGACTGCTTTCTTCTTCGACCTCTACCATGTTGTCCAGGAGGATAACTCTTCTTTTGAAGTGCTTTACTTGGACCAAAGATTGGGTCATTAAATTTTCTAGCTATCTTGGTCTTAGGACCTGTATACCTTGCCATTTCTTATCTATCAATTTAGCTATTAAACTCTTCTTCTTTTTGGAGGTCTACATCCATTGTGAGGTAGTGGAGTTACATCTTTAATCATTGTAACTTCAATTCCATTATTTTGGATTGTTCTGATAGCAGATTCTCTACCAGCACCTGGACCTTTTACGAAAACCTCAACTTTTCTAAGACCAAGTTCATATGCAGTCTTTGAACAGTTTTCAGCAGCTACTTGAGCAGCATAAGGTGTATTTTTCTTAGAGCCTTTGAATCCCATTTTACCGGCAGAAGCCCAAGAAATAACCTGACCCTGCGTATTAGTTAATGAGATTATAATGTTGTTGAAAGAAGCCTTAATATGAGCTTGTCCGATTGGCTCAACAACTACAACTCTCTTTTTCGCTTTATCTTTTCTCTTTTGTGCCATTACCTAATACTATTTAGTAGCCTTCTTCTTATTAGCAACAGTTTTTCTCTTACCTTTTCTGGTACGTGCGTTGTTTTTAGTTTTCTGACCTCTTACTGGAAGTCCTCTTCTATGTCTCAACCCACGATAGCATCCAATATCAAGCAATCTTTTGATGTTAAGTTGAATCTCAGATTTCAACACACCCTCTACCTTGAAGTTTTCACTAATAATCGTACGAATAGCGTTTGATTCATCATCATTCCACTCTCCTACTTTCTTATTAGGATCTATCCCTGCTTGTGAAAGAATTTGTTGAGCAGTACTCTTACCAATACCAAATATATAGGTAAGTCCTATCTCACCTCTCTTATTATCTGGAATATCGACTCCTGAAATCCTTGCCATAACTATCCTTGCCTTTGTTTAAATTTTGGATTCTTTTTATTGATTACATAAACCTTACCCTTTCTTCGGATAACCTTGCAATCGCTACTTCTTTTCTTTACTGATGCCTTTACTTTCATGGCTCTATTTGTATCTATAAACGATTCTACCTTTAGTCAAATCATAAGGTGACATTTCCAACTTTACTCTGTCTCCAGGTAAGATTTTAATGTAATTCATTCTCATCTTTCCAGAGATATGAGCAATTACTTGATGCCCATTCTCAAGTTCTACACGAAACATTGCGTTCGACAATGCTTCTACAATAGTTCCGTCTTGTTCAATGGAAGCTTGCTTTGCCATGTCGAATTAAGCTACTGCTACGTTTTGAGATCTACCTTTGACTTTACCACTTTTCATCATTCCTTCATAATGACGCATTAACAAGTGACTCTCTATTTGCTGCAGCGTATCAAGTATAACACCTACCATAATTAGTAAGGATGTACCACCATAAAACTGTGCAAAATCACTACTCACTCCTGCTATAATTGCAAATGCTGGCATAATCGCAACAATTGCTAAGAAGAAAGAGCCTGGTAGAGTTACTTTAGTTAATACATTATCAATGAACTCAGAAGTCTGTTTACCTGGCTTAATACCAGGAATAAAGCCCCCATTACGTTTCATATCATCAGCAATCTGATTAGGATTAATCGTTATTGCTGTATAAAAGAATGTGAATACAATAATCAGAACTGCAAATAATGTATTGTACTGCCAAGACTCAATTCGGCTGAAAGTAGTACCTACATAGTTCGCAATATCATTATCCTGTGCCCAGATCCCTGCTAATAAAGCTGGAACGAACATAAGAGATTGAGCAAAGATAATTGGCATAACTCCAGCACTATTCACCTTCAATGGAATGTACTGTCTCTGACCACCATAAACTTTGCTACCCACTACTTGCTTCGCATATTGTACAGGAATTCTTCTTACTGCCTGAACTAGTGCAACAACTCCCATTACTACGAAGAATAGTGCTAATATTTCTAATAGGAAGATTAACGCCTGACTCATACCTCTTGCAAGAGCCTCCTGTAATATACTTCCAGGGAACCTTGAGATAATTCCAATCATGATTAACATTGAAATACCATTACCGATTCCCTTGTCTGTGATCTTCTCACCTAACCACATACAGAATATAGTACCAGCAGTCAAAATCACCATCGATGTTAACAAGAATAAATTCTCATTGATCAATATGGCATCACTACTTACTGTACCTTTGATGTAACCAACTGACTGAGCCATACAAATAGCAATCGTGAGTAGTCTGGTTATTTGATTAATCTTTTTTCTTCCGCTATCCCCTTCTTTCTGTAATTTCTGGAAATATGGTACAGCAACTGTTAGTAACTGTAGAACAATAGAAGCGGAAATGTAAGGCATTATACCTAACCCAAAAACCGAAACATTACTAAAAGCTCCCCCAAGGAAGTTATCCATAAATCCTAGTATACCTTCTACTTCACCCCCTACTTTATTAGGGTCAATTCCAGGTAATACAATGAATGATCCAAGTCTGAAAATGATAAGAAACCCTAATGTGTTTAGGATTCTTACTCTTAGATCTTCAATTGAAAATATATTCTTTATGGTAGTAAAAAATTTCTTCATGCCTTATAGGGTAACAACTTCTCCACCTGATTTTTCAATAGCTTCTTTTGCTGTCTTAGAAAACAAATGAGCCGTAACTTTCAATTTAGCTTTCAATTCACCTCTTCCGAGAACTTTAACAACATCGTTCTTTCCAACAAGACCATTTTCTCTTAACAATTCAAGAGTGATCTCAGAGGCGTTAGTTTTTTCGGCCAAAGATTGAAGATCATCTAAGTTTACTGGCTTAGTCTCAACTCTGTTTGGACTGGTAAACCCGAACTTAGGAACTCTTCTTTGAAGAGGCATCTGACCTCCTTCAAAACCAAGCTTCTGGCTGTAACCAGATCTTGACTTAGCTCCTTTATGACCTCTTGTAGAAGTTCCGCCTCTACCAGAACCCTGACCTCTACCAATTCTTTTACCAGACTTAACTGAACCTTTAGCAGGTTTTAATGTATTTAATCTCATCTTATGATTCTTTAACAGAAACTAAATGACTTACTTTCTTAATCATCCCAGCAATCTGGGGAGTCAATTCTTTCTCAACTGACTTATTTATCTTTCCTAATCCTAAAGCCTTGATCGTCAACTTTTGATTCTCAGGTCTTTTGATTGTACTTCTTGTCTGAGTAATAATTACTTTTGACATAATCTTATCCGTTAAAAACTTTAGATAAAGAAACTCCTCTTTGCTGAGCTACTGAATAAGCATCTCTCATTTTTGATAAAGCATCAAATGTTGCCTTAACCACGTTGTGTGGGTTAGAAGAACCTTTGGACTTAGCTAGTACATCATGCACACCTGCACTCTCAAGTACCGCACGCATTGCACCACCTGCAATTACTCCTGTACCAGGAGAAGCTGGCTTCAACAATACAAGACCACCTCCGTATTTTCCAATACATTCGTGAGGTACAGTTCCTCTGAATACAGGAACTCTTACAAGATTCTTTTTAGCATCATCGATACCTTTAGTAATCGCGTCAGTTACCTCATTAGCTTTTCCTAATCCGTAACCTACTACGCCGTTACCATCACCAACAACCACAATCGCAGAGAAGCTGAATCTTCTACCACCTTTCACCACTTTGGCAACTCTTTTGATTGCTACAACCTTTTCTTTAAGGTCGATTTCGCTAGCTTTTAATGTTTTTATATTCTTCTGAGACATAGCTATTAGAATTTCAATCCTCCTTCTCTAGCACCTTCAGCAAGGGCTTTAACTTTTCCGTGATATGGGTATCCACCTCTATCGAATACAACAGTTTCAACTCCACTCTTCTTAGCCTTCTCAGCTATTGCTTTCCCTACGCTTGTTGAAACTTCAATATTAACCTTTCCTGCCTGGCCAATTTCTTTCGAAGAAGATGACGTAATTGTAGTTCCATTTACATCATCAATCAATTGTACGTAGATACCTTTATTACTTTTGAATACAGACAATCTAGGAATATCAGCAGTACCACTAATTTTTCTCCTTATCCCTAGTCTAATTCTTTTTCTTCTCTGTTCTTTGCTAATAGCCATATCCTAATTATTTAGCAGCAGTTTTACCAGCTTTTCTTCTAATTTGCTCTCCAACAAACTTGATACCTTTTCCTTTGTAAGGTTCAATTTTTCTAAGAGACCTAATTTTTGCAGCTACTTGTCCAATCAATTGCTTATCAGCTGATTCTAAAGTAACTATTGGGTTCTTACCTTTTTGAGTTTCCGCTGTAACTTTAACTTCAGTAGGAACTGCAAGGTAAATGTTGTGTGAATAGCCAAGGTTTAGTTCCAAAACATTTTGTGAAACAGCGGCTTTGTAACCAACACCAACTAACTCAAGCTTTTTGCTATAACCCTCACTAACTCCTTCTACCATGTTGTTTATCAAAGATCTATATAGACCGTGCATGGCTTTATGTCTCTTCTGCTCAGTAGGTCTTTCAACTACTACCTGGCCTTCTTCCATCTTCACAACCATATCAGGATCGATAGTTTGAGTTAACTCTCCTTTAGGTCCTTTAGATGTTACAATATTACCATCTATAGTAACAGTAACGTCTTTAGGAAGAGTAATCGGTTTTTTACCTATTCTTGACATTATTCACAAATATTAATAAACGTAACAAAGAACTTCACCCCCAACATTGTTGGCTTTAGCTTCTTTACCAGTCATCACTCCTTTAGAAGTAGACATGATAGCGATACCTAAACCATTTAATACTCTAGGAGTAGATTCTGCTTTACTATATTTTCTTAATCCAGGCTTACTAGCTCTCTCCAATTTGATAATTGCAGATTGCTTAGTAGCAGCATTGTATTTCAATGCTATTTTAATGTTACCCTGTACTTTACTATCCTCGAACTTATAACTTCTTATAAATCCTTGATCGTAAAGAACCTTAGTAATCTCTTTCTTTATATTAGAAGCAGGAACATCAACAACCTTGTGATTTGCCTTGATGGCATTCCTCAATCTGGTCAAATAATCTGCTATTGGATCTGTCATATACTTTATAAATTTAAAACCCACTGCGCGAACAGGGGTGCAAAGTTAATGATTTATATCGTAATAAGAAAAAATTAAGATAAAATCTACCAAGAAGCTTTAGTAACTCCTGGAATCTTTCCATCTGAAGCCATTTCTCTGAAAGTAACCCTAGAAATACCGAACTTTCTCATGTATCCTTTTGGTCTTCCAGTAAGCTTACATCTGTTATGTAATCTAACAGGTGAAGAGTTTCTTGGCAATTTGTCTAGACCTTCCCAGTCACCAGCTTCTTTCAAAGCAGCTCTTTTGGCAGCAAACTTTGCTACAAGTCTTTCTCTTTTTCTTTCTCTAGCCTTTACTGATTCTCTAGCCATTATATTAGTTTTTTCGAGCGAATGGCATACCAAACGCTTTTAGTAATTCAAAGCTTTCTTCGTCTGTGTTAGCAGTGGTAACAAAAGTGATATCCATTCCTGATATTTTATTCACTTTTTCAATGCTAATCTCTGGGAAAATGATTTGCTCTTTAACTCCTAATGTGTAGTTACCTCTTCCATCAAATCCTTTGTCTTTGATTCCTCTGAAGTCTCTCACCCTTGGTAAAGCGACAGTCATTAGTCTGTCAAGAAATTCATACATTTTATCTCCTCTCAAAGTCACTCTTGCTCCGATAGGCATTCCTTCTCTTAACTTAAAGTTCGAGATAGAGTTTTTCGCAATCGTTGGAACAGCTTTTTGTCCAGAGATCTGAGTTAATTCCTCAACACCAGTATCAATCAATTTCTTATCAGCAACTGCAGCTCCAATTCCTTTATTAATTGAAATCTTAGTGATTTTAGGAACCTGCATTACTGTTTTATACTGAAACTTCTCCTTTAATTGAGGTACGATTTCAGCTAAGTATTTATCTTTTAATCTAGGGTTTGCCATGATTATATAAATTCTCCGGTTTTCTTTGAATATCTCTGAAGCTTATTATCGCTATTAAGCTTTCTTCCAACTCTTGTTGCATCTCCACTTGAAGGATCTACTAGCATCAAGTTACTGATATGTATAGAAGCTTCAGTATTGTTCAATCCACCTTCAGGATTTGTAGCAGATGGTTTAACATGTTTTGTGATCATGTTAACTCCTTCTACAATTGCTCTGTTCTTATCAGTAAATACTTCAAGAACTTTTCCAGTTTTACCGTTAGAGTTTCCAGCAATAACTTTTACTGTATCTCCCTTTTTAATTTTTAGTTTCACTTTCATTGTTCTAATTACTTAAAGTACCTCAGGTGCTAATGAAACAATTTTCATGAATTGCTTTTCTCTTAATTCTCTGGCAACAGGGCCAAAAATCCTAGTTCCTCTAGGTTCATCGTTAGTGTTAAGAAGAACAGCTGCGTTATCCTCAAATCTGATATACGAACCATCTTTTCTTCTAACTTCTTTCTTAGTCCTAACAATTACTGCTTTAGAAACTGTACCTTTCTTAAGGCTACTAGATGAAAGAGCAGATTTTACAGTAACAACAATCTTATCTCCAACAGAAGCATATCTTCTTCCAGTACCTCCGAGTACTCTAATACAAAGTACTTCTTTAGCTCCGCTATTATCAGCTACGCTCAATCTTGATTCTTGCTGTATCATCTTATTTCGCTCTTTCTAAAATTTCTACAAGTCTCCATCGCTTGTTTTTACTAAGCGGTCGAGTCTCCATAATCTTTACTGTATCTCCAATGCCGCAAGCATTGTCTGCATCATGGGCAGTGAATTTAGTAGTCTTCGCAACGAACTTACCGTACATTGGGTGTTTGATCTTTCTTGATACTGTAACTGTTATGGTTTTATCCATTTTGTTACTTACAACCTGACCAACTCTTTCCTTTCTTAAATTTCTTTCCATCTGCGTATTAATTAGCAAGCTCTTTAGCTCGGATTTCAGTTTTAATTCTTGCTACAAGCTTTCTTGCTTGTTTAATCTTGCTTGGATTTTCAATTGGAGTGATGTCATGAGCAAACTTCAATTTTTGATAGTTCTCAACTTCTGTAACCAATCGACCTTTCAATTCGTCAAGCGTAAGTCCTTTAATTTCTGAATTCTTCATGATCTTATCCTTGATAATCCCTTCTTACAACAAACTTTGTTTTGATAGGTAACTTCTGAGCAGCCAATCTCAAAGATTCCTGACCAAGTTCCCTAGGAACACCTGCAGATTCGAACAAGATAGTTCCTGGTCTAACAGTAGCAACCCAGTATTCTGGAGCTCCTTTACCTTTACCCATCCTTACTTCAGCAGGCTTTTTAGTTACAGGTTTGTCTGGGAAAATTCTGATCCAAACCTGACCTTCTCTTTTCATTGCTCTTGTCATGGCAATACGAGCAGCTTCAATTTGTCTACTTGTAATCCATCCAGGCTCCAATGCTTTGATACCGAAAGTACCGAATGCTAAGGTATGTCCTCTTTGAGCAAGTCCTTTTACTCTACCTTTCTGCTTTTTTCTAAACTTGGTTCTTTTTGGCTGTAACATCTTCTGTTAACCTATTTAATGCCTATAATTATTGTCTTCTTTTTCTTTTTGGTCCTCCATCGTTACCACCTTGAGGTCTTCTTCTACGATTGCCACCGCCTTCGTTTCCTAAACCTACATTTGGTGAAAGGTCTCTCTTACCGAATACCTCTCCTTTGAAGATCCAAACTTTGATACCGATCTTTCCATAAACTGTATCAGCTTCTGAAATAGCGTAATCGATATCCGCTCTTAAAGTATGCAGAGGAATTCTACCCTCTTTGTACTGCTCAGATCTTGCCATTTCAGCTCCACCTAATCTTCCAGATACTTTGATTTTAATTCCTTGAGCCCCTACTCTAATTGCAGATGAGATCGCTTGTTTCATCGCTCTTCTGTAAGAGATTCTTGCTTTAAGCTGTTGAGCGATAGACTCTCCAACTAATTTAGCATCAAGCTCAGGTCTTTTGATTTCGTAGATATTGATTTGAAGATCCTTACCAGTAAGTTTCTTCAACTCTTCTTTGATCTTATCTACTTCACTACCACCTTTTCCGATAACAACACCAGGTCTAGCAGTATGAATAGTAAGGGTTATTCTTTTTAGTGTTCTTTCGATCACTATTTTCGCAATACCTCCTTTAGGGATCCTTGCGTATAAATATTTTCTGATCTTCTGATCCTCAACTAACTTCTCAGGGAATGTTCTTCCTCCGAACCAGTTAGAATCCCATCCTTTTACGATTCCTAATCTAAATGCAGTTGGATTAACTTTCTGTCCCATTATTTGCTTTCGTTATTAGATTCTTGATTAGTTTCTTCAGAATGGTTATCAATCACGATGTTTACGTGGTTTGATCTTTTTCTGATTCTGTGAGCTCTACCTTGAGGAGCAGGTCTCAATCTTTTTAGAATTCTTCCGCTATCAACCGAAATTTCTTTCACATAAAGATCAGCTTCTTCGATTTTCACGTCTTCATTCTTGCTTTGCCAGTTTGCAATGGCTGAAAGCAAAAGTTTTTCAAGAACTCCAGAACCTTTCTTAGCTTCAAATTTCAAGATGTTCAAAGCGTAATTTACTCTTTGACCTCTGATCATATCAGCAACTACTCTCATTTTTCTTGGAGAAGTAGGTACGTTCTTTAGTCCAGCAGCAGCTGCACCCTGGTTTCCAGAGTTTTCTTCTTTGGCTTGCTTAGCTGCCTCCTTCTGAAGCCTAATCCTTACGGACTTTTTGATTTTTGTGCTTTCAGTAGTTTCCATTACCTTTTACCTTTATCTTTTTTGGCAACATGACCTCTATAATTCCTTGTTGGTGAGAATTCACCAAGTTTGTGTCCTACCATGTTTTCAGTCACAAATACTGGAATGAATTTGTTTCCGTTATGTACTGCGAAAGTATGGCCTACAAAATCAGGAGAGATCATTGATCTCCTTGACCAAGTTTTGATCACAGACTTCTTACCAGACTCATTCATGTTATCAACTTTGTTTACTAACCTGAAGTCGATATATGGTCCTTTTTTTAGAGATCTTCCCATTATTTTCTTTTGCTAATAATTAAGTTATTTGAATACTTCTTAGGTGTTCTTGTCTTCTTACCTTTAGAGTAAAGACCTGTTCTAGATCTTGGATGACCTCCTGAAGATTTACCTTCACCACCTCCCATTGGGTGATCAACTGGGTTCATAGCAACACCTCTTACTCTAGGTCTTCTACCTAACCATCTGTTTCTTCCGGCTTTTCCAAGTCTTACGTTCATGTGGTCTCCGTTAGAAACAGTACCAACAGTCGCGTAACAAGTAACAAGCACCATTCTCATCTCACCTGAAGGAAGTTTCAAAGTAGCATACTTTCCTTCTCTTGCAACAAGCTGTGCATAAGATCCAGCACTTCTAGCCATTGCAGCTCCTTTACCAGGTTTGATTTCAATGTTATGAACAATCGTACCTAAAGGAATCTCAGAAAGAGGTAGTGCGTTTCCAACCTCAGGAGCAACACCTGGTCCAGAAATTACCTGCGTATCAACCGCAAGGTTTTCAGGAGCGATGATATAGCTCTTTTCTCCATCAGCGTAGAATAATAGCGCTATTCTGGCTGTTCTCATTGGATCGTACTCTATTGACTTAACAGTTGCAGGAATGTTATGCTTCTGTCTTTTGAAGTCAATTACTCTATATTTCTTTTTGTGACCTCCTCCTACGTTTCTGATGGTCATCCTTCCGGAATTGTTTCTACCACCATTTCTTTTAGTAGACTTTGTAAGAGACTTCTCAGGTTTTGACGCAGTGATCTCGTCAAATACAGGAGCTACTCTGTACCTTTGTCCTGGGGTTATCGGTCTTAATTTCTTAACAGCCATTTTAATCTATATTTTAAATACCACTGTAAAAATCAATAACATCACCATCTGATACTTTCACAATGGCTTTCTTAAATGATGGAGTAGTACCAGTGATAATTCTTGACTTGGTATATCTTGATTTTGTTTTACCAGGATAAACCATAGTGTTTACACTTTCAACAGTTACTCCGTATGCCTTTTCTACGGCAGTCTTAATCTGGATCTTATTTGCATCCTTGCTTACAACAAATCCGTACTTACCATCTTCGTTCATGGCAGATACTTTTTCTGTTACTAAGGGCTTAATTAATACACTCATCTTAACCGAACTGATTTTCTAGTTTGTCAATAGTTCCTTCGCTGAAGATGATGTTATCAGCATTCAGGATGTCATATGTATTTAATTCGCTAAGAACAGTTACAGCAGAGTTCTGAACGTTTCTGCTTGATAGGATCAAGTTCTTGTTCAATTCGTCAGTAACGATAAGTGTTTTCTTAGCGCCTAGTGAAAGGTTGTCCATTAGACTAATGTATTCTTTAGTCTTTGGTGCATCCATCACGATATCTTCAATTACCGCAATTGCATTTTCCTGCGCCTTGTAAGACAAAGCAGATCTTCTAGCAACTTGCTTTAATTTCTTATTCAATTTCATATCGTAGTTTCTTGGTCTTGGACCGAATACTCTACCTCCACCTCTGAAAATTGGAGACTTAATACTACCAGCCCTTGCGGTACCAGTTCCCTTTTGTCTCTTGATCTTCTTAGTAGAACCTACGATATCAGCTCTTTCTTTAGCCGCATGCGTTCCCTGTCTTTGATTAGCTAAATATTGTTTAACATCAAGATAGATCGCATGATCATTTGGTTCAACAGCAAATACTGTGTCAGTTAGTGTAACTTTCTTGCCAGTATCTTTTCCGCTTGTATTTAAAACTGATAATTCCATTATTTCTCAAGAATTATATATGAATTATTTGAACCAGGTACAGAACCGCTTATTAGGATAAGGTTTTTCTCAGGCATTACTTTCAATACTTTCAAGTTTAATACCTTAACTCTATCTCCACCAGTTCTACCAGCCATTTTCAAACCTTTGAAAACTCTTGCCGGGTATGAACAAGCTCCAATCGCACCAGGTGCTCTCAACCTGTTGTGCTGACCGTGAGTAGCCTGACCAACACCACCGAAGTTGTGTCTTTTAACTACCCCCTGGAAACCTTTACCTTTAGAAGTACCAATAGCATCAACGAAATCATTTTCGTCAAATACCTGACCTACTTCAATTGTATTACCAAGAGCAACTTGCCCTTCAAATTCCTCTCTAAAGTTTCTGAATTCAACTACCTTCTTCTTAGGAGTGGTTTTAGCTTTTGCAAAATGTCCTTTCAAAGCCTTAGTTGTATTCTTCTCCTTTTTTTCGTCGTATGCCAATTGTACGGCGTTATATCCATCTACATCAGAATTCTTAACCTGCGTTATCACATTAGGTCCTGCTTCTATTAATGTAGCCGGTATATTTTTACCATCCGCATCGAAGATGCTGGTCATACCGATTTTTTTTCCAATTATCCCTGACATTTTGCTTTTATTCTTACTAATTAAGTGTCAAAAATCCTTATTCCTCCGTAAAGGACTGCAAAGATAGCAATTTATTAATCTCGAGCAAACAGTTCGAGTAAATTTTAGTGCAAAAAAAGAACCAATATACTACGATATTGGTTCTATATAATTAGGTTACCTAATTCTTATACTTTGATCTCTACGTCAACCCCGCTTGGTAACTCAAGTTTCATTAAAGCATCAACCGTTTTTGCGCTGTTAGAATAGATATCTACCAGTCTTTTATAAGTACAAAGTTGGAATTGCTCTCTTGATTTCTTGTTTACGTGTGGTGATCTCAATACAGTAAAGATCTCTTTCTCTGTAGGAAGTGGAATTGGTCCACTAACAACAGCTCCAGTAGTTTTCACCGCTCTAACGATCTTCTCAGAAGATTTATCAACTAAGTTGTGATCGTATGACTTTAGTTTGATTCTAATTTTTTGATTCATGATCGTTATTAATTTACAACTTCACCTTTCGTTTTCTTGATCACCTCATCTGCGATGTTCTTTGGAACTGGATCGTAGTGTGAGAATGTTAGTGAAGCAGTTGCTCTACCAGAACTCATTGTTCTTAGATCAGTTACATATCCGAAAAGTTCAGATAATGGAATGTCCGCTTTAACTACCTGCGAATTTCCTTTTACATCCATTCCTTTCATTATACCCCTTCTTCTGTTCATATCACCAGTTACAGAACCAGTGTACTCATCAGGAGTCACAACTTCTACAGCCATGATTGGCTCTAGCAATACAGGACCAGCTTTTTTAGCTGCTTCTTTGAATCCAATTCTTGCTGCTAATTCAAAAGACAATGCATCAGAGTCAACATCGTGGAATGAACCGTGATATAACTTAACTTTCATGCTATCTAATGGGAAGCCTGCAAGAGGACCGTTAGCCATAGCTTGCGTAAATCCTTTTTCAATTGCTGGAATGAATTCTTTTGGAATCACACCACCAACAATCTTATTTTCGAATTGCAAGCCATCTTTTTCGTAATCCTCATCCACTGGAGATAGTTCGAATACTATATCAGCGAATTTACCTTTACCACCTGATTGCTTTTTGTATACTTCTTTGTGATCAACAAGGCTCTGGATAGCTTCTTTGTAAGCAACCTGAGGAGCTCCTTGATTAATCTCAACTTTAAATTCTCTCTTTAATCGGTCGATGATAATATCTAAGTGAAGCTCACCCATACCTTTAAGGATAGTCTGACCTGTATCGTGATCAGTTTCTACTACTAAAGTAGGGTCTTCTTCAACTAGTTTAGCGATCGCCATACCTAACTTATCAACATCTGCCTGAGTTTTAGGCTCAATTGCATAACCGATTACCGGATCAGGGAATACCATTGATTCAAGAACGATTTTGTTTTTCTCGTCACAAAGTGTATCTCCTGTTTTTATATCTTTAAATCCTACAACTGCAGCGATATCACCAGCATGGAATTGATCAATTTGGTTTTGCTTGTTAGCGTGCATTTGGAAGATTCTAGAAATTCTTTCTTTCTTCATAGTTCTTGTGTTGAATACATAAGAACCAGAATCTAGAGTTCCTGAATAAGATCTTGCGAAACAAAGTCTACCTACGAATGGGTCAGTAGCAATTTTGAATGCAAGAGCTGCGAAAGGCTCTTCTGGAGATGGCTTTCTTACAACTGGCATTTCTGAATCAGGATCAGTTCCTTCAATACCTTCTCTATCTAAAGGTGAAGGAAGTAGCTCCATCACATAGTCAAGCATTGTTTGAACTCCTTTGTTCTTGAAAGCAGAACCACAGAACATTGGCACGAAAGCCATGTCGATAGTTGCTTTTCTAGAAGCAGCAATAATTTCTTCTTTTGTAATAGACTCAGGATCTTCGAAGTATTTCTCCATTAATCCTTCATCGTATTCTGCAACAGCCTCAAGAAGTTCCTCTCTGTATTGGTCAACATCGTCAACCATATCAGAAGGAATTTCAATTTCTTCGAAGGTCATTCCCATGTCCTCCTCATTCCAAACCATTGCTTTTCTTTCTACTAAATCAACCACTCCTTTGAAGTTCTCTTCAGCTCCAATTGGTAATTGGAAAGGAACAGATTTAGTACCTAGTCTTTCCTTAACTTGCTTACAAACATTTAAGAAATCTGCTCCAGCTCTGTCCATTTTGTTAACAAAACCTAATCGAGCAACATTGTAGTTGTCAGCAAGTCTCCAGTTAGTTTCTGATTGAGGCTCAACCCCATCTACAGCACTAAATAAGAAAACAAGACCGTCTAATACTCTTAAAGATCTGTTCACCTCAACAGTAAAGTCAACGTGACCAGGAGTATCTATAATATTGATGTGGTACTCATTGTTTTTGTAAGGCCAGAAAACAGTAGTTGCAGCAGAAGTAATTGTAATACCTCTTTCTTGCTCCTGCTCCATCCAGTCCATAGTAGCTGCACCATCATGCACCTCACCTATTTTATGACTAACACCAGTGTAATAAAGAATACGCTCAGTAGTTGTAGTCTTTCCAGCATCGATGTGCGCTGCGATACCGATGTTTCTGGTGAATTTTAAATCTCTTTTTGCCATTTTTTTATTTAGAATCTAAAATGTGAAAATGCCTTGTTAGCTTCTGCCATTCTGTGGGTGTCGTCTTTTTTCTTAACTGCAGCACCTTCACCCTTTGATGCAGCGATGATCTCACCAGCCAATCTTTCCTTCATAGTCTTTTCTCCTCTCAATCTGGCGTATTTGATCATCCACTTGATTGCCAATGCTGTCTTTCTCTCAGGTCTTACTTCCATAGGAACCTGGAAAGTTGCACCACCTACTCTTCTACTTTTCACCTCTACAGCAGGGGTGATGTTACTAAGTGCTTTTTTCCATGTTTCTAGGCCGTTCTCCTTAGTTCTTTCTTCAACTAGATTAACAGCATTATAGAAAATTGAATATGAAATACTCTTTTTACCATCGAGCATCAAATTGTTCACGAATTTGGTAACCAGTGTATCCTTGTAAATCGGATCAGGAAGAATGTATCGTTTCTTCGGTTTTGCTTTTCTCATTATTCAATTACTTTTTGTCTTTCGGTCTTTTAGCTCCGTATTTAGATCTTCTTTGTAATCTACCGCTTACACCAGCTGTATCTAAAGCTCCTCTGATGATGTGGTATCTTACTCCCGGAAGGTCTTTTACTCTACCACCTCTGATAAGAACAATAGAGTGCTCTTGTAAGTTGTGGCCCTCTCCTGGGATATAGGCGTTTACTTCTTTACCATTTGTTAATCTAACCCTTGCAACTTTTCTCATTGCTGAGTTAGGCTTCTTAGGAGTAGTTGTGTACACTCTAGTACAAACCCCTCTCCTCTGTGGACAAGAGTCCAAAGCAGGAGACTTTGATTTCGACGTTAGTGTCTTTCTACCCTTTCTTACTAATTGCTGTATAGTAGGCATTTAATTAATATTTTTAATAGTCACCCTTTAAAATTTGGGAACGCAAAAATAGAGATTATTAATTTTTATCCAAAATAAGTTGGGAATTATTTAGCTTATTGCTAAGCTTCACCGATTGTTCCTCCGAAATTAATAGGGAATTTTGGTGTTTCTTCCACTTGCTTGATTGGACCAAAAGTACTTTCGTACTTATCTATATTATCTTCAAGAGCATGCAAAAGTCTTTTTGCATGCTCTGGTGTAATAACTATTCTGGATTTCACTTTTGCTTTTGGAACACCAGGCATTAACCTGATGAAATCAACAACGAATTCGCTATTTGAGTGAGCAATCATTGCAAGATTTGCGTACACTCCTTCAGCTATTTCCTCAGAAAGCTCTATGTTGATCTGATTTCCAGCAGCTTTTTTCTTGTCGTCTTCCATTATAACTCTTAGTTAGTCTGATATTCTCTGGATCTAGACTCTTCTTTCGCTGCAACAAGGTTATCATACTCTTCCTTGTTACCAACGATGTTAGTTCCGAATTGTCTCACTCCAGTACCAGCAGGAATAAGGTGTCCAACAATTACGTTTTCTTTCAATCCGATCAACTGGTCTTGCTTACCTCTGATTGAAGCTTCGCTAAGAACTTTAGTAGTTTCCTGGAAAGAGGCAGCTGAAATGAAGCTTTCAGTACCTAATGACGCTTGTGTAATTCCTTGTAGTGTTGGCTTAGAAACCGCTGGATCAGCAGGTCTAACTTCAACTACTTTCAGATCTTTTCTCTTCAGACTTGAGTTTTCATCTCTCAATTGTCTCATTGTAATAATCTGACCAGGCTTTAAGTTTGGAGAATCTCCAGCTTCAACAACTACTTTCTTATCAAGAATTGAATCATTCTCTTCCATGAAAGCAAATCTGTCAACAACCTGATTTGTAAGGAAACTAGTATCACCCGCATCAAGGATGATTACTTTTTGCATCATTTGTCTAACGATTGTCTCAATGTGCTTATCATTGATCTTCACACCTTGAAGTCGGTAAACTTCCTGAATCTCGTTCACTAAGTATTCCTGAACAGCGGTAGGACCTTTAATAGCAAGGATATCTGCCGGAGTAATAGCTCCATCTGATAATGGCATACCTGCTTTTACAAAGTCATTGTCCTGAACAAGGATGTGCTTAGACAATGGAACCAGGTATCTCTTCTTCACGCCATCTTTAGACTCGATGAAGATTTCTCTGTTACCTCTTTTAATTCCACCGTATTCAACAACACCATTGATCTCACTTACTACAGCTGGGTTCGATGGGTTTCTTGCTTCGAAAAGTTCAGTTACCCTTGGAAGACCCCCTGTAATATCTCTTGACTTACCTGTTCTTCTTGGAATTTTAACAAGAACCTGACCAGCTTTCACTTTGTCTCCAATGTCTACTGAAAGGTGAGCTCCAACTGGAATGTTGTAAGCTTTTTCCTTGTCATCAGACTTGATAACAATTGCCGGGTTCTTAGTTTTATCTTTAGTATCGATAATTACTTTCTCTCTGTGACCTGTTTGCTCATCAGACTCTTCCTTATAGGTAATTCCTTCAATGATTGATTCAAAATCAATTGTACCATCAAATTCTGAAAGTATAACCGCATTATAAGGATCCCAATTACAAAGCATATCGTCTTTCTTAACTTTTGCTTTGTCCTTCGTTAAAAGGAATGAACCATAAGGAATGTGATTAGTCATAAGAACCTTTTTAGACTTAGGTTCAACTAATCTAATCTCACCAGATCTACCCATAACCACTTCCACTGGATCACCTTCAGCGTTTTCAGTTGTAACTGTTCTGATATCTTCAAATTCAATTACACCATCGAACTTAGCTTTGATGTTAGCATCAACAGCAATGTTTGATGCAGTACCCCCTACGTGGAATGTTCTAAGAGTAAGCTGTGTACCAGGCTCGCCAATTGATTGTGCAGCAATTACACCAACTGATTCACCGTGTTGTACCATTTTACCAGTAGATAAGTTTCTACCATAACACTTAGCACAAACACCTTGTCTTGTCTCACAAGTAAGTACAGATCTGATTTCTACTTCTTCGACAGCAGATTCCTCAATCTTCTGAGCAATTTCCTCAGTTATCTCCTCACCGTTTGCTACTAGTAGCTCTTCGGTTAATGGATCGTAAACGTCATGTACTGACACTCTACCAAGAATTCTTTCAGAAAGTGATTCTACCACTTCTTCATTATCCTTAAGAGCTGCGACGACTTGTCCTCTTAATGTTCCACAATCTGGCTCATTAACAACAACATCCTGAGCAACATCCACCAAACGACGAGTTAGGTAACCAGCATCCGCAGTTTTAAGTGCAGTATCTGCAAGACCTTTTCTCGCACCGTGAGTAGAAATAAAGTACTCTATTACATCAAGTCCTTCTCTAAAGTTTGAAAGAATTGGGTTTTCAATGATTTCACCAACTGAACCCTGTAAGTTCTTTTGTGGTTTCGCCATCAAACCTCTCATTCCTCCAAGCTGTCTGATCTGCTCTCTTGAACCCCTTGCTCCAGAGTGCATCATCATGTAGATAGAGTTGAATCCTTGATTATCTTCTTCAAGTTGATTCATCAATGTTGATGTCAACTGAGAGTTAATTCTTGTCCAAATATCAATTACCTGATTGTATCTCTCATTATCAGTGATAAGACCCATCAAGTAGTTGTTCCAAACTGCATCAACTTCTTCCTTAGCCTGCTCAACAAGAGGAGCCTTTTCATCTGGAACCATGATATCACCAAGTCCCATTGAAAGTCCGCCTTTATAAGCCGACTGGAATCCAAGAGTTTTAATATCATCAAGGAAGTGAGCAGTTCTTGCCATTCCAGCGATCTTAAATACTCTTTGAATTATTTGCTGAAGTTTCTTCTTAGTCAATAACTCATCCACGAATCCTACCGACTCAGGAACGAATTGGTTGAAGATAACTCTACCAGCAACAGTCTCTATTACTTTAGTTTCAAGCTCACCTTCTTCAGTTCTAACCCTAGTTCTAACCTTGATGTAAGCATGTTTTGAAAGTCTCTTCTCGTTAATCGCAATAACTACCTCTTCTGCACTGTAGAATGTCATTCCTTCTCCAAGAACAGGATGATCTTCAGTTCCTCTTCTACCCTTAGTTACATAGTAAAGTCCTAATACCATGTCCTGAGAAGGTACAGTAATAGGTGCTCCGTTTGCAGGGTTAAGTATGTTGTGAGAAGCAAGCATTAACACAGAAGCTTCAAGAATAGCCTCATGACCCAGTGGTACGTGTACCGCCATCTGGTCACCATCAAAGTCGGCGTTGAATGCCGTACATGCTAATGGGTGTAACTGAATTGCTTTACCTTCAATAAGTTTCGGCTGGAATGCCTGAATACCTAGTCTGTGAAGTGTTGGAGCCCTGTTTAAAAGAACTGGGTGTCCTTTCAACACGTTTTCTAGAATATCCCAAACTACTGGATCTTTTCTATCAACAATCTTCTTAGCAGACTTAACAGTTTTTACAATTCCTCTTTCAATAAGCTTTCTGATGATAAACGGCTTGAATAACTCAGCAGCCATATCTTTAGGAAGTCCACACTCGTGCATTTTAAGCTCAGGACCTACTACAATTACAGATCTACCAGAGTAATCTACCCTTTTACCAAGTAAGTTTTGACGGAATCTACCTTGCTTACCTTTAAGCATATCACTTAAAGACTTAAGAGCTCTGTTTCCATCAGATCTTACAGCATTAACTTTTCTTGAGTTATCGAAAAGAGAATCTACAGCTTCCTGAAGCATTCTTTTCTCATTTCTAAGAATTACTTCTGGAGCTTTAATATCAATTAACCTCTTAAGACGGTTGTTTCTGATAATCACACGTCTGTAAAGGTCGTTCAAATCTGAAGTTGCGAATCTACCTCCATCAAGAGGAACAAGTGGTCTCAATTCCGGTGGAATTACTGGAACCATCTTGATTATCATCCATTCAGGACGGTTTTCGATTCTTGTTTTGGCATCTCTAAATGCCTCAACTACTCTCAATCTTTTTAAAGCTTCAGCTTTTCTTTGTTGAGAAGTATCAGTTGCAGCCTGGTGTCTTAAGTCATAAGAAAGTTGGTCAAGCTCAAGTCTTGCTAACAACATTTCTAGCGCCTCAGCACCCATTTTAGCGATGAATTTGTTTGGATCATCATCATCCAACATTTGGTTCTCTCTTGGAAGTTTATCCAGGATATCCAAATATTCATCTTCAGTCAAGAAATCAAGTCTGTTGATTCCATCTTCCTCTTTAACACCTGGTTGAATAACCACGTATCTTTCGTAATAGATGATTTGATCAAGCTTCTTAGTTGGCAAACCAAGAAGATATCCAATCTTATTAGGAAGAGATCTAAAGTACCAGATGTGTGCAACAGGAACAACCAATTCAATGTGTCCCATTCTTTCCCTTCTAACCTTTTTCTCGGTTACTTCAACACCACATCTATCACAGATGATTCCTTTATATCTAATTCTTTTATACTTTCCACAATGACACTCCCAATCCTTTACCGGACCAAAGATTCTTTCACAGAACAGTCCACCCATTTCTGGTTTGTATGTCCTGTAGTTTATGGTCTCAGGTTGGGTTACCTCTCCGTGCGAACTTTCAAGAATAGATTCCGGAGAAGCTAAACTGATTGTTACTCTAGAGAAATCGTTGTTTAGTTTTTTGTTTTTTCTAAATGCCATATTATTAGAGAAATATATTTAGCCCCGACATTTCTGCCGGGGTTTCATTGTCATTTATTATTCTAAAGTAATTTCAAGAGCAAGACCTCTTAATTCGTGAACCAATACATTGAATGATTCAGGAATATTTGGTTTATGCATATTTTCACCTTTTACAATGGCTTCATATGCTTTCGCTCTTCCGATTACATCATCAGATTTAATTGTCAGGATTTCCTGAAGAACGTTTGCCGCACCGAATGCCTCAAGTGCCCAAACCTCCATCTCACCAAATCTCTGACCACCAAACTGAGCCTTACCACCAAGTGGTTGCTGAGTGATAAGTGAGTAAGGACCAATAGACCTTGCGTGCATCTTATCATCAACCAAGTGACCTAGTTTCAGCATGTAGATAATACCAACTGTAACTGGTTGATCGAATCTGTCTCCAGTTAAACCATCGTATAGATAAGTTCTTCCGTATTCAGGAATTCCAGCTTCTGCCAATTCATCCGCCACATCTTTCATAGAAGCACCATCAAATATTGGAGT
>JANSWY010000149.1 GCA_024743255.1 bacterium | reverse complement strand
AGATTTAAAATCTGCACAATTGAAGAGCCCAGTACCTTTCTAATTGCAATCTCTTTCCTTCTCATTTCCGCAATAAAAACTGTCAAAGCAAATAACCCCAGAAGCGCGATTACAATTGCCAATCCTGAGAATATAGGGATCAACTGTCCCAGTCTTCTCTCCTGCTGGTAAAGCCGATCAAACTCTTTGTTCAGAAACCAATATTCAAATGGTCTACCAGGGTAGATTTGATTCCATTGTTCTTCTAGTTTGGTGATATATGCTTGCTTATCTCCATCAGCCAAACGAATGGATAACACACCATCCACTTCATTATTGGCACAAATCACAACCGGATCAATTTCTTTCTTCACAGATTCATAAGCGAAATCTTTCACTACTCCCACAATCATCCCATCTGATCTTCCAAAGACGTAATTGATACTATCCTCTTTCAGGGAAACTCCTATTGCTTCTTGTGGGGTAATTCCCAAAGCATTCACCAACTTCTCATTCACAATTAAAGCATTCGGCTCAAGGTTTCTATCAAAATCCCGACCGGCAATAAGAGTAAGATCATAAGTATCCAAAAACCCACCATCCGCATCAAATTTATTCCAGTAATGCTGTTGGTCTCCAGTCAATGAGGTTCTGTATCTGGTATCTACCCTTCCAAAGTCGCTTTGTCGGGGCAAATGCATTCCCAATGAGTTAGACTCTACTCCTGCAATCTTATTGATTTCTGTCTTCAGTCTTTGCGCCTGTACCTCATCGCCCATTCTGGAAGTACGTACCCCGATAACAGTTTCCTGATTACGTGCAAGACCATCATTGTTGATCAAATCCAATTGATTGTATACTGTCACCGTGGATATCACCATGACTATTGCAACTGCAAACTGTAAAATCACTAATCCGTTTCTGCCTGTTGAATTACTCTTTTCCTTCTTAAATATCTGGCTCATATTCATGTTGGAGCTGATATTTCTTGTGAAGTAAAGGGAAGGGATTGCGGCAATGATAATTAGGACTGAGATCAAAGTTAAAGCAGTAATCAGAGAGAAATTTCCAGTTGTCCAGACATTCCAGAAATCAATTCTCTTATTGACCATTTCATTAAACCATGGAAGTAAAACGAAAGTAAGAACAACCGCCAAAAAGAATCCCAGAAGAAGGTTCATAGAAGATTCCAATGTGAACTGTAATCGCAATTGTGATTTGGTACTTCCAAGGGTCTTTCTCAGACCAATTTCTTTTCTTCTCTTCCCTCCTAAAGCAGTTGTTAAGTTGATAAAGTTTGAAAGCGCTATCAACAATACAAACCCACCAATTATCATTAAACCATACAGGTATTTCACATCTATCGGATTATCAATCTCCCATTTCACTGCAGGTTGGAAATGAATATCCTGAAGTGGAGTGATAAGCGGTTTCATTGATTCAGCTCTGTCAGGAATCAATTCATCCCAGATGGATTTGATATCCGCACTTACTTGCTGTACATTATTTGGATCAGGAATTCGTAAGTATGTGAACAAGTAACCAGGGCGAGGATTTTTATCAACCCAGCCTCTGTATTGCTCCCCAAATATACCTTGGACTGCCTGGAGGTGACCTATGTAATCCGGCTGAAACTGAGTATTTGAAGGAGGGTCATAAATTACTCCGGTTACAGTGAGATTGATAGAATTTGATCTTCTGTTGTAAACAAGGGTCTTTCCAATTGGATTTTCTTCACCAAATATTTTTTGCGCAGAGCTCTCAGTAAGAATAATAGAATTGATATCCTTTAACTGTGCTTCTTTCTCACCATACTTTAATTTGAAAGTCAGAAAATCAAAGAAATTAGGATCTGACCAATAGATACCTTCTTCGTAAAAAGACTTATTGGTTACTGGGTTTGAAACATAACCATATGAGATCTGTACCCATCTCAGGGATGTATCAATTGCTGAAGATCGCAACTTTAAAAGTTCTGCCCACATTCCAGATGAAAATGCACGATCCTCTGAATTCCCAACTTCATCAGTGTAGGTATATGCCAACCTATAAATATCATCAATGTGTGGGTGGTGTTGTTCGTAGCTTAATTCATCGTTGATGAACAAACCAATGAACAATAGCGCTGTAAAGGCTGTAGTTATTCCGATAAGGTTGATACTACTGGTAAGTTTATTCTTCCTGAAATTTCTTCCAGCAACTCTCATAAAGCTCTTCAGCAATCCAGGTAACATCTGATTAGTTGCTCCCCTGCTTATTTTTTCTTGTCCGGCCAAATCCGAAGGGTCTCCAATTTTTAAGACAGCTTTTTGAAAAGCATCTTCTTCACTGTGCCCATTTTCCAACAAGACATGAATTTCTGATCTTAAATGATCCTCTAACTCCTCAATTACACCATCCTCAAGGTAGCTGTGGTGGTGCAAACCTTTTTTCCACTTTGTAATTTTCTTATTAAGACTCATAATTGACTATTTGGCTGGTTTTAAATCCCACAGGTTCAACATAATTTGATTCATACTGATCCAGGCTTCCTTCTCTTGATGAAGAGTTTCTTTACCCAATTCGGTAATTGAATAATATTTTCTGTGCCTTCCCTCCTCAGATTGCATCCATTGTGATTGAATTAGTTTTTCCTTTTCAAGTCTGTGAAGTACTGGATATAGCATTCCATCTGCCCACTCCATCTGACCACCAGAGATTTCTCTCACCCGCTGTATGATTTTGTAACCGTAACTGGTGCCTTCCTGAAGAATTGCCAAAATCATAGGTCTGGAAGAAGCCGCAACTAAAGGTTTTGAAAAAGCCATTTAAAATGAATTTAAGTTACATAGATTATCTATGTACAACGACCATTTATGTATAGGGTTTCATTACTTCACCTTGAAAATCAGATCGGTCATCGATTATTTATTAAGGAGAGGTAGAATTTGCGTATATTCAGTACAGAATCAGGCCAATTTTTAACGCTATAGGAAAATACGTTCTAATATTAACTCTACTACTGGCAAGCTATGTTTCGAATAGTCAAAGCTACTATTATCAGAAATATGGTGTGCAGGAAGGTCTCCCCACAGAGATCATAAAAGGCTGTGCTCAAGATTCGCAGGGGTTCTTTTGGGTCACTACTGATGAAGGTATTGCCAGGTATGATGGTTTGAAATTCACCAGTTACCCTGGAGTAGTTCACAGCAATTATACCAAGGGGTTTTTAATGAAAGAAGATGGCCAATTGATATTCTTTGGTGATCTTGATATATACAATATCTATAATAAGGGAGACTCAGTAAAGTTTAATCCTACTTGCAATGTTGCAAGGGTTTCCAATGATTCTACTGTAAGCTACCCCAAATATCTGTACGAAGATTCAAATAGCTCAATTTGGATAAGTGAGGCTCAATCTATCGTGAAATTATCCAACGGCGCGATGAGTCGGTATGAGTTTGGTACGGAGAACAGAACTACCCAATTTCTAAGGTCTTTCGCTGTTTTTGAAGACTTGAAAGGCACCATTTACACTTCCTCTTATCAGGGCAATGTATTTAAATATAATGTCCAAAATGATTCATTCGAAAAACATGGTCAAAATCTGCCTTCTAATATCGAATTTGCTGAAGTAATTGGCAAGCAACTTGTAATTGGAGCTTCGAACGGTCTGTATTCTTCCAACTTACTTGAGAGTGGTGGTTTTAGTAAACCTAAATTAATAAGGGCAATCAACACTGTTTCGTTTGTTAAAAAGGTAGCTCCAAACAAATTACTTGTTGCAACAAGAGGCACTCAGCATTATTTGACAGATACACTTTATTCTGAGTTTCAAGTATTACCATACTCCATCAACAACATTAACAACATCTACCTGAGCGATGAAAATGACATTTGGATATCAAGTAATGAAGGACTGATACTTTTGAGAGAAAATTTATTTGAGACAATTGGTTCTCAGGGAGAATTCATTGAATCAGCAACCTACAACTCGGAATCCAACCTTATCAATTACGCGACCCAGCAAAGTTTATTTGAGTTTAACCCGGAAACTAAGTCTAGTACACTGATAAGAAGTACACCGGATGGCTATTTCCAATCGCTAGAAAGTACTCCTCAAGGGCTTTGGGTTGCAGATGCATTTGAAACTCTCTTATTGGATGGTAGAAACAAAAAAATTTCTTTTGATTTCCGGGAACAAGGAAGGTTTGTCACTGAAATTGCTGCTGATTCCCAGGATAATTTATGGCTGACTGTTCCAGGACACACCTATGCATACCGTGTCACGGACACCATGAACCTAATTAAGTATCCAATTGATCTGGGAAACGAGGGTGTTATCAACATTATCAAGGAGGGTAAGGACGGAGTTTATCTTGGATCATCAGGTACAGGGAGTTATTTGTTTAAAAAAGGATCTGCTTATGATCAATTTGAAAATATCAGTATACCCATTCATTTTAACCAAAACGAAAACATAGAGATTAGTGACCTGGCCTTTACGGATGACGCCATATATCTGGCATCTTCAATTGGTCTTTTAAAATACAGCAACGACTCAATTGTTAAGGTAGAACTTGACAAAGCATTTTCTAACCTTCCAGTAAGGTCTGTGGAGGAATATGCGAATGGCAAAATTCTGTTTGCAAATGCCTTTGGGTTGATTCTTTATGATCCCGAAAATGATGTAGCCGACCTTTTCAATGAAAGTCACGGTCTTTCATCCCGTACCATATCTCAAAATGGTATTCTAGTCACTGAAAACATGGAAGTCTGGGTATGTACGGCTGAAGGGTTATCCTATAGTACTGCGCCATTGACGAAAACCGGCAAAACCAAAATTCCTCATATTGTTGAAGTAAAGGTTAATGGAACAACACTAAAATCTACGAATGACATTGAGGTTGATTACGGTAGCTTCATTGAGTTTTTTGTTTCTTCTATCACCTTTCCGGAAAAAGACATTAACTACCAGTATCGATTCGGTCCCGATGATAATTGGACTAATGCATCGTCATTAATAAGTTTCACAAACCTGAAGAAACCTGGTGACTTTACATTAGAAGTAAGAGCACAAAAATATGGCCCTTACAAATGGAGTGACATTATCAAAATTAATTTTACTGTAGACACTCCTTACTGGATGGAGTTTTGGTTCATCGCTACTGTGTTTGGTGGGATTCTGGGATTAATGATTGTTACCTCGCTTATTGTTAGAACGGAGAACAGAATGCAGAATTACAGGCTACAAATATTAGTGAATGAGAAAACTGCTGAACTACAAAAAGCAAATGAGCATTTAGAATACCTTAACGATGAGAAGAATAACCTAATTGGGATTGTGGCGCATGACCTGAAGAGCCCATTGAGTCAAATAATTGGGTTTGCAGGCATTATGAAGGAAGATCCTGAGGTGAAAGAACACAAGAAATTTGTTGAGATGATCCACAAAGCAGCATGGAACATTGTTAGCATGATAGATAAGTTCTTAGATATCAACAGAATTGAATCTGGAAATTTCAAATTGGAAATGGAGAATTTGGATATGTCTCAAATAGTAAATGAGGTCACTGACCAATTCTGCAATAAAGCAGATGAAAAACAGATAAAAATTCATAAAAATATTAGCGATCAGGTTCTGGTAGAAACTGACAAGGAAGTCACCAAACATATACTTGACAACTTGATTTCTAATGCATTGAAATTCTCTGAGAAAGGATCCAATGTCTATGTTGGTTTGAGCTTAAAGAATGATCGTGCGATTATGCATGTGAAGGATGAAGGGCCAGGGTTATCACCGGAGGATCAAAAAAAGCTCTTCAAAAAATTCCAAAAACTTAGTGCCAGACCAACTGGCAATGAATCCTCATCAGGGCTTGGGTTATCCATTGTAAAAAGGTTTGTTGACGCACTTGGTGGTGACATTAAAGTGGAGAGCGAATTAGGTCATGGAGCTAACTTCATTGTAGAGTTGCCTCTTGCTAGCTAAACGAGCAAGATCTGTTAATCATTTGTTAAGACATCAAGTGTCAATGGGTTCTTCATTTTTTTATAACAGATTAGTGGTGCACATTTTTTAAGACCACATGAAACACTTGCCAATCCTTCTTACAATTATATTCATCATTGCATCAGGTAAAAGCTATTCTCAAACTCCAATTTCTATTGGAAATTCATATACGATAGAATCAGAGATACTGGAACAAGATCGGGAAATAATGGTCTACCTACCAGATGATTATGATGGTTCCGAAAAAACATATCCTATACTATACATTCTTGATGGACAATGGCATTTCACAAATGGAGTTGCAATACAAAAGTCATTGAGAGTACCTGATAGATTACCGGAAATGATTGTTGTTGGGATTAAAAATCAAAACCCCTTGAGAAGAACACTATTCTGGGATAAAAGAGAAGACTTCATCAATTTCCTAAAGGATGAGGTGATCTCATTTGTTGAAACTAAGTGGAGAGCCAGTGGAGAAAGGATCCTTTTTGGATGGGAGTCTGCAGGATATTTCTCAAGCTTTGCTATTGTGCATGAATCTCAACTCTTTGATCTGGCAATCGCTTCAAATGGTTCCTATATAAGTGAAGAGACTCTACAAAAATTTGAATCACTTGATATTGAAAAGACCAAAAATCTGTTCATTGCCAACTCCAACAAAGACATTTATTCAGTAGAAAGTAGTGAATCTCTGGTAAACCTGCTGGAAGAAAAAGCTCCAAAAAATTTGAGTTGGGAATATCAGAAATTCAATGAAGAAGTACATGAATCTTTGGCCTATACTGCCTTATATCATGGTTTGACACATTACTATCATGATTTCCATTCATTGGTTTTTGAAAGTGTAGAAGACTTCCACAGCAAAGGGGGGTTGAAGTATCTGGAGGAATATTATCAAAAGAGAGGCGAGAGATATGGGATTCCAACCGAAGTGGATAATTCAGTTAAGAATTCACTGATTTGGCTAGCATGGAAGCGTGATGATTTTGAGTCATTCAAATTCTTTATGTCTGAATTCAGCGAAGTACTTGAAACTAAAAGGTACGCATCAGCTTATTGGCAAAATAGATTGGGGCAGTTTTATCTAAAGTACCATGACCTGGATAATGCAATCTCGTATTTCAATACAGGAATCAACCTCTATCCTGACGATTACTATTTGCCTGAAATTTACAATGGATTGGGAAGGGCATATAAAGAGAAAGACAACAAAAAATTAGCAAAAAAGCACCTAAAAAAAGCAGTTGATCTCGCTTCTAAAAATTCCGATGAAAGACTGGAAAGATATAAAAAAGACCTTTCCGCACTGAAGTAATTTGATTAGTCAATTGACTGAATAACCATAAGAGCCCATTCTTTCAAATTTGCCGAATCATTGAGTACAACGTCAGGTATGCTGAAGTAAGGCATTTTACTATGTTGCACCGAATGGTGCTCTTCAAATTTGACTCTTGTGGAATCTGTGACTTTAAAAAAAGCTGAGCCAGCAGAATCTACTATCAGAAACATCTTTTGATCGCAAAATATCCCATGCCCTCCAAACATCTT
>JANSWY010000061.1 GCA_024743255.1 bacterium | reverse complement strand
GTAGCGTTCTTCGGCAGTTTTGGTATGAATGCTCATGATTCTTCTACTCAAAACCATAGCAAATTCAGCATTGATTTTTCTGAAGGATTCACTGGTTTCTGGAAGGTGGTTGATGAGTTTTTCTAATTGATTGGAACTGATAAGCATTAGCTCTGTATCTTCAAGTGCTTCAAAGAATAGAATGTTTGTTTCTCCCTTGACATAGCTGAATGGAGAGGTAATAATGGAATCTTTTGAGCAGAACCAATGTGTGATTTCATTGCCTTCCAAATCAAAATAATAGACTCTGACAAATCCACTGAGAACATAGTACAGGTGAATGCACCTTTCACCACCTTTAAGGAAAACTTCTCCTTTTTTTACGGATTTATTCTTCAGGCCCAAATCGAAATCTACATTCCATTGTTTTAGCTGATTTATGTCGATATATGGTTTTGAGCTGAACATAGGTGAGACAAACCTAATGATTTTTAGCGGATATAATTGGAAACAAAAAGTCCCCTAAGTGGGGACTCTTCCTCAATGATTTCAAATTTTCCATTGCAGTCGCTCGGTTTCACCGAGTGACCACTATCAAAAAGGACTCTGGCCTTTTTCGATAGCTGTGATTTCTGATTATTCTATGAAACGTTCGGCCAGAGGCCGGGATATAATCGTCACTCGGTGAAACCGAGCGACTGAGGTAAACAAAAGAGTCCCCTAAGTGGGGACTTTTCATTAATGATTTCAAATTTTCTTACAACCCAGAAACCTTTTCTTTCAAGGCTGCATTCTCTTTTTCAAGCTGCTCAATTCTTTCGGTTTGAGATTTTACCTGCTTGTTCATTTCGATCATGTAGAGGGTGAGTTCTTCGATTTTCTGAAGAAGCTTTCCATTCATTTCGCCGAGGTATATCCCGTTTTCTAATACTTCAGCTTCACTAGGGATATTTGAAAGGTGGCCTTTTTCTGAAATGTGTTTTTCTACTTGCTCAAGTGTTGGAAGCTCATAGTCCTCATCAAATACATAGTCATGCCATGTGGCTGTTTCAACTTTAATTTCTCTTGAACCAATTGATCCATCTACAGCTAATTTGTGTGGTCCTGTACTGCTTGTACCTATACCAACATTTCCAGTGTTATCAATAATTGTTAGTACATTCACTCCTAAACTCTCGTCTCTAATGTGCAAATCACTTCCATTTGCACTTTCTTGGAATCTCCAGTCGAGTGTTGTACCAGTATAGAATAGATAACCACCATCATAAGAACTACTTCCTCTGGATTGCCTGTAATTAGCGTGACCACCTGAATTCACTCGTGATATTGTCGTAGATGTTCCGGTTCCTACAATGTCAAGGTTAAAGTTTGGAGAGTTCGTGCCGATACCTACATTACCATTATCCTTTAACGTAAAAACATTGGTTTGATCACCCAATCGAAATTCAAAGTTGTTGTTACCATTTCTCAAACCAGTATGCCATACTCTTCCATCACCCTTTCTATAGTAATCAACAAAAGCTCCTTTTCCTGCCGCCCCTTCTACTACGTAGTAGGCGTGATTATCTGAGCTCTCGACTAAAGATTTAACAAGTCCTGATCCAGAAATATGAAGTCTTTCAGATGGAACGTCAGCGCCAATTCCGAAGTTTCCGGATACTGGATCAACGGTTGTCACATATCCAGCAGCAGAGCCCCAGATTCGCAATTTTCCGGAAGATTCCATTATATGCTTCCAAGTACGGGAAGTTCCGGCATTTTTAAATTCCAGGTCAGTACTGGAGCCGGAAGTTCTAAGCGTTAACAAAGAACTTGCGTCTGGTGTCCCAATTCCAATATTGCTATTATTAGTGGAAGGTTGAATTCCACCTGTTCCACTAGGCACATAAAGTGTTTGCCCAAACAGGAACGAAGAAAAACATAAAAAGATGAGTGATAAATGTAGTTTTTTCATATTGATAGTTAGTTACGATTCGCAATTCAAGACATAATTGTCCTTGCTAATCCCTCGATACAATAAATAGTTAAATGGATGCTCGACATTGTTGATGAATAATCGACTTCCGGTTAATGATGCAAATATATTATTTCTGATTGGAATAATTAATTCTTGCTCAAAGAATACAAGAATATACTCTCACTTTTACCCCTCATGGTGTAGGTGCCAATTTCATTGCTTTGGAATTGCTTTGAATGATCAAACAACTTCAACAACCTTCTGGAAATCACCAAGGGAGCATCTTTTTCTTTACACATTTCATGCATTCTGGCTCCAGTATTGAGGACATCTCCAGTGTAGATTAATTCTTTCTTAGTGATGCCTATTTCACCTTTTGTGATTGGGCCGTAGTGAAGGCTGGCTTTTATGGTAGGGACAAGGTTGTATTTTTTTAGGAATAAAGATTGTTTTCTTCTTAACTGATCCTCAAAGTGGAAAAAGAGATTCAGTGCATTATTATTCAATATGGCTTTGTCTATCTTCCATGAAATCACAATCTCATCACCAATGTATTGATAGATTTCACCTTTGAATTTTCTTACTGCCGGAGTTAATTCCTCGTAAAAGTCTCTCAAGAAATTGAAGTATTGGTTTGATCCTAAATCTTCAGCTATTGAGGTAGAATCATTAATGTCGCAAAACATAAAAACTCTGACTTCTTCTTTTGGTAAATGATAGTCGCCGGTAATCCAGGATACCAGTGTTTTGGGATCTAGTCTTTCTGCAAGTCCAATGAATAGAAATATAATCAAGGTCCCGGCTGACCAGATAAGAATGTACTTTAATAGAAAGGCCACATGATGGACCGATTCAGTTTCAGATAAGAAGAAATTCCAGTAAATAATTGACGAGTACGCCAGAATGATGGCAAAAGTGTAAAAGGCTACTTTGAGGGCGATTGAGGGATAGAAACTGATCTTTTTAAGAAACGGTCTTAGCCAGTTTTGGTCGATGATTATTGCGGGTATTCCGAAAATGATAGGTGGAGCCATTAGCAACCAGAAGTCTTCCTTAAAATCTGTGAGGAAACCATTTTCTGCCTTTACTAAGGTCTCATAGAGGAAGGCTATGAGACCCACCATCAGCCAGTAAAGGATTATGAGTGTAATTTTCCTCAGCTGAATGTCGCTCCACCAATTTTCTACACGTACCAACTTCACATCTTCCTGTTGTGTGCTACAATCACTATCAATTCAATGTCGACGGGCACACATAATCCGTCGTAGGAATCTTTGTTTGGGAAATGGCTTTAAAACCACCCTGGATGTCTACCACATCATGAAAACCTCTGGATTTCAAGATCGAAACTGCGATCATAGACCTGTATCCACCTGCACAGTGTACATGATACTTTTGATCGTTTTTCCATTCTTCCATGTTTTCATTGATGTAGTCCAGCGGGATGTTTGCAGCATCTTGTACATGTTCTGCCTGATATTCCCCGGGTTTTCTTACATCTACTACATTCAAATTCCCATTATTAAATCTTTCTTCAAATTCTTCTGAGGTAATTGATTCTACGCTATCTGTTTCCTTCTCTGCAGATAACCATGCTTCAATTCCTCCTTCCAGATAACCTAATGTATTGTCATAGCCAACTCTTGATAGTCGGGTCACTACTTCTTCTTCTCTGCCTTCTGATGCTACATAGACAATTGGTTGCTGCAAGTCGGGGATAAGGGCACCTACCCATGGTGCGAAGCTTCCATCAATACCGATGAATATTGAGTTTGGAATATGTTGTTTCGCAAATTCCTGTGGTGTTCTGGTGTCTAAAACAATAGCTCCTTCATGATTTGCAATTGCTTCAAAAGTTTCCACATTCAGTGATACTTTTCCTTTCTCCAATATTTGGTCCAGGCCGATTGTGTTTGCTTTATTCATGGCCACATTCTGAGCAAAATATTGTGGAGGAGGTAGCAATCCGTCTGTTACTTCTTTGATGAACTCCTCTTTTGTCATATCAGCTCTCAGGGCATAATTGGTATTCTTTTGATTGCCTAATAGATCAGTTGTTTCTTTACTCATGTTTTTCCCGCAAGCTGAACCGGCACCATGGGCAGGATAAACAATCACATGATTAGCCAAAGGCATAATTTTGTTCCTTAAACTATCGAAAAGCATACCTGCAAGGTCATCCTGAGTAACATCTCCTTTTTGAGCCAAATCAGGTCTTCCTACATCTCCAATGAATAAAGTGTCACCGCTGAAAATTGCGTGCTCTAAACCTTTCTCATCTATTACCAGATAAGTAGTACTCTCCATGGTATGACCTGGAGTATGTAATACTTTGATCTTGATGCTTCCAAGTTCAAATATTTGTTCGTCCTTGGCTTCAATCATGTCAAAAGCAGTTTTTGCACCTGGGCCATAAACTATCTGAGCTCCGGTCTTATCTGCCAGATCAACATGACCTGATACAAAGTCAGCATGGAAGTGTGTTTCAAAAATGTATTTGATCTTGGCGTTTTCCTTAGCTGCTTTTTCAATATATGGTTTTGATTCTCTTAGAGGATCTACGATTGCTGCCTCACCATTACTTTCAATGTAGTAAGCACCTTGAGCAAGGCAACCGGTATATATTTGTTCTATTTTCATTTTAATCTAATTTCTTGAATTAATTACTCAAAAATACGGAGATGGGAGACGGAAAATTGTAACAATTGTTACTCAGCAATATTGGATTGTAAGGCGTATTCTTTGTATCGTCCTTCGTTGTGGGTGGTGGCATATCTTACTGCCTCATTGAGGTCCAGGAAGATGTGTTCTTTTTGAATAATTTCGTTTAGGCCCGTCTTTTGTAAGATATCCCGAACAGGTCCAATTACGTCACAAAGCAGGAATTCAATATTGTTTTCTGTCAGGTAAGTAAGCAAGTCCTTTATTCCCTGAGATGCCGTAGCGTCCAGGTGACTTACAGGTCCGGCATCAAGAATAATTGTGTTAATGCGATTATTTGATTCCAGAATAGCGTTTTCTATATACTGTCTGAAATATTGAATATTAATGAAAGTCAGAGGTGCGTCTACTCTTAATATCATTATATTCTCCCAAACTTCCAGATCTTTGAAACGATGAATATTTCTAAACTCGTGATGATCTTTCACTCTGCCTAACCGGGCAATATGTGGATATGCAGATTTGTAAAGCAAATAGAGAATTGAAAGTACAATACCACTAACAATTCCTGGTACCATGCTGAAATTCAGAGTGATCAGGAAAGTAGCCATAAGAAGTGCAAATTCAATTTTGCTGTCTTTCCATAATTGTTTGGTGTATTTAAGGTCAATTAATCCCACGACAGCTACCATAATTACGGAAGCCAAAATCGCTTTAGGTAAAAAGTAGAATAGAGGAGTAAGGAAAATTAAGATTAAGGCGACAATAACAGCACTTATCACGGATGAAAGAGGAGTTACTGCTCCAGTTTGATCGTTCACTGCTGATCTAGAAAACCCGCCAGTTACCGGGTAAGATTGAAACAATGAGCCTACAAAGTTTGCGGCTCCCAATGCAATCAATTCCTGATTTGCTCGAACTTTATAATCTCGTTTTTTGCTTTCAATAGCTTTCGCCACGGAGAATGCTTCCATGAATGCCACAACAGATATAGTGAGTGCAAGAGGAATCAACTCGGAGACTTCTTTTACTGTGAGGTCTGGCATTTTGAATGCAGGAAGACCCTGAGGTATACTTTTTACAATGCTTACACCACCTTGGTCCAGTTGGAAAAGATACACCAGTAAAGTTCCAATTATTACAGATAACAGGGCACCAGGGATGCTATTATGGATTTTCTTTACACCTTTGATCAGGACAATTCCTCCAATTCCAAGGAGTAAAGTGATCAAATGTGTAGCTCCCAGCTGAGAAAAAGCGGAAATGACAATTTCATAAACCCGATTACTTTTTTCGATCTCTACTCCAAGTAAATGTTTTAGTTGATTCAGGCCGATAATAATGGCTGCAGCAGAAGTAAAACCACTGATGACAGGTTTGGAAAGCAGGTTTGTTATAAAGCCCATTCTAAGCACTCCAAGCAGAAGTTGGAAGATTCCCATGAAGGTGGCTAATAGAATAGCAAAAGCAATGTAGGTATCTGTTCCTTCTGTTGCTAAAACTGATACACCAGCGGCAACCAAAAGAGAATCCATTGCAACAGGTCCTACGGCCAATTGCCTTGATGTACCCAGAATTGCGTAAATCAATTGCGGTACAATCGCTGCATAAAGTCCATAAACAGGAGGTAAGCCAGCAATAAGTGCATATGCCATTCCTTGTGGAATCAACATAATCCCTACTGTGAGACCAGCGAATAAGTCTTTACTGAAATATTCTTTTTTATAGTTGGGCAGCCACTCCAGTATTGGAAATATCTTTTGCATCATAGTCATAGTCTTATAGAAGCAAAAGTATGATTCAGAATATGCGCTATGTGTAACAATTGTAACATTGTGGTTTTACAGAACCTCTACTTTATTTCGATGTTGTTCGATTTTTCCTTCCCCTTCAAGTTGTTTCAGCAATCTGGAGATCACTACTCTGGATGTATTGAGTTGTTTAGCAATTTGCTCATGAGTCATGTTGATGCTGAATGAGCCTGTGGCCTGCTTTGTATCGAGTAGAAACTTGTAAAGTCGTTCATCCATTTTTAGGAAAGTGATGCTATCAATGGTTTCCAGCAGTTCGTCAAATCTTGATTGATACGCAGCAAAAACAAACCTCCTAAACATTGGATACTTCTGAACCCAGCTATCCATATGAGCTACCGGGATCATCCAAAGTGTGGAATCTTCCTCTGCGATAAGCTTGAAACTGCTTTTCTTGCCTTCAAGACAACATGTAATTGACATTGCGCATGTTTCTCCTCCTTCCAAATAATAGAGAAGTATTTCTCTTTGGTCATTATCCTGTCTCATGACTTTCAACAATCCATCCAGAACAATCGGCATTTCAGTATTTTGCGAACCTGGACTTACTACTACCTGACCAGCAGAAACTTTTTTTATTCGTCCCAGAGAGATGAATTCATCTATTAATTGTGGCTCCAATTCCGCCTGAAGCATTCGGTCTCTTAACTCTTCACTCATACATCATAAAACTACAAGTATTTTTTAAAAGTTCGTGAAAGATATCAATACTACAATTAGGACATTGCAACAAATTTTTTATATTTACGTCCAATACTACAATTAGGAGATTGCTATGAAAAAGTATCAATTAGGTGAATTCGAGGAAATTGTACTGTTGACGGTAGGTGTGCTGTTCGACGAAGCATACGGTGTTGCAGTGAAAGAAGAGATCGAAAAAAGGCTCAACAGAAAGGTAAGTGTTGGTGCTTTACAATCGGCACTTAGACGAATGGAGAAGAAAGGTTATTTATCAAGTAGAGTAGGAGAGACCAATGAAAAGCGTGGAGGTAAGCCGAAAAGGTTTTTCAATATCACTGCACTTGGTAAGGAGGCATTGGAATATTCTAAGGACATCCGAACAGAGCTTTGGGATTCAATTCCTAGCGTAGCACTCGATCTCAAGATTGTATGATCAGAAAAATAGCAGATCGATTATTTAAATGGTATTGCAATCCTGAATATTATCCCGACATACAGGGCGATCTAGAGGAATTGTATTCTGACCACTTAGAACAAAATAAAAAACTCGCAGGGCTGAAATATCTGGCTGACGTGATTCTCTTATTCCGTCCCGCATTGATCAGACCCTTATTCAAAAACTCAATAATAAACTCAGCAATGTTTAGAAATTATTTAAAAATCAGTATTCGTAACCTTCAAAGACATAAGGTTTACACGGCAATTAATGTGATCGGACTAGCCATTGGATTGGCTGGATTTCTGTTGATTAATGAATATGTCAACTTCGAAAAAAGCTATGATAGTTTCCACCATGATGCAGATCAAACTTTCAGAGTTGGTAATCTGGCAACTTCAAATGGCACGATCGAAGTAAAAGATGCAATGGCTTCATACCTGGCAGGAAAGGTCTTGCAAGATGAAATTCCAGAGATTACAAATCATACAGTTACCAGGAAGCTCGACCGAATGATACTTCGAAATGCTGGCTCAACCTACATTGAAAAAGGTGGTGTATCAGCAGATATAAGATTCTTTGACTTCTTTAACTATAAAGTACTTCAAGGGGATGTTGAACATTTCTTCGATGATCCTCATGCTGTAGTACTTACTCAATCCAAAGCAAAGTCATACTTCGGAGATGCAAATACGGTAGGGCAAACTATTGAGATGCTTACACCAAATAAAGTGACATTAAAGGTTACAGGGCTGATAGAAGATATTCCAGCGAACACCCATTATCCGTTTGATATTCTTGTTTCTGATGGCATAATGAAATCACGAGACGATTATGAAAACTGGAGCTACAACAACTACTATGTTTATGTGAAGGTGCAGGAAGGTAGTGATTTGACTGTTTTGAATGAGAAGTTACATCAGGCTTCATTAAAGCAATTTGGTGAGGAAACTACTGAGTTTATGGACATATTTCCTTTAACAGATATCTATTTGAAGTCAGATTATTCATATGAGCCTCACATTATGGGTAGTCAGAAAGCAGTTACTTTTCTTACTATTATTTCAATCTTTATTTTGGTTATTGCTTGGGTGAATTATGTCAATCTTTCAACAGCACGAGCGGTTGATAGAGCGAAAGAAGTTGGATTAAGAAAAGTGGTAGGAGCAATTAAGGCACAATTGATAGGTCAGTTTCTATTTGAATCTTTTTTTATCAATGCATTGGGAGCCATTGTTGCATTATTCCTCGCGCAAATGGCATTACCGTATTTTAATATTTTGGTAGGTAAGGAATTAGTTGTAGATGTATGGAATTATTGGCCATTCCTTCGAGCACTATTGATATTTACTGTAGCCGGAACTATTATTTCAGGAGTATATCCATCATTAATTCTTTCATCTTTTCAACCTGTTACTGTTCTAAAAGGAAAATTCAGGAATTCAAAGCAGGGAGTTTATTTGAGAAAGGGGTTGGTAGTGCTTCAGTTTACAGCTTCATTGGTATTAATCGCCTCTACCTTTACCGTTTATAGACAAGTTCAGTTTATGAAAGGAACTGATAAGGGAATTAATACCGATCATGTTCTTTCTTTGACCGTACCCCGAGCAAGCACACCTGAAGAAAGAAAAACTTTCAGAACCACGATCAATTCATTTAAAGATGAACTTAGATCTAACCCAAATATTCTGGTTGTAGGAGGAACTTCTAATCTTCCAGGTGGTGGTCATGATGATATTAATGCCACAACGGATGAGCTAAAAGTAATTGGCAAATCGGATTTTCTGGAGGGCACGACTTTTATGCAATGGAATGACGACTATTTTATGGAGGCTGTAGGGATGCAGTTGGTAGCAGGTAGAAATTTTGACAGAGAAATGGCTTCCGATTCTGCTGCGATTATTCCAAATCAATCATTTCTAAGGAGGCACGGGATTACCGATGATGCTGAGGCTGTAGGCTTGCAGGTAAGATGGGGGCAACACGAAAAAGCAAGGAAATATAATATTGTTGGAGTAGTGAAAGACTGGAATAGAACAAGTTTGAAAACTAAAGTGGAGCCTACAATCTATATGCCCTGGATGACCCCTAGGAGTTTAGCAATCAAGCTTAAGCCTGATAATTACAAAGAGACTATCAAATTTATAGACAGCAAATGGAGTGAATTCTATCCAAATGTACCACTTACTTACAGTTTCTTAGATGAGCGATTTGACACATTATATCGTGAAGATGAGAAGTTTGGAAATGTTTTCGCTGTGTTCTCAACTTTTGCCATTCTGGTTGCCATGTTGGGTCTGTTTGGATTGGCTTCATTCTTATCAATTCAAAGAACCAAGGAAGTGGGAATAAGAAAAGTGCTAGGAGCGGAAATCAGCCAGATTGTGGTGATATTCTTTAAGGATTTTATTTGGTTGTTGGGGATTGCTGCAATAATTGGAATCCCATTGATTTATTTCAGTATGGATCAATGGTTGAACAACTACGCTTATAGAATCGATTTCCCGTGGGCATTGGCGGTTTTATCTCTGTTTATTGTTGTAGCATTCGCTCTTGGTACTGTTGGCTATCAGATTTATAAAGTGGCAGTTATTAGTCCGAGTAGGACGTTGAAGTATGAGTAAGGTCTCCATATAAACTGAAAGCGTCATTCCTGACGAAGCGAAGCGAAGATCAGGAATCCCGAATTCGTTTAGCACTCACAGATTTCATAAGTGCTGCAAACTTCGGGATTCCGGATATTTCATTCACTTCGCTACTGAAATTCCGGAATGACGTCCCTTAGTGTTATTTGTTACTCATACCTCAGCGCATGACTTGGATTCTTTGTAATCGTTCGGAGAATTGCGAAACTTACACTGGCAACTGCTACAAGTATCAATATTACTGTTGTGATAGCGAATGGTACTAACCCTATTTCTGTAGCGTACGCAAATTCTGCAAGCCACTGTTTCATGATGTAAAAGGCTGTTGGTAACCCAATGATTGTTGAAATTCCAATAATTTTGATGAACGACTGATTTTCCATCCACAGGAGGTCGGGGATTCTTGCACCTAAAACTTTTCTGATACCGATCTCTTTTGTCCTTTGTGTAATCACTAAATATGCGATTCCCAAGAGCCCCATCGCTGCAAGAATTAATGCGATTACAGAAAAGATATTGAATATCTGAAAAGCCCTTCTTTCGGAATTGTACAGATTATTCAATTGATCATCAAGGAAAGTTATCTCGGGTGCAAATTCAGAATCGAATTTGTTGTGAACGGCTTCAATGGCCTTTATTGTTTCTGGTACGTTTTGGCCATCAATTCTGATCATTAATTTGCTAAGAAACTGAAGTCCTACGGTTACAACAATTGGTTTTACCGGCTCGTGAAGAGACTTGAAGTTGAAATCTTTCATAACTCCTACTACAGTTCCTTTTCTATCACCACTTTCCCAACCCCACATGATTTGTGAATTAGGTTCATTGAGATTTAATAGATTAAAAGCTGTTTCATTTATAATGAAATTTTGCTGAGATGAATCCAGTTTACTTGACTTATCAAACCATCTTCCAGATTCTAATTCAATGCCCAAAACCTGAAGTCCATCGAAATCTACCCAAAGTTCAGAAGCAGGAACTCTGTCAAATGGATTTGATTCATGGAACAGGTCATTTTGATTGAATTGACCTCCGGGAACATTGGAAATTCCACCGGTTGATATTACACCTGGAATTTTGAGAAGCTCGTTTTTAATGGTTTCTCTGGATTGCTGTTCATTATTAGTGTTTAGTTCCAGTACTACTAATTGTTCCTGGTTGAAACCAACAGATTGTGATTCCAGGAACTTTACCTGGTTCAGAATAATGATACTTCCAAAAATCATTATCGCGCTCACAGTGAATTGTGCGGTAATTAGCAGGTTTCTCTTCCAGGCACCTTGCCTTTGATTAATGAATTTTCCTTTTAGAACTTCTATTGATTTTATTTTACCTATGGTGAATGAAGGGTACAACCCACTAATTGCCCCAATTAGCAGCACTAATCCCAAGCCTGAAATGATAGTCTTGAAGCTGAATAGTTCACTTATTTCAATGGATTTAGCAGCCAACTGATTGAAACTATCCAGGACAATCGCTCCCATTCCAAATGCGATTAATAAGGCAAAGAGGCAGGTAAGAATCGATTCTCCAATAAACTGCGTGGAGATTGAACTATTGGATGCACCTAAAGTCTTTCTTATTCCGACTTCCTGTGCTCTTTCAAATGATCTGGCGGTGTATAAATTGATGAAGTTAATGGAGATAATGATTAGGATGAATACAATAGAAGCTATCAGGATGTATACATAAGTGATACTACTGTTGGCTTCCAATTCCCATCTTAATTGACTTTGTAAATGAATATCTTCAATAGGTTGAACTCCGAAAGAAACAAAGCCTTGTTGAATCGCATCTACTAATTCCTTTTCAACACCTTCACTATATTTCAACACCCATTCTGAAAGTGCTGCTTCCAGCTTTTTGTGGTCAGCTCCATCCATCATTCTGATATAATTAAAATGCCCCGGATCGCTCCAGCTCATCCATCTGGCATTTCCAGGATCAGCTTTCAGAGATGCGTACGGAATGATGTATTGAGGGTGGAAATGACTGTTTTTAGGAGGGTTTTTCATTACACCTGAAATCAACCCGCTTGATCCATCTTCTGCTGCTTCGAGCGTTTTGCCTAGAACATCGGTGGTGCCAAAGAATCGATTTGCCATTTCCTCTGTTATGACAACTGACCCTGGAGACTTTAAGGCGGTCTTTTCATCTCCAGCAATAAGCTCAAAATCAAAGACATCAAAGAATGTGCTATCCGCAGCAAAACCATCTGGGATTTTGAACATGGTATTATTCTCAGGGTTCCTGATGTATCTTGATTGAAGCGTAAGTCCAGGACCGTAAAGTGGAGTTAAAGTAACAGCACTTACTACTTCTGGGAAATCATTAACCAGAGCCTGAGCCATTGGGTGTGGGGTTCTGGTTTGAGGGTTGGAAGCCTGTAGTGTTATTCGGTAGATATTCTCTGAACCATTGTGGAATTTGTCGTAGGAGAATTCATCCGCTACGAAGAGAAAGATCAATAAACAACTTGTAAAACCAAGGATTAAACCTGACAAGTTGATAAAGGCGAAAATCCTGTTTCGCTTTAAGTTTCTGAGATAAACTTTTAGAAAATTTGAAAACATGAGCATTGACATTTGTATATCACCGAAAGTACTGCTCATTGTTGAGGAATCGCGTATTTCCCTATGTTCGCGGCGTTCGACCTTATCTTCCCGAACGTCATTTTCTCTGAATTCAGAAGGTGTTTTACCCGTGATTTTCTTGAAAGAAGTATTGAATGCTGATTTAGATAAATAGCCTACCTGTTCTGCTATTTCTTCAATCTTGTAATGTCTGGTTTTTGGGGATTTTAATAGTTTCTTAGATTCCTGAACTCTGTGATAAGCCATTAATTCAAAGAAGCTCATCTCTTTTGATTCATTGATCACCTGTGAGAGTTGGTGAGTCGAAGTGCCAATCTTTTTTGCTAACCCAGATAGGGATGCATTGCTGTCCAAATGAAAACCTTCACGGATTTGAAACTCAAGCTTTTGTAAGATTTCAAATTTTTCTTTTTGATCTAGGGTGGATTTGGCGTATTTGTGTTCTTCGAAGAAAGGAGAAAATGCGGTTCTGGAATTAGAGTATTTGATAATTGCCAATAGCCCTACACCAACTATCGAGTATTGCATTACAATGAAGCTAATGCTATTCAATTCATTGAAGTGAGTGCCTGCTACACTAACCAGTAAAATCAAGTTTGTCAACAGGAAAAAGCGATACCAATCCAATTTACTACCAGAGCCAATAAACCATCCTGTTCCTTTGGTTCTGAACACATTTGAAAAATATCGGATGGTGATATAAACCTCTATCAACAGAAATACTGGAAGGAGATATTTTAATAGACCTGTGAAAGTGAACAATATCCAATACAGAATGATCAAGGGAACTGGAATGAAAAGAGACTCCCACTTTTGCTGCTGAAGAAACCAAAACCGTGTTGAGATTCTTAAGGCGGTCGGAATTACGGCAATAAGGATGTAACAATATTGAGGAGCCCAAATGCTTATTAAACCTCCCAGCGTAAACACACCCCAATAGTAGGCTGACCAACTACTATTGTCTGTCTTTCTAATCAGAATCAGATAAATCAGGGAAGTGATACCTAGTAAAAATGGGATGACTGCCTCCAAGGTTAATTGCTTTTTATCAGTGAAAATAAATCAAAAAATACCTTTCGGCCATTATTCAACACGATTTCCGATGTGGAACGAGTCTTTCGAATTAGTTTTTATCAATTATTAAAATGTAAGTCGTTGATATTGAGGTTTATGTGAATTTTTTAAGCGGCTCAATTAAACCATTTAACTCTTTTCATTTCTAAGGGATACTTAACACTTGAAAATAATAAAAGACTTAAATGGTATAATTATGAAGACTACAAGGTATGCTTTAGGATTAATGTTTGTTGCAGGAATTTGGGTTAGCTCATGCAACGACGAGAATGATGATTTGAATACAGAAATTCTATCTGAAGAAGTAACTGTTGCAGCTGATTTGACAGTGGATGAAGCGCAGTATGAAGATTTGGACGATTTAGCGAATGTGGCTTTTGAATTTGGTCCTGGAAACAGTGCAGGTAGGACTACAGAAGAGACTGATGACGACAGAATAGATGCTGTATGTGCCGTAAAAACATGGACTGATTCAACTTTGACCATTGATTATGGGAAAGAAGGTTGTACTCTACCAGATGGGCAGGTAAGAACCGGAAAAATTCATATTACCTGGACTGGTAGGAGATGGGAAGCTGGTTCCGTGATAACATGGGAAGCTGAAGATCTCTCCATTAATGACAACTTGATTATTGGTAAGAGAACACTGACAAACCTGAATGACTCCAATGAAGAAGCACCACACCATAACATTGAATTGACTGGTGGACAAATCAAGTTTTCTGATGGCACAACTGCCACAAGAGAAGTGGATAGAGAAAGAGTTTGGTATCGAGGGAATAATCCATTGAGAGACGAAGTTCATATTCTGGAAGGTAGTATGGCAACTGGAAAAACGAGATCAGATGTTAACTACAGCACGATTGTATTAGAGGATATGGTTTATTTAAGAGACTGCAGAGTGAATGGAAGAAGAAGATTCATTCCGGTTCAAGGTGTGAAACAAGTAACAAAAGAAGGCGAAGTATTCACAATTAATTTCGGAGATGGGACTTGTGATACTTTGGTCACCATCACTGATAACGAAGGAAACGAAAGAGAAGTCGATTTACTCGATTTGTAATAGCTGGTTGATTAAATGCCGGCCCAAACGAGGGCCGGCTATTTTTTTATTCGTATCTAATACAGTCTGTTGGGTTGCTTGCAGCTGTTTTGTATGTTTTTAAAGCAATAGTTAGGAATGCGATTATTCCAGCCACTAAACTTCCAAATATAAAAACCATCCAATTTTCCGCAAGTCCAATTCGGTAAGCAAAATCATGGAGCCAATTCTCCATAAATATCCAGGTCAAAGGCATTGCTATGACAGCTGCGATTACAACAAGCGTTATAAATTCCTTTGAGATAATTAGTATTACTTGCTGAACTGATGCACCAAGTATTTTCCTGATTCCCAGTTCCTTTTGTCTTTGCTCTGCAGCATATGCGGCCAAACCAAAAATCCCCATGCAAGCTAGAAATATTGATATTCCTGAAAATGATGAGAATACCCGGGCTTGTTTTTGTTCATCAGCATATAGTTGATCCAGGCCTTCATCGTGAAATTGATAGGTAATAGGGAAATTTGGAGAATGTTTATTGAATGATTCTTCAATGTGTCTTAATGTATTTGGAATATCAACATCATTCATTCTAACAATGAACCTTCTGTGGTGTGTGTATCCCATAATTATAGCCTGAGGTTCTATTTCATTATTTAAAGCTGTGAAGTGGTAGTCTTTTACAACGCCTACAATCCTCCTGTCAATATCAAACCCTGGAATAGTGACTTTTCTACCAATTACCTCTTCAGCAGTTAATCCAATTTCAGCAAGTGCCTTTTCATTGATCATCATGGCCATGCTATCGTTGTTTGCGAAACTCCTGTCGAAATCTCTTCCTGCAGCAATTGGGATTCCTAATGTTTTCAAATAATCTGTATCAGCAAAGGAAGATCTTACTTTAGGGTTAACATTTACTCCACTAATCTGTAGAACCGTACCATCATGAAAACCTCCAGGTTCTCCAGATGCACTGGTTACAGATGTGATATTTTCATGCCTGAGAAGATCATTTTTGAACAACTCATCGTTTGATTGGATTTCCTGGTTATTGATGTGAATGATCAAAAGTGATTCTTTATTATATCCCAGGGGTTTGCTTTTCATGTAATCCAATTGAAAACCAATTAACAGAGTAGCAATGATCAGAAATATGGATAAAGAAAATTGCGCTACCACCAATCCTTTCCGAATGAATGAATTCTTCCCAAGTGGTATTTTGCCCGATTTTAGGATACTTACAGGTTTGAATGATGACATCAGAAGTGCTGGATACAAACCAGATGTAACTAACACGACCAACACTAGTCCAATCATAAATGCAATTACAAGTTGATCGGCCCAATTAAACAAAATATCAAGTTCAAAGACACTATTAAATATTGGTTTTAGGGCAATACTTAACCCGATTGCTATTAGCATTGATGCCAACAACAACATCATTGATTCTCCCAGAAACTGGGTGATAAGTCTGGTTTTTTCTACTCCCAGGACCTTACGGACACTCACTTCTTTTGCTCGCTTGAATGCCATTGCAATAGAAAGGTTGATGTAGTTGAAGCACGCAATGAATAGAATAATTACACCAACTGCTCCCAGGATTATCAAGCTACTTAAGTCGCCATGGACAACTGGGTCAAATCTTGTTTTGTTATTGAAGTAGATATCTTCAAGTGGTTCTACATGTAGGCCAATCTTAGTTCCTGAAGCCTCAAAATCATCTCCGAAATACTTTTCCATAAATTCTGGAAATTGAGTGTCGAGATAGTGTGCTTGCTGGGTATTAGGGACATTAATGTATGTCACTAATCCATTATTCCACCAACCATGGAACCAATCAAAACCTTCAAATAATTCAATTGAAAACACCATATTGAAGTCAAGGTGAGACTTTGCAGGAAGATCGTCCATTATTCCTGTAATGGTGAATTTGTACTCATTATCCACTTCGATTATTTCCCCGATTGGATCCTTGAAGCCGAAATATTTAGTGGCAATTTCTCTGGAAATTACCACGGAATTAGGAAGACTAAGAACATCCCCGGGATTGCCCTCAGCTAGTGGATAGGAGAAAAACTCGAAGAAGTTTCTATCTGCAAAAATCATTTTGTTTTCCTGAAACTTTTTATCGGCAATTTTTACTAGTCCGTTCTGAGGAAATGCTCGGGTAGTGGTGTTAATGGAAGATGGATAATCGTTAATCAGAGCCTCTGCATATGGACCTGAAGTTACCCCTACATCATACGGAGCTCCATTGATTTCTGATGTCCTGATTACGCGATAAATATTTTCTTTATCGACATGAAAACTGTCGATGTTCAATTCTGTGTTGATGTAGAAGTAAATAAAAATGGTGCTTAAAAGTCCTATTACAAAGCCTAGAAGATTAATGCTGGTACTGACTCGATGTTTGAATAAGCTTCGAACAGCAATTTTGGGATTGAAAATGAACATAGATCCTGAGTTTTTGAGTTTAAATAATTTGAGTGTTGATGGCCTTAAATAGGTAAGTACCTGAATCCAAAATCTAATTTTGCCAAACCGATTAACATCTTCAGAAATGATCCAGTAGTACTCGTAAAGATTGCCCTCAATTTCTTCCACCAGCTCAGTTCTGCACAAAGCACGAATGAGCCTGATTGAAATAGTAGGAGGGGTATGTAGTTGATTAGACATGAATGAGTTTTAATGCATAATCTGGGATTTGTCCCCACATGCGGTTTCTTGTCTCGTATATTTCAGAAAGAACGGATTTACCAGCTGCAGTAAGTTTGTAAATTCTTTTTCTCCTGCCACCTCTTTCTTGTGTCGCACCTCCAAGTTCGGATTCCAGAAGACCTTTCTTTTCAAGTCGGGATAAGGTGGCGTGTAATGCACCCATCACTACAGAGCGGTTAGCCTGTTTTTTCAGTTCTTCTTGTATTCTAATGATATAAGCATCATCCTGAAGTATCACAATTGCGAGTAATGTAAGCTCCTCGAATTCACCAATTTTGGTTCCTTTCATTTTATTTGTTTCTATTTTGCATATAAATTTACGCAAAACGATTCGTATTTGTTTCTATAAAGTAGAAAGAAATTGATTAGATGTGCTTAAGCGATTCTTAAAATGAATACTGAACTCTCAAATAACTCAAATAAATATTAGGACCATCATCCAGGATAAATTGACCAATTAGATTGATGTCAAAATTGTCCATAGGAGAGTAGGTGACCATTGGACTTAGCAGTACTCCACTTTCTCCGGGATAAAATAGAATCATGGTGCTTCCAGTGATTAAAGGATGAAAGTTGTAGCTGGATTGCAAAAATGCAGACCACTCGGTTGTGGAAATTGACCTGACATCAAGGTTTGCCGGGCTGGTGTTGATAAAGGTGTTGCCTTGAGCTTGGTCAGCATATGAATTATAAAGTACTGATCCATTGAAATAGAGTGAATTTGGAAATGAATAATCTGAAGAAATCGAAACCAGTATGTCACCAGCATCATCCGTATTGAGATCATTGAAATAGGTAAATTCTCCTTTGAATCCTGTAAGTCCAATGTTGCCAGCCCATGCACCACCGGTAACCAGATTATTTTTCATGAACCCTCCAAGCACTTGTAAATCATAGGTACCAACATTCCACTTGTAAAGTCCGGCACCAACAAAGTCATCCCAATCATCCGCTATCTTAACAGCAACCTCATAACCACCAGCATAGCCAATATACTTCTGAAACCTGATAGCATCACTTCCGGGTCTTTCTGTATAATCGAAATCCAGAAGTGAGTAAGCGTTGAAGACATCATTTGGGTTCCAGGCAAGGTTTACTCCCCAGTTTATCCTCTGTCTTCCAACTGTTAATTGCCAGTCATTCTCAGACCATTTCAATGAAGCCCTGTCGATCATGGTGTGGGCTACAATTTTATCTCCGTTTGTTCTAGCGCTTAAATCGAAATAGTCATTATTGATATCAATCAATTCAGGGTAGTTGGGGATGCTTTGAACAAGATCCCCACTGAATATCCTATTTCTTATTTCAAGTTTGCCCTCCAACTTTTGGGTTGGAAACCACCTCAGATTAATTCTATTGTGAATTAAATTATCAACCAAAGAAGAGTCAACATCCTCAATAAAAGTGAAGGTAACCAGATCCTTGATATACCCATTGACCTCCAGTTTTGGTTCTTTCTCTTCCTGAGCATAAGTTTGAAACGAAACCATGAGGAGAGATAATGTAACGAACCTAACGAGTTTCATCTGATTGAACTTTCCCATCAACTATGGTGATTACTCTTTTAGCTTTATCAATTACCCTTTGATCATGTGTTGAGAATACAAAGGTGACGTTCTCCTCTTCGTTCATTTTTGCCATGATATCCAGCAATGCTGATGTGGACTGGCTATCAAGGTTTGCAGTAGGTTCATCTGCAAGAATAAACTTTGGCTTAGAAGCAAGGGCTCTGGCAACTGCAACTCTTTGTTGCTGACCACCGGAAAGCTGTGCAGGTCTTCTTTTACTGGTTTCTGCGATTCCCATTTTCTCCATTAATTCGGCAGACCTGGAATCTCTTTCTTCTTTACTCCTTTTTTGAAGTAGCATGATAAATTCTACATTCTCCTTGGCAGTCATTACCGGAATGAGATTGTAAGATTGGAATACAAACCCAATGTTGTGCATTCTAAAATCGGTTAATTGAGGTTGATTCAAGTTCTTGATATCAATACCATCAATTACTACTTTGCCAGAGGATGGATTATCAAGACCACCAATCATGTTGAGAAGCGTACTTTTTCCAGATCCTGATGGCCCAACGATTGCTGTAAATTCACCTTCTTCAATGTTTATGCTTACATCGTTGATGGCATGAACAGGAATGGTGTCAGGATTATATGTTTTTACCAGATTGTTGGTTTCAATTACGTTCATGATTCTAAATTTTTCTAATTGCATCAAGTGGATTTAATCTGACGGCTTTAATGGCAGGGTAAATAGCGCCTAATAGAGCAGTAAATAGTACTACGAACATTAAAACCGGGTATGTAGAAGTTTCAACTGAAGGGTATAGAATCGTGTCAATTCCAAAATCATCCAGTGCCTCAGAGAACGAACTAAGATCAAGGCCAACTTTGCCAAGTATCAATATGGTGAGGTAACCAAAACCTAGACCCATAGGACCACCAATAAATCCCATTAATATTGTCTCCAGCATAATCATTGTGAAAATACTTTTTCTATGCATTCCCACAGACCTGAGCATTCCAATCTCTTTGGTTCTTTCGAGCACTGCCATTAGCATGGTGTTGATTATTCCAAACACTAGTGCCAACATAATGATTGCCGTGACTATGATTTTTGTAATTCTTGAAGAGTTCTCCATCAAATTCAGCTCCGGTGCTACTTCCTTGTAGGACCTAACAGTGTCTTTGGCATGCGGTTCTAATTGATTGATCACTTCCGGGATTGATTCCACATCATTGAGGAGGATAGCTACTTCATTAACACCATCATGGCCTACCAGTCGATTGATATCGACTTTCTTCATATAAACAACTCTTTCATTTATTCGTGGAGCTTTGCTATGAAAAATGCCGGAAACCCGACATGATGCTGCAGTGATATTACCGTCGTAATCCTGAAAGGTGATTACTACTTTTGATTTCAGCTTTAGCTTTAGTTTTTCGGCAGTTTTGACGCTTACCAGAATTGGGTTTCTTTTGATATTTAGAAAATATGAACCCTCAACCAAATGAGATTCTAGATTTGTAGTTTTACTTTCATCATCCGGATCGATTCCAAAGACCTGTACTCCTAAACTCGTTTTTGTGCTTGCAATCATCGCATTCACTTTCCTTCTTGAAGAAACTGCCTCCACTGAAACACTTCTTACTAACATGTTTCGAATCGCTGTTTCATTCTGAATTTCAGTCGCTAAATCTGGTTCAATTAAATATTCAGGATTGTGTATTTGAATATGGGAGTATTCATTATTGATTGAGTTTCTTGCAAAGGCATTAATGAAGCTATTGTAGAAGCCCATCATAAAGATTAAGGACCATACGCCTATTATTATGGCTCCAATGACCACTAAACTTCTGTGTCTAGTTCGCCAAATGTTTTTCCAGGATAAAGACAGAATCATTCTTTTAATGCTTTAGTGATGACTAGATTCCTAATGTTTAGCATTGGGTATATACCTAAAAATGCAGACATCAATAGTATTGCGATAGCCTGATTGTTAAAAATGGAAATTTCTAATGCCACTGGCAGAATAGCCTCATAACCAAAACTCTCATTTGCTTTCGCCACTTCACCGGTAAGTTCTATTGGATTGAAATGGAAGTATGTCACCAGGGGTAATGAAATAATAGAGCCTATAATTACTCCCAGAAAAGAGAGTATCAGAATTTCCAGTGCCACCATTAGTTGAATTTTGAGGTTGCGCATTCCAACCGCAATTAAAATTCCAAATTCATAGGTCCTCTCTTTGGTCATCATAAGAAAAGTCCCAAATATTCCGAAACCAATAACCACATAGAGTACAACGATCATAATCAAATTACTTCGTTTATCAAGTTCAATTCCCTGGAGTAACTCAGGCATCATGGATTGCCAATCCTTGACTTCTAGGTTTTGAGCTTCCAATTGATTGGATAGGGCGGATTGTAAGCTAGGTACATCAGCTTCATCTTTAAGGAGAATGTTGTATGAGGTTAGGATGTTTGGAGCTCCAAAGAACAATTGGGCTTCCTCAATATTCATATAAACAGCAGATTGATTTAATTCCGGTACTGGGAAAGAAACGAATCCCTTAACCACGTATTTCCCTGCTGCATTTACACCATGATATCCTTGACTTATGAAAACGATAGTGTCTCCAATATCTATTTTAAGGTAATCAGCCAACCCCTCACCAATAATGACTCCATCCTTATCAAGATAAGATCCCTTTGTTACTTTTTTATCAAGGTAAGTCAGCAACGATTCCTTCTTCGGATCTACTCCGTTGATTAAAACCCCTTTGGTTTTATCTAAATAAGAAGCAAGGGCAAATGAGGCGATTCTGGGAACAGCTACTTCCACTTCTAAATCGTCAAACGTCAACTGATCAATACTAGAAATCTCAAAGCCATTATCCAGTATTTGCTCTTCCCAAAAACCAACTTGATGAATGGATAAATGACCAGTCAGAAATCGAACTGAGTTATCAATCATTCTATCATAAGACCCTATTTGCATAGACTGCATGAGGATTGCGAAAAACACCGCAAACCCAATCGAAGAAGCAGTAATCCAGGTCCTCTTTCTATTTCTCCAGATGTTTCTCCACGCTAAGATTAAGTACAGCATTATCGTACCCTTTTAAGGTTTTGGATAGAGAAAAAGCTGTCGTCTATGTCAATATCAAACTCGAAATTCTGATAAGTGATAACTGTCTTCTGATCAGAGTTTTCTGCTGGTATCATTTCCATTCGAGTTGGAATCATTCTGTTTCCGATAGATCTGATTTCTGACATGGTCATTGTATTGGTCAGAAATTCATCTTCATCGTAGTACTTAAAGATCAATTGGTAGTAGTCTTTTTTAGTAATGTAAGCTTCAATCTTACCCCAGACTACTGCAGTTTCTTCTTTTGGAATCAATGCAATTTTCCAGGTTTCATATCCAGCAATGGTAGTATCACCAAGCAACTCATGGGTATAATCTACTACCATAGAGGATTGATTTACCAGATCGTCATTCGTGAAGTCGGATCCCATCCAGGATTGCATCATCATACTGGGTGGTAGTTTCACAATTCGGTCAATGCTTGGTTGCCAGTTCCAGAGTTCTTTCTCTCTTTTCAGAGTACCCGTGCCTTTATCACGTGCAGGAGCGGTAATGAGTACAAGACTATAGTCTGTGCCCTTACTCCATGTTTTCATACTGATTTCTCTCGTCCATTTTGGCCGAACAATCGTCATGGTCATAGTCCCACGATTGGTTTTTCCCTGCATTTTCTCGTCAGCTGCTTTAATGATTTCAGTAGCGGTTTGAGCATTTGCAAGATTGCTTAGAAAAAGTAGTATGACTAAGCCAACAGTTTTCATTTTATACAGTATTTGTTGATTAAATAATTTTCAATTTCATCTAGAGGGTAATCCTCTTTTATCATCATATATTGGAACCCAATACCATCAAACATAACAGCGAGTAGTCTGGCTTCCTGTTTTGCATTTGGTTCCCCAAGAGCAGTTAATAGTTGCTCCAAAAGTTGCGTATACCCTTTGTACTTTTCGATAGCCAGATCTTTTACAAAATCAAACTTGTCCACCTGTAGTGCTAGTTTTGATACAAAAACCCATTGCTGGAAATTGTCCCTTAACTCTTTGAAAAATACCCTCAATACATTTTCTAAAGTCTGACCGGGATCATTCCCAATCACATCTTTCATCATGTCGGCCTCAGAGCTATTCAATCGATCTATCAAACCTCTTAGCAAATCTTCTTTGCCTTTGAAGTAATTGTAGAGTAATCCCTTTGAGATACCAGCTTTCTCAGCAATCATAGATATAGATGTTGCATCATATCCTTGCACCGCAAAGAGCTCTAAGGAAGCATCTAAAATGTTGTTGATGCTCTGACTTCTGACTTTGTTATTCTGTTCTTTAGATCTCGGACTCATTTATTGACTGAACGTTTGGTCAATGATAAAGTTGTCTTAAAATGAAATAATTTCAAAGGGTAGTCGGAGGAATTGTTGATTGGTTCAAAAAGCGTGATAAAATATTTTTTGAAGTGAGGTGTAACAACTTGTCTACACTAATAGCTAGAGATAAAGAATGGAAATTTTTAAATTTCAGGTTCAAATCAGTGTTTATGGTAGGTAATAAAAGGAATTGTTTTTTTGCTCTATGCTTGTTTGGGTTCACCACTTTGTGTTTTAACTCCTTTAGTCAATTATCTGAGAAGAAACAGCAAAAACTGGATAGTATCCTCAATGAAATAGCCAAAGGACCATCTGACTCAGCGCTGGCACACTATTACAATGGATTGGCTGGAGTGTATTTCAAAAGTGATTTTGATATCTGTGATAGATATTTGGATACAGCAATGCTTTTTGCCGATAAATCTGGTAATCTTCATGCTTTAGCATGGTCTATCCGAATCAGAGGTGATGTTAAAAGCTATACTAGTGAGGAGGATCCACTTAAATATTACCTCAGTTCTTTGGAAATTTCTGAATCTATAAAAAACGATTTTGAGACTTTTACTACTTGCAATTCTTTGGGTATATATTATAAGCAGCGTTCAATTTATGACACTGCAATCTTATATTATGAAAAGGGGTATTCTATTGCGGAAAGAGTTGGTAATTATCGTGCAATGGCCAGGTTTATTGGGAATTCTGCAAATATCAAGAAGAGGATAGGAGACTATGATGGAGCTGTAGCTGGATACCTTAGAGCAATTCACTTAGCAGATTCAATTGGATCTGAGAACTCGGTAGGTATTAATCTTATGAATTTGGGTAATATTTATACTTTAAATGGAAATAAGACTGATGCTGTTGATGCCTTTCTTAAATCAAAGGAAATTGCAATAAGGAATGATAACTATCTGCTGCTTGCTTATGTGTTGAATAATCTTGGTAGTGTATACGTGGGATTAAAAGATTATGAACAGGCCTTTGAAACTCTCTCATCATCTCTTGAAGCTGCAAATAAGATCAAAAACAAAAGGATGATTTCCGCTAATAACAGGGATTTGGGAAATATGCTGTTTCAGCAATACAAATTTGAGGAGGCTCTGCCTTATTTTCAAAAGGCGTATGACATTGCATTGGAAACAAAGGAAGAAAGTAGAATAGCAGATGCCTCGACCTTTTTGGCGAAATGTCATTTATGGTTGGGCGACCATAACCAGTCATTGAAACTTTACCAAAGTAGTCTTGAAATCTATCAAAGAATTGGTGAGAAAGAAGCCATACCCAGTGTTTTGATTGGATTATCGACCGCACTAAATAAGTCTGGAAAGTTCCGGGATGCATTACCCATTGCCACTGAAGGGACAAAAATTGCTAAAGAGATGGGTAAGATTGGTCTCATCTCAGATGGGTATAATCAACAATACATATCAAGAGATGCTATCGGTGATTTTAAAAACGCATTGGACAATCATGTTCAATTTAAATTATACAGTGATAGTATGGTGAATGTAGACCTGCTAAAACAAATAACAACTCTGGAAAACGACTTTAAATTTGAACAAGAGAGAGAGGAACAAAAACGTATTCAGAATGCTAATGAAGCCGAATTAAATGCCCAGATTTTAGCTCAAAAGAACCTTCGGAACATCTTTATCTTAGGTACAGGTATTCTAATTGTAATCGCTTTTTTCATTTACAGAAGTTACCGGGTTAAGCAAAGAGCCAACGCAATATTAAATGCAAAAAATGAAGAAATATCAAACCTCAGCAGATTCCGTGAGGCTATGACTGGTATGATCGCCCATGATTTGAAAAACCCATTAGGAATCATATTAGGAACGGAAACTGAAAAACCATCTACCCGCCAAATGGCACGTCAAATGTTGGGTCTGGTTAATAATATGCTGGATGTACACAAGTTTGAAACTACGGAGGTAGTATTGGATATGACCAACGTTCAATTCAATCAGCTAATTGCAGAAGCCACGGAGCAGGTAAGACCATTGTTATCCGAGAAAAACATTGATATCAAATTTGAGTTGCAGGAGTTGGTTGAAGTAAATATTGATCATGAGTATATGTTGAGGGTATTTGTGAACTTATTTACGAATGCCATAAAGTATTCGCCAAACAACTCCACAATTTCAGTTAATGCCGAAGTGATAGGATCAAAATTACAGATATCTGTTTCTGATCAAGGGGAGGGAATTGCAACTGAGGACCAACAAAGGATTTTTGAGAATTTTGGACAAGTAAACCCCAAAAAATCAGGGGGAGTTGGAAGTACCGGGCTTGGTCTTAGTTTTTGTCAGCTTGCATTACGAGCGCATGGTTCAGATATTAATGTTGATTCTAAAGTAGGAGAGGGCACATCTTTTATTTTTAGTCTTGAAATATCTGGAAGCAAAAGTGAGCACTTGGAGTCTAGGGAAACCGGAATATTCAGAATGACTGATTCCGAAAGAGACATGGTGATCAATATGATTCCGGAATTAAGAGCAATGAAGTTGCATCAGGCATTTGCTATTGAGGAGCTTCTGGAAAGTATTGAAAGTAGTAGTCAGCAAGTTTCTGAATGGACTGAAAAGGTTATTAGTGCTGCATACGCCAATAATGAGGAGCATTATAATGAATTGTTGGACATGGTTGATCAAAAGAGTTAGTCCAATGAGATTTCACCAATACAGTTTGATCGTGCTTTTGATATTACTTTGTCAAACCAATATAATTGGCCAAGTCAATATTGATAAATTGGATCAATATAAGGAGCAAATAAAGTTCATTGGAGAATTTAGATTAGAAAATAAGGATTCAGCTTTGGTTTTAGCACATCAGAATTTGCAGTTGGCAGAGGCATCAGGCAGTCCCTGGGCTCTTGCAAAAGCACATACCCAAATTGGTCTGATTCTGAGAAACCTTTATCAATATGAAGAGTCAATTAGCTATCATGAAAAAGCAATAGAGTTTGCAAAAGATAGTGACTCATTGAGTTTGATGCCAGATTTACTCAATGATTTAGCACTAGCTGTAATATCAATCGATCAGGATCAAAGATCTATTAACCTACGGTTGCAATCAATACCTCTCTATCAGAAAATAAAGGATTTCGATGGGATGGCGAACGCGTATTACAACCTTGGTTTCGACTATAAGTATGTAGGGAAAATTGATAGTGCTGTTTACTATTTAGAGGAGGCAAGCAATATCGGTGATCGACTAGGAATTCATGATCTGTACATAATGTCGAACAATGTCTTAGGCAATATCAGATCTGATGAAGGAAGATTTTTGGAAGCATTAAACTTTCAGCAAAAAGCACTGAAAAGAGCTGAAGAAACTGAGGATAAAGGTGAAATAGCTACGGTCTTAAGCAATATTGCCATACTTTATAAGAATTTGGAAGACTTTGATAGAGCTGAGGAAAGTTACCTTAAGGCTATCGAAATGGCCAATGATTTGGGAAGAGATGATGTGCATTTTACCCATTTTAATATTGCTATTATGCATTCAGATTTATCTCAAAATGAGAAGTCTAAAGAGCAATTTCTAAAAGCATTTAATCTTAGAGAAAAGGTAGGAGAAAAACGGTACATACTGACAGCTGCGGCTATGTTGGCTGATATGTATCAAATCCTTGGAGTTCAGGATTCAAGTGATTATTACTCCCAATATGCATCCAGTTTATTAAATCAGGTTAACTCGAAATCCTCAATAGCAAGTGCACTTGAGGTGCTAGGCAATGTCAATTTGAATCAGTCAAATTACGAAGTTGCTCAAGAGCAGCTCACAGAGGCTTATCGGATATATAAGGAATTAGGTTACGAAGATGCATTATACGATGCTGCCTACAGTTTGTATTTGCTGCATAAAAAGTTAGGTAATTCCGAACAAGCAGTTGGGTTTCTAGAGGAATATATTCAACTAAAGGATAGCATTGTGAGTGAGGAACAAATAATGGCGATAACCAGGTTGGATGAGGGATATAAGCATGATAAAGAGATTCTTCAAAAGCAAAACGAAATCAGTCTGCTGGAATCAAAAGAGCAGGTGGCTAATCTTAAAGTAACCTTGTTGATTATTGGAATTGCAATAATTGTGATAGCTGGATTTTTAATAGCCAGATATTTATTACTGAAGAAAGAAAGGAAGAAAAAGCAACTGGAAGAAGTATCTCAGTTTAAAGAAGCAATGACTGGAATGATAGCCCATGATCTGAAGAATCCACTGGGGATTATATTGGGTACCGAATCTGAGAAGCCCTCAACCAGGTTAATGGCACGTCAAATGCTTAATCTCGTCAATAATATGCTTGATGTTCATAAGTTTGAAAATACAAGTGTGAAATTAGACATGTCATCATTTTCTCTTCAGGCAATAGTAGCTGAAGCGACAGAGAATGTAAGACCGCTACTTTCAGAAAAGAATCTGGTTATTGAATCACTAATTGACGAGGAAGTATTGGTTAAAGCCGATCATGAATACTTGTTGAGGGTGTTGGTAAACCTTTTCACCAATGCCATTAAGTATTCACCAAATAATGCATCTATCAAAGTAATGGGAGAGAAACTTGGAGAGAGAGTATCTGTATCTGTGACTGATGAAGGCACTGGGATTGCAAAACAAGATCAGCAAAAAATATTTGAAAGTTTCGGTCAGGTTGATGCAAGAAAATCTGGAGGAGTTGGGAGTACCGGACTTGGATTAAGTTTTTGTCAACTTGCAGTTAGGGCTCATGGTTCTGAGTTGATAGTAGAGTCAGAAATAGGAAGTGGTACTACTTTTAAGTTTGAATTAGATCTATCAAATCAAGGAACTGTTGCTGATTTGATGATTAATGATTTAACTTTTACAATGAGCTCTAATGAAAGGCAAGTAGTGATTTCCAAAATACCCGAATTACGATCTAAGAAATTACATCAGGCCTTTGAGATTGAAGAAATATTGGAATCAATTGATTCTGAAAATGAAACAGTAAATTCATGGACTGAAAAAGTTATCAGTGCCGCCTATGCAAACAATGAAGTCCATTACAACGAACTATTAGACATGGTTTTGATAGAGGAAGAATAATCGATAAATGAATAAGCTAATTCACATATCGTTCTCACTATTAATCTTTACTTCAGTGCTTTATGGGCAGAATGAAGAGATTGATAGCCTTGAAAATGAGCTTTCTCTTGCTGAACGAGACACCAATCGGGTATTGCTTTTAAATACTCTTGCTTACAAACTACATACCTACAATCCCGAGAAAGGCATTTCATATGCAAGAGAGTCCATTCAGTTAGCATCCAGTCTTCAATTCGATAAAGGAAGAGCCCATGCCTACAATTCACTTGGAGCGGGTTATTGGAACCAAGGAGAGTTCGATAGCGCTTTGCTATACTATACAAAATCCTATCAATTAAATGATACTCTCGGCAATGCCAGGGGGGTAACAGGTGCATTAAGTAACATGGCGATCATTTTTGATAACCGTGGTGATTACTCAAAGTCCATTGAGTTTTATACGAGAGCGTTGGAGGAAATGGAAAAAAATGGCTTTGATTCTTACATAGCGATAACTAGCAATAATTTAGGGCTGATTCTACTTAAGCTTGGAAGACATGCGGAAGCACTCGATTATTTTAATAGAGCCATAAAAATTGGAGAACCTTTGGAAATGACCAATTTGGTTGGGCCTGCCTGGATTAATATTGGCAAAGTATACAAGGAAACAGAAGAGCCGCGAAAACAAGAAGAGGCTATTAATACCGCTTTGAAGATTGGCAGAGATACGAAAAGTAAGTACGTCACAGCCTTGGCGCTAAACAATCTAGGTAGATTTCACGATGGTAACAGCGATTTTGAGAAGGCTATCAGTTGTTACAAGGAAGCATTAGCTATCAATACAGAAGTAGGAAGGAAAAGAAGTATTTCATCCAATCTAAATAACATTGGTTCAACTTACAGGAAATTGGGATTATATGACTCTGCAATCCAATCCATTCAGAAAGCACAAAAAATTGCTTTGGAAATTAATCATAGGAGAGCTGTAGTCACTACCTATTATCAATTGGGTCTTACTCTCAGAGAAAAAGAAGGCTGTTCGGCAGGGTTATCTAGTTTTAGCGAAGGTCATTCGATTGCAGAAGAGGCTGGTGAACTTGCCATGTTTAGAGATATCAGTAAAAGTCTATCTGAGTGTTACTTTGAATTGAAACAGTTTGAAAAAGCATATCAATACCAAAATCAATTCATTATGGCCAGTGATTCATTGATCAATGAAGAAAATATAAAAGAATTGGCCATGGTTGAAGCTAACTATGAATTTGAGAGCCAGTTGGCAGCTAAGGATAATGAAATAATGCTATTGGAGGCCCAGGAACAGGTAAGTAACCTTAAACTACTATTAGGTCTTGGTACGGCATTAATTATTCTAATAGTTGGATTCTTTATTGCCAGAAATAAACTGAAAGCAAAGGCTCTTCAAAATGAACATTTTAAGACTATTGGCAAATTCAAAGAGGCGATGACGGGAATGATTGCTCACGATCTTAAGAACCCGTTGGGGATTATCCTGGCAACAGAATCAGAGAAGCACTCAACTCGTCAGATGGCAAGACAGATGCTGAATCTTGTCAATAATATGCTGGATGTGCACAAGTTTGAGAGCACAGAAGTAGTTCTTAGTCCTGCTCCGATATCACTTCATTCGCTGTTAAACGACGCAGTTGAACAAGTTAGACCTTTACTTTCCCAGAAAAACATGAATGTTCAGCTATCTATAGATCCTAAGTGGGTTGTGAAAGCTGATCAGAATTATATGCTTAGGGTTTTTGTGAATCTGTTAACAAATGCCATTAAATACTCTCCAGTAAATGATTACATTGAGATCAACGGAATTTCTAATGAATCTGGTCTGGTTAAAATTGAAGTTAAAGATCATGGCTCTGGAATCGCTAAAAATAACCTTGAAAAGATTTTTGAGAATTTCAGTCAGTTGGACCCCAAAGCATCTGGAGGGGTGGCAAGTACGGGTCTTGGGTTAAGTTTCTGCAGATTGGCAGTAAGAGCTCATGGTTCTGAATTGTCGGTAGTGTCGGAATTAAAAAAAGGAACTGCTTTTAAATTTTCTTTGCCGCTATATGGTGAAACAGAGGAAGTAGCCAATGATTTTTCAAAGCAATTTATATTCAAAATTTCTGAAGAGGATCGGGATTTAATCATTTCTAAAATTCCGGAATTGCGATCAAAGAAACTACATCAGGCGTTTGCTATTGAGGAGATTCTTGCGAGTATTGAAACAAGAAATGAGGCAATCAAAGATTGGACCAGTAGGGTTGTAGATGCAGCTTACACTAACAATGAAAGCTATTACAATGAACTATTGGACCTGATAGAGAGGCCAAACTGACATTTTAGGAAAGACATTAAATAAAAGCGATCACGTTCGGTTTGTCTCATACGTTCGGTTTGTCTGGGACAAACCATAAAGGAGATATTAACTAATCTCCATTATCAAATTCCTCAAATGATCTTCCTCACTCAATCCCATTTTCTTTTTCAATCTTGTTAGTGCTGTCCTTGTGCTGGATGGAGAGATATTAAGAAGTCTTGCAATTTGCTTATTATCCATTCCTAATTTCAGATAAGCGCATAACTTCAAATCCTTATGTGAAATCTCACCATATCTTTTGTGTAGAATGGAAAAGAAATGTGGATGCACTTCATCAAAATGCAATTTGAAAGTTTCCCAACTGCTATCAATATCAATATGATTGTGAATTCTTTTTCTTAATGTGGTAAGTTCTTTCGAGACATTTCCATTGTCTGAAGATGCTATTTTCTCCAGTTGCTCAATGTCATTGTGGAAATCCTGAAGTAGTCCGTTTTTCTCAACGATCAGCATGGATGTTGTGCTGAGCTTCCTATTCTTAAGTTCTATTTCATTTTTTAATAGTTCTTGAATTGCTTCATGTTGCTCCTTAATTCTGATAGCAGTGTTAATTCTTGCAGTAAGCTCAACAAAATCCACTGGCTTTCTAATGTAATCTACAGCTCCTGCCTCTAGAGCAATTTTTAAGTCTTCCGAACTTGTCATTTGACCTGTAGCCATAATGACAGGGATGTCATGAGTGGCTTCATTATTCTTAAGAGTTCTTGTTGCTTCTATACCATTCATGACAGGCATATCCCAATCCATAATAATCATGTCGGGTAACTCTTCTTCCGCGACTTTCACTCCAATTTCTCCATTAGACGCATTGATTACTCGGTAGTGACCATTACGTGCTTTGAGTTCACTAGCAATCATTCTGATGATCTCTCTCTGATCATCTACTATTAGTATGGTTTTCTCGTCCATTTAATAAAATATGTTCCACTCTATGCTATTCCACTAGCAAGATAAAGGTAATGCAAATTTGCAAACTAACTAATTCAATAGCTTCAAAAATCCTTCGTCTACACATTTGGCGGTTTCGTCCTCATTTTATTAAGATTCATCATTACAATATTGAGTTTAATCGATCCTAAATGGCCCAAAATCGCACTTTATTGTAACACTTTGTCTACAAAGAGCCCCTAAACCGGTAACGCTTTGTACACACCATTCCTTATGGTCTGGCTATTCTGCCATCTACTTTTGTATCACAGCTAAAAACACAATTCCAATTTGGAATTAACAACAAGCAAATTATTGCGACTATGACAAAACACACTGCTAATTACATCCAGGACCGTGCGGAACACTTCTCAGCCGGCTCAGAAATTTGCACAAAGGTTAACTTAGTTCGAAATCTAACGTTTTCGATTCTGGTATTGACTTTATTCGGTGCTTCAGCTTTTGCGCAAAACGAATTTATAAGTACATGGAAAACTGATAATGCAGGTACTTCTGGAAGTACAGAAATTACAATTCCTGTATCAGACAATGGAGGC
>JANSWY010000155.1 GCA_024743255.1 bacterium | reverse complement strand
TCGATCTCGTTGGTGGGATCGCCATCTACCTCAGCGAGGGTAGCATAACTCACATTGCCTGCTCCGTCTGCTTGTAGGAATAAACCAGCGTCTGCGCCTGATTGTGTCGGAAGCTCTATCTCATTGTTGGGGTCCGCATCTGCATCATTGACATTATCTGCCACATAATTTACGTTCCCTGCTCCATCTGCCTGGAGGAACAAACCCGCATCTGCTCCTGTCTGGGTTGGTAATTCGATCTCGTTAGTGGGATCGCCATCTACCTCAGCAAGAGTAGCATAACTCACATTGCCTGCTCCGTCTGCTTGTAGGAATAAACCCGCATCCGCTCCTGTCTGGGTTGGTAATTCGATCTCGTTGGTGGGATCGCCATCTACCTCAGCGAGGGTAGCATAACTCACATTGCCTGCTCCGTCTGCTTGTAGGAATAAACCAGCGTCTGCGCCTGACTGTGTCGGAAGCTCTATCTCATTGTTGGGGTCCGCATCTGCATCATTAACATTATCTGCCACATAACTTACGTTCCCGGCTCCATCTGCTTGGAGGAACAAACCCGCATCAGCTCCTGTCTGGGTTGGTAATTCGATCTCATTAGTTGGGTCACCGTCTACTTCAGTTGCTACTACAGTGGCATAGGTTACACCACCTACTCCGTCTGCTTGGAGATATAATCCAGCATCTGCCCCAGTTTGAGTGGGAAGTTCTATCTCATTGTTTGGATCCGCATCAGCATCAGTAACATTGTCTGCTGCGTAACTTACATTACCTGCTCCATCCGCTTGCAGAAATAAACCTGCATCCGCTCCTGTCTGAGTAGGTAATTCGATCTCGTTAGTAGGATCTGCATCCGCATCATCCACGTTAATTGCTACATAACTTACATTACCTGCTCCATCTGCTTGCAAGTAGGCTCCAGCATCCGCTCCTGTTTGGGTTGGCAACTCAATTTCATTGGTCGGATCACCATCCACTTCTGTAGCAACCACCGTAGCATAAGCTACCCCTCCAGCGCCATCAGCTTGTAAATACAAACCAGCATCTGCTCCGGTTTGGGTAGGCAACTCTATCTCATTAGTTGCATCTGCATCGGCATCATCAACATTGATTGCTACATAACTCACATTTCCACTTCCATCTGCCTGTAAATATGATCCGGCATCTGCTCCTGTTTGAGTTGGTAACTCTATCTCATTTGTAGGATCGCCATCTACTTCTGTTGTCACTACTGTTGCATAAGCTACTCCTCCGGCTCCATCGGCTTGAAGATATAAACCAGCATCGGCCCCTGTTTGAGTTGGTAATTCAATCTCATTCGTTGCGTCTGCATCCGCATCATTTACATTGTCTGCTACGTAACTTACGTTTCCAGAACCATCTGCTTGTAGAAAAAGTCCTGCATCTGCAGCAGTTTGAGTTGGAAGTTCTATTTCATTGGTAGGATCGCCATCTAGCTCTGTAACACTCGCAGATACGTAACTGACACCACCAGTACCATCAGCTTGTAAGAACAATCCAGCATCTGCACCTGTCTGTGAAGGTAATTCGATTTCGTTAGTAGGATCTGCATCCGCATCATCCACATCATCACCATCAGCTAATCCTGTTGGCACTGAGCTTAATTCTGTAAAATCAATTCCATCCTTAATATTGTCTGGAACTGTAGGGTCCGTCTCTGCACTTGATAGGTCAACACTGTTTCCTCCATCTATTGAAAGTACCGAGCCAACCAATGATAGGTTCTGAGCACTTGTTGTTGAAATGGCAATCCAATTTGGGTTACTCCAAAAATAGAAGAGGTCCAATTGACTATCATAAACCATTAGACCATTATCGGCATCACCAAGACTGGAGCTCAGATTATTCCTTTGATCAGTGGTTAATTTAGGAACCATTAGCCCTTGATTGTTATTTGGAGATACCAAATGCAATACCGCATTGGGGTTTGGATTTTCCGTATTGATACCAGCAGAATACTCTTGCGATTTTGCATTGAACAAAACGGTGAATAGAATAATTGTGAATAGGGTAGCTTTTAAGCTTAACTGGCGATTTAATCCCTTCATGACAAGATCTATTTAGTGTGTAATAGAATTAATGTTTTAAATGGCAAAAACTTGAGCAATCACGTTTATGTAGCCGTCAAAATGTATCCCTGTCCGAAGTGTTTCAATCCTAACTAATACAATCAAGATTAGTTACGAGGCTCTTCATTTTTGCCTGTCAATTACGTGTATTAGAATGTAGCTGTAGTAGTCGAAACTTTAGAAAGTTAAAAGTAAGGAGACTTAATATACTAAAAAAACGCGTAATCGTCACTTCATTGATGTTCATCGAAAAATTGCGGGTATTCAGCTGAGATCAAGAGAATCAAGGACTTAGAATTCACAATCCGAATCTCAATTTGAACTTTATTGGACATTATTATATTATTGAATTATGGTTGAATTAAGGATCAAAAACATGGTTTGTAACCGCTGTATAGAGGCAGTTGAAAAAGAACTCTCTGATTTGAATATTGATTTTGAAAAGGTAGAACTGGGGCGAGTAGAAGTTGAGAGAATCTCGGATGATCAAAAAAACAGACTTTCCGATCGACTTATAAATAGAGGGTTCGAATTGCTAGAAGATAAAACGAGCAAAACCATTGAGAGGATTAAGACTTTAATTATTCAAAGTATTCATAACGACAATGCAATGTCCTCTAAGTACTCTGATTACTTAGAAAAAGAAATTGGAAAAGAATATAGCAGTATCAGTAGCCTATTCTCGTCAGTTGAAGGAATTACAATTGAGCGATTTATTATTCTTCAAAAGATCGAAAGGATCAAGGAGTTAATCACATATGATCAGCTCTCTTTAAGTGAGATCAGTTACAAACTTGGTTACAGCAGTGTGCAACACCTATCTAATCAATTCAAAAAAAATACTGGAATGACTCCATCAGAATTCAAAAAACAACACACAAACCTGAGAAAACCGATAGACTCTAACCTTAGTACCCAATAAACATTTCGCACAACTCTTCAATAATTATGTAACAATTGTAATTGAAAACTATATTCATTTGTACCATGAAAACAATTACAGTTGATACAGATCTGCACTGCCAAGGGTGTGTTGACAGGGTGACACCAATTCTGGATGGAGATAATCAAATAAAATCCTGGGAGGTTGATTTAGAACCCTCTGTTAAGAAACTTACTGTTTCTGGTGACAATATCTCCAGTGTACATATCAATCAATTATTGCATGAAGCAGGATACAGTATTCTCAATAATGAAAAAGCTGGTTTCTGGAATGATCTGAAATTATGGAACCGTGCATCTTTCAACACCTTAAATTGCCTCATTGGTTGCTCAATTGGTGATTTTGGAATGGTCTTTTTCTTACAAGCGTACTATCCTTCTACACCAATGGTTTGGCAAATGGTTCTTGCAATAATTGCTGGACTCTGCACTTCTATACTATTGGAAACTGTAATATTGAAATCACGGGAGTCATTTGGTTGGAGATTGGCCCTCAAGACTGCATTTGGAATGTCATTCATATCAATGGTAGGAATGGAATTGGCAATGACCTCCACGGACTTTATGATTACCGGGGGAAAAGCTGCCTTTGATGACCCAATGTATTGGTTCGCTTTAGTACCTGCATTAGTGGTTGGTTTTATTACGCCTCTGCCGTACAATTATTACAAACTAAAGAAATACAACAAGGCCTGCCATTAGCAGTTGAGAAACAAATCTTAAAAGTTTCCGTAACTTTGTATGGAGAATGAAGCAATTCAATAACATAGCAACTTTTTTCCTGGCAGGACTTCTCATGTTGTCCACCGTTGGGGTTACCCTTAATAAGCATTACTGCATGGGTAGGCTAAAAAATGTTGCCGTATTTGAAGAAGCGAAGAGTTGTGCAGAAAAAATGGGCATGGAAGAAGATTGTCCAAAAAATTGCTGCGACGATGAATCTCATGAGCTTAGGATCAAAGAATTGAACAAAGCAACTTTTGATGTGGACTTGACTCCAGATTTAAAATTAGTTGCTACGATCACTTTGTTTCTTCACAGTTTAGATGCTGAAAGCTCTATTATTGAAACTCCGGATTATAGATACTACAAACCCCCTTTGATAGAGCAAGACATTCCAATTCTTGTTCAATCCTTCTTGATTTAGAGATAGTAATTCCTCCCTTTCAGGGAAATAAAATTACTATAGAATTATTCTAAATCAGAAAATGAGATTATTACATAAAAAGATACTATTAATAGCTATCTCAGTCCTTTCGACACTTTCCGGGATGGCTCAAAATATAACAGGGATGGTGGCAGATAATGATCACCAACCGCTGGTAGGCGCGACAGTTTTAGTCGCTGGTACTGAAGTAGGTACTGTAACCGATGTTGATGGAAAGTTTTCAATTACTGCGAAAGCAAACGATCAATTGATTATTAGCTTCATTGGCTACACATCAGACACCATAAAGGTGAGTTCTAATCCGATTCATATAATTCTTCAACCTTCAGACTTGAAATTGGATGATGTGGTGATTAAATCAGAATCCACCATGTTTGATGAGTTGAAACCGATGCATAACGAGGTTATTCTGGAATCCGAGCTTTTAAAGGCTGCTTGCTGTAATCTGTCCGAAAGCTTTGAGACCAATGCATCAGTTGATGTTTCATTTAGCGATGCAGTAAGTGGAGCTAAAGTCATTAGAATGCTTGGATTGGATGGAAGGTATGTTCAAATCAATAGAGAAAATGTACCATTGGTCAGAGGACTTACTGGAAGATATGGTTTGGGTTATGTTCCTGGTACTTGGATTCAATCCATTGATGTTGGAAAAGGTGCAGGTTCTGTGGTGAATGGATATGAATCGATGAGTGGCCAGATCAATCTTGAATTCAAGAAACCAGAACACAGCGAGACCCTATATTTGAATGGATATGTTAATGGCTTTGGCAGAGTGGAATTAAATGCCAATCATGCTAATGACATAAATGACAAATGGTCCACAGCTCTATTATTCCATACCAATTACCTGAACAACGAAGTTGATCGTAACGATGATGGATTTTTGGATCTCCCTAAATCAAGACAAATCAATTTTCTGAATCGATATAAATACCAGGGAGATAGAATTAACTCTCAGTTTGGCTTCCAATTCATGGTCGATCAAAAGGCAGGTGGTCAAAAGGGATTCAATTTTGGTGATAACCACCAGACCAATTCGATTTATGGTTTTTCAAATGACACAAAACGAATTGAAGTTTTCGGTAAGACCGGTATTCTATACCCTGAAAAACCATACATGGGGTTCGGATTCATTTACTCAGGAAGCTATCAGGAAATAGATGCTGGTTTCGGCAACAACTTATACAATGGAAAAGAGACCACACTTTATTTCAATGCGATACATCAAAATATCTTTGGCAGCTCTTTTCATCAGTACAAAACAGGATTTAGCATGTTGTATGATGATTTTCAGGAGGTTTATGCAGACTCTACTTTTAACCGACAGGAAATTGTGCCAGGTGGTTTCTTCGAGTATTCATATGTACCTGGAGATAAAATATCCATAGTTGCCGGCGGAAGAATTGATTACCACAATCTTTATGGAATGTATTATACCCCAAGAATTCATACACGTTTTCAATTGTCAGGTAATACCACATTGAGATTAGCAGCTGGAAGAGGTTATAGAACTCCTAATGCTCTGACCGAAAACACCAGATTCCTCGTTTCTTCGAGACAATTCATTGTGTCTGAAGAAATCGACCCGGAAGTTTCATGGAACCTTGGAGGTAGTCTTGTTTTTAAGCCAATAATTGGAGGTAAGGAAATTCAGGTGATTACTGATTATTTCTACACCTCCTTCGAAAACCAAATGATTGTTGACCAGGATGCAAGTTCTCAGGAAATTCAAATATATAACCTGGATGGAGATTCATATGCCCATAGCTTCCAAACTGAAGCATCCGTAAAATTGAATAACTTTTTTACTGTAAAGGGAGCTTATAAATTCTACGATGTTAAAAGCACGATCAACGGCAATCTAATGGAAGTACCATATGTCTCTAGAAATAGATTCTTTATCAATGGATCATACGCTTCCAAATTTGACAAATGGACTGCTGATTTCACATTGAACTGGATTGGAGCAAAAAGGCTTCCTAACACATCGGATAAACCGACAGAATTTCAAAGGGAGGCATACTCTCAGGATTACATCCTTGCAAATGCTCAAATTTCAAGAGGATTCAAGTGGGGAAGTGTGTATTTGGGATCTGAAAACTTATTCGATTTCAGGCAATCAGATCCAATTATTGATGCCGAAAATCCTTTTGGCAATAATTTTGATGCCTCAATTGTGTGGGGACCAATACCTGGTAGATTAGTCTATCTGGGTTTTAGATATAAAATCAAAAGAAACAACTAAGCATATAACAACCAAAACAATGAAACAATTAATTCTAACACTTCTACTAGTTGGCACAACAGTAATCTGCTATGCTCAGAAAAAGGAAAGCTATAAAGTAGAAATTCAAACCAGTGCGATCTGTGAGATGTGTCAGTACGCAATTGAGTATGAACTATCGTACACTAAAGGTGTAAAAAATGCTACCTTAGATTTAGAAACTAAAAAAGTTTTAGTAGAGTACAACGATAAAAAAATATCTCCAGAGCAAATTAGAAAGGCTATAACTATGGTAGGCTATCATGCTG
>JANSWY010000104.1 GCA_024743255.1 bacterium | reverse complement strand
TTTCTTTAAGTAGAGTACTTGATTGATTTCATGTAACCCTTCAGTTTCGTCGTAGTAATAAGAATTTTCTTCAGCCATTCCGCACCCTTCATACATTAGTAGAAACTCTTCTAAAATTACTGGTAATTCTATATTGGACTTAGCACAAAATTCATTGATCTCCTTGATAGATTTAACTCGCCTGTTATCTCGTCGTATTGTAAGTTTTTTCAGCATATTGTAATGAGCTACAACGTCCAACTATCATTCGTAAGCTGGACTTTTCAAATTTCTATAAAAGTATCTTTTAGTACCAGTCTTTGCAAATAGCTCAGTAAGCTTATGGATGATAGTATTTGTTTGCGAGATTATTTCCCAATAAGTAAATAAGTAAATTCGACTCTCTTTACAATCTTGCCTTTCTTTTTCCCAACAAAATTTATGTTCTCGAAATTAAATTCTATTTGAGTGTCAGTTACATCGTAAATTATAGGAATCGCTGGAAAATCAAGATCTGTTACTGGAGTAATAGATATACCAATGGACTCTTTGTCTTCAAATTTGTCCCATAATTTGATATAATTTTTACCACCTGTTGTTTTGCTCTTTCCCCATTGAATTTTTAGTTCACCTAGTTGGAAATAGTTACTTTGTTCATCGGATGAAACAATTAGGAAACCGCCCGAGGTTTGAATTAATTCCAGAAGTTTACTATTGCCATAGTATAGATTGTCTAAAGAGTCTTTTTTACTTTGTAATCCGGTTATTTGATTTTGAGTATCTGTTAAAAGGTTGCTTAAACTATCGCTTCGTTGGTTGCTTTGTTCTTTGAGTTGATTGAGGTTGGTAAAAATTGCTTGAAGTTCTTTGACCTCTTTTTCAAATATTCCATTGTATGTGTCATATTTACCTCTTTCGTACTCTAAGTCTACTCGAGCATCTTTAATCTCCTTTAGTATATCTTCAAACCCTTTCTTACTCTTATCTAACGTTTCTTGAACATCTTTTTTGAGCTCATTTTTCCCTTTTTCAAGTTCACTTGTTTGTTTACTATCTAATCTTTGAAGGTTGGATTTGTAATTCGTTTCAAGTCCAGCGGAAAAAATATAAATAATGGCTGAGATAGCAATAGGCAGTAAAAAATGTCAATACCTGAAAATGGGTATTTATCTGAGTGACTTCTCGCTACCAATGTTTTCTTGTTTTTTTAGCTGTGTAACCGTAGTTTAGATATAAAACCATTTTATGATGCGCTGTACTTTATTCAATATTATCGGGATACTTTTGACGTTATCACCCACATTTGGTCAAAGTACTTATAGAAATTGGACGATCAAATCTGATAATAAAAACAACATAGCACTAATTATTGCAAACAATCATTATGAAAATAATGGTCAATTGATCCATCCTATTCCAACTGCAAAAAAGTTAAAGAATCATTTATCCAAATTGGATTTTGATATCATGGAAGGGCATGATTTAAATAGGACTCAGATGCATGAGATTATTTCCGATTTTGCTAACAGATTGAAGGACTACAAATTTGGGATGGTTTTGTATATGGGACATGGGTTTCAAATTAGAGGAAACAATTATCTTATTCCCATAGATGCAAACCCTAAATCACTTGATGATGTTGATCCCCAAGCATTAAAGCTTGAATACCTGTTGTATAAACTGAATTTTCAAAGCATTCCTAAGATTGTGGTATTGGATGCTTGCAGAGATAATCCGTTCGAAAGCGCGTGGAAAGCGGAATCCAGATTTGGATTGAAAGAAGGGTTTTCAGAGCTTCTTGCTCCTCAAAACGCAGAAATATACTTTTCGACACAAAAAAATAGCCAGGTCAGAGATGACAACCCTTTCATGCAGTATTTGATGGAAGAAATGCAGATTGGAACATGTTTTGATGATATCCTTCGAAATGTTGGTAGGAAGGTTTTAGCTAATAGTAAAAGATCAATACCAGCTAGATATGGTTTACTTTTAACGGACGTTTGCCTTGGGAATAGGATCAATCCAAGCCCAATAATTGACGACTTCAATTTAGAACTGGGATATTATGAAGGAGATTATGGAGGTAGAATATCAGTGTTTAATAGTAACCAAGATAGCATTGAAATCGCTATAATGGACAGTGGCATTGAGAAATATGTACTTGCTGAGGAAAAGTCCTATAAAATGAAGTGGGAGGCTACAGGAATTATATCGGATAATTTCTTAATTAAACTTAATGGCAGTAAGGAGTTTACTTCTTATAGGGGTAATTTTTCACCTCAAAGGTTCAAAAAATCCATCGTAACAATCGAGCCAGGAATTTATTTTAACAAGCGGAAACCAGAGTCGGATATCATGGTGGTCGTTTCTTCAGATTCACTATTAATGCAATATGAAAATGGCGACCGGTCAAAATATGTGTTAAAACCAGATGGTTTATACCATTTAGTATACGAAGGAAATATTAGCTCAAACGTAATTATACTAAGAGGAACAAATAGGAGTTTTCACAAGATGTTTTTTAATGGCGTTCGAAGCATTGAATATGTAAAGAGGGATTAAAATTGAAAGAGAATCCGACTTTTAATTGATCTAATCCATATTAAAAAATGAACCGTCAAGAGCAAAAAAAATCCTTAATTGACCTTTAGTCTAACCATTCGCTTAACATTTGAAAGTTAATTTAACGAAATGGCCATTTTATTTGAACAATAATTTAACCGTTACATATGACCCAGTTTTTTAAAAGTATTAGAAAAGGACTTATATCAAGAGGAAAAATTGGTCGATACATAAAGTATGCAATTGGAGAAATAACCTTAGTGGTAATTGGAATTCTTATAGCGCTACAAGTTAATAATTGGAATGAGCTAACAAAGTCAAACAAGAAAGAACGAATCTTATTGCTACAATTGAAAGAGGAGTATCAGAATAATCTCTTGCAATTAAACTCAAAAATAGAACTAAGAAAAAAAGTAATCTTTAGCTCACTGAAATTGCTCAAACATATTGACAATACTGAGGCAATTAATCGTGATAGTATCATTTATTATATATCTCAAAGTAATTTCTCTCCTACTTTTGATCCTGTAACAAACCAAATAATCACCTCTGGTGATTTTAATTTGCTGAAAAACCAAAAGCTAAAAAAAAAATTATCAACATGGACTTCTGATTTAATCCAGGTAAAAGAAGAGGAAGACGCTTGGAATGAATTTAAAAATAATGTTCGAACCCCCTTTTTGGTTAAGCATAATATTGCAAGAGATCTATATTCCATAGTATGGAATCATAATCAAATGAACGATACCTTCATCGATGAAACTTCATCTTCACAACTTAGTCTCTCAACCTCCATTAAAGCAATAAACTATGATTCGATCGTGAGAATTCCTGAGTTTGAATCAATTTTAGCTGTTGGTATTAGTCGTAATACAATAGCGAACATACAATCCTACACATTGCAAATGGAAATTGACTCAATTGTGGCACTTATTGATGAGTCACTCAAAAGTTTGCAACTAGATTAAACCTTGAAAGTTCGATTAACCAAATGGTAGTTTAATTGAATAATAAACTAACCATGGCATTAGATATATGATGGTATTGTTAAAGACCTAATCATTTGTAAAACGCTTAACTTAAAAGTACTTGTAATAATTTGAGATTTCCATAATTGAACAGGAAGAATCTAATTAATTTATATAAAGTTCTAGAATTTAATTTTCCTACCACTTTTGTTGAATAAGCTATTCTAGGGACAGTTTTTGCACCAGTATTTCAAATTTAAAATTCCATAATTTAAAAGTCCATCAACAGGCTTTCAGAAGCTGTTAGTAACCATTTTGCATAATATCAGTATATTTGTATTATGAATTCGCTCGAAATATATAGTAGCATTGAAGAACTGAAATCTGATAGAAAAATAAATTACCAGGTTTCCAAAAAATCAATGGATAGAAGAAGACGAGCTCTTGAAGAGTTAAACAAGAAATTCTCAATTTCTTTAATGAAAAAGTAGCGATTTGTGGCTCAATCTGATAGCAGCTTAATTTCAGTTCTTCTCAAAATCACTTCAAATTTCAACAAGAATAATGTTCAGTACTTACTGATTGGCGGAATCGCAGTTAATTTTCATGGGTACCATAGACAATCACATAATCTGCCAGATGAGATTGATTTTGATATCGATATTTGGTACGAACCGACTGTGACCAATTTCACTCACCTTACCAAGGCAATTAAATCATTAGGTATTCCAAGAGCTCACGAACTTGATAATATCATTTTTGACTCCAAAAAAACCTTCCTTAGAATAGTTCACAACAATTACAAGCTTGAGTTACTTTCTAATATCGATGGTTTTGATAAAATGGATTTTATTGATTGCTTTCAAAGGAGGGTTGAATTCGATTTAGATGGTGAGTTCATCACGGTAATTTCATATGATGATCTGTTAGCTAACAAAAAGGCCATGTCCAGACCAATAGACAAAGAAGATATTGAGGAGCTAGAAAAGCTTAAACGGCATCCAGGAGAAGATGGTATTGACAGGTCTATTTAGATTATTAGTATCCAAAATATTTACGTCCTCTATGGGTGACAGGGATTCATAGTTAAAATAGTTTAATTACTACATTTCCTGTCTTATGACCACTTTCGACATAGCTGTGTGCTTCAATGATTTGATCCAGGCTAAAAACTCTATCAATCACTGGTTGTATTTGCTTTTGTTCTACTAGCTTGGAAAGCTCCTTTAAATCCTTTGCACTTCCAGCTGTTAGTGAATTTACTGTTACAAATACACCTCCTTTAGTCAAGACTTTCCTTGCTCGTTTTTTCGTTGTTTTTCCTATTGCATCAAATACTATATCTAAACTCTTTTCTAGAGATGTATAGTCTTGAGTTTTATAGTCAATGGTACTTACTGCACCGAGTGATTTCATTAGTTTGCTATTTCTTGAACCGCAAACTGCAGTAACAGATCCCCCAAGAACTTTTCCAAGTTGAATAGCATAGCTTCCAACACTTCCTGAACTCCCATAGATCAACACATTTTTTGATTTAGAAATACTTGCCTTCTTGAGTAAGTAGAGGGCTGTCATGGCTCCAACTGGTAATGCAGCAGCTTCCTCAAATGATAGTGCTATAGGTTTTTTGAGTAATACTCCAGATTTCCATGACTCTGGAACACAGATGAATTCTGCATGAGAACCAGAGTTGAGACCAGAAGTAGTTCCCATCACAGGATCACCTATTTTGAATTTTGTGATGTTCTTTCCTACCTGCTCTACAACTCCTGAAAACTCATGTCCCAAGATCTTTTTTCTTGGAGTGAAAAAACCGAAAATCAACCTTGCTGGTAACCATGCAATGAAAGGAAAGTCAAAAGCCCGTAATCTTACATCTCCCGAGGTAACTGTAGTAGCGTAAACTTTTATTAGTACCTCATTAGGTTTAGGGTAGGGCTTTTTAATGTTCACCAGTCTAATCACTTCAGGTGGGCCATATGATGTATATATTGCTGCTTTCATTTGTTCAAGGGTTTGTGTTGATTTGACTCTGGTGTTTCACAAACATGTGGATCCAAATAGATCTACTCATTCTAAAAATAATAGGGAAGAAACCTGAGATTAACCCTATTATCCATATTAAGTACCAGCCAAGCTCCTTTTCACCATAGAGAATGTTTGTGCTAAGAATTACAAACAATACGATTGCAACCTGAATAGCGTAGCTGATGTACATTGCTCCCGTATAAAACCCAGGTTCTGGCTCAAAAGACTGGCCACAATTGGGGCAGTTTTTATGCATTTTCGCAAAAGATCTGCTATATGTTGAGTTAACAAACATTTTGTGCGATCTGCATCTTGGGCATTGCTGTTGAACTACACTTTTTATTATGTTTTTATTTTCCATGATTTCTAGCTTTTCATTATCTGGTCAACTTCCCATTTAAAAAATGATTGAATCCGATGCACTCCATGACGCGGTGCAATATTGTCCTGACTCATCATGGTTAAGAAAAACTCAAAAGGACCATATGTTTTGGGAGATGTAAATAGCCTCATAGTACTTATGAGCAATGATTTTAACCAATCTGGAAGGTGAATAATTTTAACTGGTCTCTTCCATGCTTGCAGCGCCAATTCCGCAATCTCATTCTGTGTCAAGATGTCGGGACCACCTACGATTAATTCTTTTTGATTGCTATCGATTGATTCAATAATAGCTTTTGCAAGATCTGTTCCATGTATAGGGTTAAGTTTAAATTCTCCGGATCCAAATAAGTAGACTTTTCCTTTTTTAGCCATATCAAGAAAATCCTTCATGTCTGAGAAGAATCCATTTGGACGAACGATCAAGTACTCAAGTCCCGAGCGCTTTAACTCATCAACAAATTTCTCTTTTGCCTCCATTATTTTGAGGTGCTTCATGCTTTCCCCATTAATCACAGACACATAAATGAATTTCTTTACCCCGGCTTTCTTAGCTTCCTTTAGTAAATTTACATTGGCCTGATAATCAACATCCATATAGGAGAGACCATCTTTTTGCCTTGTAATTCCAACGGTTGAAATCAGCACATCTGCTCCTTCCATTTGACCTTGAAGAGTTTTGAAATCTGTAACTTCTGCATTGATAATTTGATCTGAGTTTAGACCTTGAGATTCAAGCTTTTTACCATTTCTGGCAATTGCTCTAAATGGTGTTCTTAGGTTTTGTAGTTCGTTTACAAGATGTATACCAAGGTATCCTGTAGCACCTGCTACTACTATATTTTTCATTGTGATATATTTATTTAAAAGGAGCCGGGAAGGGCTCCAGATATTATGAAAGTTGTTCTTAGAAAAGGGTGATTCCTACGGCAATGGTGAAATTGGTACCCTCTAAATTGGGCATCTCATCTCTGCTCACACTGGCCATATAAAGTCGGGCTTGAATATCAAGTGCCCATTTCTCATGTTGTTTAAATTCATATCCGGAAGAGAGTAAGACACCTTTTCCCCATTCTGTCTTAGTGGATCTTTTTTCAGATGCGTAGAAAGCTTTGGTGTCAAGAGCGACTCCAAACCCACCACTTACCCACCACTTGTCTGAGGTCCAATATTGAACTGATGGGATGTAGCCTTCAAAGCTTCTATCTACTCCATCAATTTCGTAAATCTGACCGGTGGAATTTAAATAGACAGCAAGGTTTTCTTTAGCAAACCAGCCAATTTTCATGTTAGGTAGAGAGATCCCAGCAGAAGTTTCATTTGATTCCATTCCTTTACTAAAATGTAGAACACCTATTCCAGCGGATCCACCGATTGTGAAACCATGTCGAATTGGATCGGTATTCTGGGCTTGTAGTTGGTTGCTGTAAACTGCCAGAAATGCTATTATAATTCCAGCGATAAGTGTTTTTGACTTTTTCATTTTGTTAATTGTTTTGAGTGTCATTTCTATTTTGTTTTTGAATTAAACTATGATTCAAAATTGGATCTATTGGAGACCTTATTCGTCTTAGATTACATCTTAGGACATCAATATGGAAATCAGGACATTTTGGGATAGTCAGGGATTGGATATAAAAAAAGCAGGTCTTTAACCTGCTTTCAATTAGACTAATTCTTATTGCTCATTGATCGTACCACCCTTGACATACTGTGCGGAAGAATTAAGTCGAGTAGAGCTGCTCTTCTCCATGCACTTCTCTTAGGCTTTTGGTATTTTGATCGTACTTTCCATAACTATAAATTTTAGGTTTTGATATTAAGCGATTGACATTCCAAGTTTTTTGATTTTTTCAAGCCATTTTGCTCGAAATTCACCTGAAGATTCCTTGATCGGTGCGATATAACTGACTTTAACTGGTTTTACACCACAAAACTCCAGTGTGCCTTTTTTGAATTGATTGATCAAAGGACTTCCCATGAACCACCGATCATACCATCTTACAGTATCCGCTGTAATAATTAACCGCGCAGATTTGCCCGTTAGCAATTTCTTCGGAAAGGGGTTGCCTTTTTGATATTTAAAGAAGGAGCCAGGTAGAAAGACCCTATCAATAAACCCTTTCATTAATGCCGGCATTCCATACCACCACATTGGCAATATCCAAACCATATGATCTGCTTGTTTTATCTTTTCAATAGCTTCAAGTAGATCTGGTTCAAGTACACTTATTTTTCTATAGCCAAAATGCAGATTGGGATTAAACTCGAGATCAGCGATATTCAATAATTGGACATAAGTGTTAGATTCCTGCAATCCATCTAAGTAGGCATCAGCAAGAGCATAATTAAAACTCTCTTTGTCTGGGTGTCCGTTAATTACCAATACTCTTTTCATTTGGCCCTTTTTGAACCCATTTCTTACAGTATCACTATGTTTGATTTCATTTGACTCTAATATATTCTGCATAGTTTTCTAAAATTTGATGAGGAAAATTCCAGCCATCATTGCGATTGTACCGATGACTTTTTTTATAGCTATTGGTTCGATTGGAAGTCCAAACCACCCGTAGTTAGCAGCAATCATTGAAAACATTATTTGTCCACATAATCCAAATGATACAGCCGTTGAAATACCTAATTTTGGGATTAGATAATAAAACAGAGATACAGCAATGAAGCTGAATATTGCTCCAGTAAACCATAGATAGAGCGGTATTACTTTCAATTGTTGAATTGAAGGCAGTTGTCTAACTGTAACCAAAACTGCAACTATGGTGAATAAAGCACTCAATGAAAGAGCTGCGGAAGTAGCTAATAAAGGATTGTTGAGATAGACTCCTAATCTTGCATTTAAACCACCTTGAACCACCACCATAATCCCTACCATAAATGATAATGCGAGTAGATAGATATAATTCATGATAGTTAGATTTAAATAGCTGCTTGTTCGTATGCTGCAGAATCTTCATAGAATCTATACTCTTTGATCATACCCTCTTCTATGATACATCTTTGGACCCAGGTACTGTAAAATAACTTTCCGGTAGCTTTTACTTCGTGTGTGAACGTGCCATTGGCATAGACAACTTCGTTTTCACCAGACATTATGGACTCTACTTCAAAACTTTTTGTAATGAAGAGATCGGAGATGTTCTTAAGGAATTCCTTAGCTTCACTTCTAGTCTGATACGATCCGTGAAGTTGACCGTTTTTTCGGCTTCCTTCTTTTACACTCACTATTAGACATTGAGGATGAAAGGTTTCAAGTACCTTTTCCATATCTCCTCTGCTGAATGCCTCGAAATAAGCTTTCACCACTGATTTGTTACTCAATTTTGTCATTTTCTTAAATTTTAATTGAGTTCAAATATGGTTTTACCATAGCTGTAAATCGTCCTGAAAGGAAATTGTGGACCTTTTAAGTGATAAATATGAAATTCAGGACGTTTTGGCCTGCTTCACCCACGCCTTTGGAGTTGATCCTGTACTCTTTTTGAAAAAATCGTTGAATACAGATTTTGAGGTGAAGCCACTTTCAAAGGCCAATCCAAGTAGTGTTAAATGATTATTTTTTGGGTCAATTGCCTTTTGCTGAAATGCCTTTAGTCGATAACTGTTGATGAAGTCATTGAAGTTTTTCCCTATTTTCTCATTTAAGAGCCATGAGAGTTTATTAGGATGCAGATCTATTTTTTCAGAGAGGGATCTCAGGGTTAATTCCGTATTTAGATAGGCCTGATCACCTTCTAAATACATAATAAGTTCATTCTTGTAATGTTCAATTTCTTCTTTGCCTAAAAAATCACTTGACTCATCGAGAAGAATATTGGTAGGAGCTAGGTCATGTTCCAATCTTTCATCGGGGAAGTTTTGTTCAACGAGTTCCTGGAATTCTGGAAGGCTCTTAATTGGATCTAATACAGGATCATTTTTAAAATTCACAACTTGTCCTTCCCGATTCTTAACTTTTTGCTTCAATATTTCAATGGCATCTTCAAGTTGGTCATTGTGAAGTCTCAGATATAAGTCCCAAGGGTAGAGGAAGGGGTATTGTGTTTCTTCAATTTCGGACACAATCTGTTCGATGTTATCCTTTTTTATTTCATTCTCATGCAATAATGAATACAATGCATATGCAATTCTGGAAATAAGAGGATCAGTGTTTTTATTCCTAAGAAATTGATCCAATGATTCTTTTTGACCTGTTTGTATAAGCGACAGAACTTTTAAGTCATGGAGTAAGATGAAATTTGGATCCACGGATAGACCATGGTCTATGGTCTCTAATGCCTTAGCGAACTGCCCTTGATAATAATAAAGAGTTGACTTAGTGAAAAAAGCATTTGGGGAAAGTGGGTTTACCTCTAATCCCTTTGAGTTAAAAATCAATCCTGTGTTAAAGTCTCCAATTGCTCTTCCTAACTCCGCTATGAAATCAATTGGATCTGCATCTTGAGAGTTGAGATCATGAGCTTTCTTTAAACTGGTATACGCTTTTTTGTAATTCCAATTCGCCCAAAAATGATAAACTGCTTCTGCGAAATAACGAATCACAGACTGTTTGCCAAGGTTGGAACCTTTTGAAAGATATAGTTCAGCTTCTTGAAATGCAGTCTTCTTGTCCATATACTTCCAAGACCCTAATAGGCTATAGCAGTATGAAACACCAAAATATGGCTGGTCAAATGTTGGGTCTAACTCAATACTTTGTTTGAAGAACGTAATTGCCTTTTTAATATCAGATAAGTTCCAGGTAAAAAAAAAGAACCTACCTCTTAGAAAAAGCTCATATGCTTTTATGTTTTCGGTAGGAGCCTTTACTAGCGAATCATCTATTGCGATATGGCCAAAGTTTTCTCGGATCCTATCTGCAACCAAAAGACTTATTTCATCCTGTAGGGCAAAGATATCATCCAGTTTTCGATCGAAATTTTCTGACCAAAGATGAAAACCGTTATCGGTTCTAATCAATTGGGTGGTAATTCTTACATTGTTTCCTGACTTTCTTACGCTTCCCTCTAAAACAAGAGAAACACCCAACTCATTTCCAATATGCCTAACATCTCTTTTAACTTCCTTGAATACGAAAGAAGAGGTTCTGGAAGTTACTTTTAAGCCTTCAATTTTACTTAGTGCATTGATTATCTCCTCAGTCATACCCGAAGAAAAGTATTCATTTTCAGGGTCTGAACTTAGGTTTTCGAGAGGAAGTACCGCTATGGATTTTTGATTAATCAAATTACACTTAATCTAAAGTTGTAATATAGTTAACCATTTTGGCTTGTAATGTTTTTGGTTATTACAATATTTCAGTAATTCAACTTGAATTTAAATTTATTGCATTGAAGTCTGATGACATACCTTAAAATGGGAAGTTGAATGGTGCTCGAAAGCTCTTCTTTTTTTGTTAATTATTGCGTCCCCTTAGGGTGAGAAGTGGTTTAAATAGGAGGTAATTGTAAAGAATCAATGATCATTACGTACTATTAAGATCAATAGAATTTTGAGAATACATTATCATCTATAGTGTATAGTAAGACTACAAATAGTTAAGAGACAATAATAGGAGAGGCCATCATCAAGATTATTTAGGTACTAGAATATCAATGCAGATTCGTCATTAGTCAAAATAGAATAGGGGTTCTTAAAATTTACTTGGAGGATGCAACCTGACTAGTATCAATTGATGGAATTAGGTAATTTTCTGGAACCCTAAGCAACCAAAAAAGAATCTTCCTACTCTTCGATTCTGATCGGTAATTACATAATTATTCAAAGATTTTATAAAACATATCAAATAACAGTCCAGATCATTTTACATCATCTGGCAAGATTCGTGTTTCATCTAGTGAATTATATGGTTCACCGAATAGTTCTTATTCTCTCTTCTACACTTTTTATTTTAGTGAAGTAAAATGCTCGTCAAGCATAACAAATCTATCAAGGTATGAAAATTACGTCCTATCGTAGTTTTAGAAGTGGTATATCTGAAACTAACCTGGATCAGACCCAGTTTGGTCCATTGAAACTCATTAATAACTTTTGCAATATCCTTATGTCAAGGAAGCTCGCACCTGTTATATTGTTTAATCTACTCACGCTGCAAGTTTTTTGTCAGACAGGCCCGGGTGGAGTTGGTGAAACTGATGGAACCTCAAATCTTCAGGTATGGCTAAAACCAAGTGGGATGCTAAACGGATCTAGCTTACCTGCCTCCAATGGTGAAACTGTAGAAACATGGTTAGATGCAAGTGGTTACCTACATAATGGAGTTACTAATGATTCTGATGAAGATACAAATGGTGTTCCTCTAGACTCAACTATTGCTTTTTTTAACGGATATCCTGGGCTTTTATTCGATGGTGACTTCCCGGGTTTGGATGGCTATGTCATTCAAGATATTAATGATGATGCTTCAGAAGCCACAGTCATCATCGTTCTTGCCACTTCGGATTTTGTTAACAATGTTGGGGTGTTTGTTGGTTACAATAATGGCAATGTAGGTAGTACTTCACCCGGAGCCAAATCCATAGGAATGTGGATACAAGATGATAGAGATCTATGGGGTAGATTCATTCAATCAGATGGTACCACAAGGAGTTTTAGTAATACAACAACTGAAAACCTTGTAAGTAGAGACCCATATATTGTTACAATGCATGCGGATGGAGTATCGACACTTTCTCAATTTGCAAATGGATCTCTTGCTAATGCCCAATTAACATATGATGGTACTCTACAGGGATATGTAGATCTGTTAGTAGGTCGTCAGGCGAACGAGGAGTTTTCAGGACATATTTCAGAGGTCATTGTTTTTAACAGAGCCCTGAGTGATGCTGAAAGGATAATTGTAGATAATTACTTAGCCGCAAAGTATGGGATTAGTGATTTGACCAATGATTTTTATGTATTTGATGACTTTCACTTTTATGACGTTGCAGGAATTGGAGCAATTAACAGCACTTCTTCCACAAGCGCCTTTTCAAACGATATTATTGGTTTAAGTAATGCTTCATCACTTGATGACGATGATTGGATATTGTTTGGCCATGATGGAGCCAATGCTTCTTCATGGACAACATCCGAACAAATAAATGGAGATACAAACCTTGAGCGTTTAGCCAGAGAATGGAGATTTGATGTTACTAATGATCCGGGAACTGTTACTGTAACCATTGACCCATCAACACTCCCGGCCTTTAATACGGATTTTGGGTTTTACACACTGTGGGTGGATGATGATGGTGACTTCACCAATGGTGCCACTCAGTATCCATTAACACAGAATGGAGCTGTGTATGAGGCTACCGGAATCACCATTACAGATGGAATGTTTGCAACAGTGGCTGCCTATAGGCCTGAGATCAATTTTACACAAACAAGCTTTGGAGGGTTAGAGACGACCTCTCCGGCCACATTTCAAGTTAATGTTGATTACCAGGTTGATGCCAATATTACAGTAGACTATACGGTTTCCGGAACATGTACAGAAGACTTACCAACCCCGGGTACATTCACTATAAATGTAGGATCTACATTTGCAAACTTAGATCAAGCCATCACTTCAGGAGATGGATTTGAATCTGATGAAACAATTATTTTGACACTCACACCAGGGTCACAATCAACAGGAGTTTTAGGCAGTGCTGCAGTAAGTACTTACACGGTAAACGATGATGGGGCAAGTGCAACAAACATTGTTCAGCTGGATGCACCAATTGGTTATGGATTCAAAAAAAATGTAACCATTAATAGTAGCATGGTCAGTGGTAGCAGCGACCTTACAGATTTTCCAATGTTAATCAGCTTCACTGATGCTGAACTTGCTTCGACCGGAAATGGTGGTAATGTTGAAAGCTCGAGTGGATATGATATTCGATTCACCTTGCAGGATGATTTAAGTTTTTTAGACCATGAAATAGAATATTATGATGAAACAACCGGTGAATATGTAGCCTGGGTTAGAATACCGACACTTTCAGCGACCGAAAATACAGTTTTAGAGATTTATTACGGGAATTCGTCAGTTTCAACAGACCCATCTACAACAGGTGTTTGGGTGGATTATCATGTGGTCTTCCACATGGCTGATAATGATGATTCTTCCCCTAATGGCTATAATGGAACTATTCAAGCCGGATCGACCGATATTGAAGCTGACGCGATTGCAGGAAGATCACAATTCTTCGATGGGAATGATGTGTTTCAAATTTCGAATTCAATGCCTGAATTGAATACTGAGTTCACCATATCTATGTGGATGAAAACAGATAATATTTCGAATAATGCAAGACTCTTTCATGATGATAGCGGTAGCCAAGGTTATGCCCTTTCTTTGGGTGATGGAGGTGCTGGAAATCTGAGGTCATTTCAGCGAGGATTCCCTGGTGCAGGTATCATTGATGCTGTAAATACGCTATCTCAGGATACTTGGTATCATCTCACTTTTGTGGTTGATAGAACCAATTTCCATCGAATCATTTATGTGGATGGAGCCTCAGATATTAGTGATTTGTCTGATAATTCCGGATCAACCTGGCAAACACATACTGGAACGAATGGTAATGTTACTATCGGGGGAGAGGATAATACTACCTTAAGAAGACATATCGGAAACTTTGATGAGGTAAGGGTTTCATCAGTGGTTAGAAATGCTGATTGGATTGCTACTGAATACAATAGCATGGATCCTTCCACTAACTATCTTACTTTCGGTTCACAAATTGCCGTACCACCATTGGCAATCGCTGAGAGTGGAGATGATGTCAATTTTACTCTTTCACTTTCTGGACTTGATGTAAATGATGTTAGCGTTGATTATGAAATAACAGGAGGTACTGCGTCTAGTGGTTCAGATTACGTTCTGGCTGCCGGCACAGCAACTATCACTGCTGGAAATCTAAGTACAGTAGTAAATGTGGACATTATTGACGATGCACAAGATGAAACTGATGAGACTTTTAATTTCTCATTATCCAATCCTGTATCTACATCAGATGTAAGTTTAGGAGCTAATAATGCGATTGAGGTTACCATTGTAGATAACGACGATGGTCCAACAATTGCAGCGTCTGATATCAATGTATTTGTAAATGAAGGGTCAGATATCACCAGCTTTACTGTAGACCTAGATGTTAGCTCTGGTCAAGCAATAACTGTAGACTATGCGATAGCAGATGTAACAGCAACGAATGGGGTCGATTATATTCTAAACAGTGGAACACTTACTATCCCAGCTGATAGTAGCTCAGCAAAAGTTGGATTCAATGTCATTGATGATGAGGTAATTGAGTTAGGTGAAACATTCACTGTGACCCTTTCAAATCCGGTTAACGGAGTGCTTGATACTGATTTTGATGAAATATCTGTTACTATCAACGATAATGATAACTTCGGAATTGACGGACCAGGCGGTGTAGGAGATGCCGACGGATCGGGTACGTTGGTGATGTGGATGATTGCAGATTCTGCTACGGTTTCAGGTTCAGATGTAACCGCATGGGAAAATGAAGTAGGAATATCTGAACTCGATATGACGCCTCCTTTAACAAGTCCTACTTTAGTTTCAAACGCAAAAAATGGACATGCTGAAATTAGCTTTAGTAATGTTAATGATGTTCTTACTACTAATAGTACACTAAGTGCTTCTTACTTTCCTTACAATGAAGCATCTACATTTCTTGTTACCAGACACGACAATCTAACACAGCGATCAAATTCTTACGGAACATCCACTACACCTGGAGGTACGTTGAGCACAAATAGATTTTCTGCTCACAATCCATGGAACGGGCAAGTTTATTACGATATAGGAGAGTGTTGTGGCACAGATGGTCGCTCACAGTTTGCCTACGATCCAAATTGGACAGGTAATTACACCCTGTTTTCCTATACCGCTAGTGCTACTAATGGAAAAACGGTAAGAGGAAACGCAACACAAAAAGACTTTGATGCTGGGACTGATACTTTTCAAGATCATTCGGATTACTATTTCAACCTAGGACAAACACAGAGTGATAATTTCCAAGGTGATATTCTTGAATTCATTCTTTTCACAAGTCCTTTAAATACTGCTCAGGTAATCATCATGGAGAATTATCTGGCTGCAAAATATGATTTAACCCTGGATCAAAATGATTACTATTCGTTCAAAACAACTCATAGCCATGAACTTGTAGGAATTGGACAGGAGGATGCTTCTAATTTTCATACAGCCGCAAAGAGTAATTTTCTCACTATATCTAACCCAAGTGAATTAGGAGACGGAGATTATGTATTTGTCGGACATGATAATCAGGCAATTTCAACTTGGGGAACTACAGATGTTCCATCGAATATAACAAACATTCAGCGGATAGAGAGAGAATTCAGAGTGGATGAAATAGGTTCTCCAGGTACCATTTCCATAGCAATAGATGGAAATCAACTACCGACACTTCCAACTGACTATACTGAATATATATTATTGACAGATGACGATGGAGTATTTAGTTCTGGTTCAACTATATATTCAATGTCTGAAGTTGATGGAGAATTCATAGCAAATAATGTGGACGTTGCACAAGGGACATATTTTACCATTGGAACACACAGAAGAACTATTGAATTCACAGAAGCCTCCCGTCAAGGAGTCGAAAGTACAAATAACACAATAACGCTAAGTTTATCTGTTGCCTCAGGATCTGATGTATCAATCCCCTATACAATTTCAGGAACAGCTACTGCTGCAGCGGATTACTCAATAGCAACTAGCGGAACTTTTGTAATCAGTGCTGGTAGGACCACTGAAGTCATCGATTTGGGAATACTTGATGAATCAGAAATTGAAACGGATGAAACAATTGTGATTACTTTAGGTGCTGCACCAAGTGGTACAATAACAGGGACCAATTCTGTATTTACATATACAATCACAGATGATGATAACGAAAGAGATATAGAATTCAGGAATACTTGCGATTATGGATTTTCTAAAACCATTACAATTGACAATACACAGGTAGATGATGCTGACGGTACCGATCTTACAAACTTTCCATTACTTGTTTCCTTTACAGATACTGATTTAGCAACAGTGGCTAATGGAGGTAATGTTCAAAACAGTAATGGATATGATATTGCTTTCACTTATCTGGATTCAACAACTTGGTTAGATCATGAAATTGAAAGATATGATGAAACTACTGGTGAATATATAGCTTGGGTACTAGTTCCAACTCTAGACTATGATGATGACACACAAATAGCTATGCATTATGGTAATAGTAATATTTCAGCTGACCCATCTGTCACTACAGTATGGTCAGAATACATTGGAGTATGGCACTTGAGTGGAGATGTTAGCGATGCATCTGCCAATAGTTATGGTGGTACTGATAACGGAACTGATGATGTAACTGGAAAAGTAGGAAATGCAAGAGATTTTGATGGAGCTGGAGATTTTATTGAGTTGGCATCCTTCCCCAATTTACAAGCAGATTTTAGTATTACTGCTTTTGTAAATCCTGATACAGATGAGAATGGCCAAAGAGTATTTATCGATGATGATAATAATTCAAATGGATACTCTTTATCGCTTTTTGATGGTGCCAGTGTTGGAAGAGTTAGGTTCTTCAGTAGAGGAGCCGGGCCTACAAGTGTTGACTATAATGGATCTGGTATAAACGCTTCAACAGGATGGCACTATGTATCAGGAGTAGTGGATGTAGAAGCAACAGGGGGAGCTGGAAGTCGAAGAATTTACGTTGATGGGTCATTAGGAGTAACAGGAGCAAATGGTACCGGCGGCTGGGGAGTTGATGTTGGAAGTGCCGCAATAGGTGGTGAAACACTATCTGGTGAAACAGCCAATCGGTTCAATGGACAAATAGATGAGGTACGTATATACAATGGAATTCTAAGTGCTTCAAGAATCGCAACGGAATATAACAATTATGATGACCCATCTACTTTTTACACTATTGGATCAGAAGTGGCAGGTGGATCTTGCCAAATCGCAGAAAACAGCGCAGATGAACTGGAAGTAACTGTTTATGTAAACCCAATAGATAATGTAAGTGCCACAAGCGTTACCTACACAGCCACAGGTGGAACCGCCGTTAATAACGAAGATTACACACTTGTATCAGGTGTTGTCACAATTCCTGCAGGAGAACAAAGTGCAACATTCTCTTTTCCAATGATCAACGACCTAATTGATGAAGAAGAGGAAACGATTGAAATCTCTCTTTCCAGTCCATCTATCAATGCAAAAGTTGGAGCCACTAGTATAACAACATTTTCGATAACAGATGATGATGACGGTCCGGAAATTGGATTTGTGGATGTGGTTTCTGTAGCCAATGAAGGAAGTAGTGTAGTGGCTCTTACCCTTGAGCTTGGTTTAGAGTCCGGTAACGATGTAAGTGTAGATTATGCGGTTACTGGCGGTGATGCCATGTCTGGTACAGACTTTATCGCTTTAAGTGGAACTGCTACTGTTCCTGCCGGAGACTTGACCACTACCATAAGTTTCCAGCCAATAGATGATGCAGATATTGAAACTCCTGAAACTGTTCAGGTAACAATAACAAATCCTGTAAATGGATCAATCAAAGCTAGTTTTGATGTTCATACCATCACAATAGCTGATAATGACGACCTTGGTTTCGAAGGTCCTGGTGGAGTTGGAGATGTTGAAAATGCTCTGGGAGAAAATCTATTGAAATTATGGTTAATTGCAGATTCTGTTAACTTCTCTGGAACAAGTGTAACGAGCTGGAATAATCTGATTCAGAATGTAAGTGTTGACTATGATATGGTACCTGCTGGAACAGCTCCTGATGTGGTGGATAATGCCGTAAATGGTCACAAAGAAATCAGCTTTAACAATGTGGATGATGCTCTAGTTTCTGAGGGGATTCTATCTGCTGCCAGTTTCCCTGGAAACGAAATGACCGTTTTTGTGGTAACTGAAACAGATAACCTTAACCAGGATTCTTATGTTTATGCAACTGATAATAGCTCAACCGG
>JANSWY010000106.1 GCA_024743255.1 bacterium | reverse complement strand
TTCCCATACCTACTCTATTGGTGCCGATTCCAGGTCCTAGATAGATTAGGTCTGTGGTTCCATATGTTACATCCCAAACAGGAGCTTGCCATACTGGTGACGATCCGGATCCTAATGATTCTAAGACGTATCCTGCCGTCCCAGCGCCATTTCCAACTTGCAGTTCATCATTTACATTCAGAACATCGTTTGCGTTTAGAGTCCCATTGAAGTTTGCGGTACCATTAGAAGTGAAAAAGTTTGTGACACCCAGGTTTCCAGTTACTGAAACTCCAGCGGTACCAATTGACATTCTTGCATCAGCAGCTGTCACATTGTTTAGATTGTTGCCGTTGTTCATGGCGAAAACTATACTCCCGAATCCTCCAGCATTTGCATCTGCTCCACCACGTTGGAAGAAAATTGCTCCTTTATAGGCGTCAGAACCAACTGAAGTGTTTGATTTAAATCTTATTCCCGCTAGTGCATTGGTGTTACTGTTAAGATTTTGGATGTCAATAAATGCTCCATCAGTACCATCTACTGCTGCTACTGTTTCAGTTACATGAAGTGGGTTCTGAGGTGTTGATGTTCCGATTCCCACACTTCCTGTAGAGAAATACGCATCACTTCCGTTTGCTGTCCAAAGTCCTCCAGAAGGTGCAGTTGCCCAGGAAACAGAACTTCCGTCTGTTGTTAAAAATCTTCCAGCGTTTCCAGATTGGCCAGGTAATTCCGCAAATTGCGAAAGGTCTACATTGACATTATTTGATCCTTCAAAAAGTCTTAGGAAGTTTCCAGACATTCCACCAGATGTAAGTAATTCATTGGTGTTGTCAGTATCCACGGTGGACCATGACAAAGTCCCAGAGCCATTTGTAGTGAATACTTGTCCATTGGAACCGTCGGCATTTGGTAATTCCCACGAAACGTTTGAGGCAATGCTGGCAGGAGCCTGGAATGCTACATAGTTAGTTCCGTTAGAAAACTCTTCATCAAATCTTATTCCTCCATTGTCATCAATTTCATTTCTTCCCATGTGGAAACTGCTTGCTTGTACGAATACATCTGCTCGCTCTCCTTCTCCACTGGCACCCGCTTCAAGTCTGATGTTACCCCCGGAAGTGGTACCAAAACCTGACTGAATTACTAAGTTTCTTCCAGCACTGGAGGAATTATCATCTACTGCAATGGTTGCTGGGTAGACTCCAGAATTAGCGAAGTGAATTCCTTCCTCATCTATTCCAACCACTTTGTTATCGAAATATCTGAATTCAGCAATATCTGTAGGATAAGTAGTTGCAGGTCCTGAGTTTCTTCTATTCACGGTTAGTGTTGCATTAGCATTTAAATTATCTCCAGTCGAGGTAATAGAAACCGTTTGTTCAGAATCAGAATCAGAAGAGAATGCAGCAGCAGAACCTTGACCACTGTTGGTTAAGTCCAGAAGCGGATTAGCATTCGTGATTGATTGTGCAGTTGGGAATGAAAAGTCATCCGAAGCGTCAGTATCCCAAAGCGATATGTCAATTCCTGTTCCTCCTGAAATATTCAGGTTAGTTCCGTCGAAAGAAAGGTTTTGACTATCTGTGCCAGTTCCGTCCTGAAGAGTAGAGAGATCAACATCGTTGTTTCCACCTGCGTCAGTAATTCTAAGTGTAGTACCTGTTAATGAAGCAGCTGTGATTAATTCGTTGGTTGTGCTTGCATCTGCATCATTAGGAGAAGTGATGTATCCAGCATCGTTTGTGAATGCTGAAACAACAGTTGGTGCTCCTGTTAATGAGGAGTAAGCACCATTAAAATCATCAGAAGCATCGGTATCCCAAGCAGTCACATCGATTCCTGTTCCTCCAGAGATGTTTAGATTGGAACCATCAAAAGAAAGGTTTTGACTATCTGTTCCGGTTCCGTCTTGAAGGCTTGAAAGGTCAACATCGTTGTTACCACCTGCGTCAGTTATCCTAAGCGTTGTTCCAGTTAATGAAGCAGCAGTAATTAACTCGTTTGTTGTACTTGCGTCTGCATCATTTGGAGAAGTGATGTAACCAGCGTCATTAGTGAAAGCAGAAACAGCAGTTGGTGCTCCTGTAAGAGAAGAGTAAGCTCCATCAAAATCATCGCTAGCATCGCTATCGTATCCAGTCAGGTCGGAAGCTACAAGGTATCCATTATTTGATACGAAGAAATCTACGGCTCCTTCTTCAAGTTGAGTGTCTGTAAATACTGCACCAGCCGGGACAGCAGTCAATACTGTTAAGCCATTGACCAGCTCACTATCATCAACAATATTATCACCATCGGCATCATAAATTGACTCAAGCATGTCTCCGCCACCACCAGCAGCGATTTCTCCCTGTAGTTCTTCCAGAGCGGCTTGTACTGTAGTGGAGGTAACACCATTAGCAGGGGTCACGGGAACTTCTGACGCTACCTGGTCATCAGTTCCTGTGCCATCCTGCAAGCTGGACAGATCTACGTCATTATTTCCTCCCGCATCTGTAATTCTTAAAGTTGTTCCTGTTAAGGAAGCTGCTGTGATTAATTCATTTGAAGCGTCAGCATCAGCATCATCTGCCGAAGTGATGTATCCTGCATCATTAGTGAAAGCAGTGACTGCAGTTGGAGCACCTATCAATGCTGAATAAGTTCCATCAAAGTCATCCGAGGCATCTGTGTCCCATCCGGAAACATCAAGTCCGGTACCACCTGAGATATTTAGGTTTGATCCATCAAAAGAAAGATTTTGGCTATCAGTTCCGGTACCATCTTGTAGAGTTGAAAGATCAACATCGTTGTTACCACCTGCGTCAGTTATTCTTAGAGTCGTTCCTGTTAGAGAAGCGCCAGTAATTAATTCGTTTGTTGCATCTGCATCAGCATCGTCAGCACTCGTGATGAATCCAGAGTCGTTTGTGAAGTCACTTAAATTGGTTGGTGCACCAGATAGTGAGGAATAGGCTCCATCGAAATCATCGGAGCTATCAGTATCCCATCCAGAGATATCAATTCCTGTTCCTCCAGAGATATTAAGATTGGTACCATCAAATGATAAATCCTGGCTATCTGTGCTTGTTGATAGGCTAGATAAGTCAACATCATTGTTTCCTCCAGCATCTGTAATTGTCAAAGTTGTTCCAGATAAAGTAGCTGAGGTTATTAATTCATTTGTAGCATCAGTATCCCATCCGGAGATATCGATTCCAGTACCTCCGGAGATATTCAAGTTGGTACCATCAAATGATAGGTTTTGGCTATCAGTTCCGGTACCGTCTTGAAGTGATGATAAGTCAATGTCATTATTTCCACCGGCATCTGTAATCCGCAATATATTGCCAGATTCAAGCGTGACACCAGTAATGAGCTCGTTTGTCTCATCGGCATCTGCGTCATTGGCACTGGTTACAAATCCTGCGTCATTGGTGAATTGACTTAAGCTGGTAGGAGCATTGGCTAATGAGGAGTAATCCCCGTCAAAATCGTCTGAACTATCAGTGTCGTATCCTGATAGATCTACTGAGGTCAGGTATCCATTATTGCTAACGAAAGCATCAACAGCAGCTTCATCCAATTGAGTATTGGTATCAATTGCGCTCAGGTCGATGGTACTTCCATTGCTGATTGTTAGGTTGGTACCTGTCAGACTAATGTCTTGTAATTCGTTGGTAGCATCCAGGTCTCCTGTGTTGCTAATTTCTCCGTCAATAAGAGAGATTCCTGTACCAGCACTGATATTTACTGAAGTCCTTAGAGACTGCCAGCTGTTGTCGTGCCAGTAGTAGAATGCATTTTCGTCTACATCAAAAACAAGTAAGCCGTTATCCGAAGAAGTAAGTCTTGAAATAAAGCTGGTTGCAGTTCTTTGAGCAGTGGATAGCTGTGGTATCATTAAGCCCTGGTCATTATTTGGACTTACCAGATGGAGCACAGCGTTTTGGTTGGGTGTCTCGATCCCGATTCCCATGGACTGTGAGAAGGCATGATGTCCAAACCATAGCAGGCATAGTGCCGGGATGAGGCGAGTGAGGCGTTTCATAAATTTGTTATTTTGGCTAAACTTAGTTCCCATCTCCCGTGTGGAGGAAATGATAAAGTAAATGTCAAATTTTAATTGCCCAAATCGCCTATCCACCCCGGGTAGTTTTTCGAAAAAACTTTCAAAAACCCTCTTTATTTGCTGGAATAAAGCTTTTTAAGAAAACTGCTATTCTATATTAAATTCTGCAATTTCTGCCTCTTCTTGTACTTCTTGTTGCTGGACATACTCGGTTTTCACCTCTTTATCCTGATATTTTTCTCTTCTCATAAGGATAGGTGGGGCTACTATTCCTGATGCAGCTAATATCATAAGCATGATCATCATGCCTAGTTTTATGATTCGTTTAAACTTTTTCATAGGGGTACTTTTGCCCAGAATCCGGGCGTTAAAAAATTGAATTATTGGGAGGGTGTCCTATGAAATACTGGAGTGGGTAGTTTTAGCTTCCTGGATCAGAAGTCTTTTTGATTTGATGTTTGAAATTACAGGAGCAATAATCTCTGCAATTTGTTCCTCAGAAGGAACCTTCTTCGAGATCGCTGATGATAAAAGTTTTGAGATCTTCCGAAAATCTGGCGTTAAAGTTTTTGTTTCAGCTTGATAAAAAGAGTACGCTTTCTTGTCTGTGGTTTGCTGATAAGTTTGCTCAATCCGGATTTCAGAATAAGGCGCAAAAGGAACTCCTTCATGATTCACACCAATGATTCCAGTAAATAGTACCGCAGCAAGGATGAACCAAACCGGGTAGCTTCTGGAATTAATTATGTGATCAAGTAATTTCATTTCACTAAAGTAACGTATTTGGATTAACCAAAGTTAAATTAATTGCTGGGGTAGCATGTACTTTAGTCTATAGTCTATTGTCTTTATTCTAAGTCCAGTATCTTAGATACAGGGAAAGACCAGGAAATATGATCAGACTATCGATATTATTCCTATTTAGTTTTAGTTTATCGAGTTATGCTCAGCAGAATGGATCGATAGTGCAAAGTACTGACGTTTCAACTAACCATATGGATTTGAACAAAGAAACTCTGATTAATGAGGCCAATCGTGTACTTGCTTCAAAGTATCCAGATTTTGATTTCGATACTTTGTCCTATGATATCACAGCGTGGAGGAACAGTGAAAAGACAATTGTCAAATACCAGCGAATAATCAGATTTACTCCATTAGGTAAAAAAGAAGCAAACCTGACTTTTGATTTTGAGGTAAACCTTATCAATAAGGAAGTCTCACCATTCGATTTCTGGGGGTTCGAAAAGTTTTATATTCCCACAATAGAAGAGCAAGAGAAAATGCAATTTGTAATTAATGCTTTTGATCTGCCGTATGGAGGATTCACTAATAGTATTGTTGAAGAACCGGAAATGTATATTATTTATGTGGATAATGAATATGCATTTGGTCAATACCACATCGACAAAATAACTGGCAAAGAGTGCTTAGGATCTATAGAAGGAAGTTATGCCCCAATGCCAGAAGACCTTCAGTCAATTGAAAAAGATCCATTAATTGAAATCAAAGAATAAGGCAGTCATTCCAACAAAGGTTAGTCTAAGTTTTTGAGAATGTGCTCTGCCAAGACTTTTGCAGCAGAAGGGTTTCTTCTGAACCACAATTCCGGTTCGATCATTTCTAATTCAGAAATACAAAGCTCATCCTGATTGTTCCAGATGATATCTACTCTTGCATAAGAGGGAAGAGGGTCACATGCCTTCACAGCCTTGATTGCAAAGTTGATTTCTTCCTCATTAGGTTCATACTCATGTAATGTTCCACCAAAATCATCTTGAACCCTAAAATCTCCCGGTTTTGCCTTTTTTAAAACGGCATGAGTGTACTTTCCTCCAAAAACATTGAGTGAAATTTCACCTTTTGTGATCACTTGCTCCTGAAACTCTTGGAGTAGCATGGCTTCATTTTCAATTAGTTCTTTAAATATAGCTTCATGCTTTTCAATATTTGACGGATCCAGTTTGTAGGTATGTCTGGCAGCACCTGCTATTGCTGGTTTTAGAATGAATTTCCTCCACCCTGTAGATTCAGTAATAGTTGCCAGACTTCTGGTATCTCCAATTTCAATGAATTCTGTTGGCGGAATCCTAATTCCTTTTTCTTCAAGGTCCTTTAAATAATGCTTGTCAAGATTCCACTGAATTAATTCATATGGATTAATCATTTGTGTTTTGTCCTTAATAGATAGCAACCAATTATTGAACTCTTCAAACCGATGAAAATAATCCCATGTGGATCTGAATACAACAGACTTTGTTTGTGACCAGTCGAAGTTGGGATCATCCCAGTTGGTTCTGGTAGTTTTCAGTGAAAGTGCTTCCAGAGCTTCCGCTAAAAGTCGATCTTCATCCAGAATATTTTGCACGTACTGATCTACTTCAGTTGGGTTTACATATCTGGTTTCTGTGAGTATGGTAACATCATATTTGGACATGCCCAAAACTCGAGAATTTGTGGAATATTTCTATTCGTTTCTTAAAATATTTGTTGGGTTTACTCTTGAAGCATTCCAGGTTTGAACAATTATTGAAATCAGGCAAAAACTCAAAAGAATGATAAAACTCAAAAGCATATCAAAAACAGATATTTCTGGTCTGTAATGGTGTTGAGCAAGGATTACTAAATCAAAGAAAAAGTAGGAAACAGGAAGCCCAAATAATACTGACCAAAACGCCATTTTCACAAACCCTTTTGAAAGCAACAGTACCAGCTCTTTAGATGTAGCTCCAAATGTTTTGCGAATCCCTATTTCTTTCATTCTGATCTCGGTAGTGTAAATGGTCATACCAAATAATCCCAGGCAACTTATTGTGATTGCCATAAAACCCACGTACCCAAATAACTTCATCATATCGATCAAGAAAACATAATAGCCAGCAATATGATCCGACATGAGCTGAGCATACATTTGATCATTTTCATTTAGTTCATTCCACTTCTTTTCAATTACATGAATGGAACTGAGATGATCAGTGGATTTTAACTTTACATTAGCGAATTGGTAGTCATCTAGTTTTCTAAACATCATTGGTGCAATTCGGTCCTCCAAGTTGCAGGCGATAAAATCATTTATAACTCCAGCTACTGCTACATTTTTTCCTTCCACAAGGAAGGTTTCTCCAATGATATCGGCAGGGTTGTTGTATTCAAAATATTTCGCAAAGCGTTGGTTGACCAGCATTACTTGTTCATCATGTAGGTTTTGACCTTTCTCAAAATTATTTCCTGCAACTATTCCAATCTCGAAATTATTTAGAAAGGATTCATCAATGACCATGTTACTAATCAGGATTGAATCTCCATTTCTTGGATCCACGGAAAGTGCGTAATGTTTAGAGCCAACTCCAGGTAAGAAGTTTGAAAACGAAACGCTTTCCACTTCTGGTAATTTGGTCAATTCACTTTTGAGTATTTCAGGATCGGTTCCTTTTAATGTGATGTTGAGGATGTTGTCTTTGTTGAAACCCAAATCATAGTTGACTGAAAAATTGTATTGTTTGATAATGATGATGATGGCCAATATAAATATGCTGCTAAGCGCGAATTGTGTGATGATAAGACCTTTTCTGAAATTTAGTTTCGATAGTGTTTTAAGTCCTTTTGCTCCAGCCATAGCTTTTAATGAGCAAAGCCTGGAAAAGAATATAGAAGGAGCAGCTCCAGCAATTATTCCTGTGCCGATAGCAAATACCAGGAATAGTAGAATCAGTTTCGGTGAAAGTTCAAGGCTTAACATTTCAGAAGCCCGGGGTACAATTTCCAAAAATCCAGGTCTGATTGCAATGAATAGGCAAATACCCAGAAAGAGGGATAAACAAGCCAGAAACACTGCTTCTATTGTGAATTGAGAATAGATGGATCTGTTTGAAGCACCATTGAGTTTTCTCATACCCACTTCCCTTGCTCTGCCAAATGCTCTGGCCATTGAAAGGTTGGTATAGTTGAAAAGAGCCGACAACAATATCATAACCGCCACCCCGGAAAGGATGATGATTGGAAGCATAATCATTTTTGGTCCAATCTGATCACTTAAGTCTTTACCGGGCACAATACTGGTGATTTGTTGTAATTCAAATGTTGCGTAGAACTCTTCTGGGTTTTTGTAATAGTTAAGAGTGTTGTTCTCTAACCAGGTATTTACTTGCTGCTTTTGTTGGTTCTCTGGTATTCTGATGTAATTGTAAAAGTTGTCAAGGTTTCCCCAATCCGAGTAATTGGAGTTCACTCTGGATTGATTTGCAAGGCTGTGATAAGTACTAAGTGAGGCAATTACATCAAATTGGATATGGGAAAATTTCGGAGGGTTCTTTACGATCCCTTTTATATTGAATGTTCCAATATTTTCCAGTGAAATCGTTTTGCCAATTGGGTTTTCATTAGGAAAGACTTTGTCTGAGAATTCTTCTGATATTACAGCAGAAAATGGATCCATCAGAGCGGAGGCTTCAGAACCTTGCAGTAATTCAAAGGAGAGGAAGTCGAAAAAGTTCTCGTCTGCATAAATGCCATTAATTGAGACTTGTTTATCATTAGCAGTGACGGTTCCTCTGAGATTTCTTCCTAATTGAGTTATTTGGATTCCCGGAACCATTTCTTTCAACTGATCACCCAAGGCCAATGGAGAGGTTGCTCTTTGATCGTAATTGTTCCCGTTGAAATATACACTGGAAATGACTCTATAAGTGTCTTCCTTATGTTCTTGAAACTCATCAAACTTCAATAAATCAGTAATCATTCCAATTACCAGAAGTCCCGCTGACATGGCGACTGAAAGCCCGAATAGGTTGATGAATGAAAAAGTCTTATGTCTAAGAATATTCCTGCCTGCAACTTTTAAGTGACTAAACAGCAATTCCAATTGAACGATACGAATTGGTTTAGGACTTTTCAGAACACTAGGTCTGATCAGTTTAATGATTTCAAAAAAGTAAATTCTGTTGGCCTTCTCTTTGCTGAATTTTGATGTGTTGTTAATGTGGTTTTCAGCAAGATCACCTTGTAATTCCTCGAAGAGAGATTCTTTGCAGATCCATTTGAAAAAGCCTTTAATGAGTTTTGGAGTTTTGTCCTTGTTGACCATGATTAGCTGAGTATTGGGATGAGTTCCCACATTTGTTGTTTGAGTTGTTTTGATTCTTTGAGTGCAGATATTCCAGAGGCAGTCACTTCATAATATCGCTTTCTTCTACCACCTCGTTCCGGAGTAGGATCTCCCTGTTTTGATTGGATATATCCTTTTTCATCTAGACGGGTTAATGCAGTATGTAGAGCCCCCCGACTTATATTCCGATTCATTCTATTCTGAATTTCAGATTGTATTGTTACTCCGTAAGCGTTTTCGCCGAGGATCATAATACTTAACATCACCACCTCTTGAAATTCACCAAGATTTGTACCTTTCATCTATTTAATTCTTAAATGGAGAATAAATATAATGAATATATAATTCTTAAATGGAGAATAAATAAGAAAAGGAGTTTTTAAGCCTTAATATCAATAGAAAGCTTATCCCAGGAATGAAATCAGCACTCCAGCTGCAACAGCAGATCCGATTACTCCGGAAATGTTACTGGCCATAGCGTATTGAAGTAAATGGTTTGAAGGATCGTGTTTGAGTGCGATCTCATTTGCTACTCTTGAGGCCATTGGTACTGCACTCAATCCGGTGGCGCCTATAAGTGGATTAATTTTCTTTTTGCCGAACAAGTTGTAAATCTTAACCGCGAAAATTCCTCCAGCAATTGATATTGCAAATGCTATAAATCCTCCAACAATTATCATAAGCGTCTGACTATTCAAAAATGCCTTTGCTGTCATGGTAGCCCCAACTGAAAGTCCGAGGAAAATAGTCGCTGAGTTCAAGATTGTATCTGAAGCTGCTTTGTAAAGTCTACCTGTAATTGATCCTAATTCCTTAACAAGGTTTCCAAACATTAGCATTCCAAGCAGCGCAACTGATGATGGTACAATAATAGCCACCAAGGTGGTGATGGCAATGGGGAATGCAATTTTAAGAGCTTGCATATTCTTGATTGGTCTCTTGCTTGGAAATTCCTTATCCTGCTTTTTCATGTTGATCAGGAGTTCCTTTTTGGTCATGGTGAGCCTTACTACAAAAGGAATAATAACGGGCACCAATGCCATGTAGGAATAGGCTGCAATTGCAATAGGTCCTAGTAAGTGAGGAGCAAGTTTTATGGTTGTGTAAATCGCTGTTGGTCCATCCGCACCACCTATGATTCCCAGTGCTGCAGCTTCTTTAAGAGTAAAGTTCAAAGCAACTGCAGAAATTAGTACGGTGAAAATTCCTATTTGAGCAGCGGCTCCAAAAAATGCCAATCTTAAATTCCTCAACATTGGGCCAAAATCTGTTAATGCACCAACACCTAGAAATATAATTGGTGGTAGGAATCCTGTCTTAATTAGTGCGTAGTAAACAAAATTCATAATGCCATAACCCTTGGCAATAGTTAATAACTCAGTTCCTTCGGGTACTTTGTCAACACTCATTCCACCACCTGGCAGGTTTGCCAATAACACACCAAATGCAATTGGTACCAACAACAATGGTTCATATTGCTTTTTGATTCCAAGGTATAGCAAGAAAAACGCGATCAGAATCATTAACAGACTTGCTGGATGCTCAAAGAAGTCCCCTAGGGCCGTCATTTGATAAAGCTTTTCTAATAGCCCCATCAATTCAACTTAAATAAGACATCATCATCCAAAATATCATCTCCATCAGAGAAACAGATTTCAGAAATTACGCCACTAACCTCCGACTTAACAGCATTCGAAACCTTCATTGCTTCAATGTAACAGACTATATCGCCCACATTCACCTGATCACCAATTTTCTTTGCCTGCTCTCCGGAATCCTTAGTTAAGAATACAGTCCCTTCAAGAGGAGCTATGATTTCTGAAGTTGAGGCACTTCCGTTTGGCGATGTTACTGCTTGGGGTTCTTTTGGAGTATCACTTACAACTTCACTCGCTGGTTGATCATCATAAGAAACATGAACTCTGAATTTCTCACCATTTACATCGATATTCATTGTTTTTGGTTGAGATGAAGTTACGCTTGTTGATGATGGTGCAGATTCGGCTGGTTTGTCTTTTTCAGCTTTCCGTTGAGCAAGATCCTGCTGGAATGCTTTTTTAGCTTTACCAGACTTGTAGTCTATATATTGCTGTGGGTGAAGCGCGTATTCTAATAATTCTTCTTCGTCTTCACCGAGACCCCAGCCTTTATCGGCCATTTCTTTTCTCAGGTCATCCAACACATCCGGAACCAGTTCTTGTGGATCTCCTTTGAAGAATTCTCTGCCTTGTTCTTTGGCTAAACTCTGCAATTCATCAGCAACCGGACCAGGTACTTTTCCTGATTTACCAAGGATCATGTCCCAGGTATTATCATCGAGTAATGACCATCGTTCTTTCCCTTTCATCATTTGCATGACGTTTACCAGTCCAGCGTTTTTTACATATTGGCTGAAAGGAGTCACAAGAGGAGGATTACCCATCATTGGCCAGATGTGCTCTACTTCTTCAAATAAAGCAATCAGCAATTGATCCTGAGTAACTTCGGGCTTGCCATTCTTTGTCATCCATTTATTCAGGCTGCTAAGGTTTTTCTCTAGATCGGCCATCAAACTACCCATCATTCCTCCTGGTAGTCCAGGGCCAATGAGAAGGGAATTCATTAGTCTGTTTCTTGGATTAATGTAGTAGCCCAGGAAGTCATCTATAAATTCTTGTGTCAAGGACCTGGCTTGCATATAGGCCTTCATATTAACATCCGGTACGCTAAACCCTGCATCTTTCAGCATGGCATGGATAGTCAGAACATCAGCATGAACTGTTCCCCATGAAAGAGGTTCCATAGCAACATCTATAATATCTGCACCAGCCCTTGCGGCCTCAAGAGATGAAGTCACAGAAAATCCCGGACCAGAATGTCCATGATATTGAACCAGAATATCCGGCTTTATCGCTTTCACACCCTCCACGATTTTACCAATCGAAACAGGTCTTCCGATTCCTGCCATGTCTTTGATGGCAATTTCGTCAGCTCCCATGTCTATTAGTCTGCCCGCCATATTCACGAAGTAGTCTACAGTGTGAATATCTGAATAGGTAATGCACAGTGCGGCCTGAGAGACCATTCCTCCTTTTTTAGCATAATCAATGCTGAGTTTAAGGTTGTTGGTGTCATTCAATCCGTCAAATGATCTGGAAATATCTGTACCCTGAAGTTTTTTCACTTTGAACATCAATTCCCGTACATCTTTAGGTACGGGATACATTCTAAGTGCATTCAATCCTCTTTCCAACATTTGAGTTTGGATGCCTGCATCGTTAAATGGTTGGGTCCATTCTCTAACAGATTTATTAGGATTCTCTCCATATAATAAATTGATCTGCTCAAATCCACCGCCGTTTGTTTCAACTCTTCTGAAACAACCCATATCTACTATAGGTCCTGCGATTTTAGTAAGTTGATCTACTCTTGGCATGTATTTGCCAGATGATTGCCACATGTCGCGATATACAAGGCATAAACCAATATCTCTTCCCATGATTTTTAAAGTTTTTCGATTTTTTGAATGCGAGCTTGTCCGTCACTTACAGATTCAACTGCTGCAGAAATGGCTGCTAATTTTTGCGGGCTTATATTTTGAGTGAGGGTAGGTTCCTTACTAAAATATTTATTGATGATAATGATCAATATGTTGCCAATAGCCACAACAAGGGCCAGGACAATAAAAACTGTGATCATACCAATCATTAGCAGACTAAGTGCTGATTCCAGATTGTCTCCCATTGAGTTAATGTTTACCAGCACTTAAATTACACGATTTTGCGAGAAAAAAGAATGATTGTGGTCACAGGTTGAGGTGGAGGTTGATGAAATAATTGTTAAAATATGATAAATGTTACATTTTAGCCTTGTTTGAATCAGAATCGTTATGAAGGTAGAGATTAACAAGTTTGATTTTGAAAGTGATAAAATACTTTCCTCCTTATCTTCCGAGCACAGGCAGCTATTCCTGGATTATGGAGAAGAACTAAACTTCAAGAAAGGGAAGCTGATTTTTTACGAAGGAGGTATTCCGACTGGGGCATTTTTAGTGGAGAGTGGCAAGGCTAAAATTTATAAGACCGGATTAGACGGGAAGGCACAAATATTCTACATATACAAGACTGGAGATCTATTGGGGTACCATGCGCTCCTGTGCAATGAGAAATATGAGGACTCTTGTGAAGCAATAGAGGACTGCAAGGTATTGTTCATTAGTAAAGGCAACTTTGAAAGGTTGATAGCTGAGGTTCCTGTGTTGAATCAGCTTTTAATTCAGAATATGAGTCATGAGTTTGGAGTGCTTGTAAACACAATTACTGTTTTGGCCCAGAAGCCTTTGAGAGAAAGATTGGCTCTTTACTTATTGATTCTGCAAAATAGGTATTCCAAAGAAAATGGGGATATTTCATTACCAAGAGAGGATTTGGCCAATATTGTCGGTACTGCCAGAGAGAGTCTTGGTAGATTATTAAAGGAATTGAGAGAAGAGAACTTAATTGAGATACATAATAAGACTATCAAAATCATTGAAGAAAAGAAGCTACTCAAGATTGCTAGTTCTCAATATGTATAAGTTGAAAGAAAAGAAAGCGAATTGAGATTTCAACCCGCTTTCGGGCTTTACACACTCCAGTGAAATTTATTTCTTTGATAACAGGCCTTGTGTTAATGAAAGTTGAAGTACCGGATGTCGTTCATAGTGATTTTCCTCAGGATGGTTAATAACCTGAAGTAGCGTCATTTCTATTTTTCCTTGTCGATTAATCTCATGCCCAACAGCAAGAGACAGCCAGTTACGATCAAAATCCGAATGTCCGAAACCACTATTCATTCTTATCCATAGCTCTTCCATAAACCTGACATAAGCCTTTCGAGAAATCTTTTGTTGCAACCCAAATTGATATCGGAATCTGTTGGAAAATTTGAAATTGTGATTTTCTGAAATGGTCGTTGACTTCTCTTCAAACCTATGCTCCAGCCTAAATCTGAATGAAAACTTATGCTTTGAGTCGCTTTCTCTCAGTACAATTTGTTCCCATATATTGTGCTCTTTGATACCCTGAGACCTTACTCTGTTTTGGTGATTTTTAATGAAACTATATCCGGAACCAATACTCATTTTTTCCTTAAGCTTATAACTCGCGTAAGGCCGTAATATCAGTTGATCTCTGTTTTTAAGGAAGTTTGCTCTTCTAAAATGTAATTCATTGCCTACTGACCAATTGTTATTTACTTCCACATTCAGGTTTGTCATGAACCATATCGCCGGACTTGGGTCATTGGTTTGTGCCAGTGCGTTCCACGATTGGAAGCACAGTATCGTAATTGTCGCTTTGATAAAAATCCGCCGCATAATCAATTACTTTTAGTACTCATAGGGCCTAAAATTTTGAGAATTGGAACGGAAAAGATTATTCCATGCCGTTCCAATATGTAAGCCTCCAGTTTTTGGAAGATTGATTCAGCTAAACTTTCATTGACTATCAGTATGACCAGACTACTTCTGGTGATTGGAAGGAGTCCCTCAGACAGTGTTTCACCAGTTTTTGTGCCCTTTCCTCTAAAAATCTCCAGTGCAGTATATCCATTTACGCCAAGACTTTCCAATTGACCCAATAGCTCTTCTAGATAAGAATTTGAGATGATAATTTCTACTTTCTGTTTCATGACTATACTTATTTAGGCCCAAAGGATTTGAATGATATAATAGTAAAATGGAATACCAATTGAGATGTTAAATGTGAAGGTGATCCCGAGTGACATTGGTAATAAAATGCTCATATTGGCTTGAGGTACCGCCATCCTCATAGCTGCTGGTACCGCAATGTATGAAGCACTGGCTAATAGAACAGTTTGTAGCAAAGCATCACCTTTGCTATATCCCAGTATGAATGATAAAAGGATTGCCAGAAGGCCAATAATAGGAGGGAAAAATGAAGCGAAGGAAACTACAAATTTGCCTGTCTTTCTAAGTTCTTTTATTCGTCTGGCTGCCAATAGTCCCATGTCTAGCATGTATAGACTGAGCATCCCGAAAAAGATTTCATTTACAAATGGCTTTAATTCCTTTTCTCCAGCTTCTCCGGCGATGTATCCGATAAACAAACTACCAATTAATAATAATACAGAGCCATTGAAGAAAGCTTCCTTCAAAATTGGTTTTAACCCTGACTTGTGTTGTAGCTCAGGTGTATCAGATTGTCTATTTAGCCGTATCAGAAGTAATCCTGCAATGATGGCAGGAGATTCCATAAGCGCCATACCAGCAACCATATATCCTCCAAATACTTCTCCTTGCGATTCCAGGAAAGCAGTGGCTGTTGCAAAAGTTACAGCAGAAATGGACCCATAGGTAGCAGCAATTGCACCAGCATCGTATACGTTTAGTTTTCTTTTGAGAATATAAAATAATCCAAAAGGGATCAGAAATGAGCCGATAACACAAACAGCCATTACTAGTATGACTTGTCCGTTGAAACCACTGTGAAATAATTCTTCCCCTCCTTTTATTCCAATATCAAATAGGAGATATATACTTAGAAATTTGGCTATTTGAGGTGGGATTTCAAGATCGGATTTGACGAAAATGGCAATCATGCCAAGGAAGAAAAACAATGTCGCGGGATGCGCAAAGTTTTCCAGAATTGCATATAAATTCATTGTTGTTTGCTTTAGGAAATTTTAAAATGATAGTATAACCCCTCCTTGGAGATGTCAGGGAAGTCCTGATAAAGGGGTGTTTGAATTCTGATTAGGTAGAATTCTTAACAATCGATTTTTAAGGAGCAAAACAGAATGAAGAGCGCAACATTTTGAATAGAGAAATTAGATGTTGCCCCTTGGTTTTGATTAAGTGGACTAAAAGCGAAATTGAAACGAACCCAATTGGATTGATCAGCTTCACTATCGGAGGATGACAAAAGATTTTCAAGCCAATCTTTACTTTCCTCTTTTTCTTTTAGTTCTTCCCTCTCCAGTTCCCTGCCCTCAGCTACTTCTTCTTGTTCAATAAACAAATGGTGAGTATCTGTTATAGTCAATGACCCAAACAGGATACCGGAAAGGATGTATAATATGATCTTTGAACGAATCACTACGCAAATAGAAATCGAATCTTCAAAAGAAAACAGAACATAGGATCAATAAAAATGTGATAAATGTTACATTTTTTGAGGAATGAGAAAGGTATTAGATTTGTTAACCTAACATTTAATATGGAATTCCCGTGGCAGAAATAATAGTACACCACAACATATCAGATCTATACAAAACTCTGGGATTATCTTTGGAGGAGGAAATTGACTTTACAGTGATGAGTATTCCTGTTATTCATCCAACAATCCCATTTAAATCACCTCAGCTGAGAGCCGATTATTTTTCATTTATTCTTACCAAAGAAGGCTCTGGTACATACTTTTTGGATGATAACAGATTTCCATATGGCTCAAGTACCTTTTATTTTACTAATCCTGGTCACTTGAAATCATATGAATTAGATGAGGCCAAAGATGCCTTGATCATCACTTTGACTGAGAAGTTTTTGCAGGAGAATATTAATCAGGACATATTTAATGAGTTTCCTTTTCTACTAGCGGAGATTGTTCCTCCCAAGGAATTGTCACATGATGAGTTTGGAGGGTTTGAATTACTGTATCAGCAGATTGTAACGGAATTTGAAAGCACTTCCACTTTTAAGAATAAGATCCTGGGTAATCTTTTCGGAATTCTATTGTTGAAGGTTAAAGAGAAGTTTTGGTCTCAATACGATCCGATTGAAGAGGGGAATAGAGATTCTCAAATTGTGAAGTCATTTAAACAAATTCTGGAAAAGCGCTTCAAAGAGATATTAGAGAATCAACAAGCTGGTAGCAAACTACAAGTTCAGGAGCTTGCAGAAGAATTAAGTTTGCATCCCAATTATCTGAACGCTGTTATCAAAAGTAAAACCGGAAGAACAGTCAATGATTGGATTACTCAAAGAACTCTTTCGATAGCAAAAACTTTGTTAAACAATACCTCATCTTCATCAAAAGAAATCGCTTATCAGCTCGGTTTTAGTGAGCCTACTCATTTTAGTCGGTTCTTCAAGAAACACACTGGTCATACCCCTAATGAATTCAAGAAATTGGATGTCAAATAACCAATCTTTGAAATTGGTCATTTTTCGTATGATTTAGGTTGTCACTACCCGCATTGATATCCTGAGATTTGTTCCTGTAACAATTAGAATTATAGAAATATGAATTTATTAGGAAAAGTAGCCATAGTCACAGGCTCAAATACAGGAATAGGTTTTGAAGTTGCTCTCGATTTATATCAAAAGGGAGCTAAAGTATATGTTGCTTGCAGGAATGAAGAGAAAGCTCAGGCGGCAATTGAAAGAATGAAGCAAACAGGAGGATCAGGAGGGTTAGTTTTTGGCCATCTCGATTTATCCAGCCTTGATGCTGTGAAGCAATTTGCGAATGAAGTTTTAAGCGAGGAATCCAGATTAGATTATTTGGTCAACAATGCAGGAATTATGATTCCACCTCCTTCTAAAACTGCTGATGGTTATGAGATACAGTTTGGAGTGAATTTCATTGGGCATTTTGCTTTAACTGGACATTTGTTTTCTCTATTAAAAGAAACAAAAGGCTCCAGAGTGGTTACAGTAAGTAGTATAGCTCACCGAAATTCGGTAATTGATTTTGACAATTTTAGATTAGAAAAAGAATACAATCACTGGAGAGAATATGGGCAAAGTAAATTGGCGGATATCATTTTTGCCCTTGAACTGGATAAAAGACTAAAGAGCAGTGGGTCTCACATTCTATCATTAGCGGCACACCCAGGCTTTAGCAAAACTGACTTGCAGAAATATATGGATAAGGACATGCTTGCCTCTCTTGAATTAATGACTGCCAAAGATGGGGCTCAACCTATATTAGCTGCTTGCTTAAGAGAAGATGCAGAAGGAGGCCAATACTGGGGGCCAGATGGACCAAATGAGCAAAAAGGTAAACCGGCTTTAGCGAAAATTGATGAGGCGGCTTTGGATGAGGAGTTGAATACGAGACTTTGGGATTGGGCTGAGGAGGTTACCGGGGTTGTTTTTTGATTAGAAACAGTAAGTAGTGCTCGTAGCGAGACTTATATACTAATAAAAAGCTTAATCAAT
>JANSWY010000111.1 GCA_024743255.1 bacterium | reverse complement strand
GATATTCCAAATGCCAGATGGGGAATCATGTTTGCTGGGATTCTCAAGTTTATTCCATTATTCATCATGGTGATCCCGGGAGCAATGGCAATTAGTTTGTTCCCAGGACTGGAAAACGCAGATATGGTATTCCCTACAATCATGACAAAAGTACTTCCGACCGGTTTACTTGGATTGGTTCTGGCAGGACTGGTCTCTGCAATTATGTCAAGTGTAGACTCTACTTTGAACTCCGCTTCAACACTACTGGTAAAAGATTTTATTGAACCCAATTCAAAAGGGATATCAGATACTCGCATAGCGAATTATGGAAGAATTACTACCCTCATATTAATGGTTGTAGCTGCAATATGGGCTCCTCTGATTGCTAACTTTAGCAGTTTATGGGCCTACTTGCAGCAAATGTTCTCGATCGTGGTGCCTCCAATAGCTGTAATCTTTTTGGTAGGAGTTTTTTACAAGCGTGGAAATGGAACAGCTTCTTTTCTTACATTGATACTAGGAACTGCTTTCGGGGTACTGTTATTTGTACTAGAGCAATTTGATATGTGGGATTTACACTATACATACAATGTAGGATTGATATTTGGAGTGAGCACAGCTATTTTTATGATTGTTGGTGCACTTGGAGAACCAACACCAGCCGAAAAAATTGAGAAATATACTTATCGAAAAGAGCTACTTTCAGCCGGCATGGAGGGTATGCCTTGGTACAAAGATTACAGATTTCATGGATTGCTTTTATTGATATTAGTGGCAATAGTATTCATTACATTCAATTAAGTCTAAAATCAGATGAAGCGGGAGATGAAAGCGGGCGAGCTAAATGCGGATATTCCTGATTGGGAAGACCCGGAAGTTTTTAATGTGGGGCAGGAAGAGGCACATGCGTTGTTAATTCCTTTTTCAGACAATTCATTTGAAAAGAATAGACCCACAAATCAGGAATCGGGTTACTATAAACCTTTAAATGGTGACTGGAAATTTAGTTATGCTGAAAAGCCTTCAGACAGACCAAAAGACTTTTATAAATCCGATTATGATGTTTCAGCCTGGTCAACAATTCCTGTTCCGGGTAATATTGAATTTAATGGATTTGGTTACCCAATCTATGTAAATAAAGAATACCCATTCCCTAAAAATCCACCACACATTCCTCATGACTTTAATCCAGTGGGATCGTACAAACATGAATTTCAGATTTCGGAAGATTGGGAAGGTAGAGAAGTATTCCTTCATTTCGCAGGGGTTAATTCTGCAGCCTATTATTGGGTAAATGGAATTAAGCTTGGATACAGCCAGGATTCTAAATCTCCGGTTGAATTTAGAATTACAGATTATCTGGTTAAGGGCACTAATACAATAGCAGTTGAAGTATATCGATGGTGTGATGGGTCCTACCTGGAAGGCCAGGATTTTTGGAGGGTAAGTGGGATTGAACGAGATGTGTTTTTGTGGTCTTCGGATAAACTTTGTTTACGAGATTTTAGCATAGAGGCAAGTTTAGATTATGGCTACTTTAATGGTGTTTTTAATCTACAACTTGATTTTAGAGCTTATCAGAACATATCAGACGCTTGTGTAAATGTGGAGTTGTGGGATACTGATAGATGTGTTTTCTCAGATGAAGAAACTATTTCCCAAGAGTCAAATAGTGATCAACAAATTTCATTTTCCAGAACCATTCCTTCAGTAAAAAAATGGAGTGCCGAATGTCCTAATCTTTATCGGTTGGTTATTTCAGTCAAGAAGGGCAATTCAACTCAGAAGTATGCTACATCAGTTGGGTTTAGAAGTATTGAAATTAAAGAGGGGACCCTGTTAATCAACGGTGAGTATGTTTTACTGAAGGGTGTCAACCGACACGAGCATGATGATAAACTGGGGCATGTTCCGACGGAAGAGGCAATGATGGCTGACATAAGTTTAATGAAGCAATTTAATATCAATGCAGTCAGGATGAGTCACTACCCTCATGATCCAAGATGGTATGAGTTGTGCGACCAATATGGCTTGTATCTCATCGATGAAGCTAATATTGAATCCCATGGTTTAGGAGTAAGATTTCAGGATGATATGCCCTATCATGAGGAGACCCATATTTCTCATCTTCCAGAATGGAAAGGAGCCCATCTAGATAGAATTAAGAAGATGGTGGTGAGAGATAAAAACCACCCATCAGTGATTATATGGTCTTTGGGGAATGAGGCTGGAAATGGTCAGAACTTTCATGATGGCTATGAATGGTTAAAAGAAAAGGATTCAACCAGACCAGTCCAGTATGAACAGGCTGGAGAAGATGGTGATACAGATATTGTCTGTCCAATGTACCCTAAAATTCCAGAGATAGCAGAGTATGCACAAAAGAATCAAACCAGGCCATTAATCATGTGTGAGTATGCGCATGCAATGGGGAATAGTGTCGGCAATCTTCAGGACTATTGGGATGTTATCAATGATTATAAACATCTTCAAGGTGGATTTATTTGGGACTGGATGGACCAGGGTATTTTGACTCAAACTCCAGATGGAACTGAATATTGGGGTTATGGTGGTGACTTTGAACCAGAAGGAGTCTATCATGATCGTAACTTCTGTATAAATGGACTAATATTCCCTGATAGAACACCACATCCTGCCTTATTTGAGGTGAAGAAAGTATATCAACCAATCTCATTTAATTGGGAAGAATCTAGCGGCAAACTGACGGTATCAAATCAATACAATTTCAAATCGCTGGATGAATATAATTTGTACTGGACTATTGAAGTGGATGGTAAGCAAGTTGCTAATTCAGTTTTGAGTCTAAAAGGTATAGCTCCTGGAAAATTTCAAGAGTATTTTTTAGATATTCCTTCTGAAAGCAAGGGTAATCGAAAATTCCTAAATGTCTCTGTTCGATCTGCTATAGCTACTAACCTGACACCAACAAATCACGAGATTGCGATTGATCAGTTTGAGCTGCCAATTGAAAATTCTGCTAATTCTGAAATTGATAAGCTGGAAGTCACAAAAGAGTCTGATGAAAATATAATCTATTTGAATCGGGACAGTTTAAGAGTCGAGATAAACAAAACGTCCGGTTTGATATCATCGATTTCCAATACTGGCCAGGAACTATTGTTTGGGCCGATCAAACCAAATTTCTGGAGACCTCCGACGGATAATGATTTCGGTAATGACATGCCTCAACGACTTCAGTTCTGGAGACACGCTGCTCAGAATTTGACGCTTCTCTCAATATCCGAAAAAGAAGCTGATGGCGAATATATCATCACCACGCTACATGAAGTTGATGGCTCCAATTGTCACATGCAATTTCAATATCATCTGACAGATAGTGGAATCATCAATATCGATGTAGAATTAAATGCTGATGAAAGCCTTTCAAACATTCCAAGAATTGGATTAGAAATGAAATTGGTCAAATCACTGAATCAAATTGAATGGTTTGGTAGAGGACCGTTCGAAAATTACTGGGATCGGAAATCTGCAGCTCTAATTGGAAAATATAAAAGCACAATAGATGACCAATTTGTCCCATACATCAGCCCACAAGAAAATGGTGCGAAACAGGATGTAGACTGGTTGATCCTTCAAGATCAAAGTAATCAAAGAATCGATATTAATTCCTCTCAACCATTTAGTTTTTCTGCCTTACCGTACTCCATAGATAAGCTTTCACCTCAATTACCTGGGGCACTACATCCATATAATTTAGTTCCAGACAATTGCGTTAACCTGTGCCTTGACTATTTGCATATGGGAGTAGGTGGAGATGACAGTTGGGGAGCTCCAGTTCATGAAAAGTATAGCATTCCTTCAGGCAAATATTCATTTTGCTTTCAAATTACTATTGATTGATATAGCAACCAGACCATTCCTAGTTGAGCTATGTCTATTTTAATCAGTATTATGAATTAATGATTATTCTTCTTCTTATTTCATAAAAAAAGTAACTGATGCGATAATATCAGAATACATTACGCTATTGTTTGAAAACACTTCTGGAATTAAAGTACGTATTTCGTATAATTCAGTGATTAATTCTTTTTGATAAGATTGATGGTCTTCTACATCTGAAAGTAATTCTTATAAAAAAGTAGGTAATTCCTCAAAAAAAGTAAGTCAATTTGAAAAGAGGTTCTTTCCTAAATATTCTAGAGACTCTAGTATTGTAGGGCATGAATTAGGTTATATGTTTGACCATAAAGGAGAGAAAGCAATTCCTGTTGATTAGAGAGAGTTCTGACGTTGAAATTCTGTGGCAAAACAATAATATTTATTATAGAAAATCGACCGAGCTATAATGAATGATCTAAAATGTCGGATAAACAAGAAGCACTTATTAAGCTGAAAAAAAGCATTTCTTAGTCTCATCTTTTTATTAGGAATAAATATTCCATTAGTGTTAGACATGATATTTTGGGTAAATAATGAGGTCATGTACAGGCGTTTTGGAGAGGTCGACTAGCAAAAAAAGCGGGATCAATAACCCCGCTCTTTTATGATAGATATGTACTCTTTTTCTTCAGCTGTTTTTCTTGGATCTGATAAGTAAATCTCGTGATGTGTGCCTGAGATTTGCAATCCCTCTTCTTCAATGAATTTATGAAGTGTGGCTATGCTTTCATCTTCTTTATCGTAACTTCCGATGTGAAGAATCTGTGCTGATCTACCTTCGTTGATTAATTCGAATTTTACCTGCTCAAGTTTGTTGCTGGCTTTCTTTTGCTTGGCTCCTTCCAGTGCCCTGAAGAAATGATCCGCTTCCACAAAGTCGGGCATTCTGATGGTGATTTTCCAGTTCCATTCATCTCTCGGGACCGCATTATACTCAGCCTGACTTGCTGCACCACCATCGACCCACCAGAATCCTTCCATCTTCGGAACAACAAAGTCATTGTCCTCAGCTTTGCAAAGGAATTTGATATTGTAAGCCACTGCATAAAGAGCTTCCAGGGCTGAGTGAAATTTCTCATCCTCGGGAGCTGATCTTCCCTGAATGGTAAGGTAATAGTAAGGATCAAGATCTCTTAGTTCTGGTTTCTTGCCAACCTTGTAGTAGTTAGGATCTGCCTTTTGTAGATCAAGTTTTGATATAACCATGATAAATAGTATTTGAGTTTATAATAGATGTCTAAAGTGATTGAAGTAAACTGTCTCGTTGAAGTATTTCATCAGTCCAGCGTACTCGGGATTGTTTTGCACGTTTTTCATAGCCTGCTGTGCTTCCTCAAGGGAATTCCAATCCACTATATCCGTCATTGTAAGCGGATCATTGCAAGCCTGAAAGGTGGTGACTTGGTTAAACCCCGGAATATTTTTCACACTGCTTCTTAGCTCGTTTAGTACTTCCGGGATTTGATCCTTGTATTCTTCTTTAATAGAATAGACTATGATTTCCTTAATTGAATTCTGACTCATTTCGTTTATTATTTGATTCACAATTCAAAGAAAAGACTCAGAGTGACAGCCTTATGTCACTGTAAAAAAGATGCGTTAATTTTTTTTGGATTTTTGTTGAAAAACGGATTCTAATTACATTTCAAGTTCGAATTCAGCCTCATTTAAAACTTTTCCATTTACCTGAATGGCTACTTTATGTGTGCCTGGATAGTATTTTCTGGTGTTGATAGGAACAAAATTGTGTGCTTTTGAAATCACTACTTTATCATTCGCTGGGATAGTGATCTCTTTTAGTTTAAAAACCTTTGGTGCCAGTGTGCCATTATTTTTTTGATGGTAGATGATATAATCAACCATTGCATTTACTTGTTGCTCAGATTTGTTTATCAATTCAAATTCAATTTCAATTGATGAGCCAAATTCAACATTGGATGGAATTTTCTTGAACTTCTTTAGTTCCAGATTAGCAGCGTCAAACCCAAGTATTTGTAGTGCTTTTGAATTTCCATCTTTTACAAGAGTTCTTAGACCTTGTTTTACAATCCATTGTGTGTTCTTGGATGGTTTTTTCATCCAATTGCTTACCATCTTCAATACAATTTCAGGATTATCTTTTGCCAAATCATTGATATTGTTGGCCACACTTTTTCTGACATACAATTCCGGATCGCTTTTTAGGTTTTCCAGAATTGGCAGCACTAAGCTGGGATCTTTTTTGAAATCTGGTAATGCCATTGACCAAGGGAGTCTTGGCCTACAGCCTTCACTTGATAATCGTCTGACATGATAATTTTCATGTTTGGACCATTCCAACATTCTTTTCATGACCTCCTTAGTATTGGCCTTAATGAATGGTCTTATTGCAAACTCCGAACTACCATGTTGAGTAAAGAGCTCCAATGCATCCAGAGATTCCTTCAGATAATCCTGGCCAAACTGCTGAACAAAATCCGAAAAAACCATTCCGTCAAATCCATCAAAATGTGAGCATACTTTTTTTAATACTTCGAGTGCATCTACATATTCCTGTGGAAGCATTTGTTGAAGGACAACAGATGTGTAACTCATTCTTTCTGTCAAAGAGCGATCGTCCCAGTCTTGATCGTATACATTTTGAATAAAATCCTTAGAAGAGAATTTTGGGTACTCTTGATTAATTAAGGTTCCCAGTTTTTCATGAAATGATTTAAGTAGTAGTTGATTTTTTAGAGGTTCTGCCATAGTTTAAATTTTAAGTTGATGGCAAACTAAAATGGGTGAGTGACAGCTGTATGTCGCTCATTAATCGTTTCCAACAAAGACATTGTGATGTTGCGTCAATTCCTGCAGGAGTTCTGCTATTTTGTCCTTTAACTCTAGAGGGGTAACAACCTCAACCTGATTGCCCCATGACAATAACCATCTACCAAAGTATTCAAAGCTTGGAGTATAAAATTTCATTTCTACCTGGGTGTCAAGATGCTTTTCCTCAACAAAACCATGATAGTATTTTTGATCACCAAGAAATCTGGTTACAGTTTTGGTAAACCTCACAACTGCTTCACTGAGTTCTGTGCCCATGAAGTTATGTTCCAGGAAATCCAGATAATTAGGGTGCTTGGAGGGATCAAATTCGTCCTGAGTTAATCTGATATTTTGGATTCTATCAGTTCTGAAATCCCTTAAATCTTCTCTTAGTCTGCAATAAGCGATTAGATGCCACTTGCTACTGTAATAAACCAATCCAAGAGGTTCAATATCTCTTCTGGTCAATTCATTGAATCCAGAGCTGTAATCAATAGAAAGGACTTTTCTAACAGCAATTCCATATTGCAATTCTTCAATGTTGGAATCTGGAAACCCCGCATTTGCTACACTTGGCGGAGGTAATATTGAAATACTGTCTTCAAGCCTTTCAAGGTATTCCTTGTCAGAATAACGGAGGACCGCCTTTACTTTATATAATGCTTCTTTGAATGTGTTATTGGTTTTGGAATCTGCCTGGTGCTGAATCAATTTGGCACCCATTAATAATGCTGCAGCTTCTTCTTTGTTGAAAACTACCGGTGGCAAGTGATACCCATCAACTATGAAATATCCTTCCCCTGCATCTCCTCCAATTGGAACACCGGATTCTAACAATGCTTTTATATCTCGGAATAAAGTTCTTCGGGTGAGTTCGAATCTTTCTTCCAGCTCATCCATGGTTACTCTTCTTTTAGTTTGTAAATGGACAAGTATTGCTGAAAGTCTATCGATTCGGTTCATAAGTGCTTTGGTTCGGATAGTAATTTAATAGAATTGACTTTACGATTCAAGACACCATAATGTTGATTAATCTGTTCATTTTATTCAACTTTGTTCCGTATGATTACCCATATTCTATGAATATCAAGACCCTAGTTCTTCTGTCGATTTTAATTTCCGGGATTTCAATAAATGCTAATGCTTCTGATACACTTGTTTTTGAACATGAACTAATCTTTCAAAGTAGTCTGGAAGAATCAGTTTACAAGTCGGTATTAGCAGGGGAGGAATCAAGATATTTTGACGCTTTTTATGTTTTGACTGATAGTTCAGACATTAATATCGAAAGCGCCAAGAAGGCCTTGGTAAATCAAATCAGATCTGTGAAGCCGAATAAGAAAGAGGCGAAGTTTGTTAAAAACGTTTATAGCTCCTTACATGAAAGGTTTTTTCGTAAGTATGTGGAGAAAGTATTTTTTGATGAAGTATTTTCTAGTGGCTATTACAACTGTGTAAGTGCCTGTGCCATTTATGGGTTAGCTTTTCAGGAATTGGATATTCCATTTGCGATCAAGGAGACGCCTACTCATGTTTACATCGTAGCTTACCCTGACTCACATCAAATCTTGATTGAGACTACAGATCCCGTTGGTGGCTATGCTTCATTCAGTTCTGCTTTTAAACAAACTTATGTTGAGACACTCTTTGAATTGAAATTGATTGATGCAAGTGATATGGCAATGGGTGTAAATGCTTTGTTTGATAAACATTACTTCAATGATTCTAACTTAGGGCTGAAGGAGCTAGTGGCAATACAATATTACAATCAGGGGATTTTCTTAGCGGAAAAGGAAAAATTCTATGAATCCTATCAGGCTTTTAGCAAGGCGTATGTTTTGTATCCCTCGGAACATATCATCAATTCACTAACAGCGAGTCTTGTGAATGAATTGATATCATCTAATTTCGAGGAGGATTATCATATTACACTACTTTCAAAGTTACCAAGGCACAAAACCAAAGATCTGGGTAATGAAGAGATTCTTGGTGAGTTCAGCAGAATTACTGAGAAGTACCTGATTGATAGAAATGAGACTGAAAAATATGAGTCGGTTTACAATGATTTGTTAATAGGGTTTAAAGATTCCACTCTTATCTCTGATATGAAATTTTACTATAACTACGAAAGAGCCAGACTTCTTTATAATAAAGGTAGATATGTTCATGCATTGCCATTTGCCGAGGAGGCCTTTGCCATCAAAGAAAAAAATGCGGATGCCGAAACACTACTTATCAGTACCTATATGAATTATTTATCCCGCTCTAAAAACACTGAAAAGGCGTTGGTCAGGCTTGAGGGCTATATGTCAAGGTTTTCGGGATTGAAGGAGAATAATCATGTAAATACTGCATGGCTGAATTTGAATCTTATGGCGATGGAAAAAGCTTTTACTGAGAAAAATGAAACTGGTGGTAAGTCATACAAGTCCAATTTTGAACAAGCAGTTTCCGAGAATGAAATAGCTGATTATGATGATTTTCTTGTAGGAAGGGCTTATTCTGCAGCGGCAGTGTTTTACTTTAAAAAAGGATATTACAAATCTGCTAATACTTACTTGAAAAAAGGTCTTGAGTATTCACCAAGAAACCAGGAGCTGAAATCACGACAATATATGTTGAATCGGAACTAGTTACTTTTCAATTGCTACATTGAAAGTTTTTTGAGCAATGTAGTAATCTCCCTTGGCAGTTTTTTGTACACCAACAATATTGAGTTTTTCCATTGCAAAAGAACCAGGAGTTAGCTCATAGTAAACGATCCCTTTACCATTTGTTGTTGGAAGTTCCTCCATTTTATCGTGCATGAATTTTCCTTCATCCAATTTACCAACATAGTATTTGGCTCTCTTAGCATTTCTATCAAAAGCAACTTCAATAGTATATTCTCCGGTGCTACTCACCCTGTCGATTACATTTAATTTTAGCTCTGGGTATTTAGTCCTTACTTTTCCTCGTTTGGTGTACTCTACAAGTTTGCCAGCATAGTCATTTTTCCATTCTTGTTCGGAAGCTGGAATACCATAGCTGTAGTAGCGTTTTCTCAAACCATGCTTTCTGCCATTCACATAATTTGTTTCTAGTTGTAGCTTTCCATTTTCATAAAAGGTCTGAGCTAGTCCATCTTTAATTCCATTGACATAATTGATCTTTCTCATTGGTTTACCATCTGGATAGAAGCTTTGTGCTAAACCATGTTTTCTGCCATTTTTATAACCTAGAATGCTACTGATTTCACCGGAAGCATGATACGCAGTGTCATATCCATTTTTTTTAGTAGGCTTATTTTTTTTGGTAAGATCTATAACTTTTTCTTTGCTCGAACCACTTTCACATGATATCAATGCAGTGATTGCGAATAGACTAATCAGAAGGTATTTGATGAATTTAATCATGATTTGGAATTTGCGCTAAGATAAATGAATTCATGAAAATCGATAGAATACAAATTCTTAATTAATCGTGACATTCCCTCAGAGAATCGCTACGAATACTCAATTGTCAATTTCTAAACCTCTTATTTAAAGCAGATTTGGCTGTTTTCTTAGAATAACGAATCTGCAATATGAAAAAACTACTCACACTTCTCTTGCTTTCAATGACTGCATACTGGGCCATTGGACAAGATACCACCAGTGATTTGCTGGTACACTATGAACTTAATGGAGATGCCGTTGATGCCACAGGTAGTGGTTTGGACGGTACCATAACTGGCGCAACTACAGTAGCGGGATATGACGGAACTACTGATGGCGCCTTATCTTTTGATGGATCTGATGATAATGTAGTATTTGGAGATATCGCTCTAGCCAGCGAATCCTTTACCGTTAGCTTCTGGGTTAAACTTCCTGAAGTTGCAGTATCCACCAATAGCTATGCAATCCTTTCTAAAAGATCGGTATGCACAACAGGAAATTTCTTTGATATGAGATATTCCAATTCACCCATATATGGTTACAACCTGGGGTTTGAATTGAGATCAGATCCGAACAACAACACCGGGTCAGTGAATACACTAACTTTTACTGAACCTAATGTTTGGACTCATATAGCATTTGTAAAAGACAACTCTACAACAACGTCCAGGGCTTATGTGAATGGCCAATTGGTGAGCGAAGCTGATTGGGCAAATACAGGTACAATCTCCGTCGATAATGATGCCGATATGGGGATTGCTACCACGCCTTGTTTATCACAATCAACAATTTCCAGATTTAATGGAAGTCTGGACGAAATCAGAGTTTACACAAGAGCACTTACTGAGACTGATTTACAGTCTCTATCTGATTTTACCATCAATGGTACATATCCATTGGATGGAGCGACCAATGCTTCTCTTTCTTCTGGCGTAGTGATCAATTTCAATAAAGATCTTGATGAGACTACTGTTAACTCTACCAATATTGTGGTTTCTGGTACTACAGCTGGTACACTAAACCCTACATTCAGTGGAGCAGCAACAGATGAGCTATTCATTGAATTTGCTGATGGATTACCTCAAAGTGATGAGATCTCTGTAAGCCTATCTAATGTGAAATCGGCTGGGGGAGAAACATTACCTACAACAGATTTCACATTCTCTACCGGATCGAAAAATCAGTCGCTAATCGTACATTATCCATTTGATGGAAATACAGAAGATGCTTCGGACAATGCACTAGATCCAGACAATGTGATCGGAACATTGTTTACTTCAGATAGATTAGGAGCTATTGATAGTGCACTCAATTTTGACGGGTCGGATGATTATTTACAATTAAACGATAATGATAATTTTGATTTTGGAACTTATCAGGATTTTACAATTGCTACCTGGTTTAAGGTAGAAGGTGGTTCTGTTACTTCTCAGGAGGCGTTTTTTAATAAGTTTAGTTCCAATAGAAGAGTTTTTGCCGGAATTGCTGCCGGTGGTAATTTGAAGTTTCAATTAAGTGGAACTTATGATGCTGTTTCGGTTCTGGAAACGGCTGATACTTATGATGATGGCTTTTGGCATCATGTAGCATTTGTAGCTGACAGAAATGGGAATTTAAAGATTTATGTAAATGGAGCTTTAACAGATGAGACTGCAGCTGAAGCATTTGATGTTACCAATACAGGTCAAATCCAGATAGGTGCGTTAAACGGAGGAACTCAATATTTTGATGGTTCCTTAGATGAGTTTCAGGTTTATAACAGAGCATTGGAAGATGACGAAATTTCTGACCTGGCACCAGCGTACTTTACACCAACTCCTTCAAGAGGTTTTGAAACTGCCAGGACAGATGATAATGTCAGCATTGAATTTAGCAAAATAATAAGTGCTGCAACCGCAATCACTTCAAACTTCACTATCACCGGTTCTAAATCGGGAACTGTTTCATTCGCTATATCAGGTGGTGACTCCAGAGTAATAACCCTTGATCCGGATACTGATTTGCAATTAGATGAGACGGTGACAGTTGCTTTTACAAACCTTCAATCTGATCAGTCTGAAACTATTGCTGATGATAGTTTCTCATTTGAGACTGCTGATGTAGATAAAGGATTATTAGGGTGGTATCCATTTGACGGGAATGCCAACAATGCTGCTGGAGATGATTTTGACGGTACTGTAGTTGGAGCAACTTTGGTTCCTGATGAAGCTGGAAATACGGATGCAGCCTATTCATTTGATGGTACTGATTACATAAATCTTGGCACCATGGATTTAATGAAGTCTTCATTCTCTTATGGGTTCTGGGTAAACAGAGATTTAAATGATGAAAGTACGGTTATCATCTCTCAAAGGCCTTCTTGTTCGGCTTCCAAGTTTAATCAGGTTACTTCAGGATACAGCTCAACTACAGGAAAACTAAATGTTGGTTTTACGGTAACAAGATCTTCTTATGATCCTAAAAGTGTTTCGGCGATTGTGAATCCAGGAGAATGGACTCATATCATGCTCGTAGCTGATGCGAGGGATAATGAACTTAGAGCCTACAAAAATGGAGTCCTTGTGGATACTGAGGCTGTTGATGCAACATACTTCAGCTCATTTGAAGAAACGATTGGTATTGGTACTGGAAATGCATGTATCAATGTTGACGGTAGAATCAGATTTACAGGTGACCTTGATGACTTTAGAATTTACCAAAGAGTAGTTGAGGAGGAGGAAATTAAGAAATTAAGTGACTTCAGATTAGAGGCTAACAACATTGCTAATGAAGAAGAGAATGTTGCCGTTTCTAAACCACTTGTTTTGGATTTTAATGAAACACTATCACAAGTAGGAAGCATCTCAGTTTCTGGATCTACTTCAGGTACAATTACAACTGATAACACTCTAAGCGGAGATACTTTAACAATAACTCCACAAAGCAATTGGCCATATGGTGAAACTATTTCTGTTGCAATTACAGATTTAGAAGCAGATAATGGTGAAACACTTTCTTTAGATTATGAATTCCTGACAAGTTCATTGGAGTCTTCATTACTGGTACACTATACGTTTGATGGAGACCTTGCAGATAGTTCAGCAACTGAATTAGAGGCTACACTTGTTAGTGGGGCATTGCTTGGAGAAAACAGATTCAGAAGGCATGAATTAGCTCTTCAACTAGATGGCTCCAATGATTATGTAAGATTGGATTCGGAGGATCCTTTCAACTTTGGAGTTCATGGAGATATTACTATTTCAACCTGGTTCAAAACTAACGGTGGTCTGGTGACATCTCAGAAGGCCTTCTTCAATAAATTTCAGGACAGCAAGAGAATCTTTGCTGGTATTGCTACTGGTGGATTACTTAAACTGCAGTTGACTTATGATAATGGCAGTTCCACTATTCTCCAGACTACAGATAGATTTGATGATGGGTTTTGGCACCATGCAGCATTTGTAATAGATAGAGATGGTAATGCTCAAATATTTGTTGATGGTTCTCTAGAAGATGAGGCTGCAATTACCGAATCTGGCGATGTTAATAATATCGGTCAGGCAAGAATTGGATCAATTCAGGATAACACTCAATTTTTCAATGGCTCTTTGGATGACTTTAGAGTTTATAACAGAGTGCTTGCCGCTTCTGAAGTGGAGGCTTTGGCACCAAACTACTTTATTTCTAATCCACTACCAGGTGAGGACGCAGCGAAGCTAAACACCAACATTGCAATTGAGTTTGGCAGAGCAATTAGTAATGCTACAGCAATTGCTGACAACTTTACTATTACTGGTTCTACTTCAGGTAATGTAACATTCGCTATTTCTGGAGGAGATTCAAGAGTAATCACACTAGATCCTGATTCTGACTTTGGAATTGATGAAGAGGTAACTGTTTCTTTTGAGAATTTACAAACTACAGATGGGGATACGGTTGAAGATGATAGTTTGAAATTTGAGACTTCTGGAATCAACAAAGGAATGGTGGCATTCTATCCATTTAATGGAGATGCGGATAACGAGGTAACCAACGAGTTTCATGGAACAGTAGGTGGTGCAACTTTAGTTGCCGACAGAAACAGTAATGCCAACCAGGCATATTCTTTAGATGGCAGTTCAAATACAATAACTTTTGGCAACTATGAAATTTCAGAGGAGTCTTACACGATTGCATTCTGGATGAATGTCCCAGCACTTACTACTGACGTAAGTCACAGAGTGATTTCGAAAAGAGCAGTATGTTCGACCGGACAATTCTTTGATATCGCAATTACTAATTCTTCTACAAGAGGAGGATACTGGGTAGGTATGGAATTAAGAGACGACAACACTAATAATACTACGGGAAGTGTAGGCGCCTTGATTCCAGGTGCCGACCAGTGGGTTCACGTGACTTTTGTAAAAGATAATAATGACGCAACATCTAAGGTATATATTGATGGGACTCTTACAAACACAGGCAACTGGACGAATGGAGCGACATCACTGAATATATCTAACACCGCTAATATGGGAATCGGTACTTCTCCATGTGTAAGCGGATCGGTTCCAAGATTTAAAGGCTCAATAGATGATGTCAGAGTCTACGATAGAGATTTATCTGCTGTTGAGGTAGCAGCACTACCGAACTTCACAGGTAGCAGACCAACCATAGCTAGTGATATTGATGATCAGGATGTAGATGAGGATTCTGGTGAGACAGTGATAGCTGATTTGGATACAGTGTTCACTGCAACAGGAAATGTGAAATACTCTGCGTCAAGTGATAATGACAATGTAGAAGCATGGGTTGATGGAAGCGAATTGAAAGTTGAAGCGGATGCAGATTACTTTGGAGAGGCTAATATTGAAGTTAGAGCATTCAATGGTCTCGCTGGAACAACAGAATTTTTACTTTCGGTTTTAACAGTAAATGACGCTCCAGTAGTAGAATCAACTGGCGACCTTTCCCTTCTGGAAGATTTCTCTGGCACATCAGAGATTCAATTCAGTGTATCGCAACCAGATAACGAATCAGACCAAACGATTACTTATAGTATATCGCCAGACCCAGAGACCATTACATTCGCAAACTTCAATTTTGAGGAGTCTACAGGATTACTAAGTGTAACAGCCTCTTCAAATAATTCAGGTTCTCAGGAATTTACGGTTACTGCTAATGATGGTGAAACTTCAAACGCCACAGGTACAACGACTTCTACAGTCGAAGTGGAGTCAGTTAATGATGCTCCGGCATTTGAATTATCAGAGGCAACATTGAATCTTGCTATGAACTTTGAAGGGACTGAAACAGTAGAGTTAATTGATCTTTCACCATCAGATGAGTCAGAAACTATTACTTACAGTATTTCTCCTACGACAGTTTCGTTTGCCAATATCGCATTTGATACAAATACTGGTGATATTTCAATCACTGCGGTTACAGATGGGCTTGGTGACCAGGAATTTACTATTACAGCAGATGATGGGCAATCAGCAAACAATGAATATACAGCTACTTTTAACCTCAGTGTAATCGAAAACAGTGCACCACAATTGGTCACTCCTATTACTGATGCTAGCATTGAGGAAGAAGGTTCGGCTACATTATCTACGGATATTACAGCGCTGTTTACTGATGCCGATGGGGACGATCTGACTTATTCAGTAACCTCGGATACTTCTGGAGTTGTGCCTACTATTTCAGGAACTAGCCTGATAGTAGAAGCAACACAAAATTATAACGGTACAGCTATAATAACGCTTACAGCTTCTGATGGTAGCCTAACTGAAGATGATGAAATTCAGGTAACTGTAACAGGAGTTAATGATGCTCCAACACTGGCTAATGCAATCGCCGATCAAGTTACAGATGAGGATGTTGCCTTTACATTCACTTTAGCTACAGATGTATTTGAAGACGTAGACGGAGATGATCTTACACTTTCAACCTCAACATTGCCAACATGGTTGACTTTTGAAGCTTCAACAAGAGAGTTCTCCGGAACTCCAGAAAATGATGATGTAGGTTCAACAGCCATTACGGTAACAGCTAGTGACGGATCACTCTCAGTTTCGGATGAATTTCAGATTACCGTTGAGAATGTAAATGACGCACCAACAGTTTCTGGAAACACAATCACTACAGACGAAGATGTATCTACCAGCCTGGATCTAACAACAATTGTAACTGACGTTGATGGAGATGACCTCACATTTAGTTTTAACGGAGAAACTAATGATGATATCGTTGCGGCAACATTAGAAGGAAGCGTAATCACAATTGCCCCCGTACAGGATCAGAATGGACAAGTTGCGATAGAGTTGATAGCTTCTGATGGCACAGCAAACACGTCGTTCTCATTGACAGTAACTGTGAATGCAATTAATGATGCCCCAACTGTTAGTACACAGATTGCAGATCTTTCAGTAAGTGAGGACTCAGAATTTACACTTACTTTAAGTGGAACTGAGTTTGAGGATGTTGATGGGGACGATCTGACAATCAGTGCTTCTGGAAGTCCTTCATGGTTAACCTATGATGAGATTTCTTCAAGCTTTTCAGGAATACCTACAAATAGTGATGTTGGATCAAGTACTATTACTTTGAATGCTACTGATGGCAGTTTGTCAGCTTCACAATCATTTGTTATCACAGTGGTTAATGTTAATGATGCTCCTACAGTGTCATTAAATGAGGGTATCAATACGGGAGAAGATGAATCAACAAGTTTTGATCTTTCAACCATTGTTACTGACGTTGATGGTGATGCTATCACTTATAGTTTTGATGGTACTCAGGATGAGTCAATTATTGTTGCATCTCTGGAAGGTTCTGTATTGAATATTGAGCCAGTAGAAAATCAGAATGGATCTGCAGTTGTTAATCTTCTTGCATCTGATGGTGAGGCAAGTACATCATTTTCTCTTGATGTAAATGTTTCTGCCATAAATGACGCTCCGGAGTTTACTCTTAGTGATGAAACAATCAATCTTGAGCAGGACTTTACCGGTACAGTAACTCTAGGTATTAGTATGGCCGCAGTTCCATCTGATGAAGCAGGTGAGACTGTTACATACACAATCACTCCAAATGACAACAGTTTAGTTGGACTTGTGGTGAACGGCACAGATATAGAGATTACTTCAATATCAGGAGCGTCGGGTACTCAGGAGTTCACAATAGAAGCAAATGATGGTCAGACTGAGAATGCAACATTCACTCAAACTTTCACAGTTAATGTTAACCCTATCTTAGG
>JANSWY010000171.1 GCA_024743255.1 bacterium | reverse complement strand
GATGAAGATGAAACCATCATTGAATCTACATCCACTTTGGAAATAGCCTCACCAATCAATGGTACAAGGATAAATACACCTGGACCAATTGACCTTTCTTTAAATACAGATATTGCTGGAATAACATCGGTGAAATACTTTGTTGATAATCAATTGGTTGAAGAGGTAACAGTAGCGCCTTTTCAATCTACCTGGGAGCCAGTCATCTGGAAAGAATATAGTGTGATGGCTAAAGTGTACTACAATGGAGGATTAACAGCCTCAGTCACTCCTGAAATTAAAGTCACTTACAAAAATGCTATTGATATCATGTTTGTTGTAGGTAATAAGAACCTTACATCAGAAGATCAACTGATTAAAAGCCGACTGGAGCAGAATTTTGGTTTTGAAATTGACTTATGGGAAGACATTGAGCTAGGAAGTCCAACAGACGCGAACCCATATGATATGGTGATTATCTCTTCGTCTGTAGAACCAGCCATTCTAGGAAATGATCTTGAAAGTGCGGTTGTACCAATTTTAACCTGGGAACCATTTATGTTCAACCGACTAAGAATGACCTCAGGCCCAATTAATACTGGCTTTGGTTTTACTGAAAATGGCTATTTGCAAGTTGATTTATCAAATCAGACCCATCCACTTGCAGCAGGAATATCAGGTTTAACTACGGAGTTATATCCAATTGTCCAATCAATGCCATTTGGTGTTCCGGAAGATGATGCAATTGTGATCGCTTCAGTGGGGACCTTGCCGATCTTGTTTGGTTATGATGTTGGTTCCTCCGCCGGATCTAGAAGAGTGGCCTTTCCATTGAGAGATCAGTTTATGCATTTGTTGACGGATGAAGGCTGGCAACTCTTTGATGCTGCAGTGATCTGGACCTTGCATGGAGGAGATGCCACTACTCCAATAGCTCCATTACCAGACATAAGTTTCACTTCACCTGTAGATGGGGAATTAGTTAATACCCCATTAAATATCAGTTTTGACACAGAAAACTGGGATTTACCTTCAAGCGAATACAAGCTTAGATTCAAAATAGATGGCAGTGATCGTGGGTTGGTTCTTTCTGATGAGCCTTTTATTGATGGTTCTGCTTTATCAGAAGGACCTCATGTATTAACATTACAAATGGAGCGAAGTAATAATTTCCCATTGGATCTTACTGATACAATAATTATCAATGTAACAAATGATCCTTTGCCAACAGGCCCAACAGCAATTATCGAGTATCCATTTGATGGCGCATTGGTAGCACCTACTTTTGAATTGGAATTCAGTACTTTTAAATGGGATATTTTGCCAGGCGGTAAGCATGTAGTTTATAGCATTGATGGAATTGAACAGGGAGCCGTCTATGATTACAGCAATATTTCAATTGAAAACTTACCTGACGGGGAACATAGTATTACTTTGTCGTTGATCGATGAATTAGGAGTTGCTATTAATTCTGAAGCCACAAGTACTTTTACAGTTGATCAACGAGCAGCTAATCTACCGGAATCTCCTTTTGTACTAGAGTACTTCGATAATAGTTCCTCTGCAAGTACTGCCGAAGTAAAGCCAGTATTTAACATAGTCAATGATTCATCTGGAGCAGTTAATTTATATGATTTCAAAATCCGATATTGGTATAATTTAGAGCATATCCAACCATTGCAATTTAATGTAGATTATTCTGCAGTAACTGGAGTAGAAGCCATTCATGGAGAGACAATTGATGGCTACCAATACTTTGAAACTTCATTTGATAATCTCGGTACTATCGCTGCAAATTCAGAATCGGGAATCATTCAATTCAGAATTCATCATACAGGTTATCTCACTCAGGATCAATCGAATGACTACTCTTACGATCCTGCAATTACTTCCAAGAAAGCCAATATTAAGGCCACTTTGTATTACCAGGGAGAACTGGTCTGGGGATTAGAACCAACAAAATCTCCACCACCAAATCAGTCACCACAAATTGTCCTGACTAGCAGTGCTTTAACTGGGGATTTACCTCATGAAGTTTTATTTGATGCGTCGCAATCTGTGGATCCGGATGGTACAATAGTTTCTTATAGTTGGGACTTTGGTGATGGGAATACAGGTGTCGGAGCAACCGCCAGCAATACATTTACGGCAGCCGGAACATATATGGTTTCATTGGTAATAACCGATGATTTAGGAGCTGTTTCTTCCACCACTTTAGAGGTTACTGTTTTGGATCCAACAGTCAATAATCCTCCATTAGCTTCATTACTGACGGATATTGTAAGCGGAACAGCTCCATTAAATGTGCTGTTTGACGCTTCTGGGTCTTCCGATCCTGATGGAGATATAATCAGTTTCAATTGGGGTTTTGGTGATGGCTCTTTTTCAACTGATTCAATCGTCAGTCACCTTTACCAAACACCGGGAACTTACACGGTACTATTAACAATCACAGACACAGAGGGTGCAAGTACTTCAGATAGTACCGAAATTGTAGTTTCAGAAGAGGTGAATCTGCCACCAATTGCTTCATTGATCACCTCTCCACTTACCGGATTAGTACCACATACTGTAAGCTTTGATGCAACTGGTTCTTCTGATCCCGAAGGGAATACGATTTCTGCAACATGGGATTTTGGAGATGGGACTGGTGGTTCTGGTCTCATGGTGGATCATATCTATTCAGTTTCAGGGACATATGATGTGCTGTTAATTGTTTCAGATGGAGTGCTTTCAGACAGTACTTCTGTGACCGTGAATGCCACAATTGATTCTGGAGATGGATGCGATTTTAATACACCTTTGAGTACTCCATTGCCAACTTTTCCTAATGTACAATATGATCATATTCATGTCATTGGAAGCGGAGGTCCGGATGTTTCAAATTGGACGAATGTCACAGTCAACTGGAACCTGACCAACAATGGGTTATATCAATTTTCGGTACAAACCAATAATGGCCAACCTGGCTGGTGGAATGATATGAGAGATTTTATGACTTATGATTGGGCTTCACCTAATCCATCAGTGACCTTCACAGATTCTGGGTTTCCTGGATTGGATGGTGAATATTGGGTAGCTGAGGATCTTGGAAATTTGGTTCTCGATTCAAAAATTGGTGCATTTTCGATTTACTGTAGCAATAGTCTGGATCCACCAAATTGTGGCAATAGTGGCGCTAGAATGGAAATCGAGTCCATTAAAGAAGAGGAGAATATTGAAATTGTTATTTACCCATCCATTACTCAGAATTCATTGAAAGTAAGAGGGTTAAATGCTGAATTAGAGAGTGCTTTAATCGTGGATGCCTCTGGAAAGCAAATGGATTGTAGGATCAATATTTTAGATAGTCAGGAATCTGAAATTGATGTAGGTAAATTGAAGCCGGGAATGTATTTTCTTAGAGTCCTAAAAGACGAAAGATTTATCAACTTTAGATTTGTGAAACAGTAATGTAAAAATGGCATTGGAGAATATTTCAATGCCATTTTACTTTTAAAAGATAAGTTAGTATACCAGTGTAAGCCTCTTTTTTTTAATCAAAATAGGATGGGTTCAGATATACTGGATTCTCTATAAATATTCTAAGAATATTTTGAATTATATTAAAGTTGTTAGTAGTTTTGCCATACACTAATTTAACACTACCTCAACTGCCAGTCGAAATTGAGCACACTTAAGCCATTTGTTTTTGTAGTATTTCTACTATTCAATACTACCCTGATCCTTGCCAACAATGGAACTGAAGGTTCTAGTTATGAATCTAAGGCGTCTACACTATTAAGCTCAGCAAAAAAGAGACGACATTTTAAAACTTCGGTTGTAGAAAGACCATCTCAGGAGAACTTTGTAATGGAGGAAGGGCCAATGATTGCTCCCCAATTTCAGGATTCTGTTGACAGAATTGCTGGATATATTGCTGGCCTTGAACAAAGAATTCAAGAGGAAAATCGTTATGTTGATCAATTAAATGCCCAGGCACTTACAGAGTTGCCAGCTGGAATCTCCAAGACCATTGGTAACCTAACCTATATGGTGATGATTGATCAGATTCGAGCTTATCCTGATCATGCTGAAGTGGATGCATATATGTCTTTTATAGCTCCTGAAAACAACAAAAGACTAAACTTTATGGCAAGGGGGATCCGAATCAATAGCAGAGGAGGATTTTCTGGAGATGCACGACTTGAGTTAATTGGAGATTTTGCAATAAACGAGACAGGGGACATGCAGGTCACCTTAAAAGGGGGAGATTTTGGTGGACCCGAGTTTGTTAGTCCTACTTATGTCCTTTTTGATTGTGATGGATATAAGGAAATGGCGGTTGAGGCGGAAGTCACAGTTTCGAAAAACATAATGTTACCCGAGAAGCCTAATGGTGATATAGATACCAGTAAACCTTATAAGGCTTCATTTAGTGTCGCAATGTCAGACTGGAACAACAAGCTGGCGAGCATTAGTTTACCTCCATTTCAACTGCCCAATCTGGAAGGTGTAGGGTTCACTGTAAAAAATGCAGTTCTAGATCTTAGCGACCATCAAAATTCTACATTGGTTCAGTTTCCATCAAGTTATATTTCTGAGCAATATGGAAGCATGGATCCTAAGCTTTGGAGAGGTTTGTTTATAAAAGAAGTTGAAGTAAGACTTCCTAAGGACCTCAAAAAAAGGGGAGACCAATCAAG
>JANSWY010000020.1 GCA_024743255.1 bacterium | reverse complement strand
GACTTAACCTTTTTGAGGATGGTAAATTTGTCAGACTCAATGTCTCAAATACTAAGAATGCGATTGTTCCAGGCAACTTTGTGATCAGTTTATATGAGGATAGTAAAGGGTCCCTTTGGGTGGGCACGTGGCAGGAAGGCTATTCAGTTATTCATTTCAATGAAGATAGTTGGATGGTTCAATATAAGACTGTAGGAGAGGGTCCAAATAACTCTTCTGTTTTGACAGCAGTTGAACATGAGGGTAAAATGTATTTAGGAACCTGGGGAGGTGGTCTTAATCTTGTCTCTGGAGATAAGTTTCAATTTTACAAAAACAGCCCTGGGGACGCAACCAGTTTGAGCAGTAATTACATTGAATCATTATTCGTTGACAAGGATGGTTATTTATGGATTGGTACTTATGGAGGTGGAGCTTGTCGTATAACTTTTAGTGAATTCATAACTTTTAGAAATAACCCCAGAGAAAGGAGCCTCAATAATGATTTTGTAACTGACATTCTTGAAACCTCCGATGGAACTATATGGGTTGGAACCTTAGGAGGAGGATTGAATAAAATAAAAGACGGACAATTCGATTTTTATCAATACAACCCAGGAAACAAGGACGGTTATGGCGATCATACAAATACAATCTGGCAACTCATAGAAGCAAGCGATCAATCAATTTGGATTGCAAACCAATCGGGTTTAGATCATTATAAGAATGGGAAGTTTAAACACTATGAATTCAAAGACATTAATGGCTTACTGAATAATAACCTTGTATATAGTGTAATTGAGGGAATAAATGGTGAAATCATTTTTGGTACCTGGGATGGTCGTTTAATCAAATTGGAAAATGAAAACTTCACAGTCATTTATGATATCGCCGAGAAAGAAGTGACCGAAGCAAACCATCCGGCCTTTTCAATATTTCAGGAAGAAAATGGCAATCTGTGGGCTTGTTTGGAAAGCGTTGGTCTATTACAGGTGAATGATGGCAAAATAAGTAAGATTTTCTTTGAATGGAGTAGCGAGAAAACAAATGTTTCGGAACCTAGAGACGCTATCAAAAGTAGGTTTGATAATGTAGTTTGGGCTGGTACCTCTCTTGGTTTGTACAAAATAAACTTAGACAATGATTCAATTACCCTATACAATCAGGAAATTGGATTGGTGAATGATAACATCATCAGTGTAACAGAAGATAACAATGGTACTATTTGGGTCTCTACCATGGAAGGTGTTTCGAGACTAAATCCAATTACGGAAGAGTTCGTGAATTTTGATGTCTCCGATGGATTGCAAGGCAACCAGTTTGTTAGAAACTCCAAGTATCTTAACAAAGAAACAGGTAAACTATATTTAGGAGGAACCAATGGGTTTAATGTATTTCACCCAGATAGTATCAAAACAGATAAGATTAGACCAGAAGTTGCTTTAACTGGATTACAAGTCCTATACAAAGATATTTCTCCATTGAATTCTGATGTTCTAACAGGGTCAATAGAAAGCGTTTCTGAGATTAATCTTGACCATGAAGACAAGGTCTTTGGATTTGACTTTGCTACTATCAATTACGATCGGTTGTATCAACAGTATCAATATGCATATTACCTTGAAAATTATGAGGAAGATTGGAATTATGTAGGTACCAGAACGTATGCCTCTTATAACAATATACCTCCTGGAGAATATGTGTTCAAAGTAAAGTCTTCAGAGACTGGAGGAGATTGGGAAAATCCTGTCACCTCCATAAAGGTTGTGATTCATCCACCTTGGTATTATACTCTTTGGGCCAAAATGATTGCAGCCGTTGTTGTGCTTGGATTTATAGCAGGAGTATTTAGGTTGCGAATCAGAAGTATCGAAAAGAGAAATATAGTACTGAAGCGTATTGTTGATAAAAGAACATCTGAACTTAGTGATTCTAACGAAAAGTTAAAACAGCTTAACGACTACAAAGAGCAAATGACTTCCATGGTTGTACATGATCTCAAAAATCCATTGAATACGATTTTTGGGATGGGGGAGAAGCAGGAAGTTGTGGAGGCAGCAAACCAAATGCTGAATTTGGTTAACAACATGCTAGAAATCCACAAATTCGAGGAAGCAGAGCTGCAAATCAACGTGCAACGAGTACACGTTGGTAATTTGATTAATAATGCACTTCAGCAGGTTAAGCATCAGGCGGATAGAAAATCAATTGTTTTTCAAAAAGAGATTGACAGGGCCGCTTACATCAAAGCGGATGAAAAGATAATTGCAAGGGTGATTGTGAATCTTCTAACAAACGCCATTAAGTTTTCACCAACAAATGCTGTCATTCAAATTTCATCCCATGAATTACCTGAAAGCTGGCAGGTTTCAATCAAAGATTCAGGACCTGGTCTTCCTGAAGGAGCAAAAAAGGCAATCTTCGCTCCATATGGTCAGCTGGAAGCTCGAGAGTATGGTATTACACCTTCTACAGGATTGGGACTTACTTTCTGTAAACATGCAATTAAAGCACACAATGGTTTTATAGGAGTGTATTCCAAATTAGACCAGGGAGCTACTTTTTACTTTACATTAGCCAAAGCTGATTCAGACGATGAAGAGCAAATTGATTCATCGGATGATTCGGAACTGGAAGTTCAATTAAGTTCTGAAGATAAAGAGTATCTACTGGAATACGTTGAAAAACTAAGACACTATGAAATTTATGAATTCACAAAAATCTCAAGAGTAATCGAGGAAATTGAAACAAAGAATGATAACCTGACAAAATGGAAAGAGAGTTTTAAAAACGCCATTTATTCGAGTAACACAATGAAATTCAAGGAACTAATAGAGCAAGTATGAGATCCACCATTCTTGTAATTGATGACGAACCCCTAAACCTTAAAGTCATCTCAAACATTCTTAAAAATGAAGAAGAGTATTATCTGCTTTATGCCCCTGGAGCTAAGGTGGGATTAGAAATTGCCAAAAAACATGCAATAGATGCCATCATTATGGATTGGGATATGCCCGATATGAATGGTATAGAGGCCACCAGCAGATTCAAAGAAAATACCAGAACTAAGGACGTTCCAATCATTATTGCTACCGGCAAAGTGGCTACACCAAATGATTTGGTCATAGCCCTCGGAGCGGGAGCTACGGACTTCCTAAGAAAACCCATTGTAGATTCTGAATTGGTAGCCAGACTTACCTCAGCATTGCAAATTTCGAGATCATTTAAAGTGATTAAGGAACAAAACAATGCCATGAAAACCTCCTTAAAGTACGCTCAGGAAATTCAGGAAGCGATGTTACCTAAAAGTGAGGAGTTCAATCAGTATTTTAGTGATCATTTCATTCTGGAGATGACAAAAGAGGGAGTTAGAGGTGATATCTACTGGCTGAGAAGCAATCTTCAAGGAAAAGTGCTATTGGTGTTAATTGATTCCGGACCATCAGTTGGAGGTGCATTAATATCTATTATGATTAATCTTCAATTGCAAAGAATTATTGAGCATCAAGGCTTTTTGCAAGCACACGAGATTTTAAAGGAGATATATCGTCATCTTTACGGTGAATTGGGGGTTAAATCAGAAGCAACCGGGAGTAATGTTAAGGTCTCTGTTTGTCTATTTGATGTTCAAGATGAAACAATTCAATATGCCGGATCTCAAACGAATTTGTTTCTTTGGAAAGATGAGGGTGAATTGGTTGAATTTGTTGGAGACGGACGACAGGAGGACGATGGAGAATTGGGGGTAAACCAACCACCGATGAAATCTTATAAATTCAGATACTCCAAGGGTTATCGATTGTATCTACTCACAGACGGGCTTGAGACTCAACATGGTGGTGAGTTTTACGAGATGTATGGTTGTGATAGAGTCAAAGATATTATTAAGGAAATTAGTACTGCAGGTTTCAGTGAACAGCAGGATAAATTAAGAAATGAATTTAAAAGATGGATTGGGAATTCCAGCAGTAAGCAGAATGACGATTTTATAGCTGTTGGAATACAAATGTAAGTCCTCTATATTTAAAAGAATTTAACGCACAAATTATGAATTCGACCATATTGGTAGTTGATGATGATCCATTAAACATGGAGATGATATCGATCATTTTGAAGCAGAAGGCATACAATTTTTTATACGCTTCAAATGGCCAGGAAGGTATTGATATCGCAAAAACAAAATTGCCTGATGCCATAATAATGGATTGGGAGATGCCTGGTATCAATGGACTTGATGCTGTTAAAATCCTTAAACAGGAGTCGTCTACGAAAGATATTCCAGTAATTATTGCTACCGGTAAAATGACTTCACCGGATGACTTAGCAAAAGCACTTGATGCAGGAGCAATTGATTATGTTCGAAAGCCAATAGTTGCAACGGAGTTAAATGCGAGGTTAAATTCAGCTCTTGAACTTTCAAAATCATACAACTTAATTAAAGAGCAGAATAGATCGGTAAAGTATAGTTTGCACTATGCGCGTGAAATTCAACGAGCTATGCTTCCTCCAAAGGCAGAGCTTAATGATCACTTTTCAGATAACTTTGTAGTTGATAAACCTAAGGAACTTTTGTCGGGGGATTTATATTGGGTTACTCACAATAAAGAGGATAGTAAGGTATTTGTTTTTCTATGTGATCCTGGGCCATCCATTACCGGTGCATTATTATCAACAATGACCAATGTGCTGCTACACAGAATTCTTGATGAAAAAGGTTTCGTGCACCCTGAGATAGTACTTCAGGAATTGAACAAACTCTTATTAGCAGAATTCTCAGATGAAGATGTGAGGGATCGAGAAGGGATTAAGATTTCAGCCTGTCTATTTGATCTATCTACAAATGAAATGGAATTTGCTGGAGCGAAAGCTTCTGTACTAGTGTTTCAGAATGGCAATATGACTGAACTGAAAGGAGATAGAAAGTTCGCCGGAGGTTATCAAAAAGAAGAAGAAAGGTCTTATGAAATGCACAAAATCGGATTAAATAAGGGTGATACTGTTTATTTATTCAGTAATGGATTTGGCAATCAGCTGGGAGGTCACGAAGATAAAAAGTACAAGTCGAAGAGAGTGAAGGAATTGATTGGAGCTGTCCACCAGAAACCTTTATCTGAACAAAAAAATCACATTGAGGAGGAGTTTGATAATTGGGTTGATGCCGGCAATGAAATCCAACATGACGATGTAACTGTCATAGGAATCAAGGTTTAAGGATCTCTTCTCATAAACCACATAATAATATCTGAGTTCGGGACTTGCCATTCGTGGTAAGTCTTAAATCCGTATCTCTCATAGACAATTTTGTTTTTAAGTAAGGTGGTCTCAAGACAAATAGGAAGTTTTTTCCTCTTCGACTCATCAAAGATTAGGTCCCGGAGCTCCTTTACTGCTGGCCCTGCAATCCCCTGGCGAGAAACCCCCAAATACCAGAAATAAAGGAAATTGCCATCTGCGGGTCTTACGCTATTACGATATGATTCTCTTCTGGAGGCTTCAAGTGCTCTGGATATTCCAATAGATTTAATCACAAGGCGAAGTTGATCTGGTATATCTGCCAGTACGTTTCCTTTGTAGTTGAATCGATAACAAAGTGCAATTCCTTCCTGATCAGACGAAAAATAAACTCCTTCTCTTCTGGCACATCTATCATAAGAGTATGCAGCCAGGGCTCTTAATCTTTCCTTACGTTTATCATCGCTTTTTATGATGAAGTTGATCATAGGGTTACCATTAAAAGCGTCCTCTATGATTTGTATAGCCTTCTCTCTTAATTCATTCATGCACTACAAAAGTACCTCATCTGGATCCAACTATTTCCATTGGACGTATAGGTTTGTTGTCACTCCATAGTCCCATATAAGTAGGAATTAATTCAGGTGTAATGGAGCAACGTCCACTTGATATACAATTATTCATGACCTCTGTAATTTTCCAGTAAGCATATTTATCAACCTGATTTGTTCTACCAAGCATCAATGCTCCAACAATGATTAGGTTGCGATTACCAGTGTCAAGTGTAAAATCCGGGCTAATGGGTTCCTTGTGAACAGAACCAATTCTTTCAAATTCATTACGGTCTCCATACTGTTTGAGCATTATTTTCTGCTCTATCTGTGGAGTAGTATTGTAAAAGTGCTTTGCGAATTTATTTCCTGCTGTAAAATCTTTATTTCCTGTAACTAAAATCACTTTTGCATCCTTACTGATCTGCTGGTAGTGCTCAAGCTTACCCAGCTTTAAATATTTGAATCCTGGCTGCACCAAGACCAGACCTCCTACTTCGAATTTTCCGCTCTGGCCATATTGATTCGCCAAATTGGACGATATTACTCCTCCAATGGAGTGACTGACAAAAGTTATTTTAGAAACTGAAAGTTGTCTCTCTTCCTTCAGTCGATTCACAGTTTGTCCAATAATCTCATCAACCCTTGATTGAAATTTCGCGGTTCTGGGAAAGAAAGTGCCACTCTGAAACTTTGGAAATACAACAACATGACCTTGACTAACAATATCATTGATCCAGCCACCATAACATGCCGGGTTTGAAGCACCATATCCATGTAGAAAGACTACAAGGTTGTCTGAGATTTCATCAGTTTCACTTTCATATATGATCCAATATTTCTTCGCACCAGACCCATAAGTATCAACATTGATCTTCGCTGATCCTAAGAACGGTATAATCAGAAAAAGCATGATTGGAAATTTTTTCATCGTAGAACAGATTTAAGTTAACAATAGAAAGATAATTTCTATCAGCAATTGTTTCCAAATTAGAAGAGATTTGTTGTCTTATGTCAAGTTCTAGGTACAGCCATTGTTACTGGAATGCCTTCATCATCGATTTGTTCTCCAATGAAATCAACTTTATTATCAGATAACAATGCGCATACCATTAGACATGCAGCATCAATCATGTCATCTTTTTTTACATCTTTCCTTTTGGTACTACGCAATGCCGATTCTATGACGACACTTATCTCAGGTATATGCTTTCGCAAAATGTTAAGCCTATCAATTTGTCCTTCTTTATCCTTCTTGGACGACTGAAGTGGAACACCATTATTCAGATATTTAAAGCAAAGTTCCGGGTGAGATTCTTTTAGAATTGGTATTAATTGCTTGTTCGATGAAATAACAGAATCTGCTTCCTTTATCTTATTTGATATGTTATAAGATTGCTTTGAAATTTTCTTGCCAGTAATCTCTTTATTGATTGTTTTGGCATCATCATAATCTAAGGCATTAAGCGCTTCTCTACAGGGCGGAGTAAATACACTAAAATGTTTATGAGGCTTTAGAAGTCCTCTTACTTTCTTGTCAAGAGTTCTTTCAAAACTCCTGCTTGTAAGGCCAATTGGGATATCAATTAATATTAATTCAACATCAGAATATTTTTCGATCACACTTTGAATGTCTGAATGGAGTTCAATGTCGAATTTTTGATCGTAAATTGCTACACACCATCCGTAGGGACAGCCATCAATACCTATGTATTTAGATTTCAAATCTATTTTTGCACTAGTTCATACTAATATAGTGCAACCTAGCAGTCTCTGAGAATTACTTTCCTTTTTATTCTTGAGGACAGAGGTGCAATACCGAAATATGAGTTTAAGTGTTTCAGAGGGATGTCCATTAATGTTGGCTCATTGTTATTTACCATGTTCTGATATCGCTCTTCAGCTGAGTTTGTATGAACTTCTTCTAAAACCTCATCTCTGTAGTACTGTACTTCTTGCACTAACTTTCTGACAAAGGTATTCCAGGATTCCATTTGTAGGAGTTGAAATGCTTTCTTACGATCTACTTTCCAAAGCACACTGTTTTCAATCGCGACAATGTTCTCTTTGCTAGGTTTATTTTCTATGAAGCTTTTTTGAGATGTAAATGTGTATGGGGCCTTGGTGAAGAATTTTGTGATTGATTCTCCATTGCTCACTTTAAAAAATTTTAAAAGGCCGGTTTCAAGGAAATATAAGTTTTTACAATATTCTCCTTCTTTCAAAATGGTTTGCCCTTTTGATAGCGTGAACCTCTCAATATGCGGTTCTATCTTCTCCCAATCCTCCTTGGGTAAAGGGGTGTACCTTTCAATAAATTCTTGAAATGGGTGCATGCCGGTAAATAATTTGTCCTCACTCTCTGACATAAATACAGGCAAAAAGTTTAAATCCCTACCCTTATTGCTTAATTTACCGGTTCCAATCTTTTGTAATTCTACATCCGGTTTATCACAATTTTTGCGGTTTATCACATACAATAATTGCATCCATGGCAGAATTACGTTCACTTCAGGATATGAGGAAATATTTTTCAAGACTTCCCTTTCCACTACATTTTTTGATTATCGGAGTACTGGTAATCAGTATTATTCTCGGCTTCCAGGCAGTCTTCTCAGCAAACTTTACAAAGAAGAATTACGACTGGTCCCTTGAGGATAATATTTTCACCTTTGTGGTTCAGGCGATCAATTTTATATTTTGGGCTATTCTTAGTCCAATTGTTTATAACCTAAGCCTCCGGACTAAATTTCAAAAGGGAAGTGTATTAAAGGATATTTTGTTATCACTCTTTTATGGCGTTTTCCTGGCTACAGCTCACGAACTGACTACATCTTTTCTTTATTACTCCATTATGGGGGATTTATTAGATGGAGGTTGGTCTTTTCTGAATTTCAGGTACTTATCTTTCGCTATCTCAACCAGGTTTCTTGAATTTGTAGGAATTTACATCCTCTTTATTGCTTTAGGTTATTACAAGAAATACCGTGATTCCAAAAATCAATTGGAAGCCGTAAAAGACCAGTTAAATGAAGCTAAGCTGAATGCTTTGAAAATGCAGCTTCATCCTCATTTCCTTTTTAATACATTGAATACCATTTCTTCTCTAATTGATGAGAATACAGAAAAGGCACAGGATATGATTGCCAAATTTGGTGACTTATTCCGTACAGTATTGGAGCAGGGAGATATCACTTCTGTTACATTGGAAGAAGAGTTAGCCTTTATCAAGAATTATCTAAGCATTGAAGAAATACGATTTCTTGACAGGTTGAAAGTGAATTATAAGTTTGACAAGTCTCTGGGACAAGCCCTGGTTCCGAACCTTATACTGCAACCTCTCGTTGAAAACGCTATAAAGCATGGTTTTTCCACTCATTCAGGTGATTGCGAAATAACCATCTCAGGGCAAACTAATGGGGATACTATGGAACTTACTGTTTCCGATAATGGAGTCGGTTCAGAAGGTTTCAAAAATGGTGAACGCACTGGGATCGGTTTGGGGATAGTCAAGAAAAGGCTTTCACAATTTTACAAAAACAACTTTGATTTAAACTATAAATCCACTCCGGGTATGGGGTTTAGGGTAAGTATGATTGTTCCTATTATTAAAGCTGTTGAGAAATGAATGTAGCGATAATTGATGATGAGCCGTTGGCAAGAGCCAGAATTAAAAGACTTCTGGAAAAACATGAAGATATGAATCTGATTGCAGATGCCAGTAACGGTCTCGAAGGGTTAAACGTCATTAATAGTCATCATCCTGATCTTATTTTTTTAGATATTGGAATGCCTGATATGGATGGATTTCAGGTAGTGAATTCATTTGATGAGCCTAATAAGCCCTATGTTATTTTTTCTACGGCTTTTCCGCAGCATGCCGTTAAAGCATTTGAAATAGATGCAGTTGACTATCTATTAAAACCCTACAATAAAACCCGTTTTGATTGTTCTCTGGAAAAGGCCAGAAAGCATTTCAATTTCCACCATTCCGAATCAAACCAACCACAGCCGATGCAAAACGACTATATCCATGAATTGGTAATTTGTGAAAGGGGACGTGAAGACCGAGTTAAATTGGAAAATGTTACATACATCCAGGCTTTTGGGAATTACATCAGACTGGTTGTAGAGGACAAGACATTTCTTTATCGGGTCACTATGTCTCAAATTGAATCCAAATTAAACCCAGATACTTTCATGAGGGTCCATCGTTCCTATATTATCAACAAGGAATTCGTGGACAATATTTCATACTTGTCTAAAAATGAATACGCTGTTAGACTATCTGAAGGCACAGAAATTACTTCTGGTAGAAAGTATATGCCTACTATAAAAGAGCACCTTAGCAGGACTTTTTAGTCATATTGGACAGTTTATCAACGGATTTCCCAGTAATCACATAAAACCAGACAGCCACTTTGGCAACACGTAAAATCACCTAGAACTAAACGTGTTGGTAAAAATGAATTTAGCAAGATCTTTTCTTGGGTTTATTGTACTGCTGATATTCCAGTCGTGCGCTACTACCCAGCTGCAAACAGCTCCAGACCCGCAAATGAATGTTAATGTGCGTGATGACTTAATGTTTGTCACACTGGAAATTAATCAAAAGAAAGGCATATTTCTGGTAGATACAGGAGCAGGCATTTCATTGATTGATTTGAATCAAGCAACAAAGTACGACTTTGAGTATTATGAAAATGCCAATAGGGGAGAATTAAAAGGAATTGGTGGAAGTGGATCTTTCAAACCGACGACAGGCATTGATGTTGCCTACAGCGGAAATGACTACACCGGATTCAGATTCTATGGCTCTGATTTGGACAGACTGAATGAGTACTTTGGTAAAACCGGCTTCAAAATATTGGGTGTTTTGGGCTCAGACTTTTTTAACAAAACCGGAGCTCTGATAGATTTTCAAAACAAGACTATCAGCTTTAATAAGCCACAAAAAATTGTGAGAGTTTCTCACTAGGCAATTCTTCCTTACTTTCACTTTGGGTCATCCTATTATAAATGACCTCATCGATACTGATCCTAAATCCATTTTATTATTAAAGTAGTGCATCTGCTCTGATTTATCAGACATGCCCAACATATATAGCATTGGTAAATAATGCTCGTTTGTTGGTACTGATAATTGTGCAGCTGTCCCAAAGCTTTGGTAGTCGATCAATGATTTGAAATCTTTTTTATTTAGTTTTTGCTCAACGTACCGGTCAAATTCGTTTGCCCAATCGTAAGCAGGTTGATTGAATCTCATCATTCTCAAATTATGAACGATGTTGCCGCTTCCAACGACTAGTACACCTTTTTGTCGTAGAGATTTAAGTTGATGTGCCAGATCAAAATGCTGCTCGGGACTCAAGTGTTTGTCCAAACTCAATTGTAATACAGGAATCTTTGCGTCCGGATACATAGGCATTAGAATTGACCAGGTCCCATGATCGAGTCCCCATTTGTGATCTTCTTCAATGGTGTATTTTGATTGTTCTCGTACAATCTTACTAGCCAGTTCAGGATCTCCGGGAGCATTATACTCCGCATCGAACAGTTCCTTTGGGAATCCATAAAAATCATGAATGGTTTTGGGGTTTGGCATTGCAGTAACTTTTGTGCCCTTAGTTTCCCAGTGAGCGGAAACAACCAATATGGCATTAGGTGTTGGTAAATTTTTTCCAACTTCGGCCCAGGTTTTAGTGTAGTTATTTTTTTCAATGGCATTCATTGGTGAACCATGACCAACAAACATGATTGGCATATCTGGAGAGTTACCCCAGTTTGAAGCAAGCGAACTAAGGTTACTAAGCGAAATTGTTCCCATCGCAAATGAAGTATGTTTAATGAATTGTCTTCTTTTCATTTCAGGTGATAAAACAAAAGTAGTTTGGATATAATTCAAATTGAGCGGAAATTCTCGTGTTAAAAATCACTGTTCAGTTAATGCAAGTGCTATTTTCCATCCCGATCCAACAGCTAAAATACCAGCTCACTTCATTTCTTTTCATGTTCATACATGAATTTGAATAAATTATATGTACACGGGCAAGCGCTATGAAGTTTTATCTATTTAAATATCCGGAAGGAATTGGCCTTCAGCAACGGATGTTTTTATTATCTCTGTATGTTGTGGGTATCGCCGCATTTTTATTGGGGCTGAGAGATATTGCTCTGCGCGGAGATTGGGTTTCTGGCGCTTTTGAGATCACCGCAGTAGTTATTTCCATTTCATTTTATATTCTCTTCAGGAAAGGTCATAAGATTGATCATATGGCTGCTATTCTTGTTGGCCTACTTTTTCCACTGGTTAGTGCAGGTTGTATTCTGGGTCGTGGAGGTTTGTCGGCTGGCAATATGATGATGTTTGTGATTGTATTCATCATCATGATTGGAACGGTACCAAGAAGATGGCTAACCCTATTTTCATTTTATGCTTGGGGTACTGTATTGGTAGTGGCTTATGCAGAATTACAAGATCCGGGTATTCGAGCCAATTACAATGGTGTTGATTCATTAATTACAAGTGATTTGATGATTTTCACGGTTAGTGGGATAGCTTATTTCTTGATACTTGAATTAACCAGGTTTTATCGGTTAGAGAGGAGAAAAAATATAAAGAAGAATCAGGAGCTTCAGGAGAAGAACAAACAGATTGAGGCACAGGCTCAGAGCCTCAGGGAGATGAATGAGTTCAAGACTAAGCTATTTGCGATACTTGGTCATGATATGATGTCTCCACTTCAAGGTCTGTCATCTATTCTTGATTTCATAAGAAATAAACTAGCCAGCCCAGAGGAGATTGAGCTAATGCTGCCGAGCTTAACCAATAAGGTCCAAAACACAACTGAGATTATTAACAACTTATTTGACTGGTCAAGAATTTCGTTGCAGGATGAATTATTGCATCATGAGGAGTTTTTGTTGAAGAATATGGTAGATAGAATAATAGAGAATGTGACAACTATCTACACGGAGAAACAAGTTGATTTGGTAAATCAGGTTTCGCATGATACTCAAATGGTTGGGGATGCTGCCTTGATTGAAACGATTATTAGAAATTTAGTTCGGAACGCCATCAAGTATTCTAATAATGGAGGATTAGTTACCATCTCTTATTCAAGAAATGACCAAGATCATATGATTACAGTTTCTGATAGAGGAATTGGCATGTCTCAGGAAACTCTGGATCAGCTTTTTAAGTTTGAAATTGAGTCAAAACCAGGAACCAAAGGAGAGGTGGGTAAAGGTCTTGGGCTGTTTTTATGCAAAGAATTTGTGAAAGCTCACGGTGGTGAAATACAGGTAGATACAACCTTGAATGAAGGTTCTCAATTCTCATTCAATATACCAATCATGTCAATTGATGAGAACAAAGAGAAACTAAGCACTGCTCAGGCTTAGTTTCTGGCAAGGTCTACTTTAATACTTTTAGCATTGGATGAGACATAAGCTATTCCGTTTGATGAACTTTGTTCAGACCCTTCTAGCTTTAGATTGTATGTTCCTTCTTTCTGCCCTACTTTAATTTCCCAGTCAAGCGTTTGTGAAATAGTTATAGAAATATTTTCTCCAGTTTTTTCATATTGGATATCTATTGTGTTATCACCAATATTCACACTTTCCAGTTTAGCATTATCCCAACCAGCAGGCATTTGAGGAATGATGGTAATTGATTTGTTTCCTGCATCCGGATTAATACCGAAAAATTGTGAAACAATTGGGACAGCAAAACTGTAGCAATTCCATGCCTGAGTCATCATGCCATAATCAGGTGAAACTTCGTAAATCGAACCCGGTAGCGCGTAACTAAATGTTTTAGTCATTCTTTGTAGATAGTCAAGAGCTTTATCTGGGTTTCCGTAATTGTTTTCTGCTATAGTTTGGACACCTGTTGGTAATGTCATTACTGCACCTGTGTAAGTGAAAACTTTTCTGTCAGAGCCAAATGAGCTTTCATCTTTACCAGCTGATTCATCTCTGTCAATACCAGTTACAAACACTCCAAATGGGTTAACAAACTGAGCTCCGGTTTCCAATGCCAGTTTCGCTTTTTCTGCATCCGCAATTCCCATTTCCATAGGAGTATTGACCACCCAATTGTGATGAAGTACATATCCTTGCTTACCAACTCCCTTAATTTTCTCTATTTCTTTTTTGGTCTTTTCTAGCTCTTCTACCGCCCAGGGCTTTTCCAGTGTGTCAGCCCTAACGATCGCGTCTTCAAGCAAGTGTAATGCCTGCTTCTTTGTTCCGATAAAGTCAGCGTAGGAATTATATTCAGCAACCCAGAAATCGGTATTGATAATGTTTTTTAGTTTTTCTGCGGTTTCCTCATATTTTGAAGCATTGTTCATGTCTCCAAGAAGTTTGGCCATCCTTGATGCATCAGCAAATGCTTTTTGAGAATAAGCAGCAACATCCACCATCTCTGAATTCATCCCGTGGATCTCCATCATGCCAAATCCATCCGCTAATAAGTTATTGTCACTATCGTTTTCTTCAAGCAGCCAATTCAAACCGGAGGTAACAGTAGGGTAGTATTTTTGAAGGAATTCTTTATCGCCTGTCCATTGATAAACGGTCCATAGCATACTTACCCACTGTGGTGTTTCATTGATATTTCCAGGGTTGAATACAACGCCATTCGTAGAGGCTGCATGTATTATTCTTCCATTTCCATTCTCTGATTGAGAAAGTTTATCTAAAAGGGCAATATTCTTTTCAACCAAATCTCTATTGCCAATCATAATAGCTCCCTGCAAAGTGTATTCGCTATCAACTCCAAACCACCAAGGATAATCAGGAATACCGGCACAAATACCTCTTCCAACCTCAGGCACATCTCTGATTAACCAATCTGTATTGTACTTTACCCATTTGTAAGCCTGCTCAAGGTCTTTGTCTGGAATGCTTAATTTGGAACTATTGGCAATCACTTCGTAGCGTTCCTTTTTTGATTTTAATAAATCATATCGTGAATTGGACAGTTTACTGTAAGTAGTTAATAGCTCTTCTTTGGATTTATATGATCCTGCAATGTTGATTGGAATAGTAATCGACCCATTTTCCGGAACTTCTATCTCATAAGAAATAGACCCATTTACTCCTTTTCCTTTTCTTTCGAAATCACAGTTTTGAGCTTGATCTTGATGAGAAACTGGAGTTAAAGTCGATCCAAACATGACGTACCATTCATTCCCAAGATCTTTGCCAATCCAGCTTTGAGATGTTTCATTCCATTCCAATACATCAGTTGAATCAATCATGTTGGTTCTTTCTCCAAGCCAAACTTCTCTCAAGTCGATCATCCCATCGATTGTGAAATTCACTGTCTTGGTCGAGGATTCAGTGTTTTTAATAACGTAATCAATAGATATTCCTTCAACTCCATCTGGTACAAATTGGAACCGGCTAACTTCTAATCCTTCTAGTTTGAAAGTATGCTGATTTGCAAATGGATAGTTAGTGAAGCTAGATGCCTCATTAAGACAACTAGCTGAAGATCCTTCAACAGCTATTGAGGAAATAAATCCATCCATCAACTTGATTGGGTGATCCCAAATACCTCCCATTTCACCAGTCACGTGCCAACCTAAATCTGGGAATGTGCCATTCTGATGTCCAACCATGTAAAGTCGGTCACCAGCAGTTACGAAAGGGGAATTCAAGTATTCAGGTCTTCCTTCAATCTTTTCAACTCCCGTCAATATGGATTCAAATGAATCGGTTGTGGGTGTAGGCGTATTACAGTTTGATAGAATTAGTAGAATTGAAAGAAAAAGAATTGAATTCCGCATATTTAGATCGTTTTAGAATCTAAATATAAATACCATGACTTCAAGAATAATGACGTTCAGTAGAAATTTTAAGAACGGAATGGATTATTCTCTAGGCTGATTTAATGGATTGTCTATACACTGACGGAGATATGTTGAATTTGTCTTTAAATGCCACTGAAAATGAAGCTAAATCACCAAACCCGCACTCAAAAGTTATCTGTGTAACATTTAGATCACTAATTTCTAGTAGCTCTTTAGCTTTCTCTAATTTCTTGTTTTTGATGTAACGAGCGGGACTGTCATTGAAAATTTTCTTGAACTCTCTCTTAAATGATGATAGACTGAGGTTCGTCAACTCACAAAAGTCATTCAAACTAAGACTATCATATAAATGGCTTTCTATAACCTCCTTGAATTGATATGTTCTTGGAGAGAAAAGATTGCTCAGAATGTTTTTAACACCTTCCCCATTTCCGGTTTTCACAAGCAAAAGCAGCAGTTCCTTTAACTTTAGAATCAATAGTTCCTCATTTACCAACTCTGGATTTTCAAAGTAGAACATAATAGAATCAAAGTACTTATCAAGTAAGATGTCGGCTTTAAACTTTGCTATCGACTGGTTATTCGCAAGATTTTGATCCTTCAAAAATGTTGGGTATTCATCTTGAAATACCTTTTTAAGAATTTCTGGGTAAAAATGGATTGCTACAGCCTCATATTGACCTGTGGATTCTCTTGGTAACATTTGAGAGAAATAATTCCCACATTTCATGAGTAGGGCTTCTTTTTCCAAAGCACTCATTGATTCTACCTCCGAAAGTGCTCTTTGCTCCCCCTGAATAATGTAGACGAAACAGGCTTCATTTGGCATAGGGTTAGACAAAGTGAGCGGTGGACATACCGTGGCTGTCTCAAATAACATTTTACCAAATAGTTCGAGCGTCTGTCTTTTAAGAATCATAATACAAAGCAATAAGAGTAAATGAAAATACGAATAATAAGGGAATGGGGTAATCTCTTACCCCAAATTTTGTTAGGCAGCAGCTGTCTGGTTAACTAAATCTTGTATTCCCTGAATTCCCATTGCTCCGATTTGAGCCAACGTTTCTTTCGCGACTTGTTCGTTTTCATCATTGGTATCAAAATCCCAGCTCCATTTGATGGCTACTTGATTGTTGTTTTCTACAACTTGCATTTTGCCATGAATATTTTCAATTGGTAGCATATGTTGTTGAGGTATTGAATACTCAAATAACATGTTTTCATTATCTACTGCAAGAATGTCTTCTTTGAATTCTCCTTCCTCAGTACCACAGAATCTCTGGTTTCCTTCTACTCGACATGAAGTAATTGGCCCTAACCATTTATCCACACCTGAAACTGCACCAATAATTTCCCATGCTGCCTCCGCAGTAATGCTTACCGGAATTTCAATAGCTTGATTTGATCTTTTCATCTTTCTTATTTTTAAATTTTATTGATACAGTAAAGATGAATCAGACTCTTGATCAAAATTTTGGCTAATGGCTCAGATGTTTATGGTTTTGGTTCAATGATTGGTTTGAGCTGTTTTTTCTAAAGTAAGATGGATTCCTTCATTGATCTTTTCCCGCATAACTTCTTCTTTCCAAGGTTTAGAGATAAACGCGAATAGACCAATTTTTTGAAATGCTTCATGGATGATGTCGTCCTTTGTGTAGCCTGAAACAATCATACATTTAGGCATTTGATTTCCTAGCAATTCATGTACCTGGGATAAAAATTCTATGCCTGTAATTCCCGGCATTTTTTGATCCGAAAGAATTAATTGGAATTCCTGATTTTTCAGGATTTCAAGTGCCTCCTTTGGGCTTTGACTGGTGACAACATCGAAATCCCTTCTAAATACTGCATAGAAACTCCTTAGATTTTCTATCTCATCATCAACGTAGAGGATGGAATATTTCATAACCGACTGATTTTGCGTAATTAATAGTATATATAAAAGTGTTGTGTTCTTAAAATTGTTTTGAAAATTCTATAATGGAAGTATTACCGTAAACTTAGTTCCCTTACCTGTTTCCGAGTTGACTGTAATCTTACCTCCGTGTTTTTCAATTATTCCATGACTTATGGACAAGCCTAAACCAGTTCCTTTTCCTACTTCTTTAGTAGTGAAAAATGGTTCAAAAACTCTATTGAGTTGGGCATGATCAATTCCACTTCCATCATCAGAAATTTCAATATAAACCCATTGTTTCCCTTTATGGGCATGTATTTTTATAATCCCATTTTCATCAATTGCTTCAATTGCGTTTGTTATTAAATTGGTTAATGCTTTTTCTATCTGTCCAGGAATACAATTGATTGGAGGTATATCTGCTTGAGTTTCTACAATTATGTTGAGTTCCCTATCAAAGTTTTTCGTTGCAGCACTTACAGCTCGAATGATACCATCATCTATGCTACACGTTGAGAATTCAGCTTCTTCAGCGAAAGATAAGTTCTTCAGACTATGAATGATTTCAGCTGCCCTGGTTACTCCATTTTGAATGTCTTTCGCGCTTTGCATGATGTGTTTATCAACAAACTCGAAATCAATTTCTCTCTCAAAGTCTTTGATCTCCTGCATACTGACACTATTGTTTTCAGAATGCTCTCTGTACATGTGAAGCAATGCGATTATATCATTTATGTCTCTGCCCAGGCTCATTGCATTGGCATTGATGAAATTGATTGGATTATTAAGTTCATGAGCAATCCCTGCAGCCAACTGGCCAATTGAAGACATTTTTTCTGAATGGATTAACTGAGTTTGTGTCTTTTGTAATTGTTCAAGTGTCTTAAAGGCATATTCACGAGATTCTCTCAATTCTGCGGTCCTTTCGATGATTGTTTCTTCCAGGAAGTCTCTGTGTTTTTTTAGTTCATTCTCAATTTCTTTCCTCCAGGTTACGTCTTGTGCGGTACCATGCATGCGATATGCCAGATTGTTATTAAATAAAACCTGTCCCTGGATATTGACTATTTTCTGGGTCCCGTCTTCCAGTATTATTCTGGAGTCCAAACTATACGGGATTTTTTCAACGAATGCTTTCTTGATGTGATCATTGACTATGCCTTGTTCATCAGGGTGCACCATGTTGAAAAATGTCTCGTATCTGATTTTAGTAGCATCTAATTCGATCCCAAAAATCCGATATGTTTGGTCAGACCACCACACTTTATCCTTTAGGATATCCCAGTCCCAGCTACCAATATTGGCCATTCGCTGACTTTCGTTTAATCGCTCGGTCAATAGAATAAGCTTGTCTGTTATGTTTAGCACATCCATAGCGATCCGTTGTGGTTTATAAAAAAGAAAATAGAGATATAGCGGCGTAATACCGTAAGAAGTGTATGAAGCTGCCGACCTCCCCAATAAACTTGTTATTGGTTATGTATAATATACGTCAAAATGTCCTCAAAAGCTATTGATAGTGCTTCAAATTTGAATTTTACTTTTGATTTCTTCTGTCGATAGAATTGTGATAGGACCGGAATCGGTTGGTGTATAATTCTGCCAGACCCAATTGAAGTATTCGATAGCATCTTTAGCAGCAACATTTGGTCTGTCACTGCATGTATGGCCATCAGCAACAATATTCACATCATAATCATGTGTAATTGCGGATTTAACGGTTGCATCTACGCAGAAGTCGGTGGCCCAACCTGAAATGAAAACAGATTGGCAGCCTAATTCTTTTAATGTCTTATCCAAATCAGATTTATAGAAAGAGCTGTTTGCGGTTTTTGAAATAATATGATCTGAAGGAGATTGGTTTAATTCATCAATAATTTCCCATTCAATTGTCCCTGGGATATATGCGTTTTCCTTGGTGCCATCATGTTGAATGAAAATCACTGGTAATTCTGATTTTCGGAAAGTCTCGATAAGTAAGTTGATATTAGATATAACTTTTTCCTGATTGTATTTTGGTTCGGAGGGTTTGAATCCTCCTTTCTGCATATCTATGATAATTAATGCTGATATTTTGGGATTAGTAGCCATACTTTTCTTTCCACATTGCCTGGAGCTTCTTCCTCATGTCTTCTTCTCTAGGGTTCCTTCCAGGATCGTAGAGCTTTTTACCTTTTATTTCTTCTGGCATGAATTCAATATTGACAAAGTTTCCTGGATAGTCATGAGCATATTTATACCCTTTTCCATAATCAAGGTCTTTCATCAGTTTTGTAGGGGCGTTTCTGATTGCCATTGGTATTTGTAAATCCCCAGTTTCTCTTACTAAAGATTTTGCTTTTTTGATGGCCATATAGCTTGCGTTACTCTTTGGGGAAGTAGCCAAATAAGTGACGCATTGCGATAAGATAATCTCAGCCTCAGGATACCCAATCATTGTCACTGCCTGAAACGTGTTGGTGGCAATTACCAGAGCCGTAGGGTTTGCATTTCCGATATCTTCGGAAGCCAGAATCACTAATCTTCTTGCTATGAATTTAACATCTTCACCACCTTCAATCATTCTTGCCAGGTAGTAAACAGCAGCATTAGGATCACTTCCTCTGATAGATTTGATGAATGCAGAGATGACATCATAATGCATTTCACCAGACTTGTCATAGATAACCGTTTTTTGCTGAGCAATATCCATTACGAGCTCATCCTCAATTACCGCTTTATCACCCTGGGAGTCAACCACAAGCTCAAATAGATTGAGTAGTTTCCTTGCATCGCCTCCTGAAAGATTAAGTAGAGCTGTAGTTTCTTTGATATCTACATCGAAATCTTTGAGCTTTTCATCCTCCTTCAATGATTTCTCAAGTAACCCGACCAAATCAGATTTTTCTAAATGCTTCAAAGTATAAACCTGGCATCTTGAAAGCAATGCGGCATTTACTTCAAAGCTTGGATTTTCAGTTGTTGCTCCTATGAGTGTTATTGTACCCTTTTCAACAGCCCCCAACAAAGCATCTTGCTGACTCTTGTTGAATCTGTGAATTTCATCAATAAAAAGAATTGTCTTTTGTCCAGGTCTTACTTTTGAAATGACCTCTCTTACTTCTTTTACACCAGCACTAACAGCACTTAAAGTATTGAAAGGCAATTTCACTTCATTAGCGATGATGTTGGCAATTGTTGTTTTACCTACTCCGGGAGGACCCCACAGTATCATTGAAGGGATTTGTCCGTTTTTAATGGCCCTACGTAATACACCCTCAGGACCAACCAAATGATCCTGTCCTGTCAGATCATCTAAAGATGAAGGACGCATTCTTTCTGCTAATGGACGAGTATTTTGGAACATAACTAAAAATCAAATCAAATATAGCGAGCAACTTTTGATAGCGATAGATTTTAAAGGATATTCGTGGAGAATTTCTTCTTACGACCTTGAAACCAAAAAAACTATGGACCGTCCATTTGGCACTTACTTTGGTCGGTCTTATATATGGGGCCAACTATAATATTGCCAAAATAGTTCTCAACGGCTACATTCCTCCATTTGCATTTATTGCGATTAGAGTGATGTGTGCAACGGCTCTTTTGTGGCTCATTCATTCTCTGATAGTAAAGGAGAAAGTCACCGATAAGAAGGATTTTATATTGATGCTTAAATGTGCCGTATTTGGTGTAGCATTGAATCAATTGCTTTTTTTTAAAGGATTGAGTCTCACCACCTCTATTAATGCTTCAATTATTATGACATCATCTCCTGTGATTGTTATGGTAATGGCCCTGATTATTCTGAAAGAGCGAATCGGTCCATTCAAGGCGTTGGGGTTAATTGTAGGTTTATCGGGTGCCTTTTTGTTGATCTATTCTGATGAATTAGGATTCAGTAATGATACTTTCTTGGGAGACCTTGCGATTCTTGGTAATGCTACTTCCTACAGTTTATACCTTGTAATAGCTAAACCTCTAATGGTAAAATATCACCCACTTACTATTGTGAAATGGTTATTCACTTTCGGAACCTTCATGGTTTTACCTTTTGGAATTTCAGAGATGGGACAAGTTGATGTTGCCAGTTTTACTCCGGCGGTATGGCTTAGCATTGCTTATGTTATTATCTTAAGTACAGTAGTGGTTTACTGGCTAAACGCATTGACATTAGGCTATGTGTCACCATCAGTAGTTGGGATTTATATTTACCTTCAGCCGTTCTTTGCCACCACAATAGCAGTTATGTTTTTCAATGAAATTCTAACGTTGAAACAAGTTATAGCCGCAGCATTGATATTCTTAGGAGTGTATTTGGTGAATAACTTTGAAAAACTTAGAAAGAGATTTTTTTAACTATTTCGATAGTCTCGTCTAATTGATTGTCATCATAATCCAGGTGCGTTACAAATCTGATGTCTTCAGGCCCAAATGGGACAGCTCTAATACCTTTCTCTTCCAATTTAGCTAATACACTTGCAGGAGAGTAAGGTTTCTTTAGATTGACAATAACGATGTTTGTATCCACGGAAAGGATTGAATTGGTAATTGGAAGACCTTCAAAAGCCTCACCAAGCGATCTTGCTCTTCTATGATCTTCAGTAAGACGCTCAACATGATTGTCAAGAGCGTAGATACATGCTGCTGCCAGATATCCTGCTTGTCTCATTCCTCCACCAAAGACTTTTCGAACTCTCTTAGCTTTTTTGATATCTTCTTTGCTCCCTAATAATGCAGAACCAACCGGAGCGCCAAGGCCCTTGCTAAAGCAAACTGAAATTGTATTGAAGTGATCTCCGTACGCAGATGGTTGCTCCTGAGATTCCTGAAGTGCATTGAATACCCGGGCTCCATCCAAATGAGTTCTTAAACCATTGGCTTTACAGAACTCACCAATTTTTGATATTTGAAATAGAGAATAATAACATCCTCCTCCTTTATTAACTGTGTTTTCTAATGAGACTAAAGAAGTCCTGGGGAAGTGAATGTCATCAGGATTTATGTTGGCTTCAATTTGGCTTACATCAATTCTTCCTCTATCACCATCAACCAATCTACTTGAGACCATAGAATTTGAGGCCATTCCACCTCCTTCATAAAGGTAGATATGCGAACGCTTGTCACAGATTACTTCGTCTTGAGGCTGAGTATTGACCCTCAAAGCAATTTGATTTGTCATTGTGCCAGATGGACAATACAATGCTGCCTCCATTCCAAACGTAGCAGCCACCTTTTCTTCAAGTTTCTTTACAGTGGGATCTTCCTCGAATACATCATCACCAACTTCTGCATTAAACATTGCTTCCAACATGCCTGGTGTTGGTTTGGTGACTGTATCACTTCTTAAATCTATCATCTTGTGTCTTCTCTGGGTAGGGGGAATGGAGTTATCCAGTCAGATTTCTTGAATCGATCCCACTCAACAGTGAGCAGGTCCACATCCTTTTCAATCATTCTGGTTCTTGTTCCACCATTTAGTTTGGTGTATATGTCTGGGTAGACTGAGATGTTGGTCCAGCCTTTTTCCTTGTATTGAGCTTCCAATCTTCGGGCATATTGCCACATGAAGTCGGCTTGCGTTAATACTTTATTTGCTTGTTTTCTTGGTAAAACCCTTCGTGGGTATACATTTTCTATTTGTTGGTTGTCGTTGTTTTTAACAATGAATTTCCCTGAGCCACTCTTTGTGCGTAACATCATCTGCCATGCCATTCTATGACCTTCCTCCGACCAGTGAACATCACCATGAAACAACCAATGTCTTAGCGGCAGAGCTATTTGGATAAATACGTAGGTAAAGAAGGCATAATACCAGAATCTCTTAACAGCTAGTTTACCTTTGAAAACTTGCTCTTTAGCTGGAATTCGCTTTCTAAAGAATAGTTTGCTGATTTCTTCGGGTGGGTAGAAGAATACGAGAAACGCAATCATCATATATGGGAATATTCCAATATGAAAGACTGCAGAATTGAACAGGTTAAATATCAGCGTTAGAATTAATGCCAGGAATCGGGTTCTTCGATTCAATAAGAAGACAATGATTAGTCCATCATAAAATATTCCACCATACGAGATGACATACTGAAACCAATTCTGATTTAACAGAGGCCCAATTAACCAATAATCTCTTTTTGCTGTAAACCAAATATGAATAGGGATTGCATTTAGCCAATCAGGATAGATTTTGTTGATTGAAGCAAATAAGTAAACAAGTCCAACTTGAAACACGAAAAACTTCTGGCATATCCTTGGACATGTATCCTTTCTAATCTCTCTCCCAAATTTGACATCCAACGAAAACCTTCTGTGCGCTGGAAGTATTGCCATTACCAAAGTCAAAAGTACTAGTAGATAATAATGGTTGTTGTAGGCTGACTTCTGCATTAGGTAGACACTGGTCCACATCAAGAAGTATGCAGTAGCAGCAAATCTGTAATAGAGACCCAGCATAATGAGTATTCCCATTGTTCCCATTACTGCGAAATAGTAGTACATGCCATTTCCAGGCAGAGGCTGTAACCATTCCAGTCCAATAAATGAGAAAGTAAATTCAGGTTCCACCATTACTCTGCGGACCCATCCTGTAATGATGGCCCCAAAAGCTTCTGCAGCACATAGAAAGCCAAAGAAAACGCGAAAAAGGACCAGCGGACTATTGTCTACCTCGGTGAATAACCAGTTTGATGAAAAGTATTTTGAGAGGGTACTCATAGCCACCAAAAATAGGCGGATACAAAAAAAAAAGAAACCCATTTTGCGAGTTTCTTTTAGAGTTGTTGTAAGTATTTGAGTTTTAAAATTGGGAGTTTGAGTAAGGTCTCCCAATGCTTTGACCGTGCAGCAGTGCTACACGGTTAATACTGTGCGGCAGTATTAGAATACTTTATACACTTTCGTGTTTCCTGATTCCAATAGGAAATCAGCTTTTCTTTTGAGTCTTATGATCTCAGGGTTCTGTGTGTTTTCCCATTCCTGAGTACTTCCTGAGAAAACTAACTGATCTAAGCCGTTATAAACTTCGATCTCCTGACTTACCTGAAGAACGTCTAATTCGAAAATGTCCAAATCCATTTCTTCAAGCTCTACGAGTATATCTTCCACCATTAAAGAGTCTTCAATAGTTTCAGATTTGTTCTTGTCCTTGTTGCCTTTACCATTGTTTGATAAAGAGTTAGCATTTGCGCCTAAAATAACGAACAACACTAAACTGGCTGCCATAGCTATTTTGGCTATCGTTGTAATTAAGTTTTTTGCTTGAGTTTTCATAATCCTTTATTATTTGAGTTTTGACCTTATGCTCTCTATATGCCAAACGATATGCCAAAATATTCAAGTGTCTGTAAATCAGATATATAACCATTAAATAACTACTTTTTGTGTATCAAAAACGAACACATTTGTGCGCATTGGTGCACAAATCGCAATTCATTTTTTAAACTATATTTGCTCCGGATAATTGGATTGCCATTTTTTTGAATCGTGATTCGGATAAACAACATTGTATTAAGTGTCTTCTTTCGTAGCTTTTATTCAAGACCAATGAATTTTGGTGCTAACAATGGACAATTCAAAAGAGTTATATATACCAATCTATTAGGAGACTAACATGATCATTCATTTAAAGAATACTGTAGGAGAAGAGGAGGCTAAGACATTGGCCAGAGAGAATGAAGCAATCATTTTTAAGAAAGATCAACAGTATGTTTTAGTAACATCATCCAAACTTAAAGAGCTTCCAAAGAACATAAATGGGCAATGTGATGAATACTTTGTTACTGAAACAGATATTCAACTTGCTAGTAGCTCTTATAAAGGAGGCAAACAAGAGATTCAGGTAGGTTCTGAGCGAATCGGAGGAGATCATCACAATACATTAATGATAACCGGACCGTGTTCAATTGAATCCTGGGAACAGATTGAGCAGAGCGCCAAACTATTGAAAGAGCTCAACATAAGTACGCTACGTGCTGGATGTTTCAAGCCAAGAACTTCACCTTATACTTTCCAGGGATTAGGGGAAGAAGGTCTAATGATGCTTGTTGAGGTACGTAAACAGTACGGTCTCAATATTATTACCGAGGTAAAGGATTCTACTCATGTGGACTTAGTGATAGAACACGCTGATATAGTTCAAATTGGAGCTAAAGCAATGTATGATCAAAGTATACTTCACAGATGTGGAGAGGTCGATAAGCCGGTATTGTTAAAAAGAGGGTTTGGGACAACATTGCAGGAATTTGTTCAGGCAGCAGAATTCATCATGTCAAAAGGAAATCAAAATGTGATGCTTTGTGAAAGAGGTATCCGAACTTTTGAGAATAATACAAGATTTACACTCGACCTTTGTGGCGTTGCATTTCTTAAAGAGAAAACCAGTTTGCCTGTAATTGTTGATCCAAGTCATGCAATGGGTTTCAGATATGGAGTACCAGATCTTACAAGAGCCTCAGTAGCAATGGGAGTAGAAGGTTTGTTGATTGAAACTCACCCAACTCCAGAAATCGCCAAATCTGATGCGGCCCAGCAGTTGAACTTTGAGGAGTTCAGATCACTTTATCAAAGTCTTGAACCGATTGCATCCGCAGTTGGGAAAACAATAGTTTAAATGCGAGAAAAGTTAGCCAGGATTAAACTCTTGCTTCTTGATGTAGATGGGACCATGACTGATGGTGGTGTTTACATATTGGATGACGGTCGTCAATTTAAAAAGTTCGATGCTCAGGATGGAATGGGAATCAAATTGGCGATAAAGGCAGGAATAGAGGTTGGAATCATAAGTCATTCCGGCAGTTCTGATATGATTTACACAAGAGCTAAAATGGTAGGGATTCAACATATTTATGTTGGTCAGGAAGAAAAGAACGATATCCTTAGGGATTGGTGCGAAAGATATAATTGGAAAAAAGATGAAATAGCTTTTATTGGGGATGATGTCAATGACCTTGGAATAATGAGTGAGGTTGGGTTTGCAGCTTGTCCTTCCAATGCAGTTTCTGAGGTTAAAGATTTTGTTGATTTGGTATTATCAAAAGGAGGTGGAGAGGGTAGTATCCGGGAATTTGTGGATATTCATTTATTACCTGCAAAGCAAACGATTGAAAAAGCGTAAACCTTTTTTGAAGAAACACTACCTTAAGAGCTGATAATTTCTATTTTTGCACAAAAATTAAACCACGTATAATGAGCGTTCTTGTAAATAAAGATTCCAAAATTATTGTGCAGGGGTTTACCGGGTCAGAGGGAACCTTCCATGCTTCGCAAATGATTGAATATGGTTCAAATGTAGTTGGCGGTGTTACACCAGGTAAAGGTGGTCAGACTCATTTGGAAAAACCTGTATTTAATACAGTAAAAGAAGCAGTTGAAAAAACTGGTGCTGATGTATCAATCATTTTCGTACCACCCGCATTTGCTGCGGATGCGATAATGGAAGCTGCTGATGCAGGAATCAAGGTGATCATCACTATTACGGAAGGTATTCCGGTAAAAGATATGATGAAAGCTAAGCCATATGCTAAAGAAAGAGGAGCTACCCTAGTAGGACCAAACTGCCCTGGAGTTATCACTCCAGAGGAAGCTAAGGTTGGTATTATGCCTGGTTTTGTTTTCAAGAAAGGAAAAGTTGGTATTGTATCTAAGTCAGGTACTTTGACATATGAAGCTGCTGATCAGGTTGTGAAAGCCGGATTAGGAATTACTACAGCAATTGGAATTGGTGGAGATCCGATCATTGGTACTTCTACTAAAGAAGCTGTTCAGTTATTAATGGCAGATCCAGAGACTGAAGGAATTGTGATGATTGGAGAGATCGGTGGTAACTATGAAGCTGAAGCTGCAAGATGGATCAAGGAACAAGGCAATCCAAAACCAGTTGTTGGTTTCATCGCTGGACAAACAGCACCTCCGGGACGAAGAATGGGTCACGCAGGAGCGATTATCGGTGGAGCAGATGATACTGCAGAAGCAAAAATGAAGATCATGTCTGAGTGCGGAATCCACGTAGTTAATTCTCCAGCAGATATCGGAGAGACTATGGTTAAGGCGCTAGGATAAAATTGTTCTTGGCTTTTAGTTCTTAGTTTAGGAACTGAATTAAAAATATTGAGGGCTGTCCTTGTTAGGATGGCCTTTTTTGTCTCACCCCGCCCTTCGGGCACCTATTTCCTAAAGGAGAAGGGGAAATGACTGGATTTTAACATCCCAGCAAGAAACAGTCAACTAACAATTGTCAACAGCTTCTAAAAGCACTAAGTCTCAGCCACTACAATAACTCGCTAACCCGCAACTCGCAACTTTCTACGTCCTGCAAGTAACTGTCAACCGATAACTGTCAACAGTTTCTAAGAGAACAAAAGTCTCCGCTAGTACAATTACTCGCTAACCAGTGACTCCTTCAAAACCTTATGACCTCAAACCATTATTGGGATTCCGGATATTTCCTCCATTTCATTACAGAAATTCCGGAATGACGGTTCTTTTTCTACGTCCTGCAAATAACTGTCAACTGACAACCGACAACAGCCTCTAAAAGCACAAGGTCTCAGCAACCACTAATACTCGTTACCCGCAATCCCGCAACTCGCAACATTCTACATCCCTTCAAGTAACTGTCAACCGACAACTGACAACAGCTTCTAGAAATACAAAGTCTCAGCAACCACTAATACTCTTTAACCCGCAATCCCGCAACTCGCAACTCGCCACCAAAATCGTTCACCGAAGAATATTGAATAGTCACAGAGCCAAAGGCCTATATTATCGAGTAATTCTGCACAGTTTGAAATAAAGGTTTAATTTAGAATCGATTATTTCCTATTTCCGTAGCTGAAAAAGGCGATTGCTAAAAGTGATCGTCTTTTTTTTATGCCCTCCATCCATCATAATTGGCTTCCTCAAAACATCAAATTGTACTATCTTTGGACTCAATTTCACTCCTACCTGTCAATGTGGATATGTTGCCGATAACTCGTTGGTAACTGCATCAAAATCTGTTGAAAATCAAGTTATTAGCCCCTTAGAATTCGTGGTAAACTTGTGGCTTTCTTTCAAGCAGCAAATGTGTCGTGAGCAGCCGTTGCATGTAATTTTACATCATAATTTTCAACCCTTTAATACGACACAGAATGAAAAAATTAAGACTACTAGCAATGGTTTTTGCCGCATCAATGTTCTTTGCATCATGTGCGCAAGACGAGACAATGGATGAGTTGTTACAGGATACGGAATTGGAGCAATCAAATGATGCAACTGGTGACAACCCACCGCCACCACCACCGCCACCACCACCATCAGGAGATTAATAGAATTTCGATCTACTGGTAAAAGATTTGATAAATATGATTAATTTTATAGCAGAACATTAGTTCTGCTATTTTTATTTCATACTTAGTACACATGTCTAAGAAAACTATTACGCTAATAATTACTTGTTTTTTTCTTTCAACCCCTTTTTGGTCGATTGGTAAGGGTTTCTCGAAAGAAGAGATAAGAAGCCTTAATGAGTCGGCAAGATTAATTATCGCATCAGATCCGGATTCTGCAATTCTTTTGGCAGAAAAAGCAAAACATCTGGCCCTTTCGAATGACCTTAAATCTGTGGCGGCAAATTCCTGTTACTTGCTTGCTTACATTGATGAATTTCGAGGAAAATTGGATAAAGCAGCTATAAATTATTTCGAATGTCTCCGATATATTGATGGAGATGAGTCTAAGCAAGGAGTATATTTGAAAGTTGCTAGCTTAATGAATATCGGAAGAATTTTCTACATACATCATCAATACACGGAATCTATTGAATATCATAAAAAGGGTCTTGAATTTGCTCACAAATTTAAGCGGGATAAGCTGATCTCAGGTCTTAATTATAATATCGCAATGAGTTATAAAGAGAGTGGGAATTATGTTGAGGCTGTTGAATTGCTTTTTGAGGCGAGTAGGTACGCAGAGAAGATAGATGATTATGATAAATTAATTCAAATTCACAGATTGCTGGGCTTGATATTTCATGAAATTGAGGAATTTGATAGATCTCGTGAACACTATCTTAATATTTTTCAATTTCAAGGGAAAGTTGATGGGTTTGATGATTATGCTGGGAGAAGTTGTCATAATATTGCTTTTACGTACTTTGAAGAAGGGAATTTTGATAAGGCCGAAGAGTTTTATCTCAAAGCAATAGATTATAGACAGGATGGGAGTTTTGCTTCCAGTAACTTTATTTCTCATATGGATTTGGGGGAGTTGTATCTTATTCAGAAAGATTTCACTAAATCAGAAGAACATTATCTAAAGGCTCTTCAACTAGATTTAGATTTAGGAAAAGACCCAGACAAATTCAAAATCTACAAACAACTTTCCACACTCTACGGCTTCTTAGGAGACGCTAAAAAATTCGCTGAATACAATACCAAATACACTGAGTGCCTTGAAAAGCACCTAAAAACCAGCGAAGAACTAGCTCAAATGGATCAGCAATACAATATCCAGCTAGTCACTCAACGTTACTTTGAGTTAGTAGAAAGCCAGAAGCGGATGGCTGCCCTTAAAAAGTATGGAGGGTTTGCAGTAGCTGGTATCCTTAGTTTTATTCTTATCTTTTTAATAGTAAGCAGAATCAGAAAGACTCGTCTCAAAAAATCTCTGGAGCAAGAGCTTAAGGAAGCAATGCAGGGGTTGGATTTTGATCTTTAGCGGGTTGCGAGTTGGGGGATTGCGGGTTAACGAGTATTGGTGGTAGCTGAGATCTGGTGCTCGTAGAGGTTGTTGTCAGTTGTCGGTTGACAGTTACTTGCAGGACGTAGAAAAAACATAACATCATTCCGGAATTTCTGTAACGTAATGAAGGAAATATCCGGAATCCCATCAATGGTTTGAAGTCACGAAATTTTGGATGCATTGCAGTAAGCGAGTTATTGTGGTAGCGGACACTTGTGCTTCTGGAGACTGTTGCTGTTGACCGTTAAACTCCAAACTCAAAACTCAAAACTCAAAACTCATCAAATCTTCAGATTCAGTTTATCTCTCAATATCTTCAATACCTTATCGTGGCTTTCTTGTAGTTGGATGATTTGGTCGCGGTATTTGAGATTGTCTTCCATGATGTCTTCAATCTCTGCTCGGAGGGACTTTACGGATCGCTTGCTTAGTTTGTAGTCGGCCTCTAGTTTGAGGATCAGTTTTTCAATTTGTGCCTTACGCTTGTAAATTCCGGTTTCTTCGGTGACATGGGTGATGGCTTTTTCCTCTTTTTCACGAGTCAAAACATTGCCTTCTCCTTTGATTAGCCACTTCGGTGAAACCTCTTCGAAACTGAATAAAATCTTCTCCAGGACGTCAAAACTGGGTTTATTTCTTCGTCCCTTAATTATATTGAATATAACGGTTCCTTTAACTCCAATAGCTTCCGCAAATGAGTTAGGGTTCATTTCCAGCAATTCAATCAATTTAAAGATCCTATCGTTAATTATCATTCGCAAGCAATTGGGCAATGTGTCAGTCATCCGTTAATGAAAGAACTATTACCTCCCTAATTTAACAATCCTTTGAGATAGTTGTTTTACTTTAACAATGCCATTCCTAAAAAATAGCCGTCCTCAAATAATCATGATGCGTTGGCCTGTCTAAAATACAGGTTTGTCGGATAGATATGAAATTTTCAAGACGATAAATCCAGAATTATGAAACTTAATGATTGCCCTTAAGGGTATTGCTTGCTTATAATGGTTTATACCTGAAGGACTTACATGATTTTTTGGCTCCTGCGCTCCATCATTAAGGTGTCTCTCCATTCTCCATCAAGTTTTCCAATCTTCTCGCGGATGCCAATTTCTCTGAAACCAAACTTGAGATGTAATCTATTGCTCGCTTTATTTTCAGGGAACATAGATGACTGCAAAGTCCAGATATTATTTTGCTCGCTGGCCTGAATCAATTCCTCTATAAGTATGCCTCCAACTCCGTTCCCTCTTGCGGTCTCTGAGATATAAACACTGACTTCCGCCACTCCTCCGTACACACAACGGTCGGATACCGGGGAGAGGGCAGCCCAACCAAGGATTTTCCCATCCTCTTCGGCAATAAATCTACATTCCTGTAAGTGAGATTTATCCCAGCTCTCCCATCCTGGACTTGAGGTTTCGAAAGTGGCCATTCTCGTAGCAAGACCTTCTTCATAAATCTTTTCTACCTCTGGCCAGTCCTTTTCTTTAAGATCCCGAATACTTACCATTAGCAGCAAATTGACATTCCGGCCTCACTGGGCTTACACACTGTTGCCGGTACATAGAGCTTAACAAGGATTTCACCTTTTCTAATATGTACCTTCTTCACTTTGTAACTAGAGGTTGGGATGTCGATATACCCGTACTCAAAGAATACATCAGCTTCAGTATTTATGGTGTATTTGCTATTGACGATATCTATAATTTTCAATGCCTTTTCAGCTGTAAAGTCTTCTTTGAAAGCTTCCCCTTCATTCACCCAAAGTTGTACTATCGTTTCATTGAAATCATGCATAAATCCACCGCAATCCACAGATGTGACATGGCTATTCTTGATTTCTGTAATATGATAGGTCTCAGGCACGAATTTGTTTTCCTGATATTCAAACACTACTTTTTTAGACGGATGCGCCTTTAAAAGTGAAATAAATTCTTTCGTCTTCATTGGTCTAACAACAATTATTATTCTCTAAAATATTTGAAAAGAAGGATTGAAACTTACTCTGCATAGAAGCCCATTTCTCTTTGTTGATGCAATAACAAACAGATGGACCATCAATTTCCCCATCAATTAACCCGATTTGTTTTAATGCTTTCAAATGCTGACTCACAGTCGATTGTGACAATGGTAATTCCTCAACAATGTCACCACATACACAGGCATTATGGTTAACTAAAAATTCCACAATTGCTACTCTTGCAGGGTGTCCCATTGCTTTGGCTAACTCCGCCAACTCAACATGTAATTCTGAAAATGCTTCTGTTTTGCTTAATCCCATGACTTATTAATCGTAATATCACGATTAAAGTTTCAATTCACAAAAATATTTTTCTAATGGTTGGGTTATTTTGAATTAAAAGAGTCAATTTGTATCACTACTAAAACAACCCCAAAATGAGACTGATTGGACCATTTGAACAGATTGTTACCCTTGCCGGACTACCTATTAAAGGAGCAATCAAAGATCAAGAGCTTCAGGTAATTGAGAAAGGTGGAATTATTGTTGAAGATGGAATAATTGTAGAGGTTGGAGAGTTTAGGGCGTTGGGTGTTAATGCAAGAGAAATTGAACCTGTTCCAAAAGGAATGGTGTTGATCCCTGGTTTAGTAGATTCTCATACTCACATATGTTATGGTGGCTCCAGAGCCGGAGACTATGCACTTAAAGTTTCTGGTGCAACTTATCAAAATATTCTTGCTGCAGGAGGTGGAATTCATGACTCTGTGGGGAAAACCAGAAAGACCAAACAAGAAGATCTGGAAACTAGCATGCAGTCCAGAGTCAACAGACATTTATCGGAAGGTGTTACTACCATCGAGGTGAAAAGTGGATATGGCCTCTCGGTTGATTCTGAGATAAAAATGCTTGAAGCGATTAAAAATGTCGGAGAAAGCTCTCCAGTCGATATCATTCCAACTTGTCTTGCTGCTCATGTAGTTCCTGGTGAATACACCAATGCTTTGGCTTATAGTAAAATGATCGTCAATGAACTGTTTCCTCTTTTGCAACAAAAGAAATTAGCAAATAGAATAGATGTCTTTGTAGAAGAAAATGCATTTTCTATGGAGGTGTCCAGGGAATACTTATCGGCAGCCAGAGCAATGGGATTTGACCTAACCATTCACGCGGATCAGTTTAGTATAGGAGGTACTGATTTAGCAGTTGAACTTGGAGCACTAAGCGCAGATCATCTTGAAGCTTCCACAGATAGAGAAATAGAGTTGTTGGCAAAGTCTGATGTAGTAGGCACAGTATTGCCAGGAGCTTCTTTAGGATTGGGGATGCATTATGCTCCAGCAAGGAAGTTGTTAGATGCCGGAGTTTGTATGGCAATTGCCACAGATTGGAATCCGGGATCAGCTCCAATGGGGGATTTATTATTACAAGCCTCAATAATGGGAGCTTCTGAGAAAGTGTCAATAGCAGAAACTTTGGCTGGGATCACTTTCCGGGCAGCAAAAGCATTGAACCTAAACGATAGAGGAAAGCTGGAAGCAGGAAAACTTGCAGACTTCATTGCTTTCGACACTTCTGACTATAGAGAAATTTTTTATAATCAGGGCAAGCTCAAGCCATCTATGATTTGGAAAGATGGTCAGCTACTTAAAGATTAATTATGTACAAGTCACCTTCTAAAGACCTGTGGAAAGGTCGGGCAAACCATCTTGATGGTGAAGATGGGTATCTATTTCATCATATTATTCAATTACTGGACCTATCAAAGGAAGTCTCTAAAGCAAAACCAAATTCATTTGCATTCCTTGGGTTTGAATGTGAAGAAGGTGTAAGAAGAAATATGGGGCGACTGGGAGCTAAGGGAGGCCCGGATTCTTTGAGAGCTAGTGTGGCCAAACTATCCGTGCAATTTGATCATAATGATGTTCACTTATTTGACGCAGGGCAAGTGATTTGTAGTGGATCAGATTTGGAAGGTGCGCAGGAAAGGTTATCTGAGAAAGTGAAGACTTTACTTCAGTATGGTTATAAGCCAATTTTACTAGGTGGAGGCCATGAGATTGCCTATGCTCATTACGAAGGAATTAGAAGGTTTGTTGACGGAAAAGGTTCAACTGGAATAATCAACCTGGATGCCCATTTCGATTATCGTTCATATCAGGAAGGGCCAAGTTCAGGAACACCTTTCAAGCAGATTCATGATGAGAATAAGTCCAGAAATGAATCTTTTCAATACTTGCCAATAGGAATAAACCGAGCATCAAACACCAAGAGTTTATTTAAAGGAATGGATGCAGCAGGTACATCTTACTTGACCGTGAACGATTTTGATTTCTCAGATTCAGGCAAGCTCACTCAAGAGATGTCTAAATTTATCGAGGGTGTTGATCATTTATATCTGACTTTGGATTTAGATGTTTTATCAGCTGCATATGCCCCCGGAGTAAGTGCTCCAGCAGGGTTTGGATTGAGTCCGGACGTTATTCGTCATTGCATGTTGGAGTGCCTAAAGAGTGGCAAATTATTGAGCTGGGATATTGCTGAATTAAACCCGAAATACGATTTAGATAATCGAACTGCGAGGTTGGCCGCATATTTCGTTTATGAGATGATAATGAATGGTTTAGATGCCTGAAAAAGGTATTTCGAACCATTAAAAAATTAATCCTTCCTATTGTGGCAAGAATTTATATTTTTGTTGCTTCTAAAAAATTGAACATTATCCTTCTATGCAAGAATTAAATGAGATCTTAGGTACCATAGATGGCTACATTGGAAGCCATGTTTGGTTTGTTTTGTTCCTTTTGGGAACAGGCTTATTCTTTACTATCTATTTGAGATTCCCACAAATCAGATATTTCGGTCACGCACTGAAAATCGTTAGAGGGAAGTTTGATAAGAAAGGTACCCCTGGAGATACAACACATTTTCAAGCATTAGCAACAGCGCTTTCAGGTACCGTAGGTACTGGTAATATTGCTGGAGTAGCTTTGGCATTGCATATTGGAGGTCCTGCAGCTTTGTTCTGGATGTTAATTACAGCAGCTGTGGGTATGTGTACAAAATTTGTTGAGGTTTCTTTATCCCACAAGTACAGAGAGAAAACGGAAGATGGTACAATGGCTGGAGGTCCTATGTACTACATGAAGAATGCAAACTTTGTCGCCTTTGGAAAGAAAGTGAATCTAGGATGGATGGCAGCAATATTCGCTGTTGCTACTGTTTTCTCTTCATTTGGGACTGGTTCTCTACCACAGATCAATAGTATCTCGAATTCTGTTGAACAAACATTCGGAATTGATTTGTGGATCACAGGGCTTGTCTTAGCAATATTTCTTGGACTTGTAATAGTTGGAGGTATTAAAAGGATTGCCGCAGTGACATCAAGATTGGTTCCTGCAATGGCAATCATTTATTTCATTGGAGCATTGGCCGTGATCTTTACTAATATTGGCAATATCGTTCCTTCTTTTGTTTCAATTTTCGCAAATGTATTTTCTGGAAGCTCTGCAGTAGGAGGTTTTATGGGAGCAGGTATTTCATTAGCATTTACAAAAGGAGTAGGAAGAGGATTATTCTCAAATGAAGCTGGTCAGGGTTCTGCACCAATTGCTCACGCTTCAGCAAAAGCCGATGAGCCACTTTCCGAAGGTATGGTGGCAATATTAGAGCCGTTTATTGATACAATTGTGATCTGTACTATTACTGGTTTAGTTCTTCTTTCTTCTGGCGTATGGAATGAGAAACACGACAATGATTTTCAATTTACGGATATCCGAATACTGGAAGGTCAAATGAGTGAATCGAATGAAGAGGATAGAAAAAATATCATCAGTTTTATTGAAGGAGCTTCTTCTACAGCTATTGGATTGACAGATAGTGTGGAAGTACAACAAGGAGCTATTGTAGATAGTAACATCACATTTATTCATGCCAGATCATTTGCTGAGAATGTTTCAGTTTCTCAGGAAGGGAATCCTTTTACAGGATACATTCAGGTAAAGGATGGAAAAATAACTTCTACGGGATTGGCGATTTCTGGTAAGTCATTAGTTCATAGTGCAAGATTAACTACTATAGCATTTACAAAGAGCTGGTTTGGAGATTCTGGTAAATACATCGTGACAATTGGTCTTCTGCTATTTGCATTTAGTACAGCGATTAGTTGGTCATACTATGGAGATAGAGCCATGACATTTTTGTTTGGAGCTAAATCTGTAATCATTTATCGAGTCATTTATGTAGTCGCATTCTTCTTTGCTTCATTCGCAGACACTACAATTATTTGGACCCTTTCTGGAATTACGATTGCCTTAATGACCATTCCAAACCTTGTTGGGATCATTTGGCTGAGAAAAGACATGACCAAGACTATAAAGGAATATGGGGAATCCTTTGAAAAGGAACACCCAGGGGAAAAGCATCCTAAATTCTAAATATTTGAAAGAACTAAAATAGAGGCCTGGATTTTAATTCAGGCCTTTTTTGTGTCTAGTGTTAAGTTGTCATAAGTCAACTTTTGGATCATATCTATTTGGTATTATTGTTTTGTCAAAACTTTAACTTAAAACAACTATTAGGTTCCAACTAGCATTATTTCACTATCAAGAAAGTTTGGGAGTCATATATTATTTCTTTCACTTCCAACGTTTTGGTGATTACAGATGTCTATATTGACAGAACCTACTAAAAACACAACCATGAAACAACGCATATCACTGCTTAGCTTACTACTGATTATTTCAGTAGCGCTGTTTTATTCCTGCGAAAACGATATCGTAGGAGATGTAGAAGTTACTTACGAGGCTGGAACTCCAATTTACGGAGACATGGAGACCATCAGAAACACGCCACTCCTTGAAGCATCCAGAGACCTGACAAACCCAGGGAAGATTTTCGTTTCACCAAATTTTTTATTCATCGGAGAAGAAGGTGTTGGGATTCATATAATTGATAATACAGATCCCGAAGCGCCTAGAAACCTTGCATTCCTTAATATTCCAGGTAATAGAGAATACTTTGTGTCTAATAATATCTTGTATGCAGAGAGCTACTATGATATGCTGAAGATCGATTTATCTATTCCAACTCAACCAGTACTGGTTGCAAGAATTGAAAATGCGGTTGCTCAGGAAATTCAGGATAATCAAGGAAGAACTTTGTTAGGATTTGAATTTCAGACAATAACTGAGAAACTGGATAAAGATGATAACATCTGGGATTTTATGGTTGGGAATGATCATCAGGTTTATTTTGATTATGCTCAGCAGATGATTCCACCTTCAGCTGTTCCAGCATCATTTGCGGGTAATAGTTCAAACGGAATTGGTTCGGTGAATAGAGTTGTTGAAAATAATGGTTATGTGTACATGGTAAGTAGACAAAACCTGATAATTATTGATGATAGATCGTCATTCTCTCACGTTTCAACTAATTCCATCGGTTGGGATATGGAGACTGTTTATCCACTTGACGATTTATTATTCATTGGAGCAAGCACAAATGTTACTGTAATGAATGTGTCTGATCCTGAGAATCCAGAGTGGGTATCGTCATTCCAACACATCACTTCATGTGACCCGGTTATTCCAAGTGATATCGAAGATATTTCTTACGTGACTCTGAGGACAGGAGATGAGAATAACTGCCCTGGAGATGAAAATGCTCTTCTTGTTTTACAAATGGAAGACGGGTGGATGAATCCAATACAGGAAATTGGAATGGAAAGTCCATATGGCCTTACTCTGATTGGAGACAAACTATACGTTGGAGAAGGCATGGACGGATTAAAAATATTTGATGCTACTGACAGAAGAAGACTAGTTCTTGAAGAATGGAATACTTCGGTTACAGCATATGACGTGCTACAACACCCAACCAGAAATGATATCCTACTAATCGCTGGTCCTGATGGATTGGATCAAGTGAAGATTGAAGGATTTGAGGAACTTAGCACAATTCCTTTCTAATTTTGAGACTATTCAATAATAAATATAATAAAGCAGGTAGCATGGGCGCAACTCTTTGCGTGATGCTATTCTGCTATTTTTTAAGCTTTAATGCTTACAGTCAGGATCAATCCAACTCAATTGTCCATTATGACGATGGATCTGTGTTTATTGGAAAGATTGTAAGTAAGAATGATGTAGGACTGGTATTATATGGTTCTACAATGGATACCCTGAATTTGATCTGGGATAATATCAAGCGTCTTCACGACGGTAATGATATTATTCTTTACAACAAGGGTAAATTTCACAAGAAATCCGGATTTTTTGGGACTTTGGATTTTTCCTTTGCTCCATCAACAATTATTACTGAAGGGGCATTAATTGTAGGAAACAGAATAACACCAAGCTATGCTGTTGGTGCTGGAGCTGCATTAAGTACTACTGAGGTTACTATTGCAGGCGAATGGCTGTGGCATGATTTTCATACCTATTTTGGTTATGGTAGGTACTATTTAAACCAAAAGAAGAGGAGAATATTTGCTGATGCCAGAGTAGGTTACGGTTTTCCAAGAAACGGTGGATGGAACAATGAGCACAATGGTGGTTTCCATTTTCAACCTGGGATAACCATGATGTTCTCATCCAGAACAGATTACAGGTTCTTTATTTCGCTGAGTCAGTATTTTCAGTATACTTCTGGTGAATTTAATGGAACTGATGGTTTCATTTCAGACTATTTCGCCAGGTACGACTTATTTTATAATCGAACGATGATCAAATTCGGATTTCAATTCAAATAGTGGTTAGCAAAATAACTATAGATCAAGAAGCCGTGTCAGTAACTGATGCGGTTTCTTTTTTGATACTAGATATTAATGCTAGACTTTAGATATAGGATTGATTGCAAAAAAAATGATGACTGGAAAGTCATCATTTTTTATTTCTTTATTCTTAAAGTCTAGTGTCTAAAGTCTAAAACTACTTGGCGAAGTTCACAGCTCTGGTTTCCCTAATTACCGTTACTTTGATCTGTCCAGGGTATTGCATGTCCTTTTCTATTTTTTGTGAAATGGTGAACGACAGATCTCCTGCTTCCTTGTCAGATACACTTTCGGCATCAACTAATACTCTAAGCTCTCTACCTGCCTGAATTGCGTAACACTTGTTAACACCATCAAAGCTGTGAGCCAGATCTTCAAGCTCTTTCAGGCGTTTTAAGTAACTATCCATTACTTCACGTCTTGCGCCTGGCCTGGATCCTGAAATAGCGTCACAAGTCTGGATTAGTGGTGAAATAAGAGCTGTCATCTCAATCTCATCGTGGTGAGCTCCAATTGCGTTGCATACATCTGGATGCTCTTTGTATTTTTTGGCTAATTCCATACCCAGAATTGCGTGAGGCGACTCTGGCTCTTCTGGCCATACTTTTCCAATATCATGAAGCAGTCCTGCTCTCTTTGCAAGTTTGGCATTCAGTCCTAGCTCACTAGCCAGAGTTGCAGAAAGCTTAGCTACCTCTCTACTATGCTGAAGAAGGTTTTGACCATAAGAAGATCTGAATCTCATTCTACCTACCAATTTAATTAGTTCTGGGTGTAGGCCATGAACTCCTAAATCAATCACAGTCCTCTCGCCGATCTCAATGATCTCTTCTTCGATATTCTTAGTGGTCTTAGCAACAATCTCTTCAATTCTTGCAGGATGGATTCTACCGTCAGTCACCAGTCTATGAAGTGATAATCTTGCGATCTCTCTTCTTACAGGATCAAATCCAGAAATGATAATGGCTTCAGGGGTATCATCAACAATTATCTCAACCCCAGTTGAAGCTTCTAGGGCTCTGATGTTTCTTCCCTCTCTACCAATTATCTTTCCTTTTACATCATCGCTTTCAATGTTGAAAATAGAAACACAATTCTCTATAGCATGTTCAGTTGCAGTTCTTTGTATGGTTTGAATAACCACTTTCTTAGCTTCTTTTGCAGCTGTCAATTTAGCTTCTTCAATGATCTCTTTGATATGAGACGATGCATCAGTTCTGGCCTCATCTTTCAGAGTCTCCATTAATTGCTGCTTAGCTTCATCCGCAGTAAGATTTGATACTTTTTCAAGAATAGCCACTTGCTGAGCGATGGATTTTTCCTGCTCCTCTTTTCTTTTCTTAACAATATCCATTTGAGCAGCCAGGTTCTCCTTCATGGATTCCATTTCTGCTTCAGATCTTTTATTCTTTTCTATTTGTTTGCTAAGGTGGGACTCTCGCTGTTTTAGCTTATTCTCGTTAGAGATGATTTGATTTTTCTTTCTATTAGCTTCTTCTTCAAATTCTTGTTTAAGCTTAATGTACTTTTCTTTTGCTTCAAGAATTCTGTCTTTCTTTATGTTTTCGGCAGTTAATTCGCCTTCCTTAATGATGGATTGTCTGTGCTCTTCAGCTTCCTGCTTTTTCTTATTAAGTGATCTTTTAAAAGCCAGTCTACTTAATAGGAATCCTACAACCATTCCTACCACAGTGAGTCCAACAATATTGATTAAATCTTCCATGATGTAAATTGATATATATGTATTTGCCTGGGGAAGGAAACACTTACATCATGTTGAAAGAATGGGTGTATTTATCTCTAGAGGTTATTAGATATCAGGTTCTTAATGGCCTGTACCTGTTCAAGGGCAACATCGTCTATGTTACTTACCTGCTCGTCTGATCTAGTTTTTTCTACTAAACAATCAAATGCTACCATTGCCAAAAGATCCTGAATATCATCGATACCAAATTTATCTCTGTAATTCTTAATTCTTTCATTAATGGTTTTTCCGGCTTGCCGGATCATCGCTTCGTCCTCTGCCTTTACCTTCATTGGGTATTCTCTGTTCCCAATTTTAAGTTTTATGGATAGTTCTGCCATTCGAGTTATCTATATTTTCTACTACTATTCACCCAAATGTGCAATACACTTGTCAATTTCCTTTATATAATCGTCAATTACTTCTTTCAAACCTGATGTGTCGTTTTCTCCGACCACCATACTCCCTACAATTTTACTAATTTTAATCTTATTTTGAAAATGGTCTAATTTGCCCTCTTTATCGTTCAATTCGTCCTTCAACACGGAATTCTCCTTTCTTAAATGATCCACTTCTTCCTTAAGAATCTGGTGTTCATTCAAGAGGAGTTTCACCTTCCGTTCCAATGATAGGAGCTCAGATCGTAAAGTTTGACCGTTATCCATTCTCTATTTTCTGATTACTGCTTTTAGTTCTTGCTCAAATGATCTCATTAAATTAGCCATAACTTTGTCAATTTGCTTGTCATTGAGCGTTTTATTTTCATCTTGAAGGATAAAATTTATTGCATAAGCCTTTTTGCCTTCCTCAATTTTATCTCCTTCATATACGCTAAACACGTTAAGTCGTTTTAATAACCTTCTCTCTGTCTTAAATGCAAGATTCTTAGCCTGCTCGAAAGTTACCTTCTTATCCAATACTAATGATAAGTCTCTCCTTACCTCTGGGAACTTAGGAACTGGCTGGTATTCCAATCCAGTTTTGTAAGCCTTTAAAAGGGCTGCCCAGTCTAAATCAGCATAGAATACATCTTGTTTGATCTCAGCTAACTTAGTCACCTTGCCTTTTAGTTTTCCCAGACCAGCCACGATTTTATTGTTAAACTTAATGTCTAATCCATATTGATACAGTGGAGATTCAGTCGGTTCAGAAACGAAGTTCGAGATGTTGAACTTATTCAGGACCTTATATACAACAGCGCTTAAGTCATGAAAATCAACAGGCTTGCTTTCTTGAAGCCATGACTCATCCTGCTTATTACCTGTCACAAATAGACTAAGACCCTGTCTCTCTATGTATTTTTCTCCGTCCATTGAATAGACTTTGCCCATTTCAAAGAACTTCAAATTAGTCTGTCTTCTGTTAATATTATGCTGCAATGATTCAAGTCCAGTAAATACCAGAGATTGTCTCATAACTCCAAGTTCCTCACTTAGCTTGTTGAGGATATTAACATTGTCACTAGACTCAAAACCATCAGTATTTTCAACGTACGCAGGATTAGTCAGAGAATTCGTTAGGATTTCCTCAAAACCCGAACCAACAAGAACATCAGAAATGGTCCGCCTTATTCTATTAGGATCCTTTTCATTAAAGTCCGCCAGGTAATCAGCTCCATTGAATTCATCTAATTCTACGTTGTTGAAACCATGAATTCTTAATACTTCTTCAACTACATCAGCTTCCCTTGTTACATCCACACGATAAGGTGGGATGACAGCCCGGAATTGCTCGTCTGTCTTGTCTTCTAACCTAATATCCAGGCTTTCAAGGATAGTGGAAATCTCGTCTTTTGGTAGTTGTTTACCTATAAGTCGATCAATGTTTTTGTACTTAACTGTGGTTTCGAAATCTGCAATTGGGCTTGGATATAGATCCACCAAATCAGAAGCAATTTCACCTCCAGCTAATTCCTGAATGTATTTGACCGCATACTTAATAGCGTCAACAGTTATATTTGGATCAGTTCCTCTCTCATATCTGAATGATGCATCAGTCTTTAACGTGTGAGCTTGTGCTGTTTTTCTTACCCAAGCTGGATCAAAATATGCACTTTCAAGGAATATTGTTTTTGTCGCTTCTGTAACTCCAGATTTGATTCCACCAAAAACACCCGCAATACACATTCCGCCGGTTTCATTGCAAATCATCAGATCGAAATCATTCAGTTCTCTTTCTTTTTCATCAAGAGTAGTGAATTTAGTTCCTTTTGGAAGTGTTTTGACTGTCACCTTATTACCTTCTATCTGATCTGCATCAAAGGCATGCATTGGTTGCCCGAGTCCGTGGCAAACGAAGTTGGTGATATCAACTATATTATTAATCGGTGCTAATCCAATTGCTTTTAAAGAATGTTGTAACCATTCCGGAGACTCTTTTACTTCTACATTGTCAATTACAATTGCAGAGTACCTTGGACAAGCATCATAATTATCTACAATTACTTCAATTGGCCTATTGCCAGTCTTAAGAGGAAGTTCTGGTTTTTCGAATGAAGTTTCTCTACCAAGCATGGCTTTCAAATCTCGGGAAACTCCGAAATGAGAAGCACCATCAGCTCTATTTGGTGTCAATCCGATTTCAAAAACATGATCATTCTTAATATCGAAGTACTCAGCAGCTGGTGTGCCATTTTTCAGGTCGGTATCCAGGATCATGATTCCATCATGACTAGCACCTAAACCAATTTCATCTTCAGCACAGATCATACCTTCAGAAACTTCCCCTCTGATCTTAGCTTTTTTAATTTTAAAAGATTCTCCGCTTGTAGGATATAAAGTACAGCCAACAGTTGCAACAATGACCTTTTGGCCTTTCGCTACATTTGGTGCGCCACAAACGATTGGTGATGGTTCACCAGCACCGATATCTACTTTGGTTACTTTGAGTTTGTCAGCATTTGGGTGTTGCTCGCATTCTAACACTTCGCCTATGACAACCCCTTCTAATCCACCTTGAATGGTTTCGTAAGTCTCAATGCCTTCAACCTCTAATCCGGATTGTGTCAACAAGTCATCAAGCTCCTCTGGAGTCTCATTTAATTGAATGAATCTTGTTAGCCACTGATATGATATTTTCATCGAATCTTCCTCTAATTTCTGTAAGCGCGTAAAATTAATAAAACATCTACAGCGAGAGCAGATTAGAGAAGATATTTAATGAAGAATTGTGTCAGTCTTTATAATTTTTTTCTCCAGCCTCAATCGCCATTGAGATATGATTCTCCCTTGGAGGCAAAGGACAAGAAAAAGACTCATTGTATTCGCAATATGGATTGTAGGCCTGATTGAAGTCAATTGTAATTTTAGAAGCATTCTTGAAACTTAGGTCCAAGTATCTTCCGCCACCATAAGTAGTATTGCCGCTTGTGTTATCAGTGAAGGCTGTGAATATTACATTCATGCTTCCGAAACCAGTTTGCTTTAGTAAAAGTAGGTCATAAGGCATATTATTCAACTTGAAACTAGCCTTGGCAAACTTTAAATATTGTTTAGAAGATCCGTCAGACTCTGGGATGTTGACATATTCCTTGGTTGTGAATTTTGTGATATCAGCACTTACCTTGAAGTTTGGGTTGGGTTCAAAATAATTTAGACCTGTAAAGGAATCAGGATCATCCTTGAAAGGAGAGGCGTTTGAGGTTTTCATGAACTCATCTTTCTCTACTCTATCCTTTTTTATTCTTTCAACATACTGATCATCACTTTCATCATTTCCGAGAAATGTAAAAACAACAATAATTAGAATGACAGGGATTATTATGTAACCAATTTTTTTCATCGCTATATCAATGCTTCGTCTGCAAAACTATAAAATCCATTATCACTAAAAATGATATGATCAATTACCGGTATTTCTAACGTTCTTCCGGCTTGAATAAGTTTCGAAGTGATGCTGATATCTGCTTTACTTGGTTTGAGATTTCCAGAAGGATGGTTATGAGCGATAATTATTGATGATGCCAATTGGTCAAGTGCCTTTTTGAATATGATTTTAGGATCAACCACTGTTCCTGAGACACCTCCTGTGCTAATGGGTTCTTTTTTAATGACCTGATTGGCTCTGTTTAAAAGGATAACCCAAAACTCTTCATGCTTTAAATCCATTAAATCTGGAGCTAAGAGATTATATGCATCCTCTGCACAACTGATTTTTGGTTTTGAAAAAGCTTGATCCGGTTTTCTTCTCCTGCCTAATTCAAGTGCGCTAACTATACTGATTGCTTTAGCTTCTCCAATCCCTTTAAATTTTTGAAGTTCTGATACAGAAAGTTTTGCAAGACTGTTTAGGTCGTTATCTACTGCTGCTAATATTAACTTAGATAATTCAACAGCACTTAAAGTTCTGGAGCCCGAACCAATTAATATTCCAATTAATTCAGCGTCTGATAATGCGGATTTACCTTTTAGTAGAAGTTTTTCTCTCGGGCGGTCTTGTTCGGCCCAATGCTTGATGGACAGATATTGGTCGTGATTATTTCCCATCTGTTAAAAATGATGGGAAAATACCAAAAAGAAAAGCCTTATCCGTTTTAATGAATAAGGCTATAATATTTTTATAGCTAGAGGCTTAAAGCGCAGCTACTTTCTTCGCTAACTTAGACTTGTGGTTTGAAGCGTTTTTCTTGTGGATGATATTGTTTTTAGCCAATTTATCCAACATACCACTTACTTGCTTGTAAAGTGTTTCTGCTTCAGCCTTATCAGTCGTGTTCATTAACCTCTTGATAAAAGTTCTTGTAGTTTTAGACTGATATCTGTTTCTAAGTCTTTTAGCCTCGCTAGACCTGATTCTTTTTAATGCCGATTTATGGTTTGCCATATTTACTTTAAAATCTTGCTCTTCCTTAAAATAGGACTGCAAATGTAGGAGAAAGAATTGTTAAATCAAAATATAATGTTCATCAAAAATTAATTCAATCGTAGACAGAATTGCTTAATTTTCAGGAAGATATGTTAAGAAGAGTGATATTTTTTGTTTTTGGTGTATTAATTCTTTCTTCCTTTAGTGGAGTCAAGAAAGAAACCTGGGGATTTTTTGCTCACAAAAGGATCAACAGAATGGCAGTTTTTACTCTTCCACCAGAGATGATTACATTCTACAAGTACTATATTCAGGACTTAACAGAGAATGCTGTTAATCCAGATAGAAGGAGATACGCTGTTAAAAATGAAGCTCCAAGACACTACATCGATTTGGATGTTTATGGTGATAGTGCTTTATATAAGCTTCCCAGGTACTGGAATGATGCTGTGGAGAAGTATTCTGAAGACACCTTAATGGCTTATGGAATTGTTCCATGGCATGTAAACAAAATGAAGCATTGGCTTACAAAGGCATTCCTGAACAAGGATGTTGATGCAATTTTAAGACTGTCTGCTGATTTGGGGCATTATATAGGAGATTCAAATGTGCCTTTGCATACTACAGAGAATTATAATGGGCAAATGACAGGTCAATATGGTATTCATGGCTTCTGGGAGTCGCGATTGCCGGAATTGTTTATCGATGAGTACGATTTCTTTGTTGGACAAGCCGACTATATAGAAAGACCACAGCTGCGAGCCTGGAAGGCGGTTGAGCAAGCACATCTGGCATTAGATTCGGTTCTTTCATTTGAAAAGATACTTACTGAGAAATTCCCTGAAAGTAAGAAGTACAGCTTTGAAGAAAGGGGTAACATCACAACCAAGGTTTATTCAAGAGAATTTTCCACAGCTTACCACGATATGCTCTCTGGAATGGTAGAAAGGAGAATGAGGGCCTCAGTGAAGATGGTAGGGGACTTCTGGTACACATGCTGGGTAGATGGAGGACAACCTGATTTAACTGCGCTTATAGAAGGTTTTACCGAGGAGAATAGGAAGCAGCTTGAAGAGGATATGAAGAAATGGAATATTAAGACGATTGAGTCCAGGTCTCATGAATCGGACCGTTGACAGTTGATTGTTGGACTGTAATCTGCCAACAGTCATAAAAAAAACCGTCTCAGATTACTCCGAGACGGTCTTAATATATTTTAAGATAAAACTAAGTCTTATCCGATAGATACTCTTTTGAAAGCTTCAACAGTCATTCCTTTCTGAACACCGTCAAGGTATTGAGAGATTGACTGAGAGTTATCTTTCACGAAAGCCTGGCTCAACAAAGTGTTTTCTTTGTAGAACTTCTGAAGTTTACCCATTGCGATTTTCTCAATGATGTTTTCAGGCTTACCTTCTTGTCTAGCTTGCTCTTTTCCAATTTCGATTTCTTTCTCAACAATTGTTGGATCAACACCGTCTTTGTCAACAGCAACTGGATTCATTGCAGCAATTTGCATTGCAACATCTTTTGCAGGAGCAGCAACATCAGTACCATCTGTGTTTTTAAGTGCAACAAGTACACCTAATTTGCTTCCGGCGTGGATGTAAGGAACAACAGCCTCACCGCTTAGAATCTGGTAAGCAGAGATATCAAGTTTTTCACCGATTTTACCGATCAATTCAGTGATTTCTTCTCCTAGAGTAGTTTCACCAGACTTGATAGCTTTTAGGTCCTCAACAGTACCTGGCTTTTCATTGAATGCAATGTCCAATACTTTGTTACCCATTGATACAAAGTCTTCGTTCTTTGCAACAAAGTCAGTTTCACATGTGAAGGCGATCAAAACTCCTTCAGTTCCGTCTTCGTTAGTTTTTGCTAAAACAACTCCTTCAGTAGTTTCTCTGTCAGCTCTGGATGCAGATACTTTCTGACCTTTCTTTCTTAGTATTTCGATTGCTTTATCAAAATCACCATCAGCTTCAACAAGTGCTTTTTTGCAGTCCATCATACCTGCACCTGTTTGTTGTCTTAGTTTGTTTACTTCTTGTGCGGAAATAGCCATTTTAGTGTAATTTTTAAACTTTTGTTATTGCTTTATACAAAAATTGAACACTGAAACTAATCAATGTTCAATCTTTGGTTCTTAGTTTCTATATCAACTAATTGTTATTTTTCTACAGCTTCGTCAGCTTGTTTTTTCTTTTCTACTTCTTCCTGTTGTTTCGCTTCTTCTTTCTCCTTCTTTCTTTCGTTCAATCCTTCTTCGATTGCTTTAGCGATTACATCAGTAATTAAGTCGATAGATTTGAAAGCGTCATCATTTGCAGGGATAGGGAATTCAACTTGATTTGGGTCTGAGTTGGTATCTACCATAGCGAATACAGGAATATTTAATTTCTGTGCTTCTTTCACTGCGATGTGCTCTCTTTTGATATCAATGATGAAAAGTGCTGCAGGAAGTCTTGTAAGTTCTGAAATACCTCCAAGTACTCTCTGTAGTTTCTCCTTTTCACGAGTGATCATCAATCTCTCTCTTTTTGCAAGAGCCTTGTAAGAATCTTCTTTCATCATTTTATCGATGGAAGCCATTTTCTTAAGAGACTTTCTGATCGTTGAGAAGTTGGTTAACATACCTCCAAGCCACCTTTCAGTAACATAAGGCATCTTTAAGTTTGCTGCTTTTTGTGCAACAAGGTCCTTTGCTTGCTTTTTAGTAGCAACGAACATTACTTTTCTGCCAGACCGTACGACATTTTTGATTGCAGCTGCTGCGTTCTCTAGGTTCGCAAGAGTTTTATTCAAGTCAATGATGTGGATTCCGTTCTTCTCCATGAAAATGTATGGAGCCATTTTAGGATCCCACTTTCTAGTCAAGTGACCGAAGTGTACTCCAGCGTCTAGAAGGTCTTTATACTCTACTTTGCTCATTAATGATAATTGTTTCTAAGTATATCTTTAGCGTTTTCGAATTCCTATCGTTTACTGAACTGGAATCTTCTTCTCGCTTTTCTTCTACCGTATTTCTTTCTTTCAACCATTCTTGGATCCCTTGTTAAGAATCCTTCTTCTTTAAGAGCAGGTTTGTTCTCTTCATCAACTTCCACCAATGCTCTGGAGATAGCCAATCTGATTGCTTCAGCTTGACCTTTGATTCCTCCACCATCTACATTGATTTTGAAGTCGAAGTTAGCAGCCTGGTCTAACTTCACTAATGGTTGTTTTACAATCAACTGAAGAATTTCAGAAGGAAAGTATTCTCCTAATTCTCTGTTGTTGATTTTGATTTCACCACTTCCAGGCTTCATGTAAAGTCTGGCAACCGATGTTTTTCTACGGCCTATAGTATTGGTTACTTCCATTATTATAAATTAATTTCTTTTGGTTGTTGTGCTTCATGAGGATGCTCAGCACCTTCGTACACGTATAGATTTTTGAACAATTGACTTCCTAATCTATTCTTAGGTAGCATTCCTCTTACAGCATTCTCTACTAATAGAGTAGAAGACTTAGCCTTCAATTCAGTAGCTGTAGCAGATCTTTGCCCACCTGGGAAGCCTGTGTGTCTTATGTAAACTTTATCAGTCCACTTCTTTCCTGTCAACCTGATTTTATCAGCGTTGATTACGATGACGTTATCTCCACAATTCACGTTAGGAGTATAACCTGGTTTGTGCTTTCCTCTTATGATCTTAGCAACTTCGCTAGCGACCCTTCCAAGCACTTTTGAATCAGCATCAACCACTACCCAATTGTTCTCGGCAGTGTTGCTGTTCAATGAAACCGTTTTGTAACTTAAAGTATCCAACTTAATTTCTTTTAAAATGACCCATCTTTCCCTTCCTCTCAAAAAGGGACACAAAAATAGAATTTTAATTTTTCAAATACAACGTGAAGAATCATATTTATTGAAATAATCACTTGTTTTTGCCTAATTGCTCCACTAACACCCTAAAATCCTTTGGATAAGCTGCTTCTGCAGTGATTTTTTTACCGTTTTTATCTGTAAAACCAATAGAAAAAGCGTGCAATGCCATCCTTTTTATGAGTGGTTCCTCTTCCGTCCACTTCTTTAGATTGTAATTTCGTTTCACTGTAGATAAATAAAAATGACGACCTCCATATGACAGATCACCTGTGATTGGTGCATTACTTTCAGCCAGGTGAATTCTAATCTGATGCATTCTACCCGTCTCAGGCTTACACTCTATAAGAGTATGAAGCTTAAAAGCCTCAAGACTGTTAAATGTAGTCTTTGAAGCTTTGCCGGCTCGTTTGTCTACTTTAACTATTCCCTTGGCAGACACTTTTATAGGTAGGTCAATCACCTTATTTGAGAATTCATGTATTCCATCAGCTACAGCGTGATATACTTTCTGAACTTTTCTATCTTCAAACAACATAGACAGGTGTCTGTGAGCATCTTCATTTTTTGCTAACACCAGCACTCCAGATGTGTCTTTATCCAGTCGGTGGCATATTAAAATGTTTTCGAATTGAGATTTTGCCAGTTGTAGGATATTGGTAGGATCATTACGATCATCCAATGTGGAAATCCCAGCTGGTTTATTGATTATCAGGTAATCAGAATTTTCAAAAATGATAGAGTCCTGAAGACGAAATTTTTTCATCCCGCAAAATTAGCGGTTTTTAAGTCTAATTATGATAGATGTGAAAAATATCAGTGATCAATACTCATCCTCTAAAACAGGATTTCTTTCTACTTCAATTCCTTTGGCTAATTTGAAAGTGAAAATCGAGCCTTCTCTGTAAACACTTGCAACTTCAACTTTGGAGTTGTGGCCTTCCAGGATGTGCTTCACAATTGCTAGCCCAAGTCCCGTACCTCCTTTTTCTTTTGATCTACTTTTATCTACACGGTAGAATCGCTCAAATATTCTATTGATGTCTTCTTCCGGGATTCCTTTTCCATTGTCTCTAATAGCGATCTTGACTTGTTCTCCTACTTCTTCGAAAGAGATTTCAACTAGCCCTTCACTTTTTGTGTATTTAATGGCGTTTGATACAAGATTTAGAAGTACCTGATAGATTCTTTGGTAATCTGCATGCACGAAAATCGGTTTATCTTCAGCTATTACCGTTAAGCTAATGTCTTTCTTTGATGCCTTTGTTTCAAACTGGTCAACAACCTCTGAAATCAATTCATTGAGGTTAAAGTATTCCATGTGCATTTTGATTTCTCCTGTTTCTATATGTGATAGCGTCAGGAGATCATGTACCAGCATATCTAGTCCGTCTAGACTTTTTGCGGCTTTTTTAAGGAATTTAGTTCTCACCTTTTTGTCTTCCATTGCTCCATCAAGCAATGTGTGGACGAATCCTTGTGCTGCGAAAATTGGAGTTTTTAATTCATGAGATACATCCGCCATGAATTCACGACGGAATATTTCCATTCTTTTAAGCTCTTCAATTTCTCTTTGCTTATTTTCAACATAGCCTTCAATTTCTTTATTGATGCGCTTAAGAGGATTCACAGAACTTCTTCTAGGCTTCTGGATTACTTCTAATCCTTCTTTGTCTATATTCTCTAGCGACTCATATATTTTATTGATGTGTCTGAAAAAAAGAAATTCCAATACAAATCTCACCAATATATAAGTTGAAGAGAATGATAAACCGAATGCTATAAATAGCGCTACATCTGAAATTGTGGGCACCAGATATAAAAATGCTGTGGTTATAACAGCAACTGATAACCCCATTAATAGGCCAATGGCCCTGGAATTTAATTCCATAGTATTACTAACTAATTGTACTCAAACTTATATCCCACACCTTTCACAGTTGAGATATATCCTTCTCCTATTTTCTCTCTTACCTTTCTGATATGTACATCAACAGTTCTTGCCAGCACATAAACATCGGTACCCCAGATGTTTTGCAACAAGTCATCTCTGCTAAAAACTTTTCCAGGGTTCTGAGCTAAAAAGTATAACAACTCAAATTCCTTCTTAGGTAGATTAATCTTCTCATCTGAAGCAACTACCGTATAGCTGGATCTATCAATAGTCAGGTCTCCAATTGCAATTAGTGCATTGTCCTTTTTCTTCTTGGCTTCTCTTCTGAATAGCGCATTGATTCTACTGACAAGTGCTCTTGGCTTAATAGGTTTTGTGATATAATCGTCTGCACCCATATCGAACGCTGCTACTTCAGAGTATTCTTCTGATCTGGCAGTCAGGAAAATAACAAATGTATTCTGTAGTTCCGGAAGCTCTCTGATTTGACGACATGTCTCTACTCCGTCTTGTTTTGGCATCATGATGTCTAAAAGTATCATGTCAGGAAGGAAGCTTTTTGCTATATCAACTCCTTTAATGCCATCAGATGCAATTTTGACTTCATAGCCCTCTTTACTAAGGTTGTATTTTAGTAATTCGAGGATATCTGCCTCATCGTCTACTACTAATATCTTTTGGGAATTTTTTGAGCCCATTGTTCTTGTTTTGAAGAAGTTTAGTTTCTGTAATTTCTTAAAATTGAGTTAAAACTAAATTAACAACAGTCATTTAATCATCTGAAAATGAATACTGAGCTGTTAAAAAATCCAGTCGTATTCGATAATATTCAAAATTACAGAGAAATCATCTTATTTGGGGAATAGTAACAATTTGTTAATCTAATCGCTTAATGAGCTGAAATTGTATTGAAGGTTTTCTGCACTTTTTATATCGATTTCAAGTGCGCCAATAAACATCTGAGCTTTTATTTTTAGAGGGATTTTATTCTCATCATCACTCAACCAGTATTTGATGGAATTTTCACCGTCAAACATTTCATTCTCTGGCATTACAGGTTCAAATACGAGTGCTTTAATTTTTCCAATTCGAGTCTTGAGGGTCTCTCTTCCTAAGTACTTTATATTCATCTCCCAGGTCTCATTGTCAAAAAAACCGCTGACTTTGATGACATCACCTTCGTTTAACTTGTTGTAGTCAATCGTTCTTAGGTAGTAATACCCACTTACAAGGTCTTGACAATTGGTTGGTATTTCGTATTCTACTTTTCGTTTGAGTGTTTTGGTTTTTTTACCAAGACGGGAAACGATAGCCTTGTTGTTCTCGTGATCGAAATCTACTATTTCGTTTTTTCTGTATTTACCTTCCTCGATATATCTGTAGAACCTGTGAGGAACAAATTCTTGTGAGTCCAAATAAGTCCCCCAATTATCACGAACCCTTATGAAGAAGTCAAACATTCCTGTTGAGCGACCAAATACATCAATTTTATAGCAAGATTTACCATTTATCATTGCAGGTTCATTGTCTATTTGCATAACAGCTTCACCGGCATTTATCAAACCATAATGGATTCTGAATTCCAATTTTTCACCTTTATTAAAGGAATATGATTTGTCAACAAGGTCATCTGCTGAATACTGATAATATCTATATGAGGTGAATAATATCATGCCACCACACAACATCAATAATAATGTTCTCTTCACTAGTCTATGACCTTTCATTACAATGAGGGGTATTTGCTTTTATAGTAAGTAATGAATGACTTGATATCACCTTCAAAATTATTTAAATATTCATCCATGAACAAATCCTGCTTTGCGCCATATCTCTGAAACGACATAAAATATGCATTATTGGGGAGTTGGTGTTCAAATGCTTTTTTTAACCTTTCTGGTCTACTAAATGTTATCGTATCCAGGGAAGATATTATTTCAGTTAGAACTGCTGTTTTCTGAATCTGTTTAGTTGAATCTTGCAATTCGACGTTTTCGAAATTAGTATATAAACTGTCTAATGCTTTATATCCAGCCAACATATGGTTTACTATGCTTTTGCTATCCTCAAAATACTGAAGGTAGTCATCCATTTCTTTTGAGCCTGGTCCGTATTTATTCCGAATAAATTGCTCAGCTCCTTTTTTTCCAATGAACGAAGCTAAGTTTTCATTAAACTCAATGCTGTCTTTGACAAACAGTGTAGCATGTGTTAGCTCATGAATAATTAAATCTGCTAATCGACCGTCACCTCTGGCAAGCATATTAGATAAAATTGGATCTTTAAACCATCCCAGAGTTGACCACCCTCCAACAGATCTTATTCTGGTGTCGTAACCTTCGCTTTTTAGTTGATCTCTTTCTGCTTTCGCTCTATCCAATTCAAAGAAGCCTTTATAAGGAAAACTTCCGAGCATTGGGAAAGACCATGTTTTTGGTTCCATTTTGTATGGGTATGCTGCGGATAGGTTCCAAAGTATGTCTTCTCCTTTTTGATCAAACAGGGTTGTATAGTTTTTAGAGTCTGTCAATCCTAGTGAGTCTATCGCATAAGTTCTTATTTCCTGGATCAATTTGATTTTTGCTTTTAAAGAATCCGGGAAGCTTGGGTCATTTAAAAATTCTTCAACTGGTTTGGCGTTTGATATGACGTAATATTGACCTTTGGCTTGTTGCAGACCGTAGTTTACCAATTCCCATTGCCAAATGAGTATAAGAACCAAAAGGGCAGCAATAACAAGAAGAGTTCGCTTTAGTAATTTCATTGGTCTTGGAATAGTCAAATAATTATTTTACTAAAAATATTAGTATTTTAAATATTTAGCTAATAATTTTGGTTTTTGTAAAAGAATAGAACTTTAAATAGATGAAGGTTTTAGATTTACTTAACTTCATCCATCAGAAATAAGAAAGACACAAATATGAGTGATCAGAGCGAGAAATTAAAGGCCTTACAGCTTACAATTGATAAGCTGGAAAAAACTTACGGGAAAGGAACCATCATGAAGTTGAGTGATGAGAAGGTATTGGACATTCCTGTAATTCCAACTGGTTCATTAGGGCTTGATATTGCCTTGGGAGTAGGAGGTATACCGAAGGGTAGAGTAATTGAGATATATGGTCCTGAGTCCTCTGGTAAAACGACATTAACCATGCACTGCATAGCAGAAGCTCAGAAACAAGGTGGTCTTGCCGCTTTTATTGATGCGGAGCATGCCTTTGATAAGACATATGCTGAAAAGCTTGGTATTGATACGGAGAATCTATTGATTTCCCAACCAGATAATGGTGAGCAGGCTTTAGAAATTGCGGAGCACTTAATACGCTCTGGGGCGATTGATATAATTGTTATTGACTCTGTTGCAGCTCTAGTTCCAAAAGGTGAATTGGAAGGTGAGATGGGAGATAGCAAGATGGGACTTCAGGCAAGGTTGATGTCTCAGGCTCTAAGAAAACTTACCGGAGCAATTAATAAAACCGGATGCTCATGTATTTTTATTAACCAGTTGAGAGAGAAGATTGGTGTAATGTTTGGGAATCCTGAAACTACTACTGGTGGTAACGCTCTTAAATTCTACGCTTCTGTTAGACTTGATATCAGAAGAATTGGTCAAATCAAGGAAAGTGCTGACAATATCATGGGTAACAGGACTCGTGTGAAGGTTGTAAAGAACAAGGTAGCACCCCCTTTTAAAGTGGTAGAATTTGACATCATGTATGGTGAAGGAATTTCTAAAGTAGGTGAAATTATTGACCTTGGTGTTGAATTAAATGTAATTAAGAAATCAGGTTCATGGTTCTCCTACATGGAAAACAAACTTGGGCAGGGTAGAGATTCTGTGAAGTCACTATTACTGGATAATCCAGAATTGATGGAAGAATTGGAAATTAAGATTAAAAATAAAATTAACGGAGTTGAAGAGGAAGTTGCTGAAGTAGCAAAATAAGTTTCAGCTACATACATAAAAAAAGGAAGGTGATCCAAATCACCTTCCTTTTTTGTTTTGTAGATACTGGTTAAGTCTTTTGTGAAGTATCTATTTTTCAGTGTCTAAATTAAGATCTTATTGCGATAACAGGATCTAACCTGGAAGCCAACAATGCAGGGATAATTCCAGAGATAATTCCAATGGCAGTTGCCACACCTATTCCCATTGCAATATTGCTGATACTGAGGTTTAGCTCGAGTGAACCAAATGGTATGAAGGTTATCAGATAAACCAATACCAATCCTATTAAAGCTCCTAGTAGACATAAGAAAACTGATTCAAACAAGAACTGAAAGAGAATAAAGTAGTTCTTGGCTCCTAAAGACTTCTGGATACCAATAATGTTGGTTCTTTCTCTTACGGATACAAACATGATGTTGGCAATACCGAAACCTCCAATTAGAATAGAGAAGCCACCTATGAACCATCCACCAATACTAACAGCGTCAAAGACACCTCCAATGAAATTCACAATTGCTTCTGGCCTGTTTAACGCGAAATTATCTTCTTCTTTTGGACGGATTCCTCTTTTTCTTCTCATTAATCCTCTCAATTCCCCTTCCAGTTCAACAAGTCCAATGTCTTCGTCTTTGCCTTTAACCGTAATGATTGACTCAAGACCTCTCCGTGTTCCCGAGTAATATAAATTCAGGAATGATTTATAAGGAATGTAAATATTTTCGTCATTGGTAGGCCCACCCAGGAAGCTTTCTCCCTCTTCTCCAATTGTGGCAATGACATAATATTTCATGCCTTTTACCTTTATTTCTTTACCGACTTCACCTCCATTTGGGAAGAGTTCTTTTGAAGCTCTATGTCCTAAAATTGCAACATTTCTGCCGGCCTTTATTTCTTGTTTGGTGAAGTACCTTCCTTCTTTTATTGGAATCTCGTAAACGTCCTTATGGCCAAACGTCACACCTAATAGTGTAATATCATTTGTGCTATTGCTTTCGCGTTTAATTGTCATTCCACCTCTCATTGTAAAAATGGTGATGGCTTCACTGTTTTTTAGCTTTTCCTGAAGGAATTCAAATTCCGCGTAGGCAGGCTGTGGTCTTCTTAAATATTTCCACCACGGGTATGGCCCTTCACCAAACCCATAGGGCCACTTTTGGATATTTATATTGTTGGTTCCCAGAAAGTTAAGGCTATTCTTGACGCTGTTTTCCAAGGAGTCAACAAATGTAAATACTCCTATAATCAGGAATATTCCAATGGTAACACCAAGTAAGGAAAGCAAAGTCCTGAGTACATTCATTCTGAGTGCATTCCAGGCGAATCTGAAACTTTCCGCAATTAATCTTAATATTATCATTGTTGTTTCGAGTTAAATATTGATATTTAGATGCAAAGTAAAAACTATTTACTACTTTTGCCCACTTAATTAATTACCACCCTTTTAATTTAAATTATTTAATATCCTTAATATTAAATATGAAGCTATCAGAGTTTAAATTCGAATTACCTTCCGACCGTATTGCCAAGTATCCTGCCGAAAATAGAGATGAATCTCGTCTTATGGTTATCCATAAGGAGACAGGAGAAATAGAGCATAAAATCTTTAAAGATATAGTAGGTTACTTTGATGAAGGTGATGTAATGATCAACAACGACACCAAGGTTTTTCCTGCTAGGTTATACGGCAACAAAGAAAAAACAGGTGCGAAAATTGAGGTTTTTCTTTTAAGAGAACTTAATAAGGAAAATCATCTTTGGGATGTACTTGTTGATCCAGCTAGAAAAATCAGGGTTGGAAATAAACTATATTTTGGAGACGGTGAACTGGTGGCTGAAGTCATTGATAACACTACTTCCAGAGGTAGAACAATCAGATTCCTTTTTGACGGAGATGATGCTGATTTCTACAAGATGATTGACTCATTAGGAGAAACTCCACTTCCGAAGTTCATTGAAAGAGATGTTGAGGATGAGGATAGAGAGAGATTCCAGACTATATATGCAAAACATGTAGGAGCGGTAGCAGCTCCAACTGCTGGACTTCATTTCACGCAACAAGTGATGAAGAGACTTGAGATTGTAGGTGTTGATATTAATTCAGTAACACTTCACGTTGGTCTTGGTACTTTCAGACCTGTGGATGTTGAAGATTTGACAAAGCACAAGATGGATTCTGAAAACTTCATCGTAAGTGAGGATACTGCTAATTTGGTAAACTCTGCCTTAGATAATAAGAAAAGAATCATTTCTGTTGGAACTACAGTGATGAGAGCGATGGAATCTTCTGTGTCAGCGAACGGTCGTCTTAAGCCTAATGAGGGATGGACTGATAAGTTTATATTCCCACCTTATGAGTTTAAGATTTGTAATGCACTAGTTACTAACTTCCATATGCCGGAATCTACATTATTAATGATGGCCTGTGCATTTGGAGGATATGATTTAGTAATGAAAGCTTACGAAACAGCAGTGAAAGAAGATTATCGTTTCTTCAGTTATGGAGATGCGATGTTAATCATATAAAAACATTATTCCTCATGCAGAAGTATGCAGTAATTGTTGCAGGAGGAAAAGGTTTAAGAATGGGGGCAGCCTTGCCAAAGCAATTTTTGCTTTTGAAAGGGCTGCCCATTTTAATGCATACCCTCAGAGCATTTTACGATGCTGATTCAACAACCAAGATCATATTAGTACTCCCTGAAGATCATTTTGATTATTGGTGGCAATTGTGTGGTGAAAATAGATTTAGTGTTCCTTTTACAATCGTAGCTGGCGGTGCTTCCAGGTTTCAATCTGTCTTGAATGGTCTTAATGAGATTGATACGGACGGTGTAGTTGCTATTCATGATGGAGTAAGACCTCTAGTCTCCAAAGAAATAATTGATAAGTCCTTTGATGTGGCTGCTTCCAAAGGTTCTGCGGTAGTAGCTGTTCCTTGTAAAGACTCTTTACGTGTTAAAGCTGGGGATTTTACCAAGTCAGTTCTCAGGTCTGATTATTATTTAATACAAACACCTCAAACTTTCAGAGTAGATGCTATTAAGAAGTCATTTGCTGTGGAGGAGCTGTCATCATTTACTGATGATGCAAGTGTATATGAATTCTCCGGTGGAAGAATTGAATTGATAGATGGTGATTACAAGAATATTAAAATAACGACTCAAGAGGATATCATTTTTGCTGAAGCAATGATATCCCATTAAGTAGTAGTTATATTGTTACGCTAATATTCATCTTCATTAAAAAAGAAATCCTCCTTAGTAGGATAATCAGGCCAAATTTCTTCTATGTTTTCGTATGGTTGTCCGTCATCTTCTAGTTCCTGTAGGTTTTCTACAACTTCAAGTGGGGCACCAGATCTGATAGAGTAATCAATTAATTCATCCTTTGATGCCGGCCAAGGGGCATCTTCCAAGTATGATGCTAATTCTAATGTCCAGTACATATTAATACCTCTTTTAAAGACTGTTAATAAAAATCGTGCAAAAATAAACCTTAAAACGAAGAATCAAATAAAAAATTGGAATACTTCATGACTTCCTGTTTTTCAGATCTTCTTCAATGTTTATTACTAAAAAATATAAATAAAGTTCCAATAATTAAAAAGAGACTTTACCCAATTTCTTTTAGAATACTTAAGATTTCTTTCTTTACACGTACTTTTCTCTTTTGGGTTTGCAGCTGGTCGTTTAAAGTTCTGTCAAATGCTCCTGGACGACTGGTTACGTTATCAGCATTACTTTGCATATTGTCTAATTCACGCTGATCACGTGCAATTAATTTATCCAGAAGATCAATTTTTATTTTGATTTGCTCCAATATTCCAGTCGAATTCCAATCTTCGTTGTTTTCTTCTGCAAGCTTATCCAAATAAACTACCTCGTGCACGAATGAGATAGCATCAAAGAACTCATTGCTGATTTCGTGATTCTTCTCTTTCGGAACTGGTCCAACGGCCTTCCATTTTTCTTTAAGCTCGTTTGCCTTATCTAATGAAGGGTCTTGCTTAAGTAATTTTGCTCTCTCTACTAATCTTGATTTTTTCTCAAGGTTTTCGTTGAGCTGGTAATTTGGAATTTGTCTTACAATTCTCTGACGCTGAGGTTTGCTTCTGAATGCATCAGAACAAGCTCTTTTAAAGCTACTTTGAAGGGGACCGTATTTTGGTCTAGGTATTGGACCTACCTCTCTCCATTTAGACTGAAGTTCCTTTATTCTGTTTTTAGCATTAGGATCGTTGTTTCTAACTAAGTTTCTAGCTTCTCTCAGAATACTTTGATATTCTCGCTCTCTTTTCTCAGTTAGAAGTCTACGATCTGCATCGAAAGCTCTTTTTCGTTCAAAAAAGTCTTCAACCTTATTATGGAATTCAGATTCAATCGCTTCCTTGAGGTCTTCTTTGACTCCTCCGGTTTTGATCCATCTTCCACGAATCTCAATAACCATCTCCTGGGTTTCTTTCCAGTTTTGGTTTGTTAGAGCTTCGTCTAATTCCACAATTAGTGCTTTTTTGATTTCAGTGTTCTTCTCTCTGTTCTTTTCAATAACTTCAGTAAGAATCACTTCTAGGGCGGACAGTTTATCTTTCAAAGACTTATAATCTCCTAAACCACAATGTTCATTGATGGTCTCTTTCAAATGAAGGAGTTTCATTAGGAATGAGCCTTTATTCTCAGATTCATTAACCTTATTTTCAAGGTCATCAATCTTCTCTTTGAATTTCTCGAATTTATCCACGAAGTACTGAACGGAAGCATCAGTATTGTCTTCCTTTACTTCGCCGATTTTTCGATCTTCCTTCTCGGTCTCACCACCAAGGAATATCTCATTATTCTTGATGTAGCCGAAGGGTATTTTAGTAATCTCCAAGGTTTAATTTGATTTCTTTCTGCTAAATAAGTTAATATTGATAGAAAGTAATAGAAACAGACACAAAATTTGATTAAATCAATCGCTATTAATTCCAATCTATGAGTGATGAGAAGATAATTTTTTCGATGGCTGGAGTCAGTAAGATACATCCGCCAAAGAAGCAAGTACTAAATAATATATACCTCTCATTCTTTTACGGCGCTAAAATCGGCGTTTTAGGATTAAACGGATCCGGTAAAAGTACGTTGCTAAAAATAATTGCAGGTATAGATAAAGAAATTCAGGGAGAAGTAGTTTTTTCCAAAGAGTATTCAATTGGGCTTCTCGAACAGGAACCACAACTCGATCCGGAAAAGACAGTTAAGGAAATTGTTCAGGAGGGTGCCGCTGAGACTGTTGGGATGCTGGAGAAATTTGAAGAGATAAATCTCAGATTTTCAGAACCCGAAGTTATTGAAAACCCTGATTTGATGGAGAAACTAATCGAGGAGCAGGGTAAAATTCAGGAAAAACTGGATCAATTGAATGCTTGGGATCTTGATAATAAGCTTGCGAGAGCAATGGATGCCCTTAGAACTCCACCAGAGGATGCAGTGATTAAGAATTTATCTGGAGGAGAAAAAAGAAGAGTTGCATTATGTAGGTTGTTGATTCAGGAACCGGATGTTCTACTACTGGATGAACCTACCAACCACCTTGATGCTGAATCAGTGCATTGGTTGGAGAGACACCTTCAAGAGTATAAAGGTACTGTGATCGCTGTGACTCACGATAGGTATTTCCTGGATAATGTAGCAGGCTGGATTCTTGAACTCGATCGAGGAGAAGGAATTCCTTGGAAAGGCAATTACTCGTCTTGGTTGGAGCAGAAGCAGCAAAGACTTGCTAAAGAAGAAAAAACTGAATCGAAACGTCAGAAGACGCTTCAAAGAGAATTGGAATGGGCAAGAATGAGTCCAAAAGGGAGACATGCCAAATCCAAAGCAAGACTTAGTGCTTATGATAAATTAGTTGGAGAAGGAGCAAAGGAGAAAGAAGCTAAACTAGAATTGTTTATCCCACCTGGTCCAAGGTTAGGGAATAAAGTAATAGAGGCTCAAGGTGTATCAAAAAGCTTTGGGGATAAACTTTTGTTTGAAGACTTAAGTTTCATGTTGCCACCCGCAGGTATTGTTGGTGTAATTGGACCAAACGGTGCAGGTAAAACAACTTTATTCAAATTGATTACTGGGAAGGAGACAGCTGATGCAGGAACATTTGATGTAGGTAGTACCGTAGAGACTTCTTATGTTGATCAAGAGCATGACTACCTGGATCCTAATAAATCAGTCTATGAAACCATTTCTGAAGGGAGTGAATTAATGGAGCTGGGAGGAAGACAAGTGAATTCCAGGGCTTACGTTTCAAAATTTAATTTCAGCGGAGGAGATCAAGAGAAGAAAGTTGGCGTTTTGTCTGGAGGTGAGCGTAACAGGGTTCATTTAGCATTGACACTTAAGCAAGGAGCTAACTTATTATTACTTGATGAACCTACAAATGATTTGGATGTAAATACATTAAGAGCTCTTGAGGAAGCATTGGATAATTTTGGTGGCTGTGCTGTTGTGATTTCTCACGATAGATGGTTCCTTGATAGGGTAGCCACACATATTCTGGCATTTGAAGGGAATTCTCAGGTTTATTTCTTTGAAGGCAATTTCTCAGATTATGAAGAGAATAGAAAAGCCAGGTTAGGAGATGAAGGGCCAACCAGGATTAAGTATAAAAAACTGAAAGACTAGAAATTGAAAAAGGGAACAAACGTTCCCTTTTTTTATAACCCTATTCCGAAGCGGAAGGTGAGTCTTCTAAAGGTTTGTGATTCCTCAGTTACACGAATACCATTAAACCACCAGTCGTTCCATTCTCTGCGACTGCTGGAGTTTTGGATTTTAAAACCTATTCCCCAGGTGAAAAATGTCCTCCTCCTTTGAATTCTTGCACCGAATTCCAGTTCAGAGAAAAATCCACCTTTAATATTCTCAAACTCTCTCCATGGATTGTTTCTTCTAACTGCATTGCCATGTCCAAATTTCACATTTACATATGGAGCCTTAATTCTTTCTGATAAAAATAATGTTGAATTAAGGTAAATGGGAAGAATGTGATAATCGTCGTAAAAATCAAAACCTGTTCCAAGACCTGCATATAATCTGTCTGTAAGCTTGTAACTACTGGAAAATCTAAATTCAGGATGGGCATAAAGCCCAAAATCCGAACCAAATCCTAAACCAGTTTGAAGGTGCCAAAGGTATTTACTGGTAGATAGTTGTCTGTTTCTGATGGTGACTTCCTGAACCTTGTCAATTCGGTCCTCTTCATACCTTATCTCTTCACCAAGTTTGTTGGTGTATACAAGTAGTTTGCCAGGCTCATAAAGTGTCACTTTTCCTTTGATAGCTCTTATCCCTTTGATGTAAATTTTATCCTGAGCCTGAATGATATTGATCAGGCTCAAGAATAAGGTTGATATGATGACTAGTCTCTTCATTTAAAAGTCAATTACACTTAAGAAATTAATTTGATCGGTGCAATAACCTTCGTATTGGTAAAATCCATCGTTACCAATCATCAATAACCTATTATCTAATGGAATAACATCAAGAGCATGTAGGTCTTCATAATGTTTCTTCAATTCAATGTCTCTAGGATCCGCAGCATCATAATACTTTAATCCATATTCTCCTTCACAGATGTATAGGCAGCCATCTTTTATTCCCAGGCCATGTGGATTCTGCATGTTGTAGGACATGATGAGTTGTGGATTAGTTACATCTGAAACATCTAAAATATCTAGCTGATTTGTGAAAGTTTCACATTCGTTCCCATCTCTAAGGGTTACATACGCAATATCATTTTCCACTACAACCGGATCACAAGCATTAGCGTGTTCAAATATGCTCATGAACTGAGGGTTGCTAGGGTCTTCTAATCCATAGATATGCATCCCTGTTCTGGAACCGATGAATAGGTTGTCTTCATATGGGAAAACTGTTTCGATATCCCACCCAATACCTAATGGATCACTTGGAGCTGGTTTAGTAGGGTCTGTTAAGTCAAAATGTCTGATTGACCAGTAATCTACAGTGTATAAATGTCCGTTATTGATAGTAAATCTTGCCATGGAACCTCCAGTTCCTGCACCCGAGCCGGAAACTCCACCACGCGAGGCTTCTAGAGTTACAACATCGTCTTGTCCTCCCCAATTCCAGCCGCCATTGCCGCAATCTTCAATTTGGGATTCTTCAATGAATTGCTCCTCCCAGCCAGTTACAATCTCCTCTGCATTAAGAGAACTAGCCATGAAAAAATCTCCATAATATTCAAAGACGTTTTCAACTCTTGTGGTTAAAGTAATATTGTCAATGTTGCTCACATCAAAGACAAGAAGGTCAATATAACTATCCGCATATAGACTGTTTCCCTGGATAGCGACATCATGGTTACCAGGTATCTGGATGAACTTCACAGTAACCGGGCTAGCTTGATTGGCATTGTCAATAACATGAATCCCATGTCCAGACTCAACTATGAAAATAAAATTGTCTTTGAAGTATAATCTTTCAGGAGTGTCAATCTCTCTTGGATCCTGAATTTCGACAGCATTTCTCACACTATCGATATTGCCATAAATAGGCACATTGGCATAATACGAAATTGTAGTTTCACACTCATCGGAGCAACTGAAAACTACGACAGATAATAGTAGAAAAGTAAGTAGTCTCATCTTAATGCGAGTTTAATTGTTTGATGTTCGTTTGTGATATTTTAGTGACACACGAATGTTGTAGATGGTTTGAAGGGTGTTTTAAAATATTGAAAATCAGACATTTAATATTATATTTTTCTTGAGTTTTTGATTGCTCAAAATAATTGCGCTAACTTCGTGGTAGAATTTGGTTCCAAATACAGTGACGCTGTAATTGGATTAAAAGGGAATCCGGTGCAAATCCGGAGCTATCCCCGTAGCTGTAAGTTCTGTAGTAGCTGTTTCACAGTCTTAACCACTATTTAGTTTATTCTGGATGGGAAGGTGGAAACAGTAGAACAAGCCAGAAGACCTGCCGATTCAATTTGAAACTCTCTTTTTTCGGGTGAAAGAAATTGAGTGTCAGTAAGTATTGCAGAAATGATATTTAGAATCGCTCTCATGGCAATGGTCGGCTTGGGTCTATTGTTGGGAGGTAACGTATTTGCGCAGGAAGACACAGTCTATCTAGAGGAATATACCTTTATAGGAATTGATTACAATTCTTATCAAAAGGGACATTCAATCAGTGTGAAAGTTGATTCAATAGCTGGAAATAGTTTGACAACACTTCTTCAAAGTCAAGCTCCTGTTTATTTCCAACAGTATGGGGGAGAAGGACAGCTATCAAGTATAAATCTGAGGGGATTGGGATCTTCAAGGTCATCGTTGTTGTGGAATGGAATAGAGATAAACTCATTCACTTTAGGCCAATCCGACTATAATTTAATCGACCCATCAATCTTTAATAATATTCAACTGCAATTAGGTTCAGGTTCATCATTGTATGGAAATGGTGCATTGGGTGGTGCTATTGAGCTAAACCGTATACCAAGTTTCTCAGGAGCTAATGGTATAGAATTGAGTCAGATTATTGGAAGCTTTGGAAAAACAGATTCAAGAATATCGTTGACCAGGTCTGCTAAAAGGATTTCTTCATTCTCATCATTTTCTCATAAATACATAGAAAATGACTTCAAATACCATTTTGCGGGAGAGGAGTATCGTCAATCTGGTGCTGCCTACCGAAGTATCAATGGAATGCAGGATTTACACTTCAGAGTTAATGGTCAAAATGTTTTAAGTGCTAATATTTGGTATTTATTTAATGACAGAGATATTCAACAGGCAAAAGGAGACCTCTCCGAGCCAGATCATCTTAGAGACTACTCTATCAGAAGCAGTATCAAATGGTTAAGAACTACAGACAAACTTACTGGCGAATATCAGATGGGTTATACTCTGGATCATCAGATTTACAATGAGGGGACTCCATTGAAAATTAATCGAGGTTTTGCAAGGTTGGAATGGGAGAAGTCATTGTTAAGAGCTAATCTCAAGTTTGGTATCAACAATAACCTCATACATGTAACATCAGCCAATTTTGAGCAAAATATTACTGAAAACCGAAACGATTTATTTCTCTCTCTAAGTAGAACTTTTGGGAAAAGAACCGAAGTGGTATTAAATCTTAGAGAGCCAGTGATTGATGGAGAATTTAAGCCATTTTCACCATCCGTTTCTGGTAGTTACTCGCTTTCTGAGAATATCAGCCTTAATGGACAGATCAGTAGAAGCTTTAGAATCCCAACTATAAACGACAGGTTTTGGAATCCAGGTGGAAATCCCGATTTGAATGCAGAGTTGAGTAATAATTATGAAGTTGGATTGTCAATTTTCGAAGAGAAAAAAGAATCAAAATTTGAGGTCTCAGCTAACTACTTTTATCATGATGTGGAAAACTGGATTATATGGATTCCTGGCGGATCAGATGTTGATGAGAACGGAGATGTGGTTTCGTTTTGGTATCCAGATAACTTAAGAAACGTTGTTGCCCAGGGAGCCGAGATGACTACATCTTTCAGTAAAAAAATAGGAACCTGGAACAGCTCCTTAAACCTCAATGGTTCTTACACCAGCTCAATCAATAAAATAGCATTAAACCAATTTGACAGATCTGTAGGTAAGCAATTACCTTATACTCCTAAGTTTATTTCTAATGCATCATTAAATCTCAGTAAGAAGAACTGGTCAGGTTTCCTGCACTGTAACTACACAGGTGAGCGGTTTATTGAAGCTAATAATGAATTGAACCCTTTGCCTTCGTTTTTTCTGGTCAATCTCGGGTTGAGTCATCAGTACACGGTAAATGATTTGAAATTAACTGTATCGGCCAATGCTAAAAATTTACTGAATAAGGAATACGAAAACTTTGAAAACAGAGCTATGCCTGGACGTGGCTTTGAATTGCAATTGAACATTAAATATTACAAATAAGAATAAAATGAAAATCAACTTTTTAAACGCGAATTATTTTCTCATTGCCTCAATTCTACTTTTCACTAGCTGTGGTGATGACGAGCCACAACCCTTAGATGAATTGTCATCCGTGTTGGTTGTGAATGAAGGAAATTTTTCAGCAGGAAACGGGTCAATATCTTCTTTTGATCTTAATACCGAAGATGTGGCGCAGGGAGTACTGGAAATAAATGCTACAGCACAAAATGTTGTTGAATTTGGAGATAACTATTATATAGTATCAAACGCTCCTGACAAAGTAGATGTAATTGTATCTGACGATTTATCCTCTTCTGCTTCAATTACATCTGGTTTTCAAAACCCAATAGATTTTGCCGCAATAGGGAATACGGGTTATGTTACCAACTGGGGAGTTTACAATAGTGAAATATTCGCATTTGAAGGATCATTTATCTCAGTAATTGATCTAACTACTAATACAGTCACTGATTCAATTGAACTGCAGGTGCAACCACAAGGTATAATAGCATTGGATGGAATGTTATATGTCGCAAATCAAGGCGGATCATCCATTTCTGTAATTGACCCAAGTGATTTTTCAATTACTGATATCGCAACACCATTTGGACCATCCAACTTTGTAGTAGACGCAGATGGAGACATTTGGGCTTTATGTACTTCCGGTAACCTGATTGAAATTAACCCGGCAACCAATACCATCAAACAGACACTTGAGGATTTAACTACAGGTGGTTTCAATGAAAAGCTTGCTATCAACGGTGAAGGTGATGTGATCTATTTCTTAGGTGGGAATAATGACAGTTTTACAGGTCGCACTAATGTATTTAAAGTGTCGATTTCAGAATCTTTAACTACTGTCACCTCATTTGTTGCAGACGGTTTCGCTTTTTATGGGATTGCTGTAAATCCTGATAATGGAGATGTTTACATAGGAGATAGCAACGCGTTTCAATCAACAGGAACCGGATTTAGATTCGATTCTGAAGGAAATGAACTGTCTTCTTTCGCAACAGGAATAGGACCAAATAACTTTATATTCAGATGATACAACAAGAAAATAATACCCACAGATTTTTGCTATTAGTTGGATTTATTTTGCTGGTAGGAATCTCGAGAGTGTTTATAAGTGTAGGGCATACGCCACTATCTAATTTTACTCCGATCGGAGCAATGGCTTTATATGGAGGAGCTTATTTGAAGGGATACAACAAGTTTTTATTTCCACTATTGACGTTATGGATAAGTGATCTATTCATCAATCGATTTGTGTATTACAATGAGTGGACCCTGTTTTATGATGGCTTCTTTTGGACTTACGGTGCTTTTGCATTGATGGTTCTGATTGGTGTCTATTTGATGAAAAAGGTAACGGTAAAAAACTTTATTGTTTCATCATTAGTTATTGTGTTTATCCATTGGATTGTAACTGACTTTGGAGTTTGGGCTGGAACGAGTATGTATCCAAAAACTATTCAGGGATTTTGGATGTGTCTGGTTGCGGCTATACCATTTGAAAGAAATTTTTTAGCAGGCACAGTCCTGTATGGTAGTGTGATGTTTGGAGCTTTAGAGTGGTTACAAACTAGGTTTACATCCTTAAAAGGTCAGGAAGTATTAACGAATTAATGAAAAAGTGCTGTACATGTGAAAATTCCTTTGAGTGTTCTGGAGATTCCAGTTGCTGGTGTTCGGATTTACCGAATATTCTGGAGCTGGAAAAGGCAGGTGACTGTCAATGTCCGGATTGCTTAAAGAAAAATGTCTCAAACGCAATTGATGATTTTGTAACGAAATTTAAAGCAGGAGCTGTTGAAAATTTAGCTCCTGCTTACAATACATCACCACCATCATTTGTAGAAGGTATCGACTACTATCTTCAAAACGGGGCATGGGTTTTCCGTGAATGGGCACATTTGAAAAGGGGTTTCTGCTGTGGCAATGGGTGCCGACACTGCCCTTACCCAAAATAAACTATGATCATTTATATCACTGGAGGAGCAAGATCTGGGAAAAGCAGTTTTGCTCAAAAATTGGCCAGGAGCTATGATAAAACTCCTGTCTATGTCGCTACTGCTCGTAATTGGGATGACGATTTCAATAAACGGATAAAGCGTCATCAGCAGGAAAGAGATGAAAACTGGCAAACTATAGAGGAGGAAAAACATCTTTCTAAACATGATTTTTCTGGTCATACAGTGGTGATTGACTGTGTAACATTATGGTTGACTAACTTTTTTGTCGATACCAAAAATGATATTGAAAAATCCCTGGAGCATTTTAAGGCTGAAATAGATCAGCTGAAAAAACAGGATGCTAAATTCATTATTATTTCAAATGAAATAGGAATGGGTGTTCATGCTTCTAATGAGGTTTCCAGAAAGTTTACTGATTTGCAAGGTTGGGCCAATCAATATGTAGCAAGCCAGGCTGATGAGGCAATTTTTATGGTTTCCGGACTTCCAATGAATTTGAAATCTCATGTTTAAAACTGTTTTCAACTGGAGTGGAGGAAAAGACAGTAGCCTCGCTTTGCATCGAATTTTGCAGGATGATAATTATTCAATTGAACACCTTCTGGTATCTGTGAACTCCTCTTATAACAGAGTATCCATGCATGGTGTAAGAGAGGAATTGGTGGAACTTCAGGCTGAATCAATCGGAATTCCTTTAACTAAACTTAAGCTTCAGGATCAACCAACAATGGAGGATTATAATAGGGAGATGAAGTTGCTAATGGAAGATTTGAAGAGCAAAGGAGTAACTCATTCCATTTTCGGAGATATTTTTTTGGAGGATTTGAGGAAGTATAGAGAAGACAAATTGAAATCTGCTGGTTTGATTGGTCACTTTCCAATTTGGAAAAGAAATACAGCAGAATTGGTTCATGAGTTTGTTGATCTTGGCTTCAAGGCAAAGCTCGTTTGTGTAAGTAATCAACTATTGGATGAGTCATTTGCTGGAAGAGAGCTTGATCTGGAATTGCTCAAAGATCTTCCAAAAGATGTAGATCCATGTGGTGAAAATGGGGAATTCCACTCGTTCGTATATGATGGACCAATTTTTAATAAACCAATACCAATATCAGTCGGGGAGAAAGTATTTAGAGTTTACGAAAACCCTGGAGAAGGTGAAAAGCAAATTGGTTTTTGGTTTTGTGATTTAATTAAGAGCAATGATTGATTTTAAGATAAAACAAGTGTCTCAGGACTTAAGAGACTCCATTTTGAATGCTATTAATCAAAAGACTAAACCTGTAGGGTCACTAGGGAAGCTGGAAGATATTGCTTTGCAGATCGGGTTAATTCAAGGGTCCATAAATCCTGAGCTAATAAAACCAAGTATAGTAGTATTTGCCGGTGATCACGGAGTAGCAGCTGAAGGTGTAAGTGCTTATCCAGCGGAGGTGACTCCTCAAATGGTGTTAAATTTTGTTTCTGGAGGTGCTGCAATTAACGTTTTTACCAAACAACATGGAATAGATTTACATGTAGTAGATGCAGGAGTCAACTACACTTTTGAGAGTGATGAAGTTATTGATTGCAAAGTAGGGTTTGGCACAAAAAGTTACTTGTACGAGCAGGCAATGACAAAGATAGAATTGAATGAATGTTTTGCATACGGGATTAAAGTTGCTGATCGGATAATTGACTCTGGTTCCAATATAATTGGCTTTGGTGAAATGGGAATTGGAAATACATCCTCAGCTGCATTGATTATGAGTGAGGTTTGTTTCCTGCCTTTGCAGGAATGTGTTGGTAAAGGTACAGGTCTGGATAGTGAGGGATTGAATAGAAAGTTAGAAGCCTTGAGAGATGCGAAAAAGACTCACCCAAATCTGGTAACCCCAGAAGATATCTTGTGTGCTTTCAGTGGGTTTGAGATAGCTCAAATGACTGCTGCTATGTTGAGAACTGCAGATAGGGGAGCTGTTATTTTGGTAGATGGATTCATTTCTACTTCCGCCTTTTTGCTGGCCGCTCAAATTGACCCGAACATTATTGATTATGCAATTTTCTCCCACTGCTCTGATGAGAGTGGTCATGGAAAAATGTTAGACTACCTTCAGGTGAAACCAGTTTTGGACCTTCAACTGAGATTAGGTGAAGGTACAGGTTGTGCATTAGCATATCCAATTATTGAGAGTGCTGTCAGGTTTTTAAATGAGATGGCAAGCTTTGAAAGTGCTGATGTAAGTGAAGCGATATGATCAGGGAAATAAGGATATTTTTTACAGCACTTATGTTTTATACCAGAATTCCTTGTCCAAAATGGGTAGATCATGATCCTGATTTTATAAACCTTTCTATTCGCTACTTTCCATTAATAGGATGGATAGTGGGAGGACTTAGTGGTGCCGGATTAATTCTTTTTGCTTTTCTATTCGATAATGGGATAGCAGCAATCTTTTCAATAGTCATCTCTGTTCTTCTCACCGGAGCTTTTCATGAAGACGGTTTTGCAGATATGTGTGATGGTTTTGGAGGAGGTTGGACAAAAGACAGGATCTTAACCATCATGAAAGATAGTCGAGTAGGAACTTATGGTGTTGTAGGATTAGTGCTTTTATTGGGACTTAAAGTCTTGTTGTTGGTAAATCTAATTGGAACTAATTCACAGGATTATTTATTGGTGCTTCTTTTTGTGTTGTGTGGTCACACCACTAGTAGACTTGTTGCGGCCAGTTTTGTTTATACTCATGAATATGTGCGAGAAGATGAATCTTCAAAATCAAAGCCAGTTGCGAAGCAAGCTGGTTTTGGTAATCTGCTTATAGCAGCGATCTTTGGATTGTTGCCATTGGGAATTATTATTTATTACACTTCAAACATCTATTGGCTACTGACACTCCCGGTGGTTTATCTATTTAAGGTATATTTAGGTTGGTACTTCAAAAAATGGATAGG
>JANSWY010000008.1 GCA_024743255.1 bacterium | reverse complement strand
TCCTTATAGGCGGGATTCTATTTCCAAAGGAAATGATTCATATCAACATTCCAATTTTGTTGGGGGCAGGAAATATGGATGTCTCAGATGAGAATTATTTCAATAATGGAATAGATACTGAATTCACCATTGATAAATCTGCATTTTTTGTGATTGAGCCAGGGATTCAGATAGAAGCAAATATTACAGGTAACCTTAGACTAGGTCTGGGTGCTACTTACAGAATGATCCAGGCTGTTGATTTACTTCACCTTAATGATGATGACCTGTCGGATTATACCGTAGCGTTATCGCTTAGGTTTGGTAGGTTTTGATGCTTTAAAATTCTTTAGTAGAACAATTTCTTTATCATCTAAGAATCTGTATTTACCTCTGGTCAGGTCTTTTTTGGTAAGTGGGCCATACATTACCCTGTCAAGTCTGATAACATCATACCCCAGATGCTCAAATATCCTTCTTACAATCCTGTTTCTGCCAATATGAATCTCTATCCCCAGAATTGATTTATCCTTGCTTAAAATGGCTATATCGTCCACTATGGCCTCACCATCTTCCAGCATTAATCCATTTTGTATCTTCTCAAAGTCCTGTTGAGATATTGGCTTGTCCAGATCAACCTGATAAATCTTCTTAATCTCATAAGAAGGGTGACTCAACTTTTTAGCAGTCTCTCCATCATTTGTAAACAATAAAAGACCAGTTGTATTCCTATCAAGTCTTCCTACTGGATAAATTCGTTCCTGAACCGCATTACCCACCAAATCCATCACGGTTTTTCGTCCATCAGGATCATCAGTAGTGGTGATGTAATCTTTTGGTTTATTCAAAAGTAAATAGACAAGTTTCTCTGGTTTCAGAAGCTTTCCATTGAAGTAAACCTTATCCTTTGGCTGCACTTTAAATCCTAGTTCAGTCACAATTTCTTTATTGACCTTGATTTTACCATCAGCGATTAGCTTATCAGCCTCTCTTCTGGAGCACACACCGGAATTGGCAATATATTTATTTAGCCTCGTCTCAGTTGATTGCTGAGGCTTATTTGAAGATTTTGATTTGTTAGGATTTTTGGATTTACCCGGGTTATTCTTACGCATGGTTTACTATTAAACCACGAAGTTAGCTAATCTTGTTGGTCTCCGATAGTGTTTTCTTCGTCTTCCTGGTAAAAATCCTTAGGAGTAGGAAGATCTTTGAGGTCATTAATGCCAAAGTAATCCATAAAATTCTGGCTAGTTCCATATATCAAAGGTCGACCAATAGCTTCTGATTTACCTCTGATTTCGATAAGTTCTTTCTCGAGTAATTTCTGAACAGAATAGTCACAGTTGACTCCCCTTATTTGCTCAATTTCACCTTTTGTAACAGGTTGCTTGTATGCGATTATTGCCAGTGTCTCCAGAGCTGAATTGGAGAGCCTTCTTTTTGATTGTTGCTTCAGAAGAATTCCAATACTTGCCTGATAGGATGGTTTTGTCAGGAATTGGTATCCTCCCCCGCTTTTAACCGGATGAATTGAAAATTCGTCTGTATTATATTTTTCTTCTAACGATTTGATAGCTTGCTCAATATCCTCTAATGGGACATCTGCCTCAAACATTTCAGTCAGACAATTCTTTAATTCTTTCTCCTCAATTGGTTTGGGAGAACAAAAGATCAAAGCCTCAATATGGTTAATGAGGTAATTCAATTACTTACTTTGTCTTAATTTGGCCTCAATTGAATGCATTGTGTGAGGTACAGCCTTCAATCTTTCTTTGCTTATCAATTTGCCGGTATCAATACAGATGCCGTAAGTACCGTTTTTGATTCTAATAAGTGCCTTTTCAAGGTTATTGATGAACTTTTGTTGGCGAGCAGCTAACTGGTTTAAGCTTTCTTTTTCAGCGGTCTCTGCACCGTCTTCCAAAGTCTTAATTGTACCGAAAGTACTTCCAGTACCCATGTCACCTGTTTTAGAGATTGATTCTTTAATAAAGTTTAATTGATTCTTGGCTTTATCAAGTTTTTCATTGATCAAATCTTCAAACTCCTTTAGTTCTTCAGCGGTATATTTGGTTTTCTCTTCCATCCTAAAATTATTAAGGTTCCTGGCAAAGGGTTGGTTGAAATTTGCGCTAATCTAATAAATTTTTGGAAACGCAGAGGAGAAAATATCCCCGAATTCAATTGGGGTGTTAAGATGTAAATCTGAAAATGCTTAAGCCTCAGACAGTTGCAATGATTCAATTCTTGATTTCAGAGCATTACTATCAATATTGATTCTATATTTCATTCTTAGGTACCTTCTGATGACCTCAAGTTTCCTACCTTTTTCGGTGTAGTACTTGGCGATGTTGTTAATTAGACAATTCATTTCGTAGCTGTTTATATAGATAACAATTAAATATACCAATTTGATTACTTCCATGCTTGATTTTTTTTTGGTTGCATATCATTGAAAAGACAGAAAAAAATTAAATTAACTATGGGAAGCAAGAAGGGATCGGATCACTAACGCCTATTTAACCATGAAATATTTTTACTCGATTTTCGCAGCAATCATCTTATTTGGATGCGGGAAAACAGATTTCAGCACCTACAAGTCGCAATTTGCAATCTCTGAACCACAAACAATTAATACTGATTCAATAGACATTTCTAGTTTAACGGAAATTACAGATCATGAATTACTCCAGAAATTACTACAACCTAAGTTCGAAACACCGGAAAGGGTTCAGGAAGTAATCAATTATCATCAATTCTACTTTTTGGCTTGGCTTGGACAAAGTCAGGGGCTCAACAAATTTAGCATTCTTCATACTGAAGATGAGTCCCAATGTATTAGAAGTGCATACATGTTTACAACCCGGGGAGGAGAAATATTAGATAACAAGACGGTTTCTTTTGATGCATGCCTTGATATGGGAATAGCAAATGCCAATTACGCAAAGGTCAATGACAGTACTTTCAATGTGATTAATTACGAGCATAATTGGGATAGTTTTTTGCCAACACCATTTGTTGATGAGTGTATTACACAGTCTGATGGTAAGATAGTTTGTAATAAAAGAGAAATGGGAGTTGGTGCCTGCATTTGGGATAAATTATCAATTAGGGAGACACCAGCTGATAAAGGAAAGTACTTAACATCAATCAACCTAGGGGAAAAACTTAATCTATTAGGTAAGTACGAGGTTGATGAAAATTCTGATAAGAAGAATGAATACGCGTTAGTAAGGCTTTCAGATAATTCTGAAGGATGGGTTCAAAGAAGATTAATTGGTGAAAATGCATATCCAGCAACGATCACAAATGAAACATATATCTACAAGCGAGCAGATCCTTTAACAAGAACCAAGGATAAGTTTTTCGAATTTGATATTGTAGCTGTTAGCGAAAGAGATGATTCTGCAGAATGGTATAAAGTTAGAGGAAAGCCTAAAGGTGCTACTTGGTTTAAAGAAGGTTGGATAAAGGAGGACAATTTCTCTACTACCGATATCAATATAGCCTACAGTGTGATGGCTAAGAAAGCAATAGAAGCAGACGATTACGATCAGGCTATGGACCTGGCGACTAGCAAAGATTTTACTGATGTGGAAGTTTCATTGCAACGTGCTTTGAATGAATATGCAGGGATTGAAAACGTAAGAGAATATTCAGGTGACGAAATTGCAGGAGCAGTTGGGGAATACTTTGGTAGTTATACCAATGTAATGGAAGTTGAAGATGGATTCATGAGATATAATGAAACATGCGAACAACCAGTTTTCACATTTGGAGATGGTAATGTTACACATGATATGATAATGGACTCAGAAGAATATCGAATCTCATCTGTAAACGTGAAGGATTTTGGGGCTGAAATTGTGATCTACATGGAATCAACATTAAGCGGTGAACCGTCCATGCTTTACATAGGAAAACAGTATAATGTAACAGTCATGTATCACGATTGGTATGATGGGATCGATTATTATGTGTATGAAGATTACATTTCTGATATAACTGAAGACCCTGAAGAATGTAATTACGATGAGGAAGGTATTTAGAACTGCCTTCCCACTACCACCGTTTTCTTGAAGCTTTTCTTAGATCCATCGGCATTGAATAATTCAAAGTGAACAATATAGTAACCAACTTCAGCGATTTTACCGTTGTTGTTGGTTCCATCCCACCTAAAGAATCCAGTGGATGACAATAATTCACCATTGGCTAATACCTTTACCAATTGACCATTTGTATTATATATTCTGACATTAGCAAAATTACCAGCCGCATCAAACTCATAATTAATTGTAGTAAAGGTCGGTAATCCGGAAGAAGGTTCTCCCGGTGTGAATACTTCAGGTTCAATTTGTACAGCTCTGTCGATTTGCTGATTGCTAAATTGTTGAGAGTTCTCATATCCAGGGGTGGCAAAACCAACAATACTAGAAGCTGATCTCCAGTTATTACCATCATTGCTTGCACTTTCAGAACTGATCCTTTCCAATGAAACACCATCTACACCATCCAATAGATTGTAATGGTAGTCCTCAAAATAGTCAACCAAGTCAATGATATTGTTTGAAGAATCAATCAGTACAACTGTCCCTTCATCATTTGACAATGTTGGCAAACTATTTACCTGAACGATATTTTCAGCTAAGGCTTGTGGGTACTCATTGATGATTACATCTTTATCTGTAGTTAGAACCAGATACTCATCTGGGTCCAAAATCAAATTACATTCAGAGATTAAATCAGCATCCATATCAATAAAGAAGTCATCATTTCCTATTCGCCAATTTTTCAAATTAATGAACTGGTCTGATCTATTATAGATCTCCACAAAATCAACTCCGGTTGATCTGGGGTTAAAAAGTATTTCATTAATGATAATATCAAGACTGTCAGCAGATTCAGGCAGTACAAATGTTGCAGTGTTATCTGATAATGAGTTGCCAGCACAATCGTCGATGTTGCTAAGTGATACTGTGTAGATTACGTTTGGAGTTAATGTTGTTGCTAAATCAAGACTTATTTCATTTGTTGAAACCAAAAATGCACTGGTAATACCAACCTCCGGACTGATCGAAATGGTGGTATTTTCATCAATAAAAATTCTTTCATTCAATTGAATTAAAACGTTCTGGTTATCAATGGCAAAAGCCCCCAGAATTGAGGGTCCAGAAAGATCAGGGTTTGAGGCGCTGGTTGAATTCTGTTCGCCAGGTGTTCCTCCGGAATTACTTATTGATGCTGTCCAGTTATTGTCTTCACCACAAGGATTGGATGTGTCAATCATTTCAAGAGATACTCCTCCGTCCACTGTCTCATCATACCAGGATTCATTATATGCGACATAAAAAATTTCTTCCGAGTTTAACGAGATAGTGATTTCATCTGCACTGTTTCCAAGAGAAGGCCAACTGGAAACACCTATCACTTTAATTGATGTGTTGAATGATGAAACTGATGAGTTAGGAGTTAAAATCGCGTATTCTCCAGGTTTGAGAATTCCGCCAGAGATTGCGGTAGTTTCTGTTGCGTCGCTCAATTCCAATCCGGTCAACTCAATCAAGTTGTTGGAATTATTGAAAATCTCCAGATATTCCGCATTCGGCAGATCATTAGGAGGTTCTGGATCCGCCATGATTTCTGTTATTAGAATGTCATGAAAACCGGGTGTGTTACCAATTCCAAATTCCAAAGTGGTGGACCCAATTAGATTCCCTGCGCAATCAGAAACATCTTCTATTGTTAGTTCAAACAAAGTACCTACTGAAATTGCTTCCTGGAAATTAATACTTACCTGATCATTTGATGCCACAATATCCAGGATGTCCATACTTGGGTTAAAGCTATATGTACCTCCATTTAATGAAGCAAGATCCATTGTCTCGTTAAATTCAATAGTGATTTGATTTGCTGTAAAGCTGAAACCTGAAACGATTGGAGATTCTGTGTCTGGAAGTGTACTGAATACAGAGTTTTGTTCTCCTGGTGTGCCTCCAAGTTCATTAATTGAAGCAATCCAGTTATTAGGTCCACTACAGATGGCTTCAGGATTAATTAGTTCAAGACTATATCCTCCATCATCTTTGTCAGTATCTCGATACCAGTCTCTTTCGTAGGTTAAACTGTCTATAGTTACATCATCTAAAGTCAACTTTACCAGATCAGTGTCATTTCCTAAGGAAGGAAACCCACTAACCCCAATTGTATTTTCAATAGCATCAAATCTGGATAGATTGGCGGTGCTGGTTAATACCAAATATTCCCCTGGTGCCATGAATATTCCTTGTAATTCAGAGCTGCCTGAAAGATCTTCTATGTTAAGACCCTCAAGTGTGAGAAGTTTGTCTGAATTGTTTAAAATCTCAATGAATTCAGCTTCTGGCAATCCAACTATAGGTGTCGGATCAGCTAAAATTTCAGTAATTATGATATCTCCAGGTTCTGGTGCTTGTCCAATGCCTATGGTTGCATTATAGTTGTTCATTATATTTCCAGCACAATCATTGATGCTGGAAATATCTAAAGTGTATAAAATACTTTCTTCGATAGATGCAGAGAGTGAAATTTCTAATTCTGAGAAGCCATTCCAGTTAGTACTTCCTATTCCAATTGTTGGTTCAATTACAAGATCTTCAGTCTCGAAGGTGGTTGTATCCATTGATTCATTGAATGTGATAACCAACGTATTTTGCCCGATCACACTTACTCCCACAATTGATGGCGCTTCATTATCCGGGTTTTGGTTAAGAATGCTATTTTCATAACCGGGTGTACCTCCAGTAGAGGAGTTTGAAGCTGCCCAATTACTTGCAGGATCACAATTATTAGTAAAAGCGATTCTTTCCAGGGAATATCCACCATCGTCTTTGTCGCTATCCTGGTACCATGATAGATCATAGGATATATAATCGAGAACAACACTACTTACTGAAATTCCAGTGCTATCAGAACTATTGGTTAAAGAAGGAAATCCAGATAATCCAAGTACATTTATGGTGTCAAACTCACTAATTGCGGAGCTGGAGGTTAGTATTAAGTATTCATTTGCTTCCAGTAAATAGCTCGGTAAATCCAGGGTATTACTTGCATCTCCAAATGAAACTTCTGAAAGGTTTAGCAGGTCATTACTGTTGTTATAAAGTTCAACATATTCAACTTCTGGAAGCCCAATTACAGGGGATGGATCTGGCATGATTTCAGTAATAATGAGATCTCCTACTTCAGGTGTTTTACCAATACCAAACTGACTTTCATACATTTCAATTTCATTTCCTGCACAATCCAAAATGTCATTTAAGGAGATGTCATATAATTCTGATTCTATTATGCTCTCGCCAAGATTCACAACTAGTGAGTCAAAGGATTTTTCTAAACCAGTGATTGAAAGTGAGGTGGAAATATCAGAAACTTGAATAGAAGATGTGTCTACAGGTTCTGAAAAGAATATTGTTATGGAATTTATGGAAGCAGTTAACTCTGTAACTGTTGGGGAAATACTATCTGGATTATTATTAAACACACTGTTTTCTGATCCTGGTGTTCCTCCAATGGTGTTTTGTGAGGCGACCCAGTTCAATTCTTCGGAGCAAGTTGGCTCGATATTAATTCTTTCCAGAGAATACCCTCCATCATCTTTCTCACTATCCATGTACCACGTATCATCATATGCCACGGTATTAATAACCTCACTGTCAATGGAGAGAGTCAAACTGTCTTCATTATTTCCCAAAGAAGGAAAACCAGACACACCCAATACATTTACCGTGTCAAATGAATTAGCATTGGACTCAGACGTAAGTACAAGATATTCGCCAGATTCAAGTAGGTATTCATTAAGTTCAGTTGTGGAAGTAGCATCTGATAGTTCTACAGAATTGAGGTTGATAATTGAAGTACTGTTATTATAGATTTCAATGAATTCGACTTCCGGAAGGCCAGCTGTTGGTGTAGGATCCGCCATTATTTCTGTAAATAGTAAATCTCCAATCTCCGGGATTTTTCCAATAGCAAATTCAGAATTATATATTTCAAGAGTATTCCCGGCACAATCAAGTATTGACTCAATTGTGATGGTGTATAGCACTGAACTGTCAATGTCCTCAGTAAAATTGATGATCAGGCTATCGTAATACTTATCAATGTCAGAAATGCTCAATGCCACATTGAAATCCGAATTATCAATACTGGAAGTATCAATAGATTCTGTGAAAACAATTGTAAGTTGGTTGCTTGCACTGATTGAAAGACTTGAAACCTCAGGATTTTCGGTGTCTGGATTATTATTAAATACACTATTTTCCACTCCCGGTGTTCCTCCCAATGAGTTCAGAGATGCTGTCCAGTTTTCTTCATCTGCACAGGCTGGTGTGATATTGATTCTTTCCAGTGAATATCCTCCATTGTCCTTGCTGTCATCTTGATACCAATCGGAGGAGTACTCTATCGTTTCCAAAATCTCGTCATTTACACTAAGCGAAATACTATCCTCACTATTTCCGAGTGAAGGGAAATCACTCAGCGATATAATTGAAATCCCACTAAAATTATCAGTTTGAGAGTCGTCAATAATGATTGAATACGAGCCAGCTGTTAGTATTGAGTCTGGAAGATTGATTTCGTCAGAGTCATCTGAAAGCGTGATTTGTCTCAGGTTAATATCTTCTGAAGTGTTGTTAAATATTTCGATAAACTCAGCCTCTGGAAGCCCAACAACAGGGGATGGATCCGCCAATATTTCTGTTATTATCAAATCGCCTAAGGTAGGAATGTAAGGAGCGTTAAAGGTAAATGTTACCGTATCTTCTATTGAATTCCCCGAGTCATCTGACACACGATCTACAATCAGGTCATAATCCGTTGCGTCAACCAGACTATCTTCGAACACAAGAAGATATTGTGTAGAGGTAATGGTCTCAACGCTGGTTGGATTTCCTACTGTTAATAAATCATAGTGATTTGAAGCTAAAGCTGATGTCGATTCTACATCTTCAGAAAAGATAATAGTCAATTCATTGAAATAAGTAGATACTATGGATTCAATACCTGGTTCATTTGTATCCAGGAAGAAAGTAGCATAACCATTTGGTAAAGTAATCCCATTAAAATCCGAAATCCCTGTCCAGGAAAGTGTATCCGCGGTATTTTCTTGTAATGAATCGGCGAATAGTAGCTGCAAAATATTCAGGTCTTCAGAGTCTCTGGAGATAGCAATTGGATTTGCGCCGGAATTAGAAAGGGTAAACTCAGTCAGTTCAGGAATCCCCATATCTTTTTCCCAGACAAGCTGAATGGTATATTCATTGAGAATGGTTAAGCTTTCCAGATAATCATTGAAGGTAAATTCAAAAGTAGTTTCTGAAAGGTCGTTAGTGTTATCATCAGTGATATCCGACAAAACCAAGCTATAATCAGTGCCATCAGATAGTTCTTCAGATAATGTTAATTCAATTATTTGGTTGTCGCTTGTGGAAATTGATGTAGGATTTACTGAGTCGTCTAGTAGGTAATTTGTGATTGCGGAAACAGAACCAGCATCCATCACCTTGCTAAATATAAGTCGGACCTGATTTAGAGAAATTGGAGTTATCGCAGCTATTGTGGGGTTCAGAGTATTCATGGAAGTGGAAACAGGATCTGAAATAGCATTTCCATTGATATCTGCCACATTATCAATTTCAATTGCCAGAGAAGCACTTTCTGTTAAATCAGAAGCAAACTTCAAAAATACAATTGTAGAATCCAGGCTGTATCGACTTACTTCCGAAGGATTAACACTTCCTCCGAATGTGTAATTAGTAACGTCTTCAGCGGTGGTTTGATCAACGTATTCTACAAACTGAATCATCACAGAATCTTCCGCAAACTGCTGAATCGTGTCAATTCTGGGAGCCAGCTCGTCAAATGTGAAATCGAGGTTTCTTGTGGAGGACATTTCGTTACCATAAATGTCTTTGATATCAGATATTGAAAGTGTCTGTTCAACTTCCTCTTCAAATTCCTCACTAAAAATTAAAATTACTTCTGTGCTCCCAGACTGCAATGAAGCAGAGTCTGGAAAAGCGTCATTATCCAACTGGTAATTTTCTAGAGTTTCGCTTGAAATTGCATCTATTTCCTCGCTGAAGCTCACGGTAAGTGTCACAGAATCATTTACTAATATGCTCCCCGGAGATGGGGCTCTTGTATCATAAATGAACTCGAATTCAGGGGTGACCAGATCATTGGAATCTGCATCAAGAAGATTTTCTATGATAAGTGTTAAAGTAGTATTGTCGTCAAGGTTTGTAGGTAATACCAGGTGAACCAAAGAATCTACACTCTCATCAGGTATCGCCTGACTTGGATTCCCCACATCTTCAATATCATAATTCGATACCACAGTTGCAGCGGCAGAATCAATGGCTTCATCAAAGTAGATATCTACCAATGTTGTTGCAATTACAATCACAGAGTCAATCTGCTGCGAATACTCAAAGTTGATATTTTGTGTAGTTGTAATGGCGTTTCCTAAGGTGTCCTCCAGATTGTCCACAGAAAGATCATAAGTAGTAGCCGCCAATAGATCTGAACTAAATGTTAAGGTAACTCTGGTATTATCATCATTATCCAAAATAGCAGATGACGGATTTCCTAAAGCATTATCAACGCTATAATTACTTTCCGATTCAGCGATACTTTCATTCAACGGCTCATTAAAAACAGCTGTGACTTGATCAAAGGAATTGATAACCACTTTCTGAATTTGTGGTGCAGTAATGTCATAATAGAACTCAAAGGCAGTTCCATCAATTGCATTCCCTGAGCAGTCAGTGGCTCCCGAAACAGTGAGTTCATAAGTGGTTTCAGATGTGAGATCCATGTCCAAATCCAGAATTACTCCTCCAAACCCACTTTCAATAACTTGATTAACAGTAATGACAAAACCAGAAATGGTATATGTAGCTGAGGCAAGAGTGGCTTCATCCATAGGTTCTGAAAATGAAATTTGAATCTGATCTGTATCAGTAGCATTTACATTGTCTATTGAAGGAGAGGAAGTATCGGGAGTATTATCCAACACTGAATTAGCAGTACCAGGTGTTCCTCCGTCACTATCATTGGAAGCGATCCAATTATTTTCATCACTACAAGCCAGATCCTGGTTGATAAGCTCCAACGTGTATCCACCATCTGATTTAGCATTATCCTGATACCAGTCATCAGTGTAATTGATTGAATCTACATCATTTCCAAGTTGATCCTGCAATGTCAGAAGTCTCCCGGAATTGGTCAATCCAGGCATTGATGAAACCTCAACCACATCTCCATAAACTGCATAGTCTCCAGACTCTGAGCTGGAGGTAAGTATGATGTAGGAGTCTGGAGCAATTACTGCACTGTCAATTGTACCTCCCGATATGGTAAAATCTTCAATGCTAATATGGTCCTCGGTTCTATTATAAATCTCCACAAATTCTCCCGATGGTAAACCAACGGATGGGTTAGGGTCCGGAAAAATTTCATTGATGATGATGTCTTTGAAACTGGTAGCAACAGAGTTTGTAAAATCCGCCGTTGTTGTGGTGATCTCAGCGTTTTCAGCTTCGTTTGAGAGATTCTCTATTGTAATCTCATATTCATTATTAACTAACCCTGAGAAATAGAGCAGAATATTAGAGTTCCCTGTTGTGAAGTCCAAACTGTCAGGATTGCCAATGTCAAAGTTGATTGTATAATTTGATAAAGTCTCAGCAGACGTTTGGTCAAGTGCCTGGTTGAATTGGAGTTCAATTTCCTTGTCAGAGTTTACTGTTACCAAGTTCAATTCCAGAGGCAGGTAATCAAAAGAAAACGTGCTTGCGTCTTCAATTGAATTATTGTCTGAATCTTCAACATCGCTGATGCTGATTTCATAAGTATTATCTGTGAGCTCAGTTGAGAGGGCCAGGACCACAGAGTCAGAATTGGAAAGTGTAGCTGTTAAGGGATTCCCAATTGAATTGTCAATAGAATAATTTGAAGCTGTTTCCGCTGTAGTCTGATCAAGCGATTTTGAAAACAATACAAGTAGTTCATTGCTTGAATTAACGATTACCGTATCAATCAAAAGCGGCTCTATATATTCGAAATCCTGATTATTTGAGACAGTACTATTTTGATTTTTATTCTGGACATTGGAAATAGCGAGATTATATGTGATTGCATCTAAGAAATTGGAGCTTATTTCAAGTATTACTTTGTTGGAGTCATTTTCAACTATTGTCGCAGAAGCTGGATTGCCTATTGAATTATCGATTGAGTAGTTAGCAGTATTGGTGCCGGTAGTTTCATCTACGTCCTGATTATATGTAACCTGAATAGTGCTGTCTGATAACGTGATTGCAGTATCCAGTTCCATAACCAGATAATCAAAATCAAATGTTGAGGCTGTGGTTTGAGCTGTACTGCTAAATTCATCCTGAATCCCAGATGTCGACAATTGATAGGTAAGACTGGTTAGATTTTCATTGAAAACAAGGTCTACTTCATCCAAATTGGAAGCATCCCTTGTGGCAGATGCCAATGTAATGCTGTTATCAACAGAATAATTTCCGGTACTTTCTGCAGTAGTTTCTTCAACCTCTTGATTGAAGATTACAGTCGCTGAGTTTTCACTTGTGACAATTACTGAATCTACTTGAGAAGATGCAATCACGCTGATGTCATCAAAATTGAATAGAGTAGATCTGGTTGAAGTGTAATCACAAACAAAACCGAAGTAACTGGTGCTAGTGTAAGTATCGTCAGTTATAGTTCCTTCGGAAGTGTAGGTGTCAGTTCCTGTTAGGTCATAGAATAACTCCCATAATCCATCATTGTCTCTCGTGACTCTAATCCATACATCAACGGTTTCCGAATTGACAATATCATCTGTTCCATCAAGAATTTCAGTTGTGCTGGTTCCATCCTGTCGATACAGACTAATTTCGTCATCTGTATTACCAACCATTACAAAGTATCCATTTAAAGAACCTTCCAAATCAGCAACATCACTCACCAGATAAACAAAAGCTCTATTGCTGCTGCTAGGATTAAAGCCGAGCGATACCTGAAATTCCCATGTAGTAAGGTTAATGTTTGTATTTGAAGTACTTAGATATGATTCTTCAGTAGCAGCAGGTGCATTCAGATGAAGAGTAAATCCTCCATCCACTTCAAATTCAGTATCATCACCACTCCAGACAGGATTTGAAGTAAAATTACCATCGGTAAAATCTTCATTAATCTGCCCAAAAAGCGACAATGATGTAAGGAAGATGAATAGAAAACTAAAATTTATTCTTAAAATCATCTGATAATGCAGAATATGAACTGCTAAATATAGTAATTTTGCCGTCCCGTTAACCCAAATTGATCGTTATCAAAACGTAAAATGAGTTACATGTTTAATAATTAAAAAATCTACTAACGATGAAATTAGCAGTAGTTGGGGCCACCGGGCTTGTTGGTGGTGAAATCCTGAAAGTGCTTGAAGAGCGCAATTTTCCTTATGAAGAGATCCTTTTAGTGGCATCAGCCAGATCAGCTGGTAAACAGATGACCTATAAGGGAGAAGAGTTAACCATAATCTCAATGGAAGATGCAGTCAAGCGAAAACCTGACGTAGCTATTTTCTCAGCGGGCGGAGGTACCTCATTAGAATGGGCTCCCAAATTCCAGGAAGTCGGAACTATCGTGATTGACAATTCTTCGGCGTGGAGAATGAGTCCGAGACATAAACTAATTGTTCCGGAAATCAATGCAGGTGTTATTAGAATTGATGATAGAATCATTGCAAATCCGAACTGTTCAACAATTCAAATGGTATTAGCACTTGCTCCATTACATAAGCAGTATGGAATCAAAAGAATTGTTGTTTCTACATACCAATCGGTAACGGGAACTGGTAAAGCGGCAGTTGATCAGATGATGAGCGAAAGAGCAGGAGAAGAAAATCCGGAGATGGTTTATCCTCACAAGATTGATATGAATGTTCTTCCCCACATTGATGTATTCCAGGAAAATGGATATACCAAGGAAGAGATGAAAATGATCCTTGAGACTAAAAAGATCATGGGCGATGAAAGCATCGAAGTTACGGCTACTTGTGTAAGAATCCCTACAATGGGAGGTCACTCAGAAGCTGTTAATGTGGAGTTTCAAAATGATTTTGACTTAGCAGAGGTCAAACAAATATTAGAGTCGACTCCTGGTATAGTTGTGGAGGATGATCCTTCAAACAATGTTTATCCTATGCCAGTAAATGCTCATGAAAAAGATGAGGTATTTGTAGGAAGACTAAGAAGAGATGACACTCAAGCCAATACACTAAACATGTGGATTGTAGCGGATAACCTAAGAAAGGGCGCTGCAACAAATGCTGTTCAGATTGCTGAATATATGGTTGAGCATAGTTTGGTTTATTAATAGATACTGTAAAAAGACAAAGGCTGCCCTTGTAAAAGAGCAGCCTTTTTTATTGGTAGTAACTTCTTTTATTGTCTATTTAAATAGATGCCAAACCCAACAGTAATCGCAAAGGTATTTCTATCACTTGCGCCTGTTTCAACCAGATATTGAATCGCAGGTTCCACAGATACATTATCAGTTAGAAAAGCTGCATAACCACCCTGAATTATGAATTGGCCATAACTATCTGCCTCATCTGGCTTTATGTTATCAAAACCTACCCCAATGAAAGGCGCACCATTAATATAATATCTGCTAAATACGCCAATCAAAGTAGAGCTGGCATCATTGTCTCCTTGAGAAATTGAAGAATAACCTGCATTAAGTCCCACCATAAAATTGTCAATCAGGAAATATCCACCTCCAACATTGATATTAAATGAGTTTAAATTGTCATTACTTCCATCCAGGTTGAGATTTGTGCTGGAGAATGAAAGGTTAGAATTGATTCCAGCAAAAATGGCTCCCTGCTCAATTTGAGCGTTAGCTGAAAATGAAATGAATCCTAAAATGGTGAGACTAAGAATTAATTTTTTCATTGTTTTTAATTTTTAAGTTTTTGAATGTTGTTTTAATTAAGACATTTGGGATTGATCTTCAATAATAGCAATAAATGGTAAAACCGGACTCCAAATTCTTTGAAGCACTTGAGCAATTCGCTGATCAGGATCCATTTCAGGTTTCTCTTAAGGCCGGGAAATATCCGGATTTAGATATCCCATTTATCGTTCAACAACTTGAAGCTAGAAAAAAGGCAAAAACCAAACTTCCAGAATGGTATTCAAATGGCGAAGTGTTGTTTCCAGTTTCTCTATCGATGGAACAATGTTCATCGGAAATAACAGGTAGGTACAAGACTGAAAACTTCACTGGAGAGCATTTGGTAGATCTTACGGGTGGAGCTGGAGTTGATTCCTATTACTTCTCTAAAGTTTTTGAGAGAGTGGATTATGTAGAAAGGAATCAGGATTTGGTTGATCTCGCAGCATACAACTTCGGGGTGCTGGGTGTAAACAACATTAATTGTCATGCTCAGGATTCAATAGACTACCTAAAGAACCTTGATAAAAAGCCATCGCATGTTTTTATAGATCCGGCAAGAAGGGACGGAAACAACAAGAAAGTACATAGCTTCCTCGATTGCGAGCCTAATGTATTGGAGTTATTGCCTGATTTAATTTCATGGGGGACTAAGGTGATGATCAAAGCTTCCCCAATGTTAGACATTACCCTTGGAGTTTCTCAATTAAAGCATGTAAGCAGGCTTCACATAGTTTCTGTGAAAAATGATTGTAAGGAACTGCTATTTGAGTTAGATAAGTCGAGTTCTAATAACACCGAAGTAAGAACTGTTAATTACCGTAGTGGCCAAACAGAGGAGTTTTCATTTCGATTAAATGAAAGTCAGGAAGCAAATGCAGTGATTGGAAGTATTGATAAATACTTATTTGAACCCAATGCTTCTACTATGAAGTCGGGAGCTTTTAATTTGATTTCCAAGGAGTTTGAGGTGACTAAGCTGAATGTTAATACGCATCTATATTCATCCTCAGATTTGACAGCAGGTTTTCCTGGGAGAAGATTTGAAGTGTTGTGGAGTGGATCGCCATCAAAAAAGGAATTGAAGAAGTGGTTAAAAAGCGATAAGGTAAGCGTAGCAACCAGAAATTATCCAATGACTGTAGATCAGGTCAGAAAGAAGTTTCAGCTTAAAGATGGCGAGTCTAATTATCTGTTTTTCTACAGGAATGAAAAGAATAAACTGGAAGTCGCAATTTGTGAAAAGGTGATTTAAGGGATTAAAACAAAATAATTTGTTATGCATGCATACTATTTTATTCGTTTTACTTATATTCGGGACAGATTTTGTTCGACAATGGAAAATTGCAAGTTAGAGTCAGTAAAAAGAAAAAGTCCCGAAGAAATTCGGGACTTTGGATGTGGTGCTGAGTGGATTCGAACCACCGACTCACGGATTTTCAGTCCGATGCTCTACCAACTGAGCTACAGCACCGTTTTAAAGAGGTGCAAAACTATGCAATAAAAGATTTGTCTACAAAATAATTTTTATAAAATTTTCAAGTAAATTAAGTTGATCATAAACTAACCCAAAATCAATGGAATACATATCACAAATAGCCTTTTTACTGGTCGTCGGTTTTTTTGGCTTTTTGCTATTCAAAAGAATTACCCAGATTAAGAAAAATATTTTATTGGGAAGAGACGTAGATCGTACAGATCAGTCTGGAGAAAGATGGAAGACCATGCTATTGGTAGCATTCGGTCAGAAGAAGATGTTTAAGAGAATTATCCCAGCAGTTCTGCATATGTTCATATATGTTGGATTTATAGTGATCAACCTGGAGGTTCTTGAATTTCTAATTGATGGAGTGGCTGGCACTCACAGAATATTTGCTCCTATTCTTGGTGGATTCTATCCGGTATTGATGGGCATGTTTGAATTTCTGGCAGTACTTGTGCTTTTCAGCTGCGTGGCATTCCTTATTAGAAGAAATGTGATTAAAGTGCCAAGATTCACCAAACCAGAGATGAAAGGCTGGCCTGCAATGGATGGGAACTTGATTTTGGTAATTGAAATCGTCCTAATGTTTGCTATCCTGACAATGAACGCTACAGATCAGGTGCTACAGGCAAAAGGTGATCCGCATTATGTTCAGACTGGAGCATTTTTCTTCTCTAGCTTTTTAGTTCCAATATTTGAAGGAATGAGCAATGGCGCTCTTGTAATACTTGAAAGAAGTGCCTGGTGGTTTCATATGGTGGGAATATTAGCATTTGCTGTTTATGTGACTTATTCAAAACACCTTCATATTTTCCTTGCATTCCCTAATACGTATTACTCTAACCTTAATGCCAAAGGATACATGGACAACATGGATACTGTAACTAATGAGGTTAAGATGATGCTAGGTATGCCAACAGAATCAACAGAGCCACCGGCTGAAATTGGAAGATTTGGCGCTAAAGATGTTAACGATCTTACCTGGAAGAATATCATGGAATCATATTCTTGTACAGAATGTGGTAGATGTACTTCTGAATGCCCAGCTAATCATACAGGCAAAAAATTATCTCCTAGAAAAATCATGATGGACACTCGTGATAGAGCTGAGGAAGTAGGAGCAAGTATAGCCAAAGGAGGCAAAGGTTTGGAAGATGGAAAGACTTTACTTGGAGATTATATTACAAAAGAAGAGATCAATGCTTGTACAAGCTGCAATGCGTGCGTAGAGGCTTGTCCGGTTAATATCAATCCATTAGACATTATCCTTCAGATGAGAAGATTTGTTGCTATGGAAGAGTCTGGAAGTCCGGCATCATGGAATTCAATGTTCTCAAACGTTGAAACAAACTTTGCTCCATGGAAATTTTCTCCTGCAGATAGATTTAACTGGTCACAGGAATTGAAAGAAGAATCAAACAAAGCATAAACATTTAACCTGAATATAAATAATGAGTGAAAATACAGAAATAAAGATCCCTACGGTTGCTGACATGGTTGCAGCTGGTGAAGTCCCGGAAATTTTATTTTGGGTTGGATGTGCCGGATCATATGATGATAGATACAAGGCCGTAACTAAGGCTTTCGTCAAAATATTAAATAAAGTAGGAATTAAGTTTGCGGTATTAGGACCTGAAGAAACTTGTACTGGTGATCCAGCGAGGAGAGCAGGAAATGAATTCCTATTCCAAATGCAAGCAATGGCCAATATTCAGTTAATGAATAGCTATGAAATCAAAAAGATTGTAACAGCTTGCCCACACTGCTTTAATACCATCAAAAATGAGTATCCTGATTTAGGTGGAAACTATGATGTGATACACCACTCACAAATGCTTCAGGAACTAATTAATGATGGAAAGCTTACGCTAAAAGGTGGAGGTGAATTTAAAGGCAAGAAAATCACTTTCCATGACTCATGTTACCTTGGAAGAGCAAATAATGTTTATGAGGCTCCTAGAGAGGTTCTGGAAGCGTTAGATGCTGAGCTGGTAGAAATGAAGAGGTGCAAGACAAAAGGTTTGTGTTGTGGTGCCGGAGGAGCTCAGATGTTTAAAGATGCTGAACCTGGGAATAAGGAAATCAATATTGAAAGAACTGAGGAGGCACTTGAAACCGGAGCAAAAGTTATTGCAGCTGCTTGTCCATTCTGTATGACTATGATGTCGGATGGAGTGAAGAATAAAGAGAAAGAAAGTGAAGTGAAAGTGAAGGATTTGGCTGAGCTAATTGCTGAAGCTGAAGGACTTTAAACACAGACCCTCATAAAAAGGGAAACCAGGCGCTCAAAAGAACAACATGGATTCAAACTATGAGGAATTTTAAATATTTTTAGCAGTTTTTAATGTAATACTGCGAATTTGCCCAAATGTTACATATATCCTGAAAAATTTTCAATTTATGTGACGAAGCGGACAATTAGGGATGAGAACGGTACGTTTTCATCCCTTTTTTTCGCATTAATCCGTACTACAACTACTCAAAAACTTAATACCCTTATCTCGTAACAGTTCCTGATGGATAAGTACTTGCTGCAATGTTATCCAGGTTGTAGCTTGTTCCAACAGCTGCATCCGTTGGTACATCACCAGCCAAAGGCTTCAACAAGAATGGACTTGTAGAGTTATCTGGAACTGGCTCTATAGATACAACAATCGTAGCGCCCTGAAGGTTTGTTGGAAATGTTAATCCACTTGGAGCATTGTTAATAAAGTCCTCTCCAGGAAAACCAGGAGCACCCTCTGTTCCGCTAAACGGAGCGCTAGCATCAGAACCTGCTGCAGTGTTGAATGTGCCAGTAGAAACAGGAGTTCCATCAATAACAGCCCAACCTTCATAAGTCCATCCAGCTACATTACTTAAATCCGGAAGATTAGTAAGAGATGCAGTTGGCATGTCACCTGGTACAAGGAACCAAACACCACTAAGATCATCGTCAGTAGCAGATGTTGTTGGAGTTGCAATGATGTAGCTTCCGCCAACACTCGCAAACCCAGTACCAATGGCCGCTTCATCCATAATTGTTAAAGAAGCACTGCTTCCTGAGAAGTCACCTGCTAAAATATGAACATCTGCAGGGTCAGCAGAAGGATCTGGAATTGGCTCAATTGTTAATACAAACTTTGAAGCGTTTTCAAGATCATCTTCATCTACAGTGAAAGAAGTTTCAGATAAATTGCCATCACCGTCAACAGTGAATGTACCAGTAGTAACCGCGCTTCCATCTACGATTAACCAACCTTCATATTGTGCTTCTGAACCCAGGTCAGCAAGTCCTGAAATGTTAAGTGTTAAATCTGCTGTTGTTGGTTCATTTGTTCCGTCATCATCTCCACAACTGAAGATGAAAGGAGTGAATAGTGTAAGAATGAAAAGTTTCTTCATGATTATTATGCGTTATTTTTTTGTTTAGCGTAAAAATCATGTCCACTTATCACGAAAGTGTCACAGAAGTTTAAACTTATAATTGCAAATACACTCCGGCGGAATAATTTGGAGCTGCAAGTATTCTTTTTGCATAAGGAGCGAAACCTGCAGACACAGATACACCCCATTTATCATTCAAATTGTAGTTGATTTCAGGAGTTACCCCTAGAAACTCTGTGTTGTTTGCAAATATTCCGTTTCCTGCTGTTACAGTCTCTCCATTATTGAAAGATTCAACACCATTAATTTTTAGTACTGCAATTAGGTTCTTGATTCCTGTATATCCAATTTCAAATCCATATCTGAATTCTTCTGAGAATCCGTTTGTGCGATTATTGAATCCGACTGAAACAGTAGAGTAGAATGGCTTAGGATAAAACGAATGACTGGCATCTATCATGATCATTTGGTTGAATTCTCCATCACCCGTCTGCAAAATTCTAGAATCACCACCTTCTGTTTCTCCAAGAGGAATACCAACTGAGACAGTAGCACTCAAGGCAAGCCATTTATCTTTTGTAAGTGCATACTTCAGTCCCAATATTGGATCACCTAAAGCATTCACCTCATCCCCTGGTTCAATTGTGCCTGATTGTCTTCTTCTAACTTCATTCAGAGTACTTCTCACAAAAAACGGCACATGAAATACTCCAGTAACTCTATCGGAGAAACCATATTCGCCATAAAGAGCTGTTGAATAAATGCTAATGGTTGTGATATCTACAATGTCACCGGCTGGATTAAAAAACTGATCAGCTATAATCATGGATTGTGACAATTTGAAAAATCCATGTCCTTTAGGCTGAGGCCATCCACCACCAGCAAAGGTTGCCGTTGAGGTAATTGCAACAAGGATAATGACTAAAAGTATATTCTTAAGTTTCATGATTATTCGTTAAAATCTGCCAGACCAAAAGTTATTGCTGCAGGTTTACACAGCACAATTACATATCTGTAGGTATCTAAATCAACAGAGGCATCAATTTCAGTGACGTTAAAGGTGTGAGCCCCTCCAGATGTTATTTCTCTGAGTTCCAGACCTCCTCCTCTCACTTCAGAACCACTAGTAGAATTTGCTAAATAGATAAATGTTCCCAAAGCAAAGTCAGCAGAAAAATCATCACTTAATTCCAAGATGATATCTCCACTTTCATCAGCAAATAGCATCGCTGTTCCGGATGAGTTATATCCATTGGCGCCAGAGAATGTAGCTGTCCTAATATCACTTCCAACTGTAATAGTCAGTGACAAGCTTTGAATCCCATCAATCTCTGCAGTGACTTCTACTTCTCCGTCACTTACACCTGTTAGTAATCCAGTTTGAGTAATAGTTGCAACAGTTTCATCACTCACGTTCCATACAACATCAGCTGTTGATATTTCTTCTTCCAGCACGTTGAATGCAGAAACTGACAACTGAATTGATTCACCAATTACAAGCATGCTCATAGGGGCGCTTATTCGTACTTCAGCAACATCATTTATGTCTTCAACAATAGTTACCATCACAGGATCTGACATTACTGAATTGTAGCTAGCAGTGACATTTACCTGACCTCTGGCTAAAGCAGTAACCACACCTTGATCATTTACGGAAGCCACTGAACCATCAGTAATATTCCACATTAAACTTACATCTTCATCCAAACCATACTGATTGGTATAATTTGCGGATAAGGACTCAGTTTCTCCTATTTGAAGGATTACTGATTCTTGTGATATTGTTAAGGTCTCTGATACGATAACATCGTCTAATACATCCGTACCTATACAGGAAGCCAATATTAGAGGGATTAGATAGAATATTTTGTATTTCATACTACTTAGTATAATATGGTAATTCAAATGCAAATGTTGTGCCTTTATTGAGCTTAGAGGTAAGCTGAATCGTGGCATCATGTATTTCAAGTATTTTCTTCACTATGGCTAACCCAAGTCCTGTACTATTGTTGTCTAAACTCAATCGTTTGTCGCCAATATGATATCTGTCGAATACAAACGGTATTTGTTCCTGAGGAATACCTTTTCCAGTATCAGTAACCCGGATTTCCACATAACGATCAAGGTCATTAGTTTCCAATGTGATTCTACCTCCTTCAGGAGTGAATTTGATAGCATTGTCAATTAGGTTTTGGAGTACTCGTTCAATGAGACCAAGATCAGCATGAACCAGGGATATATTTTTCTTGAAGATTGGTTCAATGCTTATTCCCTTTTCTGAAATAATTAGTTCGTATTTATGAATGATATCCTGGATTAACTCATTGATAAAGAAAGGCTCTTTTTTTGGAGTAATTTGTTTGGCTTCCAGTTTTGATAATTCGAATAATTCTTCAACCAGTTTTTTAAGTTTTTCAGTGCTTTCAAGAATTACTCCTAGATACTTATCTCTCTCTTCGGCTGAATACTCATCTTTCTTCATAATGAGTGTTTCGATATAACCATGGATTACTGCCAGGGGAGTTCTCAAATCGTGACTTACATTACCAACCAATTCTCTTCTTAGGTTTTCCATTGATTTGAGATGTTCAATGTTTCCCTGAATGGTATCTGCCATTTCGTTGAATGTGTTGGCTAGCTCTGAGAGCTCTCCTTTCCCAAATTGATTAGAAATACGAGCATTCATATCTCCGTTTTGGAAATTTCTAAACGCCTGTCGTATATGTCTTAGGTTCTTTGTGATAAACCAAATTGCGGTTAGACCAATCAGGAATGCAACTAAAAGTGTGAATCCAACAGATTTTAATCCCAGATCCCATAGTAAGGTACTTTTTGAAGTAGCATTAACGGTATCGAATTCTTCTCCAGCGAGAATAACATAGACATACCCAATCAATTCTTCATCTTCATAAACTGGTGCTGCGGAGAAAACTTTTGTTCGTCCCGGGTTTCTTGGATCATCTCCTAAAATACATTGTTGGCCGTCGCTAGCGATGAACTCCGAAATTGGAGAGAGACTTACTACTTCCATTTTGACCTTCTTGTAGGGAGCAACATATTTTAGAATATTACCTTGAGGATCTAGAAGATATACTTCAATACTTGGGTTTATGGCCATCATGTGATGCATGATTTCACTTGTTGCATCCTCCGTGATTTCACCATTTAGGAAAGGTTTTACTTCCTCAATGATATGAGCAGCCATTTTGGCATTTAACCTTTGGTTTCTTTCATGGAAATTTTGATCTAATGCATCCGTGATGATATACATGTAAGCAAGTCCAACTGCTACCAGAATCAACAGGAACGTAGCAGATATTTTCCAGAATAAATAGTCTTTAAAAATTGAATTTTTCATGATTCCTGATTGATTTGAAGTTCATCATTGAATCTATAGCCAATACCCCATGTAGTCATGATAAAGGTAGGGTTATTGACGTCAGGTTCTATTTTTGCTCTTAACCTGTTGATGTGTGAATTAACAGTGTGTTCATACCCGCTAAATTCATACCCCCAGATAAGACTTAATAATTGTTCTCTACTGTAGCTTCTTCCTGGATGGGAAGCAAGAAGTGCCAGCAAGTCAAACTCTTTTGGAGTCAACTCTATTCTATTGGAGCCCAAAGAGACTTTTCTTTTGCTCTTGTCTATTTCAAGGTCTCCGAATTTCAATGCGCTTTCCTGAGGAGTATCTTTAGTAGTGAGTAATTCTACTCTTCTAAATATTGCCTTAACTCTCGCAATAAATTCTCTTACACTAAATGGTTTGGTGAGATAATCGTCTGCACCAGTTTCTAAGCCAAGAATTTTATCTATTTCTTCTGATCTGGCCGTTAACATCAATATTGGAGTAGCAATTTTTTCAGCTCTTAATTTGCGACAAATTTCCAACCCATCCATGTTTGGAAGCATTATATCCAGAACGATTAGGTCAAAAGGGTCTGTTAGGGCCGTGTTCAATCCTTTGAGTCCATCGGTTTGTGTGGTAAGATGACATCCAAGATCTTTTAAATGTATCTCCAGCAAATCCCGGATGTGAACGTCATCCTCTACAAGCAGTACTCTTTTCATACATTTCAAAATTAATCGCCTTTTATCACGAAAGTATCACAAACTATATCGGGTGTCTCTCCCGCTACAGATTGCGGCAAAAAATCATATAGGCTTAGTTTAAACTTAAATTACTAGTTTTATGTTCTCATTCAAAAAGTAGCATTGGCATGTATGTGAATTTCGATGAAATGAATCCCAAAGCAAGAGTTTGGGTCTATCAATCCAACAGAAGACTAAGTGAAGAGGAAGTAGCTTTAATTAGCCAAAACCTGCAAAACTTCTGTGAGCAATGGGCAGCACACGGGGCACCTTTGCAAAGTTCCTACCTGGTTTATAAGAATCAGTTTGTAGTCTTGACAGTTGATGAAGGTTTTAATGCAGCTTCAGGATGCTCCATTGACTCATCAGTTGAAATCATTAGGCAACTAGAACAGCACTTAAGTGTGTCTTTCTTTGAGAGAACCCAGATTGCATTCATAAATGATGATGAGGTGTTTTTATTACCAATGAATGAACTTAAAAATAATATTAGTTCTGGTCGTATCTCGCAGAATACACTAACTTTCAATAATCTCGTTAAAGATGTAGGAGAACTTAAAGAAAGTTGGCAGGTTGAGGCAGGGAGTTCATGGCTCAAGCGGTACTTTGTATAGGGGATTGATATCCTTGAATGTTTATTTCTATTAGATAGATATTATGAGAAGCAGCATTTTTACCATTCTTGCGATTGTTATTATTTCATTCGGTTGCAGTACAACAGGGAAAATTGAAAAACAATTCAATAAAGGTCACTACGATCTGGTTATTAACAAACTAAAAGATAAAGGTGAACACACTGCAGATGAGAACTTCTTTATAGCAGAAGCCTATCGTAAATCTAATCGTCTAAAACAAGCCGTACCATATTTCAAAAAAGCAGTTGACGGTCATGCTCACCATGAGATCGCTTATTTGCATTATGCTCAGGCTTTGGAGGCAAATGAACAATACAAGGAAGCAGAAAAGGTACTGGAAGAATATCTAAGTATAGGTGAAGATGAGCATGTTTTAAAACTAGCTCAGGGAGAACTGAATGGTCTTCTGGAACTTGAAGAATTGATTGCAAAGGGCACCTACTATAGGGTAAAGAATTTGAGTGATATAAATACTCCTGGGATTGAATATTCCCCAATCTACAATAATGGCAAGATTTACTTTACGTCCAATCGCGATGGAGGTAAGATTTATTTGGCGACAGGAACTCCATTTACTAGAATTTATGAGGTTGAATCAAAGGGAGCAAAAGTTAATTTAAGTACGATTGAGGCATTGCCACCAACATTTAATGATCCCAACACAAATGAAGGTTCCATTGCAATCTCTAAAGATGGGACATCAATCATTTTTGCAAAAGGTAACCCAGGAAAAGCGAATGGAGCGGATGACGTAAACCTTTATTTTACCAGATATAGAAACGGTAAATGGTCTGAACCAAGAATATTAAATATCTGCGATCCAAGAGAGTGGGATAGTTCTCCAGCATTAAGTCCGGATGGAAGAACTTTGTATTTTTCTTCTACAAGAAAAGGTGGTTATGGAGGATCTGATATCTATGTGGCAAAACTAAATAGAAGGGGTAGATGGGTTGATGTAAGGAATTTGGGAGATGCAATTAATACCCCAGGAAACGAAATGTTCCCATATGTTTCCGATGCTGGAAAATTATACTTCTCTTCAGATGGACATGCAGGTTTCGGTCAGCTTGACATTTTTGAAGCTACCAGAGCAAAGGGAATTACAACAGTAAAAAACCTTGGGTCTCCAATTAATTCTCCTTCGGATGACTTTGGTTATCATGAGTTTAATGTGACCAAAGGATTCTTCAGTTCTAACAGAAAAGGAGGAAAAGGTGATGACGATATTTACACTTATGTTAATGATGATCCTAATCTGAAAATTGTCAATTACTACTTAACTGGAGTGACTGTTACATTAGATGATGGAGGAAACGAAGTAGTGCTTCCCAACTCGAAAGTAACCTTGGTTGGCGCGGATGAAGAAATCCTCGATGAAACCTTTACTGGAGTTGATGGTAAATTTCAGTTCAAAGTATACCCTGAGGAAGATTATGATTTGATTGGTGAAAAGAACAGTTATTTTACTACCAGGCAAGACTTCACTACTATTGGAAAATCAGTAGATAAATCAACACTTACCAAACTTGTAACAAACATCACATTTGAGGCAAAAATAAACCTTGATCCAATCGTGATTGATAAGACTATTGTGATGGAGAATATCTATTACGATTTCAACAAATGGAATATCCGATCAGATGCGGCGCTTGAGTTAGATAAGCTGGTTACAATAATGATGGATAATCCGGATATAAGTATTGAATTGAGCTCTCATACGGATACACGTGCTGGTGATGATTACAATTTGGACCTATCACAGAAAAGGGCAAAGTCTGCTGTTGATTATATCATATCGAAAGGTGTTGATTCTGAGAGAATCACTGCCAAAGGATATGGTGAAACGCAACTAATCATCAAAAACGCCAAAACAGAAGAAGAGCATCAAGTTAATCGTAGAACGGAATTCAAAGTAACCAGATACAATCAGGAAATTGAGAATGATGCTGATTACGATGAAACTGACCGTTATTTTGATGATGACGATGAAGGTGAATCTACTGGAAAGTAATTAACCCCCAATCATAACAAAAGCACCCCAGAAATAAGGCTCTTTATATTTAGCCATCAGGTCAATTTGTGCCTGACGGAAGGCTGCATGTTTGTCTCCGGTAGCTGTCCAGTTACTATAGAAGTTGGTCATTAATTGCTGAGTAGCATCATCACTTACTTTCCAAAGACTCATGATTAATGCGTCTGCTCCAGCTACCTGAAACGCCCTTTGTAGACCATATACTCCTTCACCAGATTTGATTTCTCCCAATCCGGTTTCGCAAGCACTTAGTACGACTAACCTTGTTCCGTCAAGGTCCAGATTCATCGCTTCATAAGCAGTTAGTAATCCGTTATCGTGGTTGTTTATGTCAGCTTCCAGTGTATCGCTTAATGACTTTCCGGCTCCTGCTAAAATCAATCCTGATCTCAATAAAGGGTTATTGGCTGCATTTTCTGTATTGATACCAAATACTGATCCCTTTTCCTCAACATCCTGCTTGAAGTATCCGTGTGTTGCAATATGCACAATTTGAGGACTCTTGATTTGCTTAATTGAAGTCTCATTGGCTTGATGTTCTGTATACTGGAAAGTCTTATACCCATTTGATTCCAAAATACCAGATATATCATCAATTTCAATCTTTGTTCCTGGAAGTACCGCTACTTCGGTTGTTCCATATTCAGGGAATCCCAATAAGAATGCATCCTGGTTAGGGTTTTCCTTGTTATTATCTTTTATATCCGCAAGATCTCTGGAGTTTCCAATAATCACCAAATCATGTTTGTTAATGACATATTGATTATCTGGTAACTTCAAAGTATTGATATTGACCTGATTATATACACCGTCAGGAGATAAAAACACTTTGCTCTTTGCTGCGATTTTGGATTCTATCTTCTCCCAGAATTGCTTGAATGAGGCATCATCATCTATTTTAAAATGAATGGCATTTCTGTAATATTTTGCATAATTCAATTCCAGCTTTTCACCATCTTCAATCACTACATACTCTGGTGAAGCAGACTCTTTTTTAAGGATCAGTGCCAGGTATTTGATTTCATTTGTAAACTCCTGATTGAAATTTCGAACTCTGATGATATCAACCACTGTTTCCTGTTCTGTTAGTAGGTTGATTACTGTCTTATAATCATTGTTGTACATTGTAAAGGCAGATGAAAATTCTGATGACTTTTCAGATAGTTTTCTTTCCATTTCATTGGCTTCTTCCTCGAGTGCCTCAAGATCTATTTTTTGGGATTTCAACTTTCCTTTGGAATAGCTGTAAAGTCGGGCAAGTTGCTCTTTATGATCCTGCCACTCGAGATATTCTTGGATAAGTTGCTCATTACCACTTTGAAGGATTGAATTTCTTACTTTACTGGTTGCACTTAATAAAAGACCTTTGGTCACCATATTATAGTTGTAAACATCCTCCATAATGGAAGTATTGGTGCCTACAGTTTCCAAGGCGAAGTTGTAAAAGCGTTGAAATCTTGGCGAAGTGATGTCCCAGAACTTTGTCTTCTCAGATTCACTCATCGGTGGAAAAAACTCATTGATTACATCGATGGTTTTGTCCATTACATCTTTGTAAAGCTCGTAAGCTTTAGATTTCTTACCTGTTTTCCAATACAAAATTGCCATTGATTCCTGAGTGCTTATATACTCAGGGTGGGTAGGAGCCAGTAGTTGCTTCCTGATTGAGTATGATTTGCTAAGCCATGTTTCGGCCTCTTCATACTGACCTAGCATTCTATGAAGATTACCAAGGTCTAGCGCTGTTCTTGCAAAGTAGATGTTGTTTTCACCCCATCTTTTCTTGTAGACATTAAGGGATTTAACAATAGGAGCTCTTGCCTGGTCAAGTTTGCCCATATCTATGTAGAGCAAACCCAGTTGATTCATTAATCCTGCATATTCTGCATTTTTCGTTTGCCTTCTGTTTTCGTAGATGGTTTTTAGTTCAATAAAGAGCTGCTCCGATTTTTCATACTGACCAGAAGCCTGAAGGAGTGTCGCCATGTTGGCATTGAACTTTCTGTTATCAAATGATTTTTCACCCTCAAGGACCTTTTTTGGAGCGGTTTTACTTGCTTCAATTGCCAAATTCATTTCATCAATCGCTTCATCGTACTGACCGAGAGCTTGATATAACATAGCCTTATTGTTTCGAAGAATAGCTAATTGTTTTCCTCCACCAAAAACTTTTTCTGCTAATTGGATTGCGTAGTTAAATGCTTTCTCTGCTTCTGTGTATTTTCCGTTGAGCTGCAAAAGCTTTGCCTTGTTATTAAGATTTGCAATGAATGGAGCACTTGCTGGTCCCACACTGTTTTCGCTCATTTCAATTGCATTTGCAATATGTTGATCTGCTTCTGCAAGTTTACCCTGTGTCATTAAAATGAGGCCCAAATTGGAAACGGTTCTTAGATAAACCATGTAAGCATGATCTTGAGTTTTTAAGGGTTCAAGCATGCTCTTGGTTCTCCGAATAGTTCGTTCTGCCATCTCATACCGTCTGATACTATACATACCAATACCGATTCTTAATGTGTCACGCAGTTTTTCCCAGGTTTCTTTTTGCGCTTCTTCTTTAAAACTGTACAATAGTTTTGAACCGGTTTCTCCTTTTTGCTCGATATCAAAAAATCCCGCACCTTGGTTAATGGAAATCGCGAATTGGAAATCTATTGAATCTAATGCTATGAGTTTTTTTGCACCCTCCTTTGCAAGACGGTTACTTGCGATTTGTTCTGCCCGTTGAAGCAGATTTTGTGAATTTACGATATTGGGAGTAATCGAAAATAGAACAAGCAATAGTGTGATTTGAACAGATCTGAGCATAACGGATAGGGTTTAATTAAAAATGACCGATAGTTAATCTATCGGTCACTGGTATGATTGGGAAATTAGGGTTTACTCAATTGGTTCTCCTCTGGATTTTAGCTCGTTGGTGAGAAGTTCAATATTTGCTGACAACATCTCTTTAACAGCGTCCAGGTCGGTTTTTGCTAATTTCAAGCCTTTAACTGAAGCATTGGTGTTTTTTGTTGCTTTCAACGACTTTGTTTTTGGCTTCAATGATTTAGCATTCTGAAGTAAATCTTTGCTTTGATTATCAAGCTCTCCTATTCTGTTTACAATTGTTGCAATTGCAGTTTTTGTATCTAATAATGCTTTGAAGTTTCCTTTTAGCTTCTCTACACCAATAGTATTCATAACACCAGAGTAGTTTTTGATTTCTTCATCAATTTTGGTCACGCTTTCTCTTAGCGTGAAAGACTCTTCACGAATATCAAATGAAGTGTTCTTGAAATTATCAAATTCGCTATCTCCTATGTTTGCAGGTCTATCGACATCATCTTGAGCCATTAAACTTACAGGAATAAGGATAGACAGTAGAATTGGCATGACTAGTTTTCTCATGGACGGAGTGTTTTTAAAATTTGGTTAAAAAATAAAGTGTCATACAATTTAAAAAATAATTAGGATAGCCGCAATTTTAGAGACCTACTCCGATTGCTTCTTCTGAATTCAGAAATATTAGTAAGGCAATTAAAACAGGCAAAACAAAGCCAGATACCCATACGAGAATCACCAAAAACTTTCCTAAAACATTCAAATCTTTTTCCGCAGGTTTTTGAATCAGTGCTTTAATTTGATTTATGATGCGATTCTCATTAGGTGATAAGATATGTCTACCTGGAATAATCAGACGGGTGTAAAACTTAATATATCTTGGCAATTCATCCCTTGTTTTCCAATACTCCTCAGGGCTTAACTCATCAAAATGCTTATCGAATGGGATTCCTTTTTGCTTCAGGGCCTTTTGGAGTTTACGGGTTTGTATTCCGGATGTTAGTTGCAAGTAAAGAAAGAAGGGGATAACCAGGAAGAAATAAGATTCTGCATAAATAGCAAAAGCGGTCAAAACAATCATAGAAATGATCAAAAAGACCTGACTAACGATATGATTTGACTCAAAGAAAAGTGTTTTTAAAACTCTTCCACCGTCTAGTGGGACTACAGGTAAAAGATTGAAAATATTTAGAAACAGGAAGATATTGCCTATTCTGGAAAGCAGGTGATTATCCATTGTCATTCCGTAATAAAAACAGATTGTCCCAATGATAATTCCAGGTATCGGTCCTGCCAAAATGATTATTGCTTCCTCTTTCTGAGAAGCTCTTGATTTTGTGCCTGATGCAGCGGCTCCTATTAATGGAATAAAAAATATACTAAGGTCTTTGTAGTTAAATGCCCTCATTGCCAGGTAATGTCCCAGCTCATGGATCATCAGAATACCTACAAGAACTAATATGTAAAACATATCCCACTGAAAGAATAGATAGAATGCTATAATGAATATCAGAAGGCTGATAATTGATCTTTGAATTGACTGTTTTCTAGGGGTCTCCTTTGGAACGGGAGGATAATATTGTTGATTTTCTTCTAAGTGCAATTCTTCCATCTCTAAAATATATTGATGGAACTAAATTAATGTTAATAATTGAATCCACATGTTTCAAGCAACACCGTATATTTGTGCCCTTATTAATCACATCCTATGAGTTCTGAAAAATACGCCCAAAGAGGAGTTTCTGCTTCAAAAGAAGATGTTCACAATGCAATCAAAGATCTGGATAAAGGTCTATATCCAAAGGCATTCTGTAAAATAGTGCCTGACCTTATCGCGGGTGATCCTAATTATTGTAACATCATGCATGCGGATGGTGCAGGAACAAAGTCTTCATTGGCATACATGTATTGGAAAGAGACTGGCGACATGTCGGTTTGGAAAGGAATTGCTCAAGACGCGGTTATCATGAATGTAGATGACTTGATTTGTGTTGGAGCGACTGATAATATATTACTTTCATCTACGATAGGAAGAAATAAAAACCTTATACCAGGAGAAGTAATTGCTGCTCTTATTAACGGGACCGAAGAAGTACTTCAAATGCTTAGGGATAATGGGATAGATATTATTTCAACAGGCGGAGAAACAGCTGATTTAGGAGATTTGGTTAGGACTGTAGTTGTTGATAGCACAGTTACCGCAAGAATGAAAAGAGCTGATGTTATTAGCAACGACAATATCAAAGCAGGTAATGTCATTGTTGGACTTCAGTCGTATGGACAAGCTGAGTATGAAGATGAATACAATGGAGGCATGGGGAGCAACGGACTTACTTCAGCCAGACATGATGTATTTAATGAAGTTTACAGAACAAAATATCCAGAGAGCTTTGATCCAGCAATCAGCAGTGATCTAACATTCACTGGTAAGTATAAGTTAACAGATTCAGTAGAGGGTAGTCCATTAGATGCAGGAAAGTTGGTGTTAAGCCCTACAAGAACTTATGCTCCGGTTATGGCTGAGATATTTAAGCTCTTGAGGTCAAAAATCAATGGAATAGTTCATTGCAGCGGTGGAGCCCAAACTAAAGTTTTACATTTTATTGAGGGCTTACATGTTATAAAAGATAATTTGTTTGAATTACCTCCACTATTCAGAATAATCCATGAAGAGAGTGGGACTGACTGGCAGGAAATGTATAAGGTTTTCAATATGGGTCACCGATTAGAAATCTATTTGGATGAATCCCATGCCGGAGAAATCATAGACATTGCCACTTCTTTTGGGATTGAAGCAAAGATTATTGGACGAGTAGAGGAATCGACAAAGAAGCAAGTGACTGTAAAGAGCCCTTATGGCGAATTTATATATCACTAATGAGCTTTTTAAATGCCGAATGGCGCAAACTTGCAATCGCAAATTATAAAGTAGACCCTGAGATACTCAAACCTTTCGTTCCGCGATTCACAGAACTCGACTTATGGCAAGGTGGATGCTATGTAAGCCTGGTTGGTTTTATGTTCCTGAATACCAAGATGCTGGGTGTTAAAATCCCGGGCCACATCAACTTTGAAGAGGTTAATCTTCGATTTTATGTAAAGTATAATGATAATGGCGACTGGAAACGTGGAGTAGTTTTCATTAAAGAAATTGTTCCCAAACCTGCACTAACTTTTGTCGCAAATACCGTTTACAAAGAGAACTACCAGACAATGCCCATGAAACATCTGTGGCATGAAACATTAAGAGAAAGGGTAGTAGCATATCAATGGAAATACAATGGCAAATGGAATAAGTTTAATGTCGGGGCAAGCAACAGCTCTTATGAACTCGAAACTGATTCCGAATCTGAATTCATTACGGAACATTACTGGGGTTATGCGGCTCATGGAGCAAAAACAGTAGAATATGAGGTGACTCATCCAAGATGGAATACTTATCATGTTAACTCATATGAGATTGACGTAGATTTTGGAGCTTTGTATGGAGATCAATTTGCTCATTTGACCGATGTTGAACCAGATTCAGTTATGCTGGCTGAAGGATCTGAAATTACGGTTGAAAGCAAAAGGTACATCTCTGCTCAATAGAATGCATCCTGGAAATGTTCTAGTTCTTTTCCAGTAATAGCAATGATGTCATAACGAATGTTTTTTTGCCAATTGATGGCATGGATATAATCATCGGCAGCTTCAATGATTAATTTCTTTTGACTGTTTGATACAAACTCTTCCGGGTTACCAAAACGATTGTTTTTTCTTGCTTTTACTTCAACAAATAGCAATAAATTGGACTTCATGGCTATGATATCTATCTCAGCTCTTTTGTATCTGTAATTCCGTTCTAATATTTCAAAACCTAGACCTTCAAGATATGATGCCGCTTGATTTTCTCCGGTAATACCAATTTTTTTCTTATCTGACTCCACTAATAATGTACTTTCAATGACTAGTTTTAAAATGAAATAAAAATTGTCAACTTTGTCAAACCCAAAAGTGAGCAACAAAAATTTTAATTTACAGAAAGTAGCTCAATGAAATTATATCCACTAAAGTTTAATACCATATACAAAGATAAGATCTGGGGAGGTCAGAAAATTAAGAATGTTTTAGGGAAAGATTTTGCACCATTACCTAATTGTGGGGAGACCTGGGAAGTTTCGGGTGTGGAAGGTAATATCTCTGTAGTGAGTCAAGGTCCCCTTCAGCAAAAGGATTTGAAATCACTTATTCAGGAATATAAAGGGGAACTTGTAGGTGAAAGAGTTTACAAGAAATTCCAGGATGATTTTCCTTTACTGATAAAATTCATTGATGCCAATGATGATCTTTCAATTCAAGTACATCCGGATGATAATCTAGCAAAAGCGCGGCACAATTCTTTTGGGAAAACCGAAATGTGGTATGTGATGCAAGCTGATGAAGGTAGCAGTTTGATTTCTGGATTCAACAAGACTTTAACCAAAGAAGAGTATCTGGAAGCTTTTAATGCTGGGAAACTTACAAGTATCTTAAATCGTGAAGATGTTTCAACAGATGATGTCTTCTTTTTACCGGCGGGAAGAGTACATACCATTGGAAAAGGACTGATGATTGCAGAAATTCAGCAAACATCAGATATAACCTACAGAATCTACGATTTTGATAGGAAGGATGCCGAAGGAAATACAAGAGAATTGCACGTAGAGGAAGCGCTGGATGCGATTGATTACAATTGCTATCCAGAATATAAGACCAAGTATTCTGATGAATCGAATCAAGCTGTACAGCTGGTGAAAAGTGATTATTTCGAGACTAATAAGATTGTTCTCAACTCAGAATTGGAAAGAGATTTTGCGAACTTGGATTCTTTTGTTATTTATATCTGTTTAGAAGGAAGTGGGGAGATTACCTTTGAAGGTGGAATAACCAATATTTCAATGGGTGATTCCATTTTGGTTCCAGCTAGTATAAAGAACTATAAATTGTCAGCGTCTCCTTCCCTTAAGCTATTGGAGACTTATGTACCATGAATAATATCCTGAATAAGAAAACAAAATTTAGACATTTAGGACTGATAGATTATCAGAAAGCCTGGGATTATCAAGAAGATATATTCAAGCAATCTGTAGATCTAAAAATACAGAATCGAAGAAATGAGGGCAATGAGGAAGAAACACCTAACTATTTAATTTTCTGTTATCACCCTCATGTTTACACCCTCGGTAAAAGTGGGAAGCAGGAAAACTTACTGCTCAATGAAGATGGATTGAAACAGCATGAAGCCACCTATTATAAGATCAATAGAGGTGGTGACATTACTTATCATGGTCCAGGCCAAATAGTTGGATATCCGATTCTGGATTTGGATAATTTCTTTACTGATATTCATAAATATCTAAGGCTTCTGGAGGAAGCTGTGATATTAACTCTGAAGGAATACAGTGTAGAATCAGGCAGAATTGATGGACTAACTGGAGTTTGGATTGATCATGTTGAACAAAAAGATCCAAGAAAAATATGTGCATTAGGAGTCAAATCAAGTAGGTGGGTTACTATGCATGGGTTTGCATTTAATGTAAATACTGATTTATCCTATTTTGAACACATTATTCCATGCGGAATCGATGATAAAGCTGTAACCTCATTGGAGAAAGAGCTTGGAAAAAAAGTAGATATAAGTGAGGTAGAAATCAAATTGAGAAAGCATATTGCGGACTTATTTGAAATGGAAATAGAGATAGAATAATGAAAGAAGACATTCCTTTTTTACCGGTAGAAAATGTGATGATTTCTGTGGTCCAAAAACCGGCAGAAGTAGGTGATCCTGAGTGGTTTGTTTATTTGCTGAACAGAAATGATCTACCAATCAATACCGTAATGATCACTTCAAAAGGATACGGAAAAAAGGATGGGGAAGAACAAAATACCTCAACTTTACGTCATGTAATACCAGAGGTTGATGCGGGTGAGTATGCATTAGTAGAACCAATACAACCAGAAGTATTTCATTTAAACAATGAATACTGGGTAAGTTATTACATTGATGGACAGATTTACGATAAGAAGTTTATCTTTGTCCAGGATACCATCAAAGAAGAGAACCTAATTGAGATAAAAGAGTTAGGTCTGCAGGGAGTTCTGCACAGTTAATTAAGACACAATCATCAATCAACCACAAATGCAAAATCTCAAAAACATCCTGATAATTGATATTGAGACAGCCAGTATTCATGAGGAATTTGGTTCATTGCCAGAGAGAATGCAGAAACAGTGGGAGCGCAAAGCACAATTCATCAGGAATGAAGATGAATTAAATACAGATGAATTGTTTTTTGACAGAGCTGCTATCTATGCGGAATTTGGTAAGATCATAACAATTGCTGCTGGGATATTTCATAAGGATGAAACTGGAGATGTCCATTTAAGAGTAAAATCATTTAAGAATGACAATGAAGAAGAATTATTAAAAGAATTTAAACAACTACTGGAAACAGGGTTTGACTCAGATAGATTGCGACTATGTGCGCATAATGGAAAGGAATTTGATTATCCTTATATCTGCAGAAGAATGCTTGTGAATGGAATTAAGATTCCGACAGTATTGGATATTAGAAATAGAAAGCCATGGGAGATCCTTCATCTGGATACCATGGAAATGTGGAAATTTGGTGACCGCAAAAGTTTTACAAGCCTTGAGCTGCTTACTGCACTTTTTGATATCAAAAGCAGCAAAGAGGATATAGATGGTAGCCAGGTCAATGAAGTCTACTACAAAGAGAGTGGCCTTGACCGAATTAGCAAGTACTGCCAAAATGATGTTGTTGCAACTGCACAGCTGTTTCTGAGACTAAATGAAATGCCATTAGTTGCGGAAGAAAACATCACAATACTTGATTAATCAATCCGATTGATTGGCAAAACAAAACCATCTTGCGATAGTTAGAGATGAGTGATTCACTTAATCTTAATTTTCAAAATGGTAGATCATACTGTCAATTGATCTATATTTATGACAATTACAATAAAAATGCCTGTCCATTCATCGAATGAGCTTTGTTTGGCAGGAGATTACTTCGTGGGAATGGGGTTTTTATTGAAAATATTAACAACAAAACATTACCCATATTTTTAGAATAAATGAGTAAAAAGAGAAAGAAAAGGCCAAATAGGGCCGGTAAGAGGGGGAGCATAGATCAAAAACAATTACGAGATTCCGTGAGGCACATGTTTGGTGCTAACCCAGGGATGTCATTCAGCATTCGACAGATTATAAAAAAGACTGGAGTTCGAGACAAAAAGTCTAAGGAAAGTATCAAAGCAATAGTTTTTGATATGGAAAGAGCTCAGAAGATAAAGAAAGCAAGAAATGGAAATTACACCAGCACAAAAGAAGCTGAATTTCTTGTTGGTAAAGTAGATCACGTTAATCCAAAATTTGCCTATATCGTCATTCCGGAACGGGAAGATGATATCTGGGTAAAGACTGAAGATTTAAAGACAGCTGTTGATGGTGATACAGTAAGAGTAATGGAAACAGCAATGGCAACAAGCTCAAAAAGAGCTGAAGGTCGAGTTGAGGAAATTATCTCGAGAGCGAGAGAGGAGTTTGTAGGTCGAATTGAAATTTCTGAAAACTTCGCTTTTGTTATGCCAGATAACAAAAAGTACCATTTTGATGTATTTGTATACCCTGAAAAGATTGGAGGAGCAATTCAAAATGATAAAGTGCTATGCAGAATCAAAAAGTGGCAGGATAAAGGTAGAAAGAACCCAGTTGGTGAAGTAGTTCAGGTACTTGGGCCAGCGGGTGAAAATGAAGCAGAAATCCACTCCATCATGGCGGAATTTGGATTGCCATTCCAATTTCCTGAGGATGTGGAAAAAGCTGCTGAAAAAATCAAGGAGGAGATCCCGGAGAAAGAGATCAAGCAAAGGAGAGATCTTAGAGATGTTACAACTTTCACCATTGACCCAGTAGATGCTAAAGATTTTGATGATGCCCTTAGTTTAAAGAAATTATCAAATGGGAATTGGCAGGTAGGTGTTCACATCGCTGATGTAAGTCATTACGTAAAGCCAGATACCATTCTCGATAAAGAAGCGATAGACAGAGCAACTTCAGTTTACCTGGTTGATAGAACTATTCCAATGCTTCCAGAGAAATTATCTAATAAACTATGCTCGTTACGCCCAAATGAGGATAAACTCACTTTTTCAGCAATGTTCGAACTAGATGAAAATGTTGAAATTCAGAAAGAGTGGTTTGGCAGAACAGTGATTCATAGTGACAGAAGATTTACTTACGAGGAAGCACAGGAAAGGATAGAATCCAAGGAAGGAGATTTTCAGGAAGAGATAAACATACTGAATGGTATGGCTCATAAATTAAAGGATCAAAGATTTAAAAAAGGAGCCATTAATTTTGAGACTGTTGAAGTGAAATTTAAGCTTGATGAGGATGGAAAACCTTTAGGAGTCTTTCCAAAAGAAAGGAAAGATGCTCACAAGATGATCGAGGAATTTATGCTTCTGGCTAATAAGCGAGTAGCTGAATATGTATTTGGATTGCAAAAAAGGACTACAACAGATGCCAATACTTTTGTTTATAGAATTCACGAAAACCCAGATCCTGAAAAACTGGATAATTTTGGTCAGTTTGCTGTGAAATTTGGCCATCAGGTTAACTTTTTGAATGGTAATATTTCTTCGAATCTGAATCAATTAATGGAAGATATTGAAGGAAGACCAGAGCAAAATGTACTTGAGTCGCTAGCTATTAGAGCAATGGCAAAGGCAAAGTACACCACAGAAACCAAAGGTCACTTTGGATTGGCATTTGATCATTATTCACACTTTACTTCACCAATCAGAAGATATCCTGATGTGATGGTTCACCGCTTGTTGCAACATTACCTTGATGGTGGTAAATCACCAGAAAGGGATGAATACGAGGAATTATGCCTTCATTCATCTGATAGAGAGAAAAGAGCTGCAGACGCAGAAAGAGCTTCTATCAAGTATAAGCAAGTTGAGTTTATGTCCATGGTAGAGGATAAGGAATTCGAAGGGATCGTGTCAGGGGTAACTGAATGGGGAGTTTACGTAGAAATTATTGAGACTAAGTGCGAAGGAATGGTTCGTATGGTTGATATGGATGACGATTACTATGAATTCGATGAGAAGAATTATAGAATTGTTGGAAGAAGTAACAAAAGAATTATTACCCTGGGGGATAAAGTGACTGTTACAGTCCAAAATACAGATATTGATCGCAGAATCATCGATTTAGATTTTGTCTGGGATTAAAGCATAACTTTTCATCAAATATAAATTTACCTGTTGGAGAAGATTAAATCATACATTGAAGAATTAAACCAAACGCTCGATGTTATGTCGTTTGGAGAAAGACCACAAGAGCTTTATGAGCCTATCAAATACATATTAAAGCTTGGAGGCAAGAGAATGAGGCCATTATTAGTCCTTTTGGCTTATATGATAAAAAGAGACGATTATCAGAAAGTCTTGATACCTGCTTTGTCAGTAGAGGTTTTTCATAATTTCACCTTAATGCATGATGACATCATGGATAATGCTCCAATCAGAAGAGGTAAACCAACAGTGCATGAAAAGTGGGATCCAAATATTGCGATTCTTTCTGGAGATACAATGTTGGTAAAAGCATATGACATGCTTTTGGATGTTGATAAAGAGCTATTAAGAACGGTAATTCAGAAATTCAATCAGTGTGCTGTTGAGGTATGTGAAGGCCAACAGCTGGACATGAATTTTGAGCAGTATGATAATGTAAGTGAAGAACAATACATTGAAATGATCATGCTGAAGACAGCCGTTTTGCTTGGATTTAGTCTGGAATTGGGCGGCATACTAAGTGGTATGTCTTTGGAAAACACTGCGTTATTGAAGGAGTTTGGGATCAATATTGGTATTGGTTTTCAATTAAAAGATGACCTGCTCGATGTTTATGGTGATAAAGAAAAGTTTGGCAAGCAGGTAGGTGGAGACATTGCTTCTAACAAGAAAACTTTCCTCTTATTAAATGCTCTAAACCTTGCAGCAGGAGAGACAAAATCTGAATTAGATAAATGGCTTTCTCTGGAAGACTTTGAGATTGAGGAGAAAGTATCAGCAGTAACTGAGATATATAATAGCCTTGGAATAAAAGGATTAACCGAGCAGAAAATTGATTCCTATTTCAAATTAGGTTTTGAGGCCCTTGAAAAACTAGATGCACCGGACGAAAGAAAAGCACAGTTAAAATCCTTTGCTGAATATTTGATCAACAGAGAAAAATAATGCCTGTTTCTCTTACCATCATAATTATCATCGTTACTGTTCTTATTAGTATCAGAGCAGAAAACAACCCAGAGCTGAAGAGCCGACTGGTAATGAATGCCTACCAGGTAAGGCATTACAACCAATATTACAGGCTTTTAACTTCAGGATTTATTCATAGTGGTTATGTTCACCTGGGGTTCAATATGTTTGCCTTATATTGTTTTGGCGAGCACTTGGAGCGCGTCATGGATTATTATTTCGGGCCTTTGATTGGGTCAATATTATTCATTGCTTTCTACTTGATTTCCATAGTGCTATCCGACTTAAAGTCGTTATTTAAGTATTCGAATTATCAAGGTTATAATTCACTGGGAGCATCTGGGGGTGTGGCGGCTGTACTTTTTGCCTTTATTATGTTTTATCCATTGGCAGAGATTTCTTTGATGTTTATTCCAATTGGAATAGAAGGTTTTATTTTGGGAACCTTATACTTAATATATTCCTACTTCCAAGGGAAAAACTTGGGAGATAAAATTAATCATGACGCTCATATGTTCGGAGCGCTTTGTGGAATAGCCTTTAGTATTATTATACATCCAAAAGTGGTGATCGAATTCTTCCAGCAGATAATGAATTGGCCGGGGTTATTCTAAAATCCCAATCCGATGCTTAATCCAAAACGTGGAATGACCCCCTCGTAATCGTCATCATAGATATCTCTGAATATTGATTGGTTTTCATCGTACAGGGGATCGCTATTCCTGATTGACACAAATCTCATTCCGCCCCCCAGGTAGACATCTATATAAATGATATCGAAAAAAGTTCTTTGAATTCCAATCAGAACTCCAGGGTTGTAAGCGGTTATTTCTTGTTCGTTGGTCCTATCAGTTCCAAAATTTTGAGATACATCAAAATGATAAAACTCATAGGTCTTATCTATTATTTCACCACGTAGGAATACTCCACCATAGATACCTCTTCTATAAAGTTTGCCAATTTTAGAATAACGCTCACCCAACCCCAATGGATAAGCTCTATACTGTAGATCATATTTAAAACCAAACTTCTGATTTCTACTATTACTGTTGGAACCTTGTATTCCAAAATTCACATTCCAACTGCCGGTGTGACTTTTATTGAATCGCTCATATCCCAATTCAAAGGTCTCATCCAAAAAAGCTACAGTTGAGATTTTCAAGATGTTTGTCACCAAAGGAATGGATTCCTTCTCAGTAGTCTCATCTGCAATACTGATTTGCTGGGCATGAAGATTCACTGTGCTTAAAAACAAAGCCCAGATAAACAAAAATCCTATATGTTTCATATCTAAACTTCCTTGCGGATGACTTGCAACGGAGGATTGTTAACAACACTTCTGCTGTTACTCAAACCTATTAGCACAGTCAACCCAGTGATTGAAGTAAAGACACTGAGTGCGGGAATTAAGTTGGGAACAAATTCTATTTCGAACAGAAAACGAGCGATCAGCCAGCTGCCAAGTACTGAAATGACAATTCCTGTGATCGAGGCTAAAGAACCCAATACAAAGTATTCAGTCAGTAAAATTGACCAAATCTGTTTTTTTGATGCACCTAACGTTCTCAATAAAACATTTTCTTCAATCCTTTGGAACTTACTTGTGATAACAGAACTCAACAATACCAATAATCCAGTGGCAATACTAAATAACGCCATAAAGCGAATCACAAATGAGATTTTGCCAAGGACTTCTTCTAAAGTCTGAAGTATCAGTCCCAAATCGATAATTGATATATTAGGAAAATTCCGGACTATTGCTTGTTGATATCTTACGGCATAGTCACCTTCAGCGGCTCTTGTCATGACAACATTAAACTGAGGAGCCTCCTCCAGAACACCAGTTGGGAATACAACCAGAAAGTTGGTCTGGACCCTATTCCAATCAACTTCTCTGAAACTACCCACTACAGTTTTCATGAGAGCTCCTTGAACGTTGAATAAGATTTCATCGCCAATCTGAAGCCCGATATTTTCTGCGAATCCTTTAGCCATCGATATATAAATGGTATCTCCATTAGACTTTGTGTCTCCTTTCCACTCCCCATCACTGATTTTTTCAGATTCAATCAATTTATCCCGGTAGGTAACTCTATACTCTCTGTTATAGACCCAGTCCTCATAAAGAATGGTTGAATCATTAAATGCATCATCTTTTGTGAATCCATTGACTTCCATCAGTCTCATAGTCACAATTGGAACTTCCTGAAGAACCGGCATATCGTAATCCAGTGTGATTTCTTTTACTTCTTCCTTTTGATGTGATTGGATGTCAAAAAGGACCATATTTGGACGCTCTCCCGCTCCGGAAATGGTAATCTGCTTTACCAGGATATCCTGCATGAAGTAAAGCATGGATATGAGAGTTGTACCAAGTCCAATCGTTATGATCAAAGTTAAGGTCTGATTATTTGGGCGATATAAATTGGAAAGCCCTTGTCTCCAGACGAAACCAAAAGATCTCGGGAAAAACCTTTGGACAAGATATACCAATAACTTGGCAGAACCAGCTAACACAAGAAATGCGACGACTATACCTAATGTGAAGTACAAAGCCTGCATCCAGTCGCCAATCTGCATTTTTGAAAATGTCCAGATGAATCCGAATATTCCCACATAAACCAGATATTTCCATCTATCCTTGAACCCACTTCGAACCGTTTCAAAGCCACCTCTAATTACAGAAAGCGGACTTACACCTCTGATTTTTAATAATGGAATTAGGGTGAATAGAATCGAAATCAATAAGCCAAGCAGAATTCCTTGTCCAACACTTAACCAGGATATTGTAGTGCTTACTTCAAGTGGAAGAAACCCTTTAAATAACACAGGAAGGTAAGCTTGCAGCGCCATTCCAAGAAAAGAACCTACGATTGATCCCAACAAACCGAAAAACGCGATTTGAGTTAGAAATATCAGAAATACCTGATTGATTTGAGCTCCTAAACATCTTAGAATTGCCACGATTTTCATCTTTTCACGGATGTAAACGTAAACTGAACTTGAAACTCCAATACAGCCAAGTAAAAGTGCCACAAAAGCAACAAGGTTCAAGAAGTCACTTAAATTACTAAAGGCCTGACCCGTGCTTTCTTTTCTGTCTTGAACGGTCTCAAAATTCAATCCTTTATTCTGAATAGGCTCTCTATAGCTTTCCGCCAATTCCAGACTATCACTTTCCAATTTGAAATAAGCAGAATAGTTAATTCTACTTCCTTTTTTTAGAAGTCCTGTCTCTTTCAAATACCTGAGAGGAATGTATACAATAGGTGCTACTGTAGTTGAAATTTCTGTTTGTCCCGGTACTTTCTTAAGCTTCCCAACAATTCTGAATTCGGAAGTTCCAACTTTAACATCGTCACCAACCTCTACATTAAATTGAGACATTACACCTTCATCCACCAATGCCGTTTGGTATTTACGAAATTTCCCAGCGGCATCTGCAGGCTCAGTTTCGAATGACCCATAATACGGATATTCTCCTTCTAGAGCTCTTACTTGCACTAATCTGGTTCCATCTGTCTTAGGGAAATACACCATAGAAGCAAAGCTGCTTTCCATAGACATCTCAGTTCCAATAGAATCCAGAGTTGTTTTAGTGCTTCCAACATCTAGTGGTTTATTGCTGCTAACTTTTAAATCGGCACCAAGTAATGTCTTGGCCTGATTATCAATTTCCGAAAGCAAACTTGATTTGAAACTATTGATACCTACTAATGCTGAGATTCCTAGTACTATGGATAATATGAAAATAAAGAGTCTGCCTCTGTTCTTTCTACTATCTCTCCAGGCCATTTTAAATAACCATGATCTGGAATAATTGACTTTTTGTGGTTTTAACTGAGTATCCAAGATTCCAGATTTTAAGATTCAACAATTTTTCCGCCCTTCAACCGAATCATTTTGTTGGTTTTGGCTGCCAGGTCCAAATCGTGAGTTACGATTACAAGCGTAGTTCCTGATTCTTTATTGATTTCAAAAAGTAATTCTTCAATTGATCCACTGGTTTCTTCATCTAAGTTTCCAGTAGGTTCATCAGCGAATAAAATGCTTGGCTTATTTGAAAATGCCCTGGCAATAGAAACTCTTTGTTGCTCCCCTCCTGAAAGTTGGACAGGGTAATGATCAAATCTATCTCCCAGACCTACTCTTTCTAATAGTTGCTTGGCAGTTTTTTGTGCGTCTTTCTCTCCTCTCAATTCAAGTGGTACCATTACATTTTCTAAGGCCGTTAATGTTGGAATTAATTGAAAATTCTGGAAAATAAAACCCACATGCTGATTCCTGACTTGTGCCAATTCATCCTCGTTAAGGGCCGAAAGTTTAATGTTGTTTAAGATGATATCTCCGGAAGTGACCTGATCTAGTCCGGCGCACAGTCCCAGTAAAGTAGTTTTACCACTTCCAGAAGGTCCAACGATGGAAAAAGTTTCACCTTCTTTAATATCAAAATTGATTTCGTCAAGGATAGTTAATTTCTTATTAGCGTTACCGTTATATACTTTGGTGAGATCCTTTACGGATAAAATAGATGACATTGTTATATTTTTAGTCTAGGAATCGTTCGAAAATAAAACGGAATAACCGTTTATGAGTTTAAATTATTTTAGAATTTGGTAATATAGCAGGATGAAGCAAATAGTTCTCTTTGTTTTCTTATCGGTGAGCATTCTTTTTGGGTGTTCCAATTCTCAGGAAACACAATCTAATCGTCCCGTTGCTAGTGCTGACGAAAAGCCTAAGGAAAATATTGAAAAACCTGTAATAATGTTTTTTGGGAACAGTATTACTGCAGGATATGGGATTGATCAATCAGATGCATTTAGTGCAATCATTCAGAGAAAGTTGGATTCTTTGGGATACAATTACCGAGTTATTAATGCAGGACTTAGTGGGGAGACAACTGCTACAGGGTTATCAAGAGTAGACTGGGTTCTGAAAACAATTCCCGAGATTTTTGTGCTTGAGCTGGCTGGGAATGACGGACTGAGAGGGCTACCATTGGGTCAGACCAAAGAAAATCTATTGGCAATTGTTGATAAAGTTCGTGCAGCCAATCCAGACGTGAAGATATTACTGGCAGGCATGGAAGTTCCACCTAATATGGGACCAGATTATGCATCTGAATTTCGTGCGATGTTTCCTGCCGTGTCAGAAGCTAAAGAGGTACCTCTGATTCCATTTATTCTTGATAAAGTTGGTGGCGAACCAAGTTTGAATTTACCAGATGGTATTCATCCAACTGAAGAAGGACATTTAATTGTTGCTGAAACAGTCTGGAAATACCTGGAGCCTCTTTTGGATTCTGCTCATTTAAATTAAACCAAACCTTCCGAATACTTATTCTTAATGAATTCTATTGAAAAATTTGTAAGTGACGCAGCATCATTCATTTGGGGGCCGCCATTGCTCATATTGTTGCTGGGAGGAGGATTGTTTTTCCTTGTTTATTCCAGGTTTCTCCCATTTCAATATTTCTTTCATGCAATAAATGTCCTTAGAGGAAAATATGATGATCCAGATGACCCAGGACAGATAAATCATTTTCAGGCGCTATCCGGAGCACTGGCAGCCACCATTGGTATGGGGAACATTAGTGGAGTTGCATTGGCGATTGCGGCGGGAGGTCCGGGTGCAATGTTCTGGATGTGGGTAAGTGCTTTTCTCGGAATGGCCACTAAATTCTTTACATGTACTTTATCGGTGATGTACAGAGGAAAAGACAGTGAGGGTGAGCTGAGAGGGGGTCCTATGTATGTTATAAGTGAAGGCCTTGGACAAGCATGGAAACCTTTGGCTATTTTCTTCAGTATCGCAGGTTTTTTTGGATCAACACCGGTCTTTCAAACCAATCAAATGATTGCTGTCATGAAAGATGTAGTACTTATTCCAGCCGGGTTTGAGAGTTCAACTGAATTGGATTTTACTCTGGGGGTTATAATTGCTGTTTTAGTGGCACTTGTGATTTTAGGAGGGATTAAGAGGATTGGAAATGTAGCAGCCAAGCTTGTACCATCAATGGTGGTGCTATATGTAGTAAGTGTTGTGGCGATTCTGGTTATGAATGCTTCTGATATACTACCGTCATTTGCTTTTATTATACAAGATGCATTTACCGCAAAAGCTGCTCTTGGGGGAGCTTTTGGAGCTATTGTAGTCGAAGGTGCCAAAAGAGCTGCATTCTCAAATGAAGCTGGAATAGGAACTGCTCCAATGATGCATGGAGCTGCAAAGACAAAGGAACCGGTTAGAGAAGGGTTGGTTGCTATGCTGGGTCCGGCCATAGATACACTTGTGATCTGTACTATGACAGGTCTGGTAATTCTAATAACTGGAGTGTGGAATGCCGGAGACGACAATGGAATAGCTCTAACAGCTAAGGCTTTTGACTCAAGTTTGCCCACAATAGGCCCTTACATATTAGTCACTTGCGTAGTGATCTTCGCAATAACCACGATATTTGGATTAGCCTTTTACGGAAGACAATGTTTGTCATTTCTAATTGGAGCGAAGTATGGGAAGCTGTTCAATTATTGGTATATACTATTAATTCTGGTTGGATCTGTTTCGAGCCTGGATCTGGTGGTTAATATAGTTTTTGTGGGCTATGGTTTGATGGCATTTCCTACAATGATTTCTACCTTAGCACTTTCTAATAAAGTAATTGAAAAAGCAAAGACTTATTTTTCAAACTATGAGCAGCAAACGATCAAGAAGAATTAAACATCATTTCAGAGCCTATTTATTAAATATACGATTAGTATTTTCTGGTCACCACAAAGACGATCGTTTAATGATAGATTGTTTACGTAGGAAGAATTGGAGTGATCAGGATTTAAGCGCCCTTAAGCATATAGGTGACTTAAGAGATCAGTTGAAGAATTCTAATGAGGAAATAAAGCTTCAGGACTTTGGAGCCGGTGTGAATAATGTGCATTCAGATGATCAGATGGAATCTGGGGTTTGGTTGACAAAAAAGGTAAGTGAACTACCGGTTAGTAATCGAAAAATGGGTGAGGCAATGTATCAGATTTTGAGAGCATTTAAACCCACAAGTTGTATTGAGCTTGGAACCAGCTCTGGTTTATCAGCCTCATATGGTGTAATGGCACTTAAGCTGAATTCCAATGATGGGAAATATCATACTTTGGAAGGTGCAGACGAAGTTGCTAAAGTTGCCCAAAACACTATTCGGCAATGTGACTATTCAAATTATGAAATAACTGTAGGTCGTTTTTCAGATACGATTGATAAAGTCCTGAACGATTGCGAACCCGTTGATTTTGCCTTTATTGATGGCCATCATGTTGAGGATGCAACAATTGAATATTTTCAGAAGGTGTTGAATAAATCAAAGGAGAAATCCATTCTTATTTTTGATGATATCAATTGGTCTCAAGGAATGTATAATGCCTGGATGAAAATCAGATCTCACGAAAAAGTGAAGTCATCATTCGATGTGTTTGACAGAGGTATAGTAATTATTGATTCGAGCAGAAAGAATGGTCGACACTACACTGTGAAAGTCTAACCAAAATTGCAATTTCTTTCCATATTAAATTATTCTTAATTAACGGTTTGTTAAGGAGTACGTTCACTCTATTTCAGCCAAATTTTATTTGGTTACCAAATTGTTATGTGTTCCAATTTTTAACTTTGCATTAAATCCTTCTGCGTCATAGCATCAATTTTTAACGCTTAAACAACAATCCAGTAATTGCCTAAAAACAACTGATTCATTCCTTTGGGTCTTTATTAACCGATCAAAAACTATGAATCAGAAAAGTTTACTATTCCTATTATCAGGAATTATTTTCTTCGCAATTGTATCGTGTGAGGATGACCCGCAAATTGTTGAAACAACTAATACGTTTGATACAACAATCGTTATTGATACAACTATTATTATTGGTGATACTTCAACCAATACTTATGAGCCACTTCTTGAATCAGAAACTCCAGTATTGCTTGCATTGCAATCAGGGTTTGAGAGTGTGGACATTGAAGTGTTGATGAGTTCTGAGGACGTTCTGCCTTCCGCTCCGGATTTTGTTTATGGATCTATGGCTGATGGTGCTGGACTTCTTAAGAATGATGATGGTACTTACACTTTAATCAACAACATTGAAGCAGATTACTCAGTAGCAAGATTGACGCTTAATGAAGACTTAAGACCAATCAATGGTGAGTACATTTTGAATGCTAATGCATCCGCATTTACTGCTCAGTGCTCTGGATCTTTAATTACACCTGAAGAGCATGGATTTGGTCCACTTTACCTTTCAGGTGGTGAGTGGGGCGGAGGCTCTAAAGGAGTTTTCGTTCTTGACCCTTACAAAAATGCTTCTGACGCTTCATTTGCTGATATGCTAAATTCTTTTGGTCAGTGGTCTACAGAAAATGCAGTTGTAATTGGAAAAGATGCATTCCCGGGTACAACTATCGCATTCATCGGTGATGACCACAGTGACAATTCGGTTCCTTCAGGTCAGCTTGGAATGTACGTTGGTGGTTACGGCGACCTTTACAACGGTACGCTTTACGGACTTTCAGTTACTGCTGATGGTATTGAGTTCGAAATGGACATGGTAGAAGGTGAGACTTATGAGGCTGAGTTCGTTGTTTTAGAAGAGAAAACAAAAGATGCTTTAGACGAAGAAGCTAAGTCTAAGAAAGTGATGGGCTTTAGCAGACTTGAGGATATCGACTGGAGAAGAGGTTCCGCAGCAAATCAGAGAGAGGTTTACCTTACTGTAACAGGTAGAAAGAAAGATGATCTTGTAGGTAAAGGAACTCTATATGGAAGAATCTACAAAGTGGTATTAGACGAATCTGACTACACTAAAGCGACTATCACATGTATCCTTGATGGTGATAACCTAACTGGAAAAGCTAAGCAATTCCACAGCCCTGATAACATTGTAGTGACTGAGAACTATGCGTACATCCAGGAGGATCCAAATGGTTACCCTGACACTTCAGATAAAGATCACTACGCATACTTATATCAGTACGACCTAAATACTGGTGACTTGAGTGTTGTATTGGCGTGCGATCAGGTAAATGCTGCTTCTTTGGGTTATGGTACTACAGACAGGACCTGGGAGCTTACAGGTATGATTGACATCACAGAAACAATCGGTGCTTCTGAATCTACTTTCATTCTAATCACTCAGAATCATGGATGGGAAAGAGCAAATGGAGAGCCATTTACCGATCCTAATGCAAATCCTGCCGTGGAAGGTTCAAGAGCAGAAGGTAGCGTTCTTCATGTTGTAAGAGGTTTGGCAAGATAATTATTCATGACGTTACTAAAGAAATTAATAAGCAAAGGGGCTCTATGTAGCCTCTTTGCACTTTTATTCGCATGCTCAACACAGCAAAATCAGAAACCGGTGAATGAGCAAGTTCAGGATTTATTAATTGATAATTTGTCAACCAGTATTGAGGCACTTCTGGCAATTCAGGAGGAAAAAGATCTTGAGCGGATCAAAATTCATTTAAGAGAATCAAGAAAATCATTTAAGGCCGCTGAACCTATCTTATCTTTCGTTGATTCAGAAAACTATAAATTCCTAAATCAACCCAATATCATTAAAGTTGATGAAGATGATTATCAAGACATCAAAGTGAAGCAGCCCAGAGGTTTTCAGGTGCTTGAAGAGATTATTTATTCAGATCAACCGAATCTTGATGAAATTCAGCTCAATTCCTCCATCACTGAAAAGAGGCTTCAACTTATTAAAAACAACACAAACCTGTCCTATTTAAAAGATCATCACATCCTATGGATGGTCAGAAATGAAATTATAAGAATTGCTACAACAGGTGTGACTGGTTTTGATTCACCTGTATTGCAGAATTCACTGGAAGAGTCCAGATGGGCTATTGGTACAGTTTGGAAACTACTTCAGGTAAACCAATCTAAATTCCAAAATCAGGAATTGGTGGAGGAGTGGAATAATTATCTCAAAACAATGGAGAATTCACTTCAGGGTGAGTTTAATGATTTTGATAGATATACATTCATCAAAGAAAATATCAATCCAATGTTTGATCTGTGGAAGGAAACGGCAAAGGATTGGAGTGTGGAATTCCCATTTCATATGGCACTCAATAATGAGGCAGCTGGGCTTTTTGATCAGTCTACATTTAATATGACCTTTTTTAGTGGTAGACACTCATTAGATCAGACAAAAGAATCAATTGTTCTTGGTCGAAAACTGTTTAATGATCCAAGCCTTTCCTCATCAGGAGCGATGAGTTGTGCTACTTGCCATGTTGAAAGCAAATCATTCTCTGAGACCAAAAAAGTAGCGTTTGAAGGAGGAAGAAATACGCCTTCAATTACTTATGCTGCATTCCAAAAAGGATTTTTCTATGATAAAAGAGCAGGCAGCCTGGAAGGCCAGATACTACATGTGTTGAAAAATGAAAAAGAGTTTAATGAAGATGTAGATGTGATGGTTAGTAGAATTCTGGAAAATGAGGAATATAAACCAGATCTCAATAAGCTTACAAAAGGAGAAAAGCCTAATAAAGGTGATGTGTTAAATGTAATTGCCAACTATGTAAGATCTCAGGCCCCATTCAATTCTAAGTTTGATAGGAACATAAACTGCAAAGAAGAAACTCTTTCCAAACAAGAAATCACAGGTTTTAACCTATTCATGGGGAAAGCTAAATGCGCAACATGTCATTTCCCCCCAACTTTCAACGGAACGGTACCTCCTGATTTTAATGATACCGAATTGGAGTCTATAGGAGTTCCAGGATCAAGGGAAAACAAAAAATTGGATACAGATCTTGGGAGATACAATATTTATCACGCTGAGGAAAGAAAACATTTCTTCAAAACACCATCATTGAGAAATGTCTCTGAAACTGCTCCTTATATGCACAATGGAGTATATGAATCTCTTGAAGAGGTAATGGAACTCTACAATGTAGGAGGAGGAATTGGAATGGGTTATGATGTACCAAACCAAACCTTGCCACCGGATTCGCTTCAATTAAGCGAGTCTGAACTTTTATCTGTTATTGCATTTTTGAAAACATTAAAAGATGAGCATTTATACTAATATTCCTGAACAAGAAGCTTTACTGGTTGATGACGTTGTGATTGATACAGAACTGGAAGAAACGGTTTCCGTAAATCCAATGGTTACAAAAATAAAAGAGCTGTTCAATGACTACATTGGCGAGTTTGTTTATGGAGGAATTGATGGAAGCGTCACAACATTCGCTGTAGTAGCCGGAGCAGCAGGAGCTGGTTTGAGTAGTGCAATTGTACTTATTCTTGGGTTTGCCAATCTAATTGCTGATGGATTTGCCATGTCGGTTGGAAGCTACCTTTCAACTAAATCCGAAAAGGAAAGGTATGAGAAACAGCGGCAGAGGGAACTTAAAAAAATCAAAGCTCAACCAGCATTGAAAATAATGCAGGTAAGAGCTATTTATGGTACCAAAGGCTTCTCTGGGCAATTGTTAGATGAAGCAGTTAGTACAATCATTCAGGATGAGGAGAGATGGGTTACAACTTTACTTACTGAAGAACTGGAAATGTTGCCAGAATCTAAGTCTCCATTCATCAATGGAACAATCACATTTGCCTCATTTTTTATTCTTGGGTTGATCCCACTGGTTATTTATGTTGTGGATTATCTAAATCCACAAAGCTTCGATCTCTTCACTATTTCTTCTAGCCTGACAGCAGTATGTTTTATTGGAATTGGATTCCTAAAAAGCAAAGTGACCAGTACCTCAAAAGTGAAGTCGATATTTGAGACGTTACTACTAGGTGGAGCTGCAGCTGTTATCTCCTACTACATTGGACATTTGATAGAAGCATATATTCTTTAAATTCCAATCATAACGAATGCTCCCCAATAGATAGGATGCTTGTATTGCTTTTTGATCTTCTTTTGAGCTTCAAGGAACGCAAGCCTCTTATCTCCTTTTTTTAGGAGGTTCTTGTAGAATGTGGTCATTAGATCCTTGGTAGCCTGATCATCTACACTCCAAAGAGACATAATCAATGTTTCTGTGCCAGCTACGAAAAACGCTCTTTGTAGGCCGTAGATTCCTTCTCCTGCAGAGATTTCCCCCAATCCAGTTTCGCAAGCAGAAAGAATCACCATTTTATTACCTCCAAAACCAAGGTTCATGATTTCAAAAGCCGTTAGAATTCCATCTTCACCTGTTCTTTCCTTCAGTCCTTTATCGCTAGCTCCGGCGAACAATAATCCTGAGTATAGCATGGGATCTAATTTCGCACCACCATCTTTCATGGACAACTTATCCAAAAAGAATCCATGAGTAGCAATATGGATCACATCATAGTTGAGATTTGCTTTTACATTAGCTTCTGTAGACTCAGCATGTAGAAATTGGTTATAGGTCACACCTTCTGATTCCAGTAAGTCTTTCACAGTATTGACTTCTTCCTCTGTACCTGGTAAGTCTGCTAATCTATCAATATTGAAAGATCTCGTTTTGATGCTGGTAGCCTCTTGTCTTGCTCCTTCAAGGTGATAATATGGTCTTCCTACAAGCAAATATTTTGAGCTCCTTGGTTCCCACATTTGAGAAGGTAGTTTCACTGCTTGAGTAACATCTTTAGTTGAAGTTACCTGGACGATCTGATAGGAATCCAGTAAGAATTCTTTTTCATCTTTATTGTAAATTGTTGCAAGACTTACTTTGTGATATACTCCATCGGGAGCATAATAGATTTTTTCAATCGAATTGGATTTTAGATAAGCATGAATCGGTTTCCAGTATGTTTGAAAAGAGACATCATCTGTGATGGAATAGGCAATTGAATTTTTATAGACCGAAAAACCTTTTTTCTCCAATCTGTCTGCACTCCCTACAAAAATCAGCTTTGGGTGCATCTGATTTTTTGTGACTACAAGTGCGGCATATACCCCATCATTATCAAGGTCTGTCCGAACCATTTCCACTGCAGCCTCATTAGGTTGAAGGGAGTTTCGTATATCATCAATCGAAACAATATTATCACCATAGGATTGCGTAAAATCAGATGACTTCCTGGAGAGTTCCTTTTCAATCGCATCAATTTTAGAGTTCAATTCAGCCACTTTCTGTGAGCTATTGGCAATTTGAGTTGCTTTTAAGGATGAGATGTCTGCAACTTGTTTCCTAAGAAGTGTCCACTCACTAAATAGTGAGATCAGTTCAACATTACCGCTTTGGAATATTCCATCACGAACTCTCTTGGTTGAGCTTAAGAGAATTCCTTTTGTAGCCAACTCGAGATTGTACCAATCACTGATAATGGCTTTTGATAAGGATGAAGGATCTACATTACCTCTGGAAATTATATATCGTTTGAAGTTTTGAAGGAACTTTCTCTTTTCAGTTACAAACTTTTCTTTTTCGCTTTCTGACAAGTATGAGAATGAAGCTTTAATCTGAGCGATTTGCTTCTTGGATAACTCAGATAATAGCACCTCTGCTTCACCATAGTTTTTTGATTTTGTGTAGAAGTTGGCGAGGTTATTAATCGCTAATAAATACCCAGGGTGATCTTTAGAAAAGTAAGTTTCGTAAAGTGTTTTCGCCTCGAGAAGTGATTTTTCTGCTTCCGCGGCTTTATCCTGGTCATCATAAAGAAGACCTATATTTGACAGGTTGCTAATGTAGTCCGGGTGAGCTTTACCTACTGTGCTTTCGAGCAAATTAAGTGACTTGATGTAATCCGCTTCTGCTTGTTTGTAGTTTCCGCTTTCCTGGAAGTATTTTGCCCGATTCCCAACCAAAATGGCGTAAGAAGGGTGTAACTGGCCAGTTGATAATTCCTGAACCGCAATAGCGTGACTTAATAATGTAAGTATTGAATCATTCTTTGGCCTATTGATCATCATGATCTTAGCTAGATTTGATGCTAAGGCTACCTTTAATGTCGGTGCATTTATTTTTTCCTTTTCCAGGATATTTAGTGCCTTTTGATATGACTTTTCTGAAGCATCATAATTGGCTAATGCTTCGTTTAACGCTCCTTTACTATTGAGAATGGAAGCACCTTCTCTGGTGTTTTCCAGATCGTTTTCAGCTAGAAGTTTTTGTGCTTTTGAGAAATAAAAATCAGCGTCTTTGAAATTCTGGAGTAAATATCTCTGGTTCCCTAAGGCCTGATAAGATTTCGCAAGTTGCTCTGTTTCGGAACCAGCTTTTCCTTCAAGGTCGCCAATGTATTGTGAGAATATTTGATCAGCATCCTGGAATTTACCTAGCTGAGTCAACGTATTTCCTAACCTGAATACAGTTTGAGAGAACGATACACTGTCAGTCAAATCATGTTCTCTGTGAAGTTGCAGCGCTTTATTAAGTAACTCGAATTGCTTATCTCTATCATTTTGGATTCTTGCTACTTCGGCAGCTTCTATTAATACTAAAATTTGCTCATGAGCAAGACCTTTGAAGTTTTGAAGGATTTCATCGTAATACTTTTCTCCTGATTGCCATTTGTTAAGCAAAACACTAAGTCTTGCAGCATTGAGCTTAAATTCCTGAATTGAAAATCCTTCTCTATTACAATCTGAAGTTTTACAAATATTTATCAGTTGCTCGGTTACTTCCAGGGCTTTAGTGTAGTTCTGTATTTTGATGTAGATATTATAATAATCTTTCAAAAACTGAGCGTATTCATTCCTTTTCGATTTATATTCAATGAGATCATCAAAGAATTCTGAAGCCTCCTGGAATTTTTCATTATTCGATAATAGTGCGCTATAGTTATCAATTACATTGTAGTAAAAGCTGTTTTTGGAGCTGTGTTCTTCCAACAACCCAATAAGTTGATTGTAATAATGTGATGCACTATCTATTTGTCCAAGTTTACCGTAGGAGTAAGCCAAATCATCCATTGTTAATAACAACAACTGATCAACTCTTTGAAGTTTACTTTGATGTGTATTGAGGCAATTGAGTAAAACAATTTTACTGCTATCAGTAACTCCACAACTGAGCAAATAAACACCAAGATTTCTCTGTGCGGTTAATTTTTGTGGGTGAGCTTCACCAAATATTTTGGTTCGGAGCTGAACTTCCTTAGTGGCATTTACAATCGTGCTATCACAATTGTCAATAGCGAAATAAATGATTGCAAGCTTCGATGCGATATATAATTGAACTGAGTCTTCGGTCTCAAAGCTTGTGTTGGTGATAGCATTTTGTAAAGAATTAATCTCTGCCAACGCAGGCTCATATGACTTCTCTGCCACCAGACCATCTATTTTTTTCACTTGCTCGGCAAAATCCAGTTGCTCTTGAGCTAGAACAGTCGTACAGGCAATCGCAAGTGCTAAAATCGTATTAAAACTCCTTCTCATATATCTTACTGCCTTCATAATCAATCAGTGAATAGACAATTTTCGTTGGATTGTTTAATCCTGAGATCATTGTCAGGGTTAAGTTGTCGTTTTTGATCACAAGTGGATCTTTTAAAGCAAAATTGTATTCATACTGCAACTCACTGGTTTTTTCCATAGACTGCCAATCGTAGGTTGCTAAATGTATGACACTTGTCTCTTCAGAATCACTACCGGAGAAGAACCAATATGCATTATCCTGAGATATTACATTGATGAATTTTCCATTTAGAGTCAGTTGTTTTTTTAATGATGTTTTGCCAACAGAATTGAGTTTTGTCAATTGATATTTCCCTATTTGACTCTCAGCGTCATATGATAATTCCTGGATGATGGTATATGAATTTAATAGGTCGTTGAAATAGATGTTTTTGATTGGATTCTTTCCTGTCAATCTCAATTCCGCTTTCTTGCTACCAAGAAATCCCAGGTGTTTGAGCCATATGTTCGTCCCAGTTCCTCCGATCACTAAAGAGCTATCAGAAAGCATTTTATAATAGTCTGGAGTTTGCCCTGCCTTTAATGGTTCTTCCCAGACAATTCTAAACCCTTCATTGATTTTTCTAACTCCATAAATGCTGTTTCTACCTGATAGCTTCTTAGCCATGAATATTTCATAAAGTGAGTCAATCACAATCCTCTGGGTAATCTCAATTTTGTCTCCATCAACCAAAGTTTGATTTGTAATCGTGTCTCCAGCCAATTTCAATTCTTTGCTAGCAAACTCGCTATTGTAGAATTGTCTGTCTTGTAATGCCATTAGCTTTTGAATGTTTTGCTTAATAGCAGTGGCATTTTCTGTTTGTTGCTGAGCTGTGAATTCAGCTACCCCTGTAGATCCCGACATGTACTTATCAAAAAACCATTGAAATGAATTGGTTTGATGATTAGTTGATCCGATAATGCTGCAAAGACTATCTGTTCCTTTATACCCTTCATATAGATTTTGAAGAATTCTTGCCTTTCTCGAGATTAGGTTATCTGATGGTGATTGATTACTAACATTACAATTATTCTCATATGCCACCTGATTACCAAATGTTAGCTTCGCTTGCTGGTACTGAAAAATATCTATCAACAATGATTGGTTGTCATACTTGCTGACAATGTTGGCCAGTCTTTGAAGCTTCAGTTCATTTATATTGGCCTGAAAACACTCGTCCCCATTAATTGTTCGGTCTGATAGTTTGAGAAAAGAAGTGTAAGCATTGCTTAATTCAACTTTAAGCTCATCTACTTCCTCACGGATCAGCTTTAGGAAGTTCTCCGACCAGTCTTTATAATCCCATAAATCAAGATCGTCTAGTAGGAAGTTTGTTGGAGTAATGCCATTCATTCGATAGTAATCTATCTTGATCAGATTCACATTGACCTTGCGAATCTTTTTGTGTGGCATTGTTTGGTACAATTCCCTGTATTTGTCAAGATAGTATAGAGTTGAATCAAAATGCACACCGCAGGTTTTGATATCACTTTTTAGTTTGTTATCCGCCTTTAGAAAGAGTTGTCTGAGGTTATCCGCTCTATTATTGATGTCAATGAATATTTCCCGAGCTTCAAGATAGTTTCTTACCGCATTGTCATAGTTTTTGATCAGACTTTCGTAGTTGTCAGCATACTTGATTGAGTTCAAATAGTTCTGATTCACTTTGTTGATTACTTCAGCGACTAATGAATCCTTATTTTTAGCCTTTGGCATTTCGTACCAATCAAAGTTTCTGCGTATTTCCTTATCATCAACATAGTTTTTAGCAAGACTGTAGTTTGTCCTAACATTGGCGATGTACTGTCGTGATGAGTTTCTATCTACCAGTGGATCTAATTCTGAAAATATCTCAAGTTGGACATTCCCCAATTTGAAATAGACATTTGGCCAGGTTGGATTTTCATTTTGAAACTTCAATAAGGCATTGTAGTAATTCTCTGGTGATAAGCTTCTTTGAGACGCTAAAATATCCTCATATTGAGCGTTTTGAGCCCATGTAACACTAAACATACCGATTAGTATCAAATAAGTAGAAATTAGAATTTTTGCCTTCTTATTCATTTTGATTCAATATTTTGAATTCTACTCTTCTGTTTTTAGCTCTGTTTTCTTCAGTGTCGTTTTCAAACAAAGGTTGAGCTTCACCATAACCTTTAGATATTAATCTATCGCTCAGAATTCCATGATCCTGCAAGTAATTCATCACAGATCCAGCTCTTAGCCTTGATAATTGAAGATTGTAGTTTTCTGCTCCCTTGTCATCTGTATGCGCAGAGATTTCAACTTTGTAGTCGCCGTTGTTGATAAGGTATTGAACCAATTTATTTAGCTCACCGTAAGATTGTGCAATCAAATCAAAAGAATTGTATTCGAAAGTGATATTATTGAGCACAATGGAGCTATTCTTGATGGACTTCAGTTTAGTCTCAATGATTTTATTCTGTTCCAGTTCCTCATCGGACATATCATACTGAGCGCTGAAATAGCTGTACCCTTGTGCTGAGCTACTGATCTCATAAACTTCTCCATCTCTTAAGTCAAGGGAAAGATTACCATCTGTTACTTGCCGAACAGTTTTTTCATTTCTGGATACGTTGTAAACAGTAACTTCAAGCCCCAAACTTCTTCCTGTTTCATCATCTGTAAACTGAAATTGTAGATTCTTGATCTTTCTGATTAGTTCAACATCAAAATCGAACTCACTAAATATCACCTCTTTGTCGAATGGAAGTGTAAGTGTATCGGAATAATAGTTTTGGGAACTAAAGATTACAAATAGTTCCTGACCAAGAGGAATTTGGATTGCTGCATTTTCATTTGGATCTGCATAGATGTTGTAATTCCTGATTTCATTAAAATCACTATCCCTGATGGATAAAGATGCTCCTAGGGGGAAATAGAACTCACTGTCAAAAACATTGAATTTAAAATTGACTTCAGGAAATAAAGTGAAGTCAAGATTTAATTCTTGAGAACTTGTGTTCAATAATTTTGACTGTGTAGAGTAATTTTCTTTTCTTGCCACAATAGAAAACTGCTCTCCAGTAGGAATAAACGCCTGAAAATATCCCTCAGCATTGCTATTTACTTTCTGAAGGACCTTAGATGTATATGGGTTGATGATTGAAATTTCTGCACTTAAAATTTGCCCATCGGTATCTGTTACATTTCCAGAGATTAATGTACTTGCTTCAGGAGACATGGAAGCGGTAAGTTGTTTGTATCCAATTGATGAATATTGCTTAGTTTCATTTGCCTTGAATATATCTCCCTGACCAAAATACATTTGACCATTTCTATCAATCGAGATTGAATTTTGATGCTCATTGGGGTTTATGACTTCTTGTACAACTTTTGGATTGAATTTGTATAATCCATCAATTTTTGCCCAGTAAACGTTGAAAATCTTTCTAGAAACTCTTCTGCCTTCACTATCAGTGACATCAACATTTGATGAGAAATAGAATGTTTTATTATCTGTTGAAAAGTAAGGAGAGTACTCACACCCCATATTATAATCAGGACTTAACCTCCTTGCCTCTGACCAGTTTCCGGTTTCATCCATTTCTGTCATGAACAGCACCTTACAAAAATCACTTGCCTTTTCGGACTCTGGGGTAGGTCTCGTGAATAGGATGATTTTTTCGTTTGGTGAGACAGCTGGAGATTCCTCGTCTACTCCAGTATTGATATTAGCCCAAATAGGTTTTAACTCGCCCCACTGGCCGTCAACTAAATCGGAATAGAAAATATCGTAATTGGAGTTTACTTGTTTACCCGAGATATAGAGTCTTTGATTGTCAAAACTTAGTTGTGGATGAGAAAACAGATATTGCCCATTGATATCATCTGAAAATATAAGTTTTGGTTCAGACCATTGGCCGTTTACATAATCGCTAATGTATGGTTTTGCTCTTCCATCGTAGTTAGCCATAAACACAAGTTGGGTGCCGTCAAAACTTACTTTTGGCTGTTGTACGATAGCACCGGGCTTGACAATATTACTCAAGTCCTGTCCGTATGCATTTAGTTGACTGATTAGTAGCAATAACACAAACAGTCTCACAAATTTTAGGTTGGTCATTTTTCTTAAATGGTACTGGTGTTCCTTGTAAGTACTTAATTAATAAAAAATCCGCATGTATACCAGTGATAAAGGTATTTCTTGACTCACTTTTCGACCGACGGTCTATATGTTTCTATACAATTCAAAGTGATTCTCCGGAAACTTAGCTTTCAATAAATTTTGAAAGTTCTGAAACAATTTCTAATATTGAGTCGTTACTAGTTTGTAAACAGTCAATAAATGGAATATCAAGAAGCAAAAGAGAAGTTTATTTTAGCCTGGGGTAGCTTGGGATCTAGTTGGGGGATCAATAGAACCATGGCTCAGATACATGCTTTGTTATTGATATCTACTGATCCACTTTCAGCCGAGGAAATAATGGCGGAATTACAGATAAGTAGAGGAAATGCCAATATGAATATCAGGGCATTAATGGATTGGGGGCTTGTTGAGAAGGAATTGAAAGCTGGGGAAAGAAAAGAATACTTTAAATCTGATAAGGACATTTGGGAATTAGCAAAGCAGGTGGCAAAAGAAAGAAAGAAGAGGGAGTTAGAGCCAATTCAAAAGATTCTTAACCAAGTGCAAGATGTGAATGGAAAGGGAAAGCTTGAAGATGAATTCAGAAATGTGACTAAGGACATAGCAGATTTTGCAAACCAGGCAGAAAGTACATTGGACCTATTTATTAACTCTAAACAGAACTGGTTTTACAAAGTCTTAGGGCTTTTTAGGAAGTAATATTTTTTTGAAAATAACTTTCAATAATTTCTGAAAGTTATGAAATAATTGAACTTGTAAATATTTTGACCATGAACTACAATATTTTGACTTACGCCATGTATTTACCCATTACTGTCGCCTTGACAGTGTGGGTAGCCAGAACACTTCATAAAAATGGGAGAGTATTTCTGGTAGATATTTTTCATAGCAATCACGAGCTAGCGGATAGTGTGAACAGGTTGCTACTGGTTGGATTCTATCTGATCAACATTGGATATGCTGTTTATACACTTCAAATATTTGGAGACATTCTTACTGTGCAAGCTGTCATTGAACGATTGAGTTTGAAACTGGGAGCGATTATTCTAATTCTGGGTGGAATGCATTTCTTTAACCTATTTGTCTTTTTCAAGCTCAGAAGCAGAGCCAAAGTAGAACAAGCCTACAAAAAAGCCTAGCCATGAAAACTCTGAAGGATCATACAATCATATACGACCATGAATGTCCTATGTGCCATGTCTATACAGGAGCTTTTGTGAAGTATGGCCTGTTAGAAAAAGATGGCCGTAAATCATTTGGAGAGCTTGATCAGCAGGAAAAAGATCAATTGGATTTATCCAGAAGCTTCAACGAAATCCCATTGATTAATACCAAAAGCGGAGAAATTACCTACGGGATCGAAAGCCTGTTTAAAATACTTGTTCATAGATTTCCAGTATTCCAGGGATTGTTCAAGTGGACAGTATTTCGATGGTTCATTCAGCGATTGTATTCCTTCATTTCATACAACAGGAAAGTAATAATCCCTGGGAGTCAATTTGAGAGGAGTGATTCCTGTGCTCCTACATTCAATCTTAAGTATCGGGTCTTATACCTGGTCTTTAGTTGGATAGTCACCGCAGTTATTCTAACTCAATTTTCATTGCTGATCTCACCAATTGTTCCTTCAGCTAACATATGGAGAGAAGTAGCCATTGCTGGTGGCCAAATGATTGTCCTTGGTTTGATAGCATTTGCTTTTGATCCTTCCAAAGTGATGTATTATTTGGGGAACTTAATGACCGTTTCATTGATGGGAGCTCTCATGTTAATTCCGATAACAACTATTGGACTAGTATTCGATTTAAGCATTTGGATACACCTGGGATACTTTTCATTAGTCGTTTTGGCCATGTTTATTGAGCACAAAAGAAGACTGAAGATTCTGGAATTACCGGCATTGATACTTTCCCTCTCATGGGTCACGTACAGGGCCGTCGTATTACTTTTAATTATCTGAAAAATGAAAACTTTAAATCACATTGTAATAGCAGGAGGAACTGGTTTCCTGGGTAAAGTACTGACCAACCATTTCAAATCAACGGCAAGACAAATTACCATACTGACAAGAAGTCACAAGGTAGATTACGACAATGTCCAATATGTAAAATGGGATGGGGAGTCAATGGGATATTGGACAAAATACCTGGAAGGAGTTGATGTGCTAATTAATTTGAATGGTAGATCCGTCAATTGTAGATATACAGAAAAGAATAAGCAAGTTATTTACAACACAAGACTTGATGCTACCTATGTATTGGGTAAAGCGACAGAGCAATGTGAAAAACCTCCGAAATTGTGGATTAATGGAGCTTCAGCAACTATTTATCGTCATAGCTTAAGGGATCCAATGGATGAAGTGAATGGAGAGTTTGGTACAGGGTTCTCCGTGGATGTGTGTAAAAAATGGGAGGAATGTTTTAATAGTTTCCAATTGAAAAATACACGCCAGGTGTTGTTGAGAATTGCAATAGTACTTGGGAGAAATGACGGAGCACTAGTTCCTCTGAAAGGGCTCACGAAACTAGGTTTTGGAGGTAAAATGGGGTCGGGTTATCAGATGTTCAGCTGGTTACATGAGGATGACTTTGTGGGTATGGTAGAATATTGCATTTATAACCAATCTGTCAGGGGCGCATATAATGCGTGCGCCCCGAATCCCATCAGAAATCAATGGTTACACAAGAGTTTGAGGGATGCAATGAAAGTAAGGTTTGGTTTCCCATTAAAAACCTGGATGCTGAAACTGGGAGCTCGAATTATTGGTACGGAAACTGAATTAATCCTTAAAAGCCGATACGTAATTCCAAAAAGATTCCTTGATGAGGGATATGAATTCAAATATGAGAGAATCGAAAACGCATTGAACGATTTGTGCCGAAGCTATGAAGGTATGAGATCTCCTGAATCCTCATTCCAATTGAAAGAACTGGCTTCAGACCCTCCAAGTTGGTAATTTAACCCTGAAACAGAGTTTCTGGACCAGTTACCTGATATGGCTTCTTTCCCAATCGATGATAAGGTCATTGGGTCTTCAAAATTGATGAGATCCCTTATTAAACGGATATGTCTGAAATATTGAAGGTCACCAAAACCATAATAGTGTTGCCACTGAAGCATGTGCCGTACTACATCATCTACATTATGCACTTCTTCGTTTTGAATGGTGCTTAGAATTTCTTGCTCAATTTCATTGAGTGCGCATGAAGTATACGGGAATCTTTTTAGATGACTCTTCATTGCCCCCGACAAATAACTGAAGACTGGATGAGGCATCAACGTAAATTCTAAATCATTGGGATCGGCTGAAGTATAAGCTTTCCAAACACGATCGGCGTAAGCTAGAGATGGTTCAGTTAAAACTGTACGTTCTTCAAATAATTCGGTGTAGCGATGTGGAGGAATTCTACCCAAACCTACCAATCTTTCATAGCCAGGCTCATTACCAACACAGATCATAGAGACTTTGCAATGATCGTGAACATTCTGCTTATAACACCAACTCAACAAAGCCATCATGTTTACCTGACAAAACAAATCGTACTCGAACCAGAGAATGATTTCAGTATACGATTTAAAATCTTTCAGTTTTTCAAAGTCATCAATCAGTTGTTTGTAATCAGCTGATCCTGCACCAAATTCTGATTTCACAAAATCATCTCTTTTTGACCAAAATTCTGGTGTGGCAATTTCGTATTGAACCGGTCCTTCACATAATATCTCCCTCCAAACTAGTGTTTCCCCTGGAATTCCAGTTTCCTGAAACAAATGCCACGAGGAATCTCCATTTAAAATATGTAAATTATCGGCCATAATCTTTAAACAGCTATTTACCATGAAGGTAGGACATATTCTCTTATTTGTAAATGGTTTCTTCTTTGTTTTTAGTCTGGTCTGGCTCATAGGTCAAGCAACGACCATGAAATGGAATTGGGAGTTTTGGTTTGCGTTAGGATACACGCTTCTGATCGCAGTAAACTTTTACTACGTCCAAAAAAGAGAGACTTGATATGTTGTTAAGTATCATCATACCAACTTTAAATGAAGAAGAATACATTGGAAAGACTTTATCATGTATAATAAATCATCAGACCGATTATTTATCAGAAATCATTGTAGTAGACTCAGGCAGTACAGATAACACTGTGTCCGTAGCTGAGAAACTAGGAGTATCAGTATATAAACACCCAGAATTGAAGGGTAGAAAATATGCCATTCTCAATAAAGGTGCTTCTTATGCCAAAGGGGAAGTGTTGGCATTTCTAGATGCTGATACAATCGTTCCAAAAGCATTTGATCAATTGATTTGTCAGACGCTATCAAATAGTCAAATTGTGGGTGGTGCATTTCATATGAAATTTGATCATGCTTCAATTTTTTTAAGAATCATCGAAAAGCTGAATCACTGGCGGTACTTCATTACTCAGGAGTATTATGGAGATCAATTTGTTTTTTGTAGGTCGGAGATTTTTAAAAAGGTTCAGGGATATCCCAAATTAGAAATTCTGGAAAGCGCTTACTTCTGTAAATCGATTTCCAAACACGGCAAACTTAAGTTGGTCAAGCCGGGTGTCACCACATCAAGCAGAAGATTTAGAGAAGGACGTGGAGGACCTTTTGGGGTCTTTCTTCATGATGCCAAAATCGTTTTCTTAGATAAAGTAGGAAAAGATACTAATCGGTATGGAAAAGCGTATTGGAAGCTGAATGAATTAAAGAATTAGGAAACACAGAATTTGTGGGATATTTCATAATAGGTCTTTTTTCTATTTTAAAAGCCTCTTTCACCGAAAATACTAATTAGTATGTAATTGACAATTGTAGAATCCAAATACTCCTCATATTTAAATTTTATGGTTTTTTGACCAGTTCATTTTTGAATTGTTTAAGTTTAAGTAGGTAAACGAAAATCAATCAAGACAATGCTTAGAAATAAACTTGTAATCATATTTTCATTTCTTTTTTTGAGTACCGGATTGTTTGCTCAGGATGATGAGAAGAATATTGTTGAAATTATAGATGACCTCACTTCAAATTGGGATGAGACAGCAGTCCTTTTGGATTCATATGACGGATTAAAGAACTACTGTAAGAACCGGGTGGTAAGAAATGAGATGATTGATTTGTTGAACCAAATTCATCATTACGATACTGTCCTATACAATATTGTAATTCACAAATACAATACAGAAAAGAACAAAGAGGCCAAAGCTACAATTGATGATATCAATACAGTTGAAGTTGACTACACTACAATTTCATTTATCAAATTCCTAAGAACCGAATGCGGTCAGTTCAATGATATCGAAAAGAACTATAGCAGAGAAGGTGGAGATACCTATCAGGAAGAAATTGATAGACTTGAAGCCGAGCTCGACAAGTATATTGTCAACATTACTAAGCGGATTGATATTATTGATGAGCACGTTCATCATTTGAAAGGATTGAAGAAAAATTAATTATTTGGTCAAAACACCGGGTAGAAACTTTGTGTGTGGTGTTTTTTCTGTCAGGCAATTAACTAGAAAGTTTGGATTTGCACCATTTGTAATTCGCATTTCAATATTCTTAGATAGACAGACTTCAGCAGCTTCAAATTTTGAAGTCATTCCTCCAGTACCAAGTCCATTGTCTCTTTCTTCTATAAAATGTTTTACAGTTTGAAGATCTGAAATTTGCTCAATTAGTCTGGCATCTGAATGAGTATGTGGATTCTTATCAAAAACCCCATCAATATCTGAAGCTAAAACAAGCATATCCGCATTCATCAATGTTGTTACTAATGCACCAAGTTTATCATTGTCTCCAACCACCAATTCCTCTGTTGCGACCGTATCATTTTCATTGATAATAGGAACGTAATCGTGTTTCAATAATTCTTCAATAGTATTAATGGTATTGACTTGAGCCTCTTCGTTCTCAAAATCCCGATAAGTCATAAGACATTGCGCAATTTTAATTCCAAAGTCATTAAATACCTCAGAGTAAATCTGCATCAATTTAGGCTGACCAATAGCCGACATAGCCTGCTTACTTGCAACCACATTTTCCCACCCACTTATATTGATGAATTGCTTTGCAGTCGCAATCGCACCGGACGAGACAAGAATGATTTGATATTCATCTTTTAGTTGAATTATCTGTCGGGCCATGTCTTCAATCTTGCCCCGGGAGATTCTATCACTTCCGGCAGTAAGAGTTGCAGTCCCTATTTTCAGCACAATTTTCTTTCTCATAACTATCTGGTTTGACCGCTTCCTGAAATGAACCATTTATTGGTGATCAGTTGCCCTAATCCTATTGGCCCTCTGAAATGTAGTTTTTGAGTACTAATAGCAATCTCAGCCCCAAAACCAAATTGACCACCATCAGTGTAACGAGTAGAGGCATTATGATATACTGCAGCACAATCCACTTCTTTTTGAAATAACTCAGCGGCTTGTTTGCTTGATGTGACAATTGTTCCGGAATGACCTCCAGAATGTTGATTGATCATTTCAATGGCACTTTTTTCATCGTCAACCAACCCAAGCAAAATATCTGCAGATAAGAATTCTTCATCCCAAATTTCTTTTCCTTCAATGGACTGCACAGATTCCAAGCTTGTTGACACGTGTTGATCTCCATGCACAGCGATGTTCATTGAAGTTAAAGCATCGTTTAGCTTGGAGACTTTATCTTGTAATCCTGGTAGGTTTTTGTTGATTAATACCTTATCTGTTGCATTACAAACACTCAACCTTGATTTGCCATTTAAGACGATATCAACAGCCATTTCAAAGTCTGCATCATCATGTATATAAACAAAGTTGTTTCCTCTACCGCTTACAATCAATGGGATATTGGTATTTGACCTTACATAGTTTATAAGTCCATCACCACCTCTTGGTATAATGAGATGGGCATTGTGAGTATTATCTGCAATTAACTTTTGAGTTGCCTCTCTATCCATATCCAGGTAGGTTACCCACTCCTTGGATTCATCGCAACTAATAAGTGCGTCGTGCCAAAGTCTCACCAAATACAGATTTGATAACCGAGCCTCTTTTCCTCCTTTCAGAAGGATCTTGTTTCCTGCTTTAAAAGCACTTACCGCAGCTTCAATTGTAACATCCGGTCTGGATTCATAGATGATGAGGATATTACCAAAAGGGACTGTTCTATTCTCTATCTGCATACCATCCGGATGATCATAGCTATACAAAACCTCTCCTTCGGGATCTGCTATTGATTTAACCTCATTCACAGATGCAATCATTCCATCTACCTTTTTGTGATCCACTTTAAGTCGATCCATTAAGGACTCATCCAATCCATTACAATTTGAAATATCGGCTTGATTCTGAGAAATGATCTCCTCTCTGTGAGCATCCAGTAACTTTGCCAGTTTGCTCAAAACCCTGTTCTTGCTTTCTGTATTCACAACTCGCGACTTTAATTGTCAGGGTTAATGTAGTTAATGGTAAAATTAGTTCCGTATTCGTTAAAAAGGAAGGTGCATTGATAATAATTAAGAATAGAAGAAGTCCCGAAAACCTCAAATGCTATTCCGAAACCATTGAAATTCAGACCTTTTGACGGAAATCAGGATTGACCTCATCAGGATTTATTATATTGCAAGATCAACTTAAAGTGGCAGTTATCATGTTTGGAACATTTAGAATCAATCAACTAGCAACCATTGCTGTATTATTCCTATTCGCATTTGCTGTAAAGGCACAGGATGCTTCGGATATTCAGGTAATTTATTTCGCAGACATAGAAATGGAAGAATCCGGCTATCAATTCCAGGGTGACTTTGATGTAATTAAGATTCCAGGAAATGTGAATTTTGAAAGCAGATTGAAAATTGAATATCAATTTGGTGATAATTTGACTAACGAACTTCCAGAGAACCGGGTATTCCGAGCATTTTCTAAAATGACAAAGGCTGATGAGTTTGTTGGTTTCTTCCAGTATAAAACCAAAGAAGATAAAACAGTGAAGATAAACTGCATTCTTGTCTCTGCTACAACTGAAAAAGAACTTTTTGCTATAGTAATGCAAGAAACTGATGGCAATGCTTATGACATTAAAGCATTGGACGTATCATCTCCATTATCATTAACTGAATCATACACAGAAGTTCTTTATAACTCTTTACACGATAAAATCAATCCATTACTTGATCCTATTGAGAAAGAATTGATCTTCAGGGAATCGGGGACAATTACAGGTACTGATTATTAATGCCAATAGAAGCAGTAGGAACCAAAGAAGAGAAAGAGTCTGATTTCTTTCTTCGAAATGGAGAAGTATGTCAAAGATGGCAGGCATTCATTGAGAGAAACTATGGCTCAATTGTTGGAAAATACTCGGCATGGGCTTTGAACCTGCAGGCGACATTTGTTAAAAACGATATTAACTGGTCCTTCCAAATAAATAAATCCACATTGACAAATGGTAATCTGGTAACAGGCAATAAGCCTGCTGAAACAGTAGTGTGCAAAGCGTCCCCAGTTAAATATTTCATATGCTCATTTCAGATTAAAGAAATTCAGGTATTTAGTATTAAGAATCTCATTGATGGTATAAAATCAAGGGAGGTTCCAGGAGCACCAACCCGAAAGCTCTACATTTCCAAAGAGGATATCGATGCGTCAAATGAAATACTTGAAACCCTTGATCCTATTTTTACAGATAAACTGATTTCGTTAGATTTTAACCTTTACCAAAGATTACTTGAAATCCGTTTAGAAGGCACAAATCCGGATTTTGATTCACTTCAAAAAGTAATATCAGCCATTAAATGATTCAAGACATATCAAACTCAATTAATCGGGTTAAAAGAGGTTCTCAAATAGCTGGTTGGCAAAAAAAATGGACCTGATATTACTATCAGGCCCATTTCTAAGTAAGTACATTTAGAATTACTTCACACTATCTATACGGACTTCCCAACCGCATGCAACATGTAGATTCCAGGTTTCAATCAGCCTATTTTTATTGTTTGGTTAGCAATAGTCTGATCGACTTCTCTAATTGTGTTATGTACAAACTTCCTATCAAATGTAATAATGTCTCTTTGTCAGATTACTGATTATGATTCTCAGTTTGATTAGTGCTAAAGTATAAACCTCGTCACAATCAGCAATTTACACTTGAGGTAACATCGTAAATCAAAATCAGGGATCCAAAATTGTCAGACTGGTGAAGCATTTGTTATCTATTTATTAAGACATTAGTTTGTAAGGTCTTTTTTTCATTTCTTACGTGCTCATTGGGTTAGGAAGGGAAGAAGAATTGGGAGTACAGTAACTCATGAAAAGTAAATTACAACTGGAGCAAACAAATGGATTTAATTCAGGAACTAGCTAACATTTTAGAGCAGGATCTGCCGAAATCCTTTAATCTTTTATTGCCAAAGGATTCGAAACTGCGGAAACTTTATGACCAAAAGGCTAAGAGGGCGAAGGACGATAAATTTGTAGCGAAAGCACTCTATAAATCGGGACCAGGAGACAAACGATTTATGATGCTGCGAAGGAACTTGATAGAAAAGCTATCCGAGCTGGTCCTGGTAGCAAATCATTCTGATATTAATAACAAAAATTATATCAGAATACAGTTTGATTGTGAAAGACAACTAACAGTCGCGCGAAAACTTCTCTTTGTTAATGTTTACCACAACGCAGAAAGGTTGACTCTCAAGGCTCTGAAAAAGGCAGAAAGTTATCATTTGGTAGATGTGGAAATGGGTTGCTACCAAAACCTACGCAAGATCTATTACCTCAAAGGATATGTATCCGAAGTACAGAAATACCAGCAACTGGTGTCCATTAAACAAAAGGAACAGGAGATTGTAGATAAGGCCAGAGGAACAGTGGAGATGGCTCTTAGCGAAACAAAGTTTCTTCGTTCGCAATCCAGAGAGCTGGGAATGAAGTTTGCTCGTTATGCTGATGAGATCTCGAAAGATTTAAATTCGATTGATTCTCCTTTTTTGAAGCTTCACCTTTTGAGAATTCAGATTATACGGTACCATCAGTTCAATGATTTGGTCAACTGGCATAAATCATTACTTGCAATTCAAGATTTACTAAAAGAATATAGTTACCTGGAAACCATTCATTTGGCTCTGGAAATCAATATTTCCTGGGTGAAGTATTATAACTCATTGGGAGATTACAAGGCTTCCAATAATGCGCTTACACCACTGCTAAAATACACTTCTTATAAAGCATTTAACCGTTTTGAGGTATTGGCTGAAATGTTTGACCGGGAGGTAAATTACGGATCAATCAAAAATGCTGTGGATATCTGTTTGGAGGTTGTGTCTCCTCAACAGTATAGTTTATTAGATAAGCAAGACAAAGCAGCCTGGACTATCAGGTTTGCGTTTTGCTATGCTATGTTGCATCAAGATGAAGAAAATAGACATAGAATCCCGGGGTTTAATATTTCAAGAATGCAGGAGTTTTATTCAAACTGTACTGCTATTTCATCAGATAAAACTGGGTACAATTGGCAGTTTGTGGTGATCCGAACCATTCTACTGTCGATAAAAGGAGTGATTGATTATGAGAATGAAGCGAATAACCTCAGGGTTTACTATCAGAGGTACCTCAAGAATACCACTCACGAGAGAACCATGATGTTTTTCAAGTTCTTTATTCGTTTTCTTAAGTATGGAATGGATGAGCAGCAATTGAAGTTAATCAATGATGAATTCCAAGAGGAATTTGATGGTTTAAAAGGATCAAAAGATTATTGTGAGTTGGTAAGGTATGAATTATTGTGGGAGACAATTATTTCTATTCGTGTAAGTCAGAACTGAAAAATCAAAGGGAGTCACTTTCACCTTGAATTGAAGTATTCTGATTATTTTCGAATCAATGAACCCCTCAGAACAAATAAGTGATCAGAGTATTCTGCTATTCTATGGATGGTGGCAAATGGCTGTTTGTTTATTCGCGTTTCTAGGACTGATGGCCATTTGGTGGCACTTAGGAAAAAAGCAGGGTGATTTTGGACAGGTATGGCTGGCACTCTCAATTCTTGCCTGGAGCCTTTCTGGGGCGGCAGAAGTGTTCTTTGCTACTAGAAACCCAGTGAATCCAGTTTATTTAGACGGCTTCCGAAGCATATTTTCATTGTTCAATAGTTTGTTCATTCTTCTGGGCTTACCATGGTTTAGATATATTCCAAAACCTTTCAAATCTATTATTCAATCAAATTTCTGGCTGGTAATTGTAGGATTACCATTTGTGTTTTCCTTGCTACCCACAATTAGTAGAATGATCTCAGGAAATTCTCTGCAGTTTGTGAATGAATTGGATGTCTACTACGCTGTGTTGACCTTGGCATTTTTGGGATATGTACTCTGGGAATCTTTTGAAAAAAGGAGGTTGCGATTTCTTGCCTGGCTTTCGTTAGTGTGTGTCTTAACAACCCTAGTTGCTCAGGCATATAAACTCACTGACTCTACCGTTAACCTGACCCTGTTTTCTGCAATTTTTAAAACTGCATTGATCATGTTGTTTTTTGCACTTGCATTGAGCTGGGTAAAAGAATTGTCTTCCATCATTATTCCAGGTCCGACTCAACTATTTCTAAGTTTCTCAAAAGAGAAAAATGAAAAACAAAAATATGAGCACATCATTAACCTTCAGGGAATTCCAGGCAAATCGGATCCAATTATTTTAACACCTGGTATGTTCAATTTACTACTGAAATTTGCAGTAAAGAAACTTGATGGTAGTGATTGGCTGGAATTAAAACCAAAAAACGATCCCAGATCAGACTACACTTATGATATTAAAGATCATAATGAGCTTAGAAGATTACTAGCGGCTTTACTTGATGGGATTTTTGGTAAAAACCAATGGACAAAAGAACAGCACGAACAACCACTGAAACAATCACTCTTTGATTCTCCTCCTGATATGGAAAGAAAGATAAGACTTGCAATCCCAAAAGAAAATCTGGTTATACCTGAGAATCTCACCCACTCAAACTAATAATGTCGGTAAAAATGCTACTGACAAATTAGATTTCCTTTACGACAATCCCGTCTTCTTGATCCTCATTAAGGACATCTTGCCTCAAGGTATTTAATAAAAGAATTTAATATGGCACCAAGAGGTGGGTTCAGTAATAGACTTGGTTTTATTGCGGCAGCAGCGGGTTCAGCTGTAGGCTTAGGAAACATATGGGGATTTCCCTTTGAAGTTGGACAAGGAGGGGGAGGAATATTTGTATTGATTTATCTGTTTTTCTGTTTCACACTATGTCTTCCTGTGATGCTTACTGAAGTAGCAATAGGAAGGAGAACTAATAAAAACGCTGTTGGAGCTTTCACAGCATTGGGATATAAACGCTGGAATTTCATTGGTAAACTTGGTGTGCTCAGTGGCGTCTTAATTCTATCCTTTTACAATCTTATAGCGGGTTGGTCCTTCGGTTATATTTTTGAAATGGCGACCGCAAACTTTAATATTTCTGAAGGATTTAACTCGTTTACTTCGGACCTGCTCAAGGTTGGATCTTACGCTTTGATTTTTATGCTCATGACCAGCCTTGTTGTCTCGAAAGGAATATCAGGGGGGATTGAGAAAATAGCTAAAATATTAATGCCTACATTGATCTTAATGATACTGGGGGTAGTAATCTATTCACTAACTCTTCCTCATTCTATGGAAGGTTTGAAGTTCTACCTGCTCCCAGATTTATCAGAAATTAAATTCAGTACTATTTATAATGCCATGGGTCAGGCGTTTTTCTCTCTGTCTCTTGGTATGGGCGCATTGATTACTTACGGAAGCTATGTTGGCAAAAATGAAAACTTGGTTTCCTCTGTCACCTTCATAACATTAGCAGATGTAGGCATAGCAGTACTTGCTGGTTTAATGATATTTCCATTAGTTGGGTTTCTTACGGAAGGGTCTATGTCTGGTGTAAATAGCGGGCCGGAATTGATTTTTGTGACACTCCCAAAAATTTTCGGAACAATAGGAGGAGTCACTGGTGCGATAGTGGGTACTTTCTTTTTTATTCTTCTCTGTTTTGCGGCTCTAACTTCTACAGTGTCGTTGATGGAGGTTCCAGTTTCTTATACAGTAGATGAATGGGGAATAAGTAGAAAAAAGGCTGTTGTTATTTCTGCCATTGTTGTTTTCCTTGTAGGGATTCCGTCAATGTTGGGACATGGCTTTTCTTGTTTCTTCACGGAATTTGCTCAGTTTGGAGACTCTGAGAAGCCACTCAATTTTCTAGGTGTAATTATGGGAATAGCCAATGATACTTTTCTTCCATTAGGAGGTTTTCTAATTATGATTTTTGCCTCTCATATATGGAAAAAGGAAAATCTCGATCAGGAAATAATGATGGGAGCTCCCAAATATGAATCTTCATTACTCAGAAAATACATGCACCTATCAACCTCCTATATTATTCCAATAGTGCTCTTTTCAATTTTTGTAACAACAGTGATCAATACATTTTTTTAAAGAGGTGTGCGGAGATACTGATAGGAATTGAAGCATGAAATAGTTAATTTATAGATCACACAAACACCTGATCCATGAAATTAGCATATACATTCATAGGAATGTTATTCCTGGCACAATCTCTATTTAGTCAAAGTAACCATCCTCCGTTAATTAGTTATGATTTTAAACCAGAAGAAAGCAAAGTATTACCTGGTTTAAGCACCGATATTGGTACAAAGTATGGGTGCAATATTGGAATACTTGAGGAAGACAAAATTGGGAATTTGGCTATCGCTTCAGAATTATATCAAAATGGGTGTTATACTGATGGTAGATATAATCATAAGGATTTTCCCGTGGAGTTTGGAAAGTTTGTTAGTTCAGATGGCTCAGTTTCAGTAGAGGCATATCGATTCAGTCTCGCACAGAAGAAAGCAACTCAATTCCTTGGTTCTCCTCATCGAATTCATTTAAAGTTTGAGAAAAAGCAGGATTATGTCATCTACAGCTTTATTCAAGGAGCAATATATGTCATGGAAGAAATCCCTGCTTCAAAAGTGGTTCCTGGTGAGTACCATAAGATTTCAAATTTTTCACTCAGTGGAATTGGTGTTGAGGTGATTGCTTTTGTAGCACCAAAGGATCTAAGAACCAGTGTCTATAAATCGATCAATTCTGTTGCGGAAGGAGCAAAAGTATTTTCGAGTAGCAATGTCAATGTCTTTAAAACCAGGTATGATATCACAGGAGAAATTTATGATTCTCAGAAAGGATTTACTGGAGGTCCTGGATCTCATGCGAACGTCTACGGTTTTGGGCGTCAGTTTTTTTATTATCCCAATGGATATGATCTGGATGTTCTTTGGGAGGATAAATCAAATAACTCAGTAAAGCTTTCGCGAGTTGATTTACAGACGAATGAGAAGAGGGACATAAACATGTCTGCAAGGCCAGGTAGGTTAGCTGCTGCAACCACAGATGATGATGGGAACTTATACTATCTCGTAATGACAGGTGATGTTGGAAAGATTGGAGCCTGGATATACAAAGCAAACAGGAATGGGAAAGTCTTGAATAGCAATGCTCTCAGCTGTGCTAAGTCGGGAGGTATGAATATCTGGAATTATGATTCTGATGAGATAGCAACACTGGCTTATAAAAATGGGAAACTAGGTCTTATTATTAGTAGGACCATGCATAAATCGAATGATGGCTTGAACCACCAGGGAGCGATTGCTGTGACAATTGATGCCAATTCGCTTGAGGTTATCAAAAACCTGGGACAAACCTCAGGACATTCTTTTGATAATATTATCTATCCGGACCCCAATGGAGGTTTTATTGGAATGGATTTAGGAGATAATTATCCCAGAGGGATCAACATGCACAAGATTGGAGATATGAAGCGGTCGAAGTTGGTATACACTTTCAAGACTGCTCATGGCACTTCTGCAAAAAGTCCGGCGGGAAGGAGTTATCCATTTTATAAAGAAATAAGTAGAGGGGATCAAAAATTCTATCAATGGTCAAATGATAATCATACCTATTCAGAGCTTGGAGATGTGATCGATCTTGGAGATGGCCTAGGAGTGTTTTTTATAGGAGAGCCAGACCCAAATGGAAAAGCAATTAATAATGGTAGAGCAATCGGTTATTTACATGATTCCAGGAATATTGGGTTTGTCAAAATCAGTAAAGACTTTACCAATTATGGGGAAGAGGTGGTATTGAGTAAAGGAATTTCTGAGAGTGGTGGATTTTATACTTTTGGAGGACGATGGTCTGAGCAAGAGAACAAGGGGATATCTTGGTTAACTAAATATAATGATTCAGAAACCTCAAATGTCTCCAGGTTGAAGGCCCTGAAATATAAGAATGAAATTCTGTTATTTTGGGAGCAATGGACACCATTCAAGTATGTTTCGACATTTATGATGAAAGTTGATTTGAATGGTAAACCAAAAGGAGCACCAATCGATCTGGGAACTCACTTGCGGTTGAACAGGCGAGATGAGCCAATTATTATGAATGGCAGAGTGATATTTTTGTCGGGAAATAAGAATGACTCCAAGCTTGAAGTCATCGAAATAGCAATAAAATAGGCCTCCATTTTTGAAGGCCTGGATTTATTACATTGGTACACATTCATGTACTTCAATATCGCATCCGCCAGTCCATTGAAGATGTGGGTGATTCTTTAACAATCTCTTTGCTTTGTCCAGATCTTCTGCCTGAATAATGGAATATCCACTTACCTCTTTTGCACTGGGTTTTGTAGTGCCATCAGGAAGGATTCTTTGACCTCCTACAAGTGGTGCTCCAAAGTCCAATAGCCCATTTCCAATTGAGTCTTTCCAGGCAAGCCAACCTTTCATGCCTTCTTCTTTTTGTTCAGGAGTTGCGGATGCCATTTGAGCCATTGCTTCTGCAGGTGCATGATAAATCACAATAAATTTTTTCATCGTCATTGATATTTAAAGTTTGATTCTAGTAACTAAATCAATGACGATGTTATGAGATTAAAATGGACACACTTCCAATTGTTTTATTAGTTAGCTGTCAAACCATCATTGTCTTTAAGCCTGAAGAATACAGGAAGAACCATCCGTACTTTCACTGGTTTACCCCTTTGTTTTCCAGGGTTCCAGGATGGCATACTGGATACTACTCTCACAGCCTCTTCGTCACATCCACCTCCAATCCCTTTGAGAGATAGTACATCAGTTATTTTTCCATCTTTATCTACTACAAACTGTACAAACACTCGTCCTTCAATTCCCATTCTTCTTGCTACTGAAGGATAGCGTAATTCCTTACCCAGATAATTATACATGGCTACATTTCCCCCTTTGTACATTGGAGCTTGTTCTACGATGGTAAATATTTCCTCTACCTCTTCTTCCATTGGCACCTCTTCATAGATGAATTCTTCAATCGCCATTTCTTCTGTAATCTCCACATCAAGATTGATTTCTATCTCTTCTTCTATTTCCTGCTCATCAGGTACCTCAATTACTTGTGGCATCTGCAGCGTTTTAACAGGAGGAGGAGGTGGTTGCTCAGTTGGTGGGATTTCCACTATTTCATCAAAATCTGCCTTTGTTTTCCCAAGGTCAACTAAGTCACCTTCAACTGGTGTTTTGTACTCAAAAGCCAGAATAACCAAAGAGAGAGATATGGTCAAACCAATACTAAAAAACAGCCCCCTCTTCCTATTTATATCTATTTCAGGATTCTTTTTTAATTCCATGATCGTATTTGTTTAGTTGGGAATATCTTAAGCTATTAATGTATTGTTAACTTTATGCTAACAAATGTTAGTCTCAAAAAATGATCTTTGTCAACTTTAAGTGGTTGATAATTAATGGATTATTGTTTTGCTTTGATTTAGATAGCTGAAAACATATGCAGGAAGCAATTGATTACGTAGTTGAAGAGAAGCTGAAAGGCCGTGAGTATGATGAGATAAGGCCTGAATTGTTGGCTGAAGGCTTCAGTGAAAAGGAAGCTGATTTGATCATTAAGGCTGGAGATGATTTGTTCTTGACTGTATTAATTGAGGGTCGGCAAGAGAAGTCAGGATTCAGTTGGGATTACAGAATCTCGGGTTATGGGCTGATTATTTTGGGTCTTGGGTTTAGTTTGTTGACATATGTTGGGATAATTGATATGGGTGATTACTATGTCATTTGGTATGGGCCAGTATTGATTGGGATAAGCACCTTGCTGTATAAAGGAAAACGCAAATTACGGGAGCAACGAAATAGCTTTAATACACCTTATAATAAATGGAGGCAATAGAATATGGGTCAGGTAAAATGGTTTGAGCGGAAGTTTGAATATCCGAGTGAGCAGAATATTCTACCATCTATCATTGAAAGGTTAGGAGGCACGCATATTCGACTAGTTCAAAAACTTGATAGCGTAAATGAAGAATTGCTGACCAGGAAAATTGAAGATACCTGGTCCATTCTAGAGAATTTAGGACATTTAAATGACCTTGAACCGTTATGGCAAGGTAGGCTTAATGACATTATTACGGGAAATAAATTTCTTCGTGAAGCAGATTTGGAGAACACCAAAACGAATATTGCTAATCATAACGAAATACCACTGGAAATGCTCTTGGAGCAATTTGAAAAGTTAAGATTACAAACAGTGGAAAATCTCAAAAACCTATCCGAAAATCAGGCTTTTCTTTCTGCATTACATCCTAGGCTTCAGACACCAATGAGAGTTATCGATCTATTTTCATTTGTGGCGGACCATGATGATCATCACTTAGCAAGAATGACGGAAATTCTTGATTCACTGTAGTTGTTTCCTGAATTGTGCCAGGATTGCTTCTATACTAGGTGCTCCGTTTGCATCTTCAACAGATTCTGTTACATTCTCCATCTTACTGAAATCAGGAGCTGGATCTTCACTTTTGACAGTCTTGAATTTGCTTAGGAATCGTATTACTTTTCCATCCTTGTAGTAGGTTCTGTATTGGGAATAAGAAATGGTTTTTGCTTCCCCACCACGTTCCCAAAATTCTTGTTCTGTGATATTTAGTTCCTCTGCTGTATACATCTCCTCTGCACTGTTTCCAGTTGTATATTCAAAGAAAAGTTGCTCATTATTGAGGTAATATTGACTTACTTCTTCATGCCAGTCGGCAAAGACCCTGAATTCTATTTTTAAGAACTTATCTGTTGCTGGATGATAGTATGCCAACACTTCCATAGGCCCATCGATATCCTCTAGTTGAGTGTAATCTTCCAGGTTCAGTTTTTGGCATTCGTTCATTTTACTTTCTACCTCACCATACCATTTTCTTATCTGTTTGATATCATCTTCAAGACCTTGCGCGAGAATGGAAGTGCAAAAAAGGACCGAAAACATTGATGATAGTGCCAGTTTCATTTCAACAGGAGTTTGGTTAAATTCAATATCATAATACTGAATAAAAATGGCATCTCAAATTCAAAAAGATGAAAATGTACCTGAGTTTGGGCCAGTGAAACCAGAACCCAAACTAGATGATTCATGGTATTTCCAATGGATCAGCTCCAGGCCAATCACAAAAGTGACATTGGTATTAGTCTTTATTTCTTTTTTGTATGGTCTCTATTGGGGTGCTGTCTTGTTAATTAAGCTATTCTAAATTTCCAGACTTGCTTTGTTGACAATTACATACCCAAATTCGGCGATATCAAACTCTGGAGGTTCTTCGCCATTGTATTTTATGGATTGCTTCTCCGTTGTAGGTGTTAACCACTGATTGGTTCCCTTTAATTTCACTCCATATTTAAAACCAGCGTTTAACTTTTTCTGCCACCAATAATTCACAACTCCCTTTGTCGAATCGTATTGATAAACCAAAACCGGAGGATATGGGAAATCAAGGTAGATTGAAAATAATGAGGAGAAGTCTTTCCCTATCTCATTATTGAAGAATTGAATGAATTCCTCAGTGGTAATATTGCTTTTGGCGAATTGGACTTGAGCTTGCCTCAAAGTATTGAAGAACAATTCATCATCATTTAACTGTTTTCTTATAGTATGAAGCATCAATGCTCCTTTGTTATAGATATCAGCATCTTTGTGATTTACCCAGCTATTGTATCTTACCCCACAAGGTTTTTTAACAGATCGGGCATTGCTTACATAAGGTTTTAAGAATCGATTGATATAATGGTCATAATACTTCTTACCATATATTTTTTCGATAACCAACGCCTCGGAGTAAGTGGCAAATCCTTCATGCAGCCACATCTCACAATAATCCATGCCGGTTATGCTATTTCCCCACCATTCGTGAGCCAATTCATGGATCAGGGTTGTATTAACATGCAGTGTATCCGGTGGGCGATAGTCGTTTCGTAGTGTTGAGCCCATTGAAATTGCCGATTGATGTTCCATTGCAGAATACCCAAGAGTGGTTTCAATTATCTTACAACCGTCATTCCACCATGGAAAGACACCATAAAGCTCTTCCAGTTTCTGAAGATGCAAAGTGGTTTGCTGATAGAAGTTTAAGGCAGAATCAACATGTTGCTCAAGCGCATAAAGTTCAACTTGTTGTGAGTTTCCATTGATATCTTCGTATGCAATCTCTCGTTTCTCATACTTACCAATATTGAATGAAATGTTGTAAATATTGATCGGATTATCGACTGTCCAGTGATATGTCTTAAAACCGGTTTCTGAAGAAACACTATCCAATAGCCCATTAGCGGCTACAACAAGCTCATCTTTAACTCTTACTCTAATATTGCAGCTCTCAGGTTCATCATAAAGTAATTCCTTACAAGGCATCATAAAGTGAGCTCCTACACCTTCTGTTTGAGTAGATATCCATGGATTACCCAAGTCATCTGTTTTCCATTGGATTGGACCTTCCTTCGCAACAATGGCAGGTTTTCCGCGATATTTTATGGAAATGGATTGTTTCGTATTAGGTATTAAAGCCTGTTCAAAGTAGACGTAAAGAAGGTCGTCTTTTTTCTTCCACTTATTGATGGGAAATGTACTTTTTATGTTATCAATTTTTAATCGCTTTTGTAGATCAACCAGGATCAAGTCTTCAGCTTCCATTGCGTCGAAACTGATGATCATTTCGCCATTAAGAGATTGTTTCTCATGATCCACTGTAACCAACCAATCATAATTAGTAATGTCATAAGCGGTTCTATGACTATTCATTTCACCTTTGAAGTGAATGGATTTTGAGAATTTTGGAAAGCCTGTGGATTTTTTGGATGTGTAGTACTTTGCGAAAGGGAGATAGTGACAACCGCTTAAAAGCATCAAAACGATGCTAAAAACGAGCATTCTTTTCATGTTATCCCACAAACAATTGAGTAATGACATAGTCTGAAACAAGTATTGTTATACAGCTATTAATAACCGCCTGAGTACCGGCTTTTCCTACTTCAAACGCTCCACCTTGCGTATTGAAACCTTTGTATGAGGATATGGTAGATACAATAAACCCAAATACTACCGCTTTGATGATCGCCAATGTGATTACAAAAGGGTTGAAATCTACACGTATACCATAAATGAATTGTGAACTTGGAATCACATCTGTTAAGGCAGAAATTAAGTAGCCTCCATAAACAGAAAGAAAGCAAGCCATAATAATTAACAAAGGCATCATTAGAGCCGAAGCAATCACTTTTGGTAATACTAAATAGTGAGCTGAATTGATTCCCATTACTTCAAGAGCATCAATCTGTTCTGTGATTCTCATAGTTCCTAACTCACCCGCAATATTGGACCCCACTTTCCCTGCAAATATCAATGCAATCAATGTAGGCACAATATTTAATACCATATCCCTCACAGCAAGTGCAGTAAGATAATCCTGAAGATATGGTGAAGTAAGATTATAAGCAGTTTGAATAGTGGTTACTGCGCCAGTGAAGAAAGCGACTATGGTAACAATGAATATTGATTTGTAACCAACTTTAATGCACTCCTCCATAAATAAGCTGAAGAACTTTCTGAAGTTCTCTCTCCGAACGAATAAGGTTTTAATAAAGATTAAGAATTTACCTACTTGTCTCATTAAAGGAGTTGATCAATGATGCCTTGCAAATTAAGCAATACGTTCAATTTTGTCATCATAATCCTGTTTTAAGTTGCCGTTTTGGCTTTTCTTGATTTCAAAGACCAGTTAAGAATGACGATACCCTGAAAGATTACAATAGGGATTGTGAATAACAACATCTTTTCCCAACCCAAAGCAAACACAACCCATCCTGCTGACAATGAGGCTATAGCCTGAGAACCAAATACCACACCTTCATTGATTGCCTGCACTTTAAATCTTTCTTCTGGTTTGTAAGCCAGTGGTAATAGCGTGGTTCCTCCAATAAATAGAAAATTCCACCCTACTCCTAAAAGAATTAGAGATATCCAATAATTATTCAAATCATGACCTGCATAGGCAATTGCAATGCAAATGAGATACGCCAATAGACCCAAAAGCATCATTCTTGTAACGCCGATTTTATCAATGATAAACCCTGTAATAAGTGATGGAATAAACATGGCGAGAATGTGGCTTTGGATAACCCATTTGGTGTCTTCCAATGAATGGCCATCCATCACATGCATACTTACTGGAGTTGCAGTCATAATAAAACTCATGATCATGTATCCAACTGAAGCACTAAGAATAGCAACCCAAAAGACCTGCTGTTTTGAAATCTGTTGAATACTTCTGGTTTCCTTTTTGGAAACTTCAGCTTCAGAATTCACATTTTGAAACAATAGCAATAAAAGAAATGCAAGAATGAATAGCCCTCCTAATAAAAGAAATGAGCCGGTAAAAGGGACATTGAATAAATCTTTTCCAGCAACAGCAATTTCCGGCCCCAAATAGGCAGCAACCATACCCCCAACCAACACGGTAGAGGCTGCTTTAGCGATCAAATCTGTTGAGACACTTTCAATCGCAGCAAACCGAAATTGCATAACCGTAGCACTTGGAATCCCAAGAAGGAAAACGAATCCGCAAAACATGTAAAATGATTGATTGTACACCGCAAGAGCAACCAGGCTGGCAAGAATGGCTGACAAAAATGTCACTATGAGAAATACTCGCTTTCTTCCAAATCTTTTCATCAGAAGAGTAACTGGCACCACACAAAGTGCTGTTCCAATAATGATACTTGCTACTGGCAATGTTGCCAAATTCTCTTGAGGAGCCAGAGAGGCTCCCACAATACCACCAACTAAGACCACCATCGAGTTGACCGACATCAGAAGTGGTTGTGCCAGTGTTAAGATCCATACGTTTTTATGCAACTTGTTCATCTTGGAAATTCTTTCAATCTACAGCAACAATAATTGCTTTTTTTTAATTCACCATGACGTTCTTTTTCTCAATAAATACTTCGAATTGTAATGGGCGTATCATACCACATCATAATTATCCCTGCTGACTACAATTAGATTGCCTTTTTTACAAATAAGTAGCACCATTGCGACAACAATTGCTACTCGCAGTTTCTGGCTTGTTTGCCTTTAATTGATTAATTTGATGTCTTTCAACAGCTAGCGAATTTTGAAAAAGCACTTCTTCTTTATCGGATGCTTCACACTTGTGTACACTCTGGTTTTTTCTCAACCGGATGTGACGCAATTCTCATATAAATTTGAAAATCTTACTGACGAAGATGGCATTAGAGGTCTCAATGTTGCTTGTATGGCGCAGGATGCTTTGGGCTACATTTGGATTGGAAGTGATGGAGGTCTCCACAGGTATGATGGAAGAAACTTCAAATTATATGTATCAAACCCGGAGGATTCTTTATCTATTTCAAGTAACAATATCCAATCAATTGCGATTGACCAAAAAGGCATCATCTGGCTAGGAACCAGAAAAGGTTTAAATCGATACGATCCAGATAAGGAGGGTTTTCAACGTTTTTCCACAGTATTAGATTCAGCTGATATATTGATTGATAGAAGTATCAGATCGCTGTTTGTTGATAGCCAAGACAATCTTTGGGTAGGAGCATCTGGCATGGGATTATTGAAGTTTAATACAGTTACAAAGGACTTTGAGGACTGGTATCAATTTGATCCGAAGAACCAAAATGGAATTCCGAGTAATCACGTTAAAGAAATCCTTGAAATAGAAGAGAGGCTGATTTTAGGGACTGACAATAGTATTTCTTTGTTTGATCCCAGCAATTCAAGCTTTGTTAATATTAGCAATTCGGCAACTCTTCCAAATTCATTTGTAAAAGCTCTTTACCAGGACTCCAATAACGTAATTTGGATAGGTACCGATAAAGGTGTTTCTCTGGCCAAATTTGATAATACCTCCTTTGTGATTGAACCCTTATTCCCAGAAATAGAGTTCGTAAAGGATATTTTTGAAGACTCGAATGGTAATGTTTGGATAGCTTCTGACTATGGATTGTTCAAATGGATCCGAGAAAGCGACAAATTGATTCAGCTACTACATGATGCGGATAATGAATATAGTCTTGTGAATAATCATTCAAGATCATTGCTCTGTTCCAAAGAAGGAATAATCTGGATCGGAACAGCTGGGGGGGTTAGTAAATATGTCAAGAATAGGTATCCGTTTGATGTAACTAGAAGAAACAATTCGAATTTAATAGGTAATATTTCCAATAACTATATAACTGCTGTTGCTGCTGGTAAGCGTCATATTTGGATAGGCACCCAAAATGGTCTTAATAGATTTAATCCGGTTACTAAAGAAGTATCAAATTACTATCAAAATGAGAATCAGAATTCAATTTCCAATAGTAGTATAGCTACTTTGGCAATTGATCAATCAGGTGTTGTTTGGGTAGGTACAGAGAATGGAATTAACAGTATCTCAGACAGAGTTATTAAGACATACCTGACTTCCAACGATCACAAAAGTGAGTTTGTGCACAGCGGTATCTTAAGTATCCACATCGATCGGTCAAATGAGATTTGGGTTGGTACCTGGGATGGTCTGTTGAAGTTTGATAGTGAAGAATATCGGTTTATTAGAGTATTGCCAGATTTGATTATTGGTAGAGTTCAGGATATTGCCAGAGATGTTAATGGAAATCTTTGGGTAGCTAAAAGAAATGGAATTAGTAGAATAGAATTCAATGATAATTCTGAATTGTTTTCACACTTTCAAACAGCTACTCATGATATGTCCAGTAATGATATAATTAGCTTAGCTACTGATAAGGAAGGAATCTGGATTGGATCAAATGGTGGTGGACTAATGAGATTCGATTTCTCAGCTTCAGATTTTTCAAATTACAATACAAGTGATGGCTTAGCGTCAAATGACATTACCTCTCTAAAACTTGATGATTCTGGTGTATTGTGGTGTGGTTCAGGACAAGGATTAACAAGGTTCGATATTCAGTCAGGATTGTTTACTCAATATAAAAGGTCTGACGGTCTCCCATCTGATTTCTTTCTTGTCAATTCTAGAGCAAATTCTGCTGATGGCAAACTATTGTTCGGAACAGCAGATGGTTTGATTTCATTCGATCCGAGTAAAACTAAACCATTCCAAAATCAAGCAATTCCGGTCGTTGAAGGACTAAAATTGATGAGTAAATGGCTAAAACCTGGTGAAACAGAGACTTTACCTATGTCATTATCAAAGATGCGGGAAGTTGAATTTTCAGAGCATGATCGGTTATTTAGTTTCAAAGTCAATGCATTGGATATGTTTGCTGGCGACAAGGTTAAGTTGGCTTATAAACTTGAAGGCTATGATCCTGATTGGATTGAATCATCTGGCGATAATCTTGAGGCTTCCTATCATGATGTTGGAGCGGGAACATACACTTTTAAAGTAAGGGCTTCCAATGGTAATGGAATCTGGAATGAAGATATTAAGACACTACAAGTCGAAATTACTCCTCCAATATGGAAATCTGTATGGTTTATATCACTTTGCATTTTCGTGGGAGCGGTTGTACTGGGTTATCTGATTTATCAAAAAGCAAGTCGTTCTAAAGCACTAAAAGTGGCTCTCCTTGGAGAAGTTAATAAACGTACTTTAGAGCTGGAAGAGAAAAACAGGAGCCTGCATAAGGCAAACATTCAGATTAAAGCTCAGAATGAGAGAATCCTGGCTCAAAGTAAATTGATAGATGAGGAGAGTGATAAGCTGGCAAAGGCATTCGGGGAGTTAAGGAAACGAAATATAGAATTAGAAGAAGCCATCAAACAACTAAAGTCTACTCAAGGTCAATTGATCGAATCAGAGAAGATGGCATCAATTGGGTTTTTAGCCGCCGGCTTGGCCCATGAATTAAATAATCCATTGAATTTCATTGGAGGGGTAATTGGTCCGGTTAAAAGAGATATTGGAGAAATCAAGGCAATTCTAAATGATCAACAACTAAAGGACAATTCTGGTCTGTTCGAAGAAATGAATATGTTATTGGATCATATTGCAGATGGATCAAAAAAGGCCTCACAAATTATTCGTAACCTACTTGATCTAACACCTACTGAAAGGAATGTAGGGAATAAAAAAATTGTGGTTGATATAAATGAGTTACTTTCTGCTTGTGTGTTCTTAATTGAAAAAGGACAATCAGATATCAAGTTTGAAATGAACCTTGAACCCAATCTTGCGGTGTTAGGTAATGCCGTGGAATTGAATCAGGTATTTATCAATATTATTAAGAACAGTATTGATGCTTTACAATCAGTTGATAAGCCTGTTATTATTATCGAAGGTGGAGTTGAAAATGGTAAAATTAAGCTTTCCTTCAAAGACAATGGAGGAGGCATGGATGAATTGGTCATCAGCAATATTTACGAACCTTTCTATACCACGAAAGGACCAGGCAAAGGCACAGGATTAGGCCTTTATATTTCACGATCTATCATTATGAAACACTCTGGAGAAATTGATGTGCTGAGTGTACCAGATGAAGGAACTGAATTTGTAATATCACTGGAGCGATATGAAAACTAAGCCAGGTACTTTGTACCCAGCTTAATCTCGATTGTTCTCAAGAAAGTGTTCTGTTCATCTTTACTGTCAGTAAAATCCACCCAGCGTAGGAGATAACAAATATTGAAAGACCTATAACCGTAGTTATTGAAGATACTCTGATTCCTGCCATGAGGATTTTTGGATCAATACCCCCTGATTGTTGAATGAATTCAAAGGCACTGTAAAGCCCAATTAATTGGCCAAGCAGACCCCAAGAGAATGCCAGAATTCCAATGTATTTGATATACTCAATTGATTTTTTTGCAACATCAATCGAGTCGAATTTATTGCTGTAGAGCAAAGTGGCGTTTCGTGTGATCAAGACCACATTTGTAAGAAAAAATAGGACAAGTGGAATAGTAAATAATGGTCCACCGTCAGAAATTAATTTGATCATTGTTCATGATTTTAGATTGTTCAACATTTGCTAGCGTTTTTATTTAATCCGGATGAAGCAAATGTAGAGGGATGACCAATTGGTTCCTATGTCAAATCCACCTCTAAACAGGTCATTCATCAACAATGTACTTATTTCTCCTGTTTTTTTATTCTATTTGAATCAATGATACCAAGGAAACGAATTTTACAGCACATCGCTTTTTGGACAGCAGCAGGAGTATTTCTGGTGTTCTTTATTGGATACAAGCAGTCAGGATTCCTCTTTACGCTTGGATTTGTATTCATGCTGGTGCCTGTGGCAGCTACTACTTCCTATATTTTCAATTACTATTTATTGCCACGACTATTATTCGAAAAGCAATACTTCAAATTTGGGATCTACGCTGGGTTCACATTTGTCATTTCTCTGTACATGCAGGCAATGGTCATGTTACTGGCTTTTATAGTAATGGCCGATTATGCAATTGAAAGAATGTCACCAATTGGCAGTAACCTTATTCTACTCGGAGTTGCCAATTATTTCATCATTTTCATAAGCGCAATAATCTATTTGATCAAGCGATGGTCGCAACCAGTTCAGACGGAAGAAGAGAAAATCATCACAGTAAAATCTGAGCGCAAAAATGTTCCTTTAAAGGTTGAAGATATTCTATATGTAGAAAGCCTTAATAATTATGTTAAGATTCATACTGATTCACAGGTTGTAATAACTAAAGAAAAAATCAGCAGCTTGCAGGAAAGGTTAGAAAATCATTTTTTGAGAATTCACAGGTCTTATCTTGTTAACCGATCTCATATCTCTTCATTTAATAAAGAAAGTCTGTCAATTGATGATCAAACTTTACCAATCAGCAGGAGCTATAAAAAAGATGTCCTGGCAATACTTGAACAGTAACTACCAGGACGTGTACATATAAACAGGCTACTTACAATTCTTTGATTTGTCGGATCATCTGATTGGAAAACCCCCATTCGTTATCATACCAGGTCATAATTTTAACCAGGTCTCCATCTACAACTTTGGTCATAGATAAATCTACAATCGAAGCAAATGGACTTTGAACTATGTCACTTGAAACAAGAGGTTCATCCGTAACATCAATTATTTCCTTGTATCTATCTGTAGCAGCTTCTTTTGACAGCACTTCGTTGATTTCCCTTACGGTTGTTGGTCTGGAAGCTACAAAAGTGATGTCTGAAATAGATCCAACAGGGACTGGTGTTCGCACCGCAACTCCATCAAACTTGCCTTGAAATTCAGGTAGAGCTTTTGTTGTAGCAATTGCAGCCCCAGTTGTAGTTGGTACTAAGTTCATTGCAGCTGCACGTCCCATTCTGGTCTTTTTAGAAGGTGAGTCCATTAATGATTGGGATGCTGTGTAAGCATGAGTGGTGTTTAGGATTGCTTTTTTTACACCGACAGTTCTTCCAAGAATCTCAATGATTGGACTGATATTATTTGTGGTACAACTAGCACATGAGAAGACATTGGTTTTACCATCTTCAGTATTTACTCCATGGACAACAGTTGGAGTGTCCAGGCTATTTGTAGGGCCGGAGATTACAACATTCTTTGCGCCAGCTTTGATATGCTTTTCTGCATCTTCCTGTTTTGTGAATACTCCGGTGCTTTCGATTACCACATCAATTCCCAGTTCTTTCCATGGTAGTTCTTCCGGGTTTTTGATGGAAGAATAATTGATTCCAAATCCATCTACAATGAGTTTGTTTGCTTCATGGTTTACCGGTTTGTCATATCTACCATATATGCTATCATATTTCAAAAGATAAGCGGCGTTATCTACTGGAAATAGGTCGTTGATAGCGACTACCTCCATATCTGGAGTATCAGTTATGATTTTTAATGCAGTCCGACCTATCCGGCCAAACCCATTAATTGCTATTCGTTTCATTTTAGTATTTGATTTATTCTTTTAATGATCTGGAGGGACATAAATCCTCCGCTAATTCAGGATGCTGATGCATCAACTGCTTGATTTCCTCCAAAGTGTATCTTGGAGTAATATGCTGTGGACAATTCCAATCGTAGGCTTCTATTTTGAATATGACCAAACGTTCCACTGTTGCCTGATATTCCTCATCCACAAGCTTTGCTGTCAATTCAGGGTTTTCTTTTGGGTCTAGTATTTCAGCATTTGCCCAGATTTTTAATCTTGTCTTGGTTGGGTAGTGAAGTAAAATTAGCGCTACCTTCTTTGTAGAAGTAATGTTACCTGTGCTGATGTATTGTAGATTCCCCTTGAAGTCGGCATAACCAAGTGTATTCTGATCAATTACTTTCAAAAAACCTTTTGGTCCTCCTCTGAATTGAACATAAGGCCATCCATTCTCACCTACACTTGACATGTAAAATCCATCCATTCGCTCTATATGAGTCATTTCTCTCAGATAGAGATCTTTTTGCTCAGGGAGCCTTTTTTCTACTTTGGCATAGACCTCCCTGGATCCATACTTTTCCTGTGCCTTTTTGACACTGTCTGTAAATGTTATTTCTGCAAAGTTCTTAGCCATATTTAAACCGAACGTTCGTTCGTTATTTAGATTAAATTTTTTTATTCCTTCATTTTGTATGAATCTTTCAACGATTCAATTGCTCTCAGAAATATCTGATGATTCTTTACTCCTCTGCTTACTACCAAACTGCCCTGAATTTTTATGATTACTTCTTCAGCCAATTGTTTAGCATCTGAGTCTGTTAACCCAAAATCAATTCCCAATTTTGTAAAACCAGACAACCAATCATCAAAAGCATCTTGAATCAGAGGGGAGAAATGATCCAAACCTGATTCCGTACAAAGTGAACCGAGGATACAAGGGGTTTTACCTTCGGCATACAATTCTATGATGTTACTGAATACCTGATCTCTTCGTGAAGCTGGATTCGAAGTGCCGTGAAGTAGGCCAAAAATATTTTCTTTCACCCAATCATTAACAGCTTTGAGTACTTCTTCGGCCATTTGCTTTTTCCCATTGGGGAAGCGGTGATACAGACTGGATTTTTTCAAACCAGTGGCATTGGCCAATTGCTGCAGACTAGCACCATCGTACCCTACTTTTCGGAAAACCTCAAGTAGAGATTGGATTACTTCATTCTGACTGTATTTTAAATTGGCCATGTTATTTCAATTTTCACTATACAGAACGATCGTTCGAAAATAATGGTTTCGGGAAATTGAGAATTTATTTACTCACAACTTCAAATCTTTGCTCCAGCGTGTTTCCATCTTCATCAACTAGATTGAGTAAATGGTGTCCTTTTGAAGTATTGATCCCCATTTGATGAAATGTAGTAGTGCTCCCCAAATATTGATCATCCAGGTGCCAAAAGATAGTTGTAGATGGTTTTTTATGAGCTACTTCAAAGATTGCTTGTCCAGGGCTGCCATCTAACTCTTTTGGGACATACACTTTTGTAAACTTCTTTGGGTAAATCAATTCCATAAAAGTCACTTTAGCATCTGATTGGCAAGAGGGGTGAAATTTGGGAGGCTGTTTATATGATGAATTATATGACCTAAAGTACCAACCCTCAATTGCAGAAAGAGAAAACCAATTCTTTTCAACCATATCAGAAACAGAGTAGCATGTACTATTCACTTGATATTCTTCACTTTTGTCGAGCCAGATCTTTTTGTGATAAGTACATTGATTCCCTTCCGACATATAGGCTGGTAAAATCATTAATTCCGTATCATGGCATAATTCAGTTGCTATCATTCCACTTAATCGGCAGATTTTATGATCAGTCCCTCCAGGTTGTTTGATTTTTTCTGATTTGGGTAATAAGTCAAATATTCTAAGCATCAGAGGTGCTGCAGACCTGACTCCTGTAAGTCCAGGTCTTCCTTCTCCGTCTGCATTTCCTGCCCAGACACCTACTACATAATCCTTGCTGATTCCAATTGCCCAAGCATCTCTAAACCCAAAACTAGTCCCCGTTTTCCAGGAGATATCACGAGATGACTCAAACTGTTGCCAGCCAGTCCATTCTTCAGGCCTTGCCACATTTTTCATTGCCTTAAACATATACCAGATTGATTCTGCTCTAATAATGCCCTCTTTTTGGCAAGTATATTTGGGCCAATTCTGATTGGTATAAGTATTCGCATGAAAGTCTTCAATATTGTATTTCAGTGAATCATCACTTTCATTATATCTTATCATGGATCTTGTCAGGCTTGCGTACATTGAAGTCATATCCCAGAGTGTGGTTTCCGCACCTCCCAGAACGATTGATAAACCGTAATGGTCAGGGTTTTCATTGAGTGTTGTGATACCACATTGTTGTAGTTTCTGATGGAACTTTTCATACCCATAATCTTTGAGTAAGTTCACAAAAGGCACATTGAGACTTTTTGAAAGTGCTTGATCACCTTGAGCCACACCTCTGAATTTTTTATCAAAGTTTTTAGGAGAGAATCCTTGATAGATTAAGGGAACATCGGGAATAAGCTGCTTTGGTGTAATGAGTCCTTCATCCATTGCCGCGGCATACAAAACAGGTTTTAAGGCAGATCCTGGACTTCTTCTCGCAGTAATGACATCCACATTTTGTCCATGATCTCCTGGATTATTGCTATTTCCGACATATGCTAAAACATTACCAGTTGAAACCTCAATTACTATTGCTGCCGCATTATGAATTTCATTCTGATCCAGCTCCTGGCTATGCCTTTCAACTTGTGGAATTACGCGATTCTGTAAATTGAAGTCGATGGTACTTCTCACCAGTTTTCCGTCAAAACCTTCCTTTGCAGAACGAAATAGTAAGTGTTGAGCTAAGCCTGGCATTTTGATTGGTTTTCCAGGTAATGATTCTGCTTTTGATAGTTTACAGGTTGTTGAATCGATTATACCTTTTGAAAGTAATTTGTCCAGAAGAGCATCTCTTTTTTCTAGATATGGATTTTCATTTCTTCCAGGAAAGATGGCTGATGGGTTATTGGGTAAAACAGCCAGTGAAGCTGCTTCAGCCCATGACAATTCTGAAGCGGGTCTGCCAAAATATCTCCAGGAAGCAGCACTCAATCCAACTACATTTCCTCCAAAAGGGGCGTGAGATGCGTACATGTTGAGGATTTCTTCTTTACTGTATAAAAGATCTAGCTTGATTGCTAAAAGTGTTTCGAAGAGTTTTTGAGAAACAGTTCTTGGTTGATTATTTCGAGATAGCCTAATAACCTGCATAGTGAGTGTACTTCCTCCACTGACAATTTTACCAGCCTCAATGTTTTGTCGGATTGCTCTAAAGAGCGACACGGGATTTACTCCTGGGTGTTTGTAGAAATATTCGTCCTCAAAGTGAAGTAAGGCTATTTCAAATTTCTGTGGAACAGAATCAGAACTGGGGAAACGCCACTGTCCATCAGGGGCAATTTTGGCTCCTAGTAGTTCACCGTCTTTAGCTTCAAGTACGGTTGAATAATTCTGTTGAAAGAGAGGATCAGGCAGAGGAAGGAGTAGTACAATTACAAAAACAGAGGTGATGGAAATGAATATCCATTTCCACCATCTCCTAAACTTGAAATACCTTCTTATCATCACTCCCTATCAGCCCCAACTTTTAAACTTACTGAGTTACCTCTACCCATTTACCAGCTTTATGGGAATAAATAGTATCATCATACATGGCTTCTGTTGAAACTGCAGGCAAGTAATATTTTCCTCTGTACGCTGCATTTAGAAGCACTTTGAAAGTGAGGCTTTTGTTGCTGGCAATATCAAAGTAATTCATCACTCTGTCATCTCTGATATCGGTATACTCAGCTTTGTCTTGCTGGAAGTATTCTTCAGTTCCATCCAGTCGGTTGTTGATGATTTCCCATCCGCTAGGGAAGATTTGTGTGAGTGCAACATCTTCGTATTTTCCTTTAATTCCTGGATTGGTGATGGTCACTTGTGCCATGAAATCAGTTCCTTGCTTCATTCTATTGATATTGATTGCTTTACCATCCATATCCATATACTTGACTGTCATTCTGAGATTTTTCTCACCTTCAATCTCATCACCTTCTAATGGAATTCCTTTTCGGATTACCCTTGCGTAAACTGGTGTCTGGCCATTATTCTTAACCGAAATACTCGTGCTCTTATCAGCTTCTTCCAGATAAACCTGACTAACATAATCAGACTTGGTAACATTTGTTGTAGCTCCTCCAATGGTGGCTGTTGCATTCAATGCTTCGTCAACCGGGAACTGATCAGCGTATTGAGCGATTGCTATGAAACAATAGGCAGTAGTTTGAGTACTCATCCACTTCTTACTGTCTCCCATTTCTTTTGCGATCTCATTAAGCACACTAAAAGCATCTGCTTTACGATCAAGTTTGATGAGAGTTTCCAGAATCATTGCTCTGTTTCTGGTCCCCGATCCATATGTATATCTATAGGTGTTATCTGAATTATCCACTGCATAGCTAATATCCTGAACCAGTTGAGCTGCCTCATTGGTGTAACCTGCTGTAGCATACGCCAATGCAAGTCTCCATTTGGCAGACTTACTTAAGTTGGAATTCTCTCTCATTCTATTCATTGCTCCAACAGCTGGCTTCTTAGCAAGAGCCAATGTATATAATCTGTAGGCTTGTGTCAGGTCATTGTTGTAATCATCACCATTCCAATTGTTCGCTTGTTGAGTTTGGAAACTGATCCAGTTGTTCCATAATGATTGAGGCACATTGTATCCTTTGTTTTTAGCTTCAACCAGGAAGTGTCCAGCATAATTACTTCCCCATAAATTTGGCTCAGAGTTTCCTGGCCAGTACGCAAATCCACCACTTCCAGTCTGGAATGATTTTAGTCGATTAATTGCTGCGTTAATATTGGTTTGAATTCTGTCCTTGTATTCTTTTTTCAATTCGGTAAGATTGTCCAAATACAATTGAGCAAATACCGAGGAAGTCGTTTGCTCGATACATCCATGTGGGTACTTAATTAAATACTGTAGTCGTTGATCAATATTTAATGGTGGTAAAGAACTTAATTCAATTGTTCCTTCATTCGTTCCTGCAATTCCAAGTGGTTCGTAGTTTAATTGCCAGTTTTCTGATCCGTCGATCACTTTTTCTACCACATCTGTAATGGTTGGATTTCGTGGTAAGACATTTAGCTCCACATCATAGTTGGCAGTGAGATTACCAGCTGTTGCGGTTACTTTAACAGCACCGTAACCAATTGTTTCGTCAACTTTTAAGTTGAAATAAGCGATTTTATCCCCTGCTTTACTGAATTTAACAGTCCTCTCAGTAGCACCAACTCCTTTTAATAACCCGCTTGGTTCTACTTTTAGTTTTACTTCAGAAATATCATCTTTCATTGTGAAGACATTTACCGGTAACAGGATATCTTCTCCTGGCCCTGCCACTCTTGGCATTGTAGCCAGAATCATCATAGGTTGTCTCACTGGGGTGGCTTTATCGGTTCGGCCGTATGCCCCATCTTTAGCTGCAACAACCATGGTTTTAACACTTCCCACATATTGCGGCATTTGTAATTCGTGAGTTGCGGTTTCACCACCTTCCAGATAGAAAGGTCCAACGTACATGACTACTGGTTTGAACCTATTTGCCTCCTTCTGTTCTTTTTCTTCTTCTTCGAAATCACCATCACCACCAACAGCTAAAAGCCTTTCGATTGTACCGCCGTAAGCTCCCATAACATCATCGTACACGTCCCAGGTTTTAATACCTAAAGCTTCTCGTTTATAGAAGTTGCTCCAAGCGTCTGGAGTTTTGAATTTTGTAAGATCCAATAAGCCTTCATCAACAACCGCTAGCGTGTAAGCCATTGGCTTGCCATTGTCTTCTTTTACTTTTACAGTGAATTTTTGTTCAGGTTGTAATTCATCTGGCATATCCAAAATTGGGTCCAACTTAGTACCTGGATCTACCACTTTTATGGATTCAATTCCATACAAACGAATTGGTAAATCGTTGTTTTCCTGAGCATGTGGCTGAATCATAGTGATATTCAAATACACATTTGGGGACATGTCTGCAGTTGCTTCTATTGAGACTGAGGTAGACTCTTCTTCTGTTTCCACCCAGAATGTTTGCAGTACCTCACTTCCTGATTCCAATGAAATTAGTGCTCTGTTACCTGCTGTGCTCGGGAATGAAATTTTAATATCTTCACCAGTTTCATACTCACTTTTCTCAATATTGAAGCTCAGCATAGAAGCTCCGCCCATTTCATTTTTGCCTTTTCCAGCCCAGCCCGGCCAGTCCACATAAACAACCTTACCAGTAGTATGGCCTGATTCTGGATCCTCTATTTGTACATAATATCTTCCCCAATCCGGGTAATTGATTCTTAGCTTCCATTTTCCTTCTCCATTGGTAGTGTTGATAGTTCCATTTTGAATTGGATCTCTATAACCACGACCAACATAGCTGCTTATATCATTATAAGAATTATCCCACCACCATCTCCAGTTTAGCTTGTATAGATTTACTTTCAGCCCGTTTCTACTAACTGGATTTCCTTTTGCATCGACTGTTACTACTCTTACTTCGTGATCTTCGTCTGTCAGTAACATTCCTCTTCTGTCACCTTCCGGAAGTTTAACTCCTACAAAACTTTCATAAGGATAGAATGGCATAGAAAACTTATCAATACTGAAGTCGCCACCTTCTTCAAAGACTTTTCCCTTAAATACTGCGGTTAGTGCACCAGGAGCGTTATCACTTGCGCTGATGTCTGCAATTACTCTTGCGTACCCATCACTATTTAATCTGCCTGAGTATATCGTCTCAGTGCTTCCATAAAACTCTTTTGCAGCATCATCAAAACTGAAATTTGGATAGTCTTCAAAAGTAGTTTTTCTTGCCGTTAGGAATACTTCAAATTCTGCTCTTAAGTTGGCTGCTGTTGCTCCAGTGAGCCATTTTACATTTAGGTCACCTGCTATCTCATTATCAAGAGCGGTAATAACATCTTTCCCAAAGTCAAGATCAATTTTTAATCGATTTGGTTTGACGGTTTCTATTTTTAGTGATTTAGAGAAGTTTACTCCTCCCACCTTGACTTTAGCCATCCAATTTCCTGTAGGATCTTCGGATTCTGTGATCATATCAAATCTATAGATATCTCCCACAGGTTGAGAGCTGACTTTTCTACTATGTAGTTGCCCAAGAGGATTCCATAGCTCCATTATCACTGGATGATTATCAGGAATCTGACCTGTTTTGTCCTCCAAAATAAACGCTAAGTGTACCGTGTCAGCAGGCCTCCAGACTCCTCGTTCGCCATATATAAAGCCTTTAATTCCTTTCTTAATTCTTTGCCCTGAAACATTGAAGTTGCTAAGTGATAGTGATGAACCATCATCTAGTTTTAAATAACCGGTTTGATTATCTTTTTTAGCCGCAAGCATGTAAGGTTTACCATTGGTTTCAATCTCAACACTTCCAAAAGTATTGGTAATTCCAGAACCAATTATTTGCTGCTGATAATCATAAACCGCGACAGAAACATCACTTTGAGGCTCTGTATCCAATAAATTTGTTATAAATGCATGAACCTTTCCTCCATCACGTTTCTTGGCAATAATTCCTAAGTCAGATGCGAAAAGGACTTTGCTTACTGTTCTTCTACCTCCATAATATGAGTTGCTGCATGGGTTATCCCGATCCTGCCATTCGTAATCATTATAGTAATAGTCTTCTGAGTAATCCCAATAGGAAGATTCCTCTTCAGGTCCCCAATTTTCTTCTTCCAGTGTTTCATATTCTGATTCCTCTGAGTCTGCACAGAAGTACAGCGAATTCTTTTTGCTAAACCCAATTCTCACTTCATATATAGCTCCAGGTTCCGCCTGGAAGTGTTCTGCAAGATCCAATGTATATCGGTTCCACTCATTTAGGTTAGTGACGCCTACTTTATTCAATGGAACAGTCACTTTGGCAACTGGTCTTGCCACTCTTGACATTTGACTCCTGCCTCCAATCTTATTCACCTGTAGATATTGAAGTACATTTTCTTCAAACACTTTCACTACCGTAACTTCTACCGCTTTAAGAGCGACAGCTTCAAATGGCAAGATCAGTCCCTTCGAATTAGGAAGAATTGCCCCATCTTTTTCATCGGCAAGTCTCACGCTTGGTTTGTTTTGAGAGAATTGTAATTCAGTGGAATAGTCTTCTTTTAAGCTGTATCCTGCTATATTCTTTAGATTCTTGTAAATCTTAAGATCAACTGGACCATACATTTCTCTGGAAGGATAGATTTTAAGTTCATTCAGGTTAACTACAAGTCGCAAGCCAGTATAACGACTATTTAATTCTACCAATCCCTGAAGACTCTGCTTTTCACTAATTGGCTCACTAAATAATACTGAAATGTAATTGCCTCCTGTTCTTTTGATTTGCACTGAAACGACCTTATAATCATTCAAAGGAGGGACTTCTACATTTTGTGTTTCATTTTTATCAACACCAATTGATGACCCATTAAGGCTCAATTTCACCTCTTGCTGATCTTCTTCCCTGATAACATTTTCGACTATGAATAAATGTTGGTTTTCACTAGTGTGATCCCAGGTAATTGATAGATTGTTTCCTTTTTGTTGAGCCTGTAAGATTTTTTCAATGCTTTCATTGTCCGCAAAGTCCGCAGTTTGAAGAGTACCTGTGAGCTTCATCTTTTCAATGTCAGTGGCATTGTACAGTTCCAGTCCCGTAATACTTACATCATAGTTTTGAATTAAGGACTCAAATATGAAATTGAATTCTTTCCTGTCAGATGGTACATCAGTAATTATTTTGGAGAGTGCTAATGTTGATTCATATTTTGTTCCTGATGGAAGTGGCTCATTTGGGCTAAATACCAGGGTCCGCTTATCTTCCCAAACTGCACTCCCTGCTATTGAAGGAGAGAATTCAAATAGTCCATCTGCTTGTTGACCTATTTCGATTCCTTCAATTTCTTTTGCGAATTTGATCTTGATATCGGAAGTTCTGGACATAATTCCAGAAGAGTAACTTGATATGTAGTCTACATATAAGTTGCGGGCACTACTAAAGTCGTCTTTACCATCTTTTTTACCGCAGGATGCGACAAGTACAATTAGTGAAAGAACTAAAAATGTAATTCTTGGGCGAATAAAACTCATGTGAAACTTGATAATTGATTTTGGAAAAAATGTATAATCGGCTAATCCTTATCAAGTTAGGTAGATTAGGGCAGAATTCTAAACGGTTTGTTTAATACTTGGAATATCTCCATTCCATAGTTCCTTATCAAATAAAAATCTAGGATCGGGATGATGTAAAGAACCGAATAATGTGGACTTCAGATCTGGGTATTTTGCTTTTAGATCACTCAGTAGCTGTTTGATTTCCTGTCTTTTCATTCCGTCTTGAGAGCCACACAAAGTACAGGGAACAATTGGCCAGTCCTGCCCGGAAACATAAGTTTGAATGGTTTCTTCCGCTACCGCATAAAGTGGACGAATTACCTGGCATGTACCACTTTCAATTTCATAAATAGCAGGCATTCCAGCTAACTGACCACTGAAAAAGGCATTCATCAAAAAAGTTTCCAATACATCATCCTGATGATGACCCAGGGCAATTTTATTACATCCTCTTTCCTGAGCAAGGCGATACAGAATTCCTCTTCTCATTCTGCTGCAAATGGAACAGTAAGATTTTCCAGGCTTTGTTTTCTCCAGCACAACAGAATAAGTGTCCTGAAATTCAACATGATAAGGAACACCCCATTCTTCAAACATATTGGGAAGTGTTTCTTTTGGAAAGCCAGGTTGTCCCTGGTCTACATTTACAGCAAGAATCTTGAAGTTGATGGGAGCTTTTTTCTGATAACTCATCATGTAATTTAGCAAGCACAAACTATCCTTACCTCCACTCACAGCAACCATGATTTTATCACCTTCCTCAATCATATTGAAGTCGCCAATTGCTTTTCCAAAGGCGCGATTGATTTTGTGACCCGCTGCTATAACATCCTTATTCTCCTGTATTGCCTCAGTTTCCATAACGCAAACTTAAAAAATCTATGTTTTAGATTAATTGGAAAGATGCAGAATAAGCTTTTCCTGGAGTAAACTTGGTTGGAAGGGTTTGGTGATAAAATCGTTCATACCCACTTGTTCTGTTTTTTCCTTCACTTCTATTAGTGCTGCTGCAGTTAAAGCAATAATTGGTATTTCCTGATCTGTTTTCCTGATTTCCTTCGTTGCTTCAAACCCATCCATCTCCGGCATTTGCAAATCCATAAGAATTAGGTCATAATTGGAATTGTTGAATTGGAGCAAGGCCTGTTTTCCGTTTTCAGCTAAATCACATTGAATTTCCCATTTGTTGAGGAACTTCATTGCTACTTTTTGATTCATCAAATTGTCCTCAACCAAAAGTACTTTCCTTCCTTTTAGAATATCTGGTGATGGTAAGGTAGTATTTACATTTCTCTCAGTTTTTAGGCTCTTCTTGCAGGATAAATAGAAAAAGAACTCGGTTCCATGCAGTTTTCTCTCTCGGTGATAGATTTCTGAACCTAGTAGGTGGAGTAGCTTTCTTACAATTGTGAGACCTAGCCCTGTTCCTGAATGATTGGTAGATTTTCCTGTGTCCTCCTGGTGGAAGAGGTCGTAGATGTTATCTGAATTTTCCTTTGATATGCCAATGCCTGTATCGGTAATTGAAAAAAGAAGTTTGATATAATCCTCATCTTCAGATTCAATGCTTACGGTAATATCCACTTTCCCATTTGGGGAAAATTTAATGGCATTGCTTAATAGGTTTTCCAGGACCTGAATGAGTTTTCCAGCATCTGTGACCAATTGTTCAGGTATATTACTATCAATTTTGGTTGAATAGAGGATATTTTGCTCTTTGATTCTTCCTGCGAGCTCATCAACTACTTTTCTAACAGTGTCTCTTACATCTGTTAGTTGAAGGTTGATATCCACAGTTCCTGCCTCAATTTTGCTGATATCGAGGATGTCATTGATAATTCGAAGCAGATTATTTGCAGAAAAAAGGAGCAGTTCGAGGCTTTCCGTTTGTTCTTCAGTAGGGTTTTGTTCTTTTAATAGATTGGCCATTCCGATAACCGCATTCATTGGTGTTCGGATTTCATGGCTCATATTGACCAGGAAGTCTTCTTTGGCTTTAGCTCCCTGATTGGCTTGAATGACCGCTTCGTTTAGCTTTGCCTCTATTTCTTTTCTTTCACTTATCTCCTGCCTTAATTTCTCATTGTTTTCTTTTATTTCCTTAACTCTCTTGTCGATTTCATTTTCCAGGCCTTCATTAATTGCAATCACATGATCCTGTCTTTTGCCTGCAAAGGAGGCAAATAACCCCAGGAATATCGGAGCTGTATCGATTATCCAATGAAGTGGTTGAGTTTTTTGAACGAGAAGGAAACTTGAAAAACCAAATTCCAGATTCTGCATTAACACATCAAAAGTAGTCGCGCCTACTGGAAATAGCAGACCAAAAACTGCTCCTAAAAGGGCATATCGTAAAGTGTAATGCGGATTAGCTGGCATCTATTGATTTTGGTTCTTTATTAAAGATACCCAATGTAGCGAATCGAACCTACTGCTGATAGAGGAATTCAAAATCAATTAGTATATTTTCTGAAAGTTTGATTTTATGAAGGCAAGAAGATCGTTTTTGAAAAAGGCACTTGGGACATTTGCAGGTCTGGGTGTACTTGGAGTGAGTACCTCATCTGCTGTTCAAAAACCAGCAAAAGCTAATTTTTTACACATAGTATTCATCTGGCTGAAAGATCCGGATAAAGATTTGAAAAATGTGATGGCTGCTACTGAGGAGTTCGTCAAAGAAGTGCCGTCAGTGAAGAGTTTCCATATTGGAGTCCCGGCATCAACTAATCGACCAATAGTTGATAATACTTATAGTATTTGTCTGACTGTTGGGTTTGATGATTTAGAAGGCCATGATTTGTATCAGGAACATGAAGCGCATAAAAAATATGTTTCTGAAACGAAGAATCTTTGGACCAAAGTACAAGTTTATGACTCAACCCGTTAATTGGCCTTATTGATTTCATTTATGTGGGCAATCATATGCTTTTAATTAGGTTAATTATATATTTGTCACTCTAAAAATTTTGTTTTTTAATGAGGATAATCATAGCGGGGGCTGGAGATCTTGGATTCCACTTAGCAAAGCTCCTGGCCTTTGAAGAGCAGGACATAGTCTTAATCGATCAGGATGCAGAAGTCCTGGATTATGTGGCGAATCATCTAGATGTCAGCACTGTTAAAGGAAATTCTACGTCTATTCGTACGCTTGAAGAGGCAAATGTTGGGAAGGCAGATTTACTTATTGCCGTTACATCCTCTGAGGAAACAAATATTGCAACCTCCATTATCGGTAAAAATCTTGGTGCCAAAAAGACAATTTCCAGGATAAGCAACACCGAATTTCTTCATAGTAAAGACAAGCTGGATCTTAAGAACATTGGGATTGATGAAATTATCTCTCCTGAGTCTCTGGCAGCAAAAGAGATTAAGAGACTGCTTCGTGATTCTGCACTTACAGATACGTTTGACTTTGAAAAGGGAATGCTTTCCTTGATAGGAATTACTGTCGATTCAAATTCAGAATTGAAGGACAAAACCTTAACAGAAACCGCATATTTAAACCCTGATCATAATTTCACCACTGTGGCTGTTTTGAGAGATAATCAGACCATTATTCCTCATGGAGAAAACAAGTTCATGGAAGGTGACCATGCATACTTCATTGCACAGCCTGAAGGGGTAGATCAAGTAGTTGCTCTGGCAGGAAAAAGAAGTATGGAGATAAAGAATGTAATGATTCTTGGAGGAAGCAAGGCGGGATTTAATACTGCAAAAGTTTTAAGCAAGAAATATAAGATCAAGCTTATAGAGCAGGACAAACAAAAATGTTTTGATCTGGCAGATAAGTTGAGTGATGTTATGATCATTAATGGTGATGGTCGTGATGTAGAATTGTTGGAAGAAGAAGGCATTAAGGATATAGACGCATTCATCGCCGTAACCGGTAATTCAGAAACTAATATCATCTCTTCTCTCGTGGCGAAAAACAGAGGAGTTAATAAAACCATCGCATTGGTGGAAAACATGGATTATATCCATTTATCCCAAAATATTGGAGTTGATACTCTTATTAACAAAAAACTAATCGCCGCAAACTTCATCTTTAGGTACATAAGAAAAGGTGAAGTACTAAACCTTACTAGTATTCACGGTGTAGAAGCTGAAATTCTTGAGTTTGAGGTTAAGGAAGGTTCCAAAATAATGGAAGCTGAATTAAGAAACCTTGATCTACCAAAAACAGCAATAATTGGTGGAGTGATCAGAAAGGGTAGAGGATTGGCTGTAAGAGGTAACTTCCGATTTGAGAGTAAAGATAGAGTAGTGCTATTGTCCAAACCGGAATGCATTCCTACCATAGAAAAGTTCTTTAAATGAGACTGAATTATAAGGTAATCATCAACGTACTTGGGTTGCTTCTGCTATTGAATGGAGCATTCATGTTGTTGTGTATTCCTTTTACATTCATGGAAAATGGAGGTGATTTCAAGGATATTCTATTAGCAGGAGGCATCACAATATTTTCCGGTAGCGCTCTTTTCCTTTCTACCAAAAACATTAAAAACAAAGACCTTAAAAAGAAGGAAGGTTACATGATTGTAACTGCAGGATGGTTGATCATGTCTGCATTTGGAACTCTTCCTTATATATTAAGCGGATCTATTCCGAATTATACCGATGCGTTTTTTGAAACGCTTTCAGGCTTTTCAACTACAGGAGCTACAATTCTTACAGATATTGAAGCGGTCCCGAAGGGGATTTTGTTCTGGAGAAGTTTGACTCAATGGATTGGAGGAATGGGAATCATTGTACTTACGGTTGCTATTCTCCCTATACTTGGAATTGGTGGAATGCAGCTTTTTGTTGCTGAAGCCCCTGGGATATCGCCAGATAAGTTATCTCCAAGAATTAAAGAAACTGCCAAAAGACTTTGGTTGATTTATCTTGGTCTAACCGCCACGGAAATGATCTTGCTCTGGATAGGAGGAATGACCTTTTATGATGCATTGAACCATGCATTGACAACCATGGCAACCGGTGGCTTTTCAACTAAAAACGCCAGTATAGCTCATTTTACATCTCCTTTTATTCAATATGTGATAGTGATTTTTATGTTCCTTGCTGGTACTAATTTCACAATGACTTATTTCGGATTGCATGGTAACTTCAAAAAGGTATTTCGAAACGAAGAGTTTAGATTTTACTTAGGGTTTTCAGCGTTGTTTTCATTGATAATTGGTTTTACCATTTATTTCGACAGTACTGAGCCATTCGAGCAATCTTTGAGAGAAGGTGTCTTCCAGGTTGTTTCAATAATTACTACCACTGGATATGTTACTGCAGATTATACTAATTATGATGCATTCATCACAGTGATGATCTTTATTATGTTGTTTTTCGGAGCATCTGCAGGATCTACAGCTGGGGGTGTGAAGCTGGTGAGGCACATTATTTTGATCAAAAACAGTATTCTTGAACTAAAAAGACAAATACACCCTTCAGCGGTAATTCCAGTTAGATTTAATGGAAGGGCGGTTTCAAGGGATATTGTATTTAACATTCTGGCCTTTATAATGATATACATTTCCATTTTTGCAATTAGCTCAGTTGTAATGGCAACATTTGGAGTTGACTTTATGACATCCGTTGGTTCAGTTGCTACTTGTTTAGGAAACGTTGGTCCAGGTGTTGGTTCCGTGGGACCTGTCGATAATTTTGCACATATTCCAATGGCTGGAAAATGGCTGCTTTCATTTTTAATGTTACTGGGTCGTTTGGAGCTGTTTACGGTATTAATATTATTTACACCTTATTTCTGGAGAATCTACTAAGCACTTATGTCTTCACTATTTTCATACATCGTCTGGAGTATAGACCCGGATATGTTCGTAATACCAGGTTTGAATCATCCTGTAAGATGGTACGGGTTACTCTTTGCCGGAGGATTCATTGTATCTCAACAGATCATGTATTACATCTTCAGAAAAGAAGGTAAATCAGAGAAGGACATAGATATTCTGACCGTCCATATGATTTTGGCTACAGTGATTGGAGCAAGATTAGGGCATGTCTTGTTTTATGGTCCTTGGTGGGATTCATTTAACGCTGCAGGACAATTGGTAAGAGAAGGCTACTTCAGTCACCCACTCAAAATCTTTTATATCTGGGAAGGCGGACTTGCCAGTCATGGTGGAGCTATTGGTATTTTTATTTCAGTTTGGTTGTATAGCAACTATGATATCAGAATGAAGTTCTTTCCAATAATAAAAGGATATTTTGGAATCCCTTATAAAATAACATCCAAGAAGCAGAAACGATTAGGTCAGAGTTTTGCTTATATGCTTGATAGATTGGTGATTGTTGTGGCACTCACTGGAGCAATGATTAGAACTGGAAATTTCACAAATTCCGAAATGATTGGTATTCCTACCAATAGCGATTATGGTATTGTATTCGCCAGGGATGCTGAGAATAACTTTTTAGCAAATCGCAATGTGGAGTCAGTGGAATTTACATCCAGTGAGACTCGTACAAACTTGGGTCCGGGTCTGGTGCCGGTGGACGTAACTTTCCATTTCAAAAAGGGAGCAAGAATTGCGGAGGCAGACATCATCGCCTATTTGGAAGGACACGTAAAGACTTATTTGAATAAGGATATGACAGATGAGTCACATATTTTTTATCCTGAAAATCTAAAACTAACCAGGGAAATAACTCAAAAGAGAAGGCACTATATACTCAAAACAGAGGTTTATGGAGTAAGTAGACACCCTGCTCAGTTATACGAAGCATTTTATTGCATTTTGATCTTTCTGGGAATGTTCCATATCTGGTATCATCACAGGCACCAACTTCCGGAAGGATTTATGATTGGGTTGTTTTTAGTGGTGCTTTGGTCACTTAGGTTCGTGGATGAATTTTTCAAAATCAATCAGGTGCCATTCGAGGATAATATCCCATTAAACATGGGTCAATGGCTTAGTGTGCCATTTATTATTATCGGAGCTCTTGTGATGATTATTTCAATGAAAAAAGGAAAGAGACCAGAACCTAAGGAATCATAGATTAGATACCTCTATATTTTCTGATAGAATAAGGCTCAACTTCTTCAATTCACCATTTTCAAATAGGTTATCCAAAGAATCTAGCGGAGTGTCTTTGCTTAGAGGTTTGTAATTGACGTAATCCTGAAAGATTAACCCGTTAACGCCTCTTCTGTTGATTGCTTGTCGGAATCTTACTCCACCACCATCAGTGATGTAATTGTAGGCTAGAAAATCAACAGTGTACTTTTCTTTATGAATCCAATAGAAGTATTCATCCTGAAAGTCCTCACCACCGTTTTCTTGCTGGAACGTAACTTTTACAATCTGATATGGTTCTTGATTAATAGAGGATTCACCTATGTATGTCTTATTAACAGCTGGGTCGTTGAGACCAAATGGCAACTGGAAAAAATATAGTACAGAATTCACAGAATTGCCATATCTCTGGCTCCACTCCGCATTTACCTCAACTGTAGAATCGTTAAGTTTTCTGCTAAACTCAGATGAGTTTACCAATTTATCAATCACCAATCCTAATGAATCCTCCCAACTTCTGTAATAAACGAATTTATCGCTATATCTCTCAGTTTTGTAATGCCTGTTTCTAAAATCAAATTCCACAGATTTGCCTACTAACCCATCTAAACCATGGGCCTTGATTGCTCTGTCTACAATAACATTTGGATCTGTGGAATTGGAATTATTACATCCCACAATAAAAAGTATCAATATTGCTAATGGCGCAATTCTCATGGTGTTAATGTTTTAATAGAATGATTTGAACGGATTTAATTGGCTCTTGTTTTGTCTGTTAAGGGACAATATTAATCAGATAATTTAAAGTAAATGATCGGGTGGTTAGGATTAGAATTGGCACATAACGCACAATTTTTTTTGATAAGTTGCCAATTATGCTTAACATGAATTTGTAATTTAATTCTCTATGAAACTTCGATTAGTATCAATTAAGTGTAATGTCAATGATGAATCTGATGGTGACGAGATTTATCTGAAATATGATGGTCACAAAATTTGGCCACATGGACTTTTCAAGAGTATCAAAATGAATGAGGAATTGGAAATTGATGTGACTCTTGATGTCCCGGATGATGAATATGTAACATTTGAATTGTGGGATTACGACTTATTGAGCAGAAATGATTTGCTTGGTTCTTTTACAATGAGAACGAATGAAAAGGGTGGACCATTTCAAACTTCATTGAAGATGGAGAGATTAGGAGACACAGCAAGTTATCTTCTTACCTGGGAAGGTAATTAGAAAAATAAAGCGGCATCATATTTTTCAAAGTATAGCAGGTAAATGGTAAAAAAGAAATCCGCTTCTATAGGGATCCGGCCTATGTGGGATTACCTATTGAATCTAGGCGTAAAGAATGGACTGGAAGATCTTGAAATCAGGAAAATCAGACTCCTGAACTCCATTCTGATTATTGGGCAATTCATATTTTTTGTCCTTCTTATTAAAAGTCTATTTCAAAACCTCACAGGCGAAGTATACCCACAATTGGTTGGAGCAGTGCTGTTTGCAATTCCCCTGATTCTCAATTTCAGTGGAAGCTATAGGGCTGCAAGAGTGCTTTGTGTGGTGATTCCGTACCTCTATCTGATGGGTTTATCCGTTTATTGGGGAGAATCCAGAGGATCGCAATTAATCATATTTGGTTCAGCCTCATTGGCCATTCTATTTTTTGAAGATAGGAAAATGATTAACTCCCTATTTATCATAGGAATGTTGATTTTGATTGCGGCACACATTGTTTCATGGAATGTTGAGCAATTTTATTTCAGCCCAAGTGAAAAAGTGTCTTTCGTCCTAAATCTGGTAATTACTGCGATTATGATCTATTTCATATTCAACATATTTAAAACACAGAATTATAACTACCAGAAAGAGTTATCTCAAAAGAATAAATCTATAACGGACAGTATTCATTACGCGGGCAGAATCCAATCATCAATTTTGGGAGATCCCAATGATCTAAAGAAAATAGTGGAGGCAAGCTTCATTTTTTACAAACCAAAAGACATAGTTTCAGGTGACTTTTATTGGTTTGCTGAGAAGGAAGGAAAAAAGATAATTGTAGCATCCGATTGTACAGGTCACGGAGTTCCTGGAGCATTTATGACTGTTTTGGGCACCTCTATTTTGAATGAAATCATCAATGAGCGTAAAATTCTTGATCCGGCCGAAATGTTAAAGGTGCTTGATGATAAGGTCAGAAACACTTTGCAAGGCAATGAAAATATCAAAAGTGAGGAAGGAATGGATATTGGAATCATTGTGCTGGATGAGACAGAAAAAACTGTGACCTACGCAGGGGCAAACCATACCTTATATTTCATTCAAAAAGATGAATTAAAAGCTGAAAAGGCTAATAAGTTACCGATTGGTGGTAGCGAAAATACAAATAAGGATTTCCAAACTCTCAAGATTGATATTCAGGAGGGAGATACCATCTATTTGGTTTCAGATGGGTTTCAGGATCAGTTTAGTCCAGCGGGAAAGAAATACATGAGGAGCCAATTCCGTAACTTTTTGCATAAAATTTCAAGTCTTCCAATCACTGAGCAGTCTTCTGCAGTTGATCAGGAGTTTACTTCCTGGAAGGGGCACGAACCACAAACTGATGATGTTTTGGTAATTGGAATCAAGCTGTAAGAGCCTAATGTTTAAGTTCAGACAAAAAAATCGACAAATTTATTAAATAGAAAAGGCTCCCAAGGGAGCCTTTTACACCAACCGTTATTTTTTTAAAAGGGGGACTTTAAACATCCAACCAACATCGTTTTCAAATCCCCCCAAAAATGATCCGTAACTGTATAACAATAGGATCATTGCCACTTTAACCAAACTCGCTCAAGCTTTCGCTATGAAACTAGTTGCCGCAAATATGATACAAAAATTGACTTTTTCTTAGATGGGAATCTTGAAAGGGAATTCTGTCGGTTAGACGGGAAGATTTAAAGATTCAGTAACATGGGCATAAAAAAGAGGTACAAATTCCTTGATATTCGTACCTCTTCTGCAAACAATGCTGGTTGAACTTAATGTTTAAAATATTGCTAACCAAACTATATATTTAAACGATTAATTCTTTGTTGATTCAAATATGGGGTATTTCCGAGAGAATATGAGTTTTATTCGATAAACAGTCGAAATAACTAGATAAGAGGGATTTTGGGCTGGATTACTGCCTTATAATAGGAAAAGGGCCCCAAATATTGGGGCCCCTTTTGAAGATCGATAGCTGGTCGAACCATAATGTCTTTCGATCTTGATAACCAAACTCGCTTAACGCATGTCACTATGAAACTCACTTCAAAGATGTACCAAACAGCTAAGTTTACAATACCGCAATGTCTAAACAGGAATATTAACTTCTGAAGGGGAATATTTTGGTTTTATTGTCATTAATATAAAATTATTACGTTATTAAATTGTATTAAATTTAGGATGTGAAATTAGAAGCCTTACTTAGATTGAAGCCAATTTTATTGGTGGGGATATTTATTTGCATCTCCATAACGGCAAAAGCCGACCCTATTCGTCAGGCAATAAAAGCTCTTAATGAGGGAGATTTTGGGAAAACCGAAGAGCTATTGATGAAAAGCGCTCAAAAGGATTCACTTAATCCAGCACCAGATTATTTATTTGCGCTACTATTTCAAATTGATTCATTCTCCAGATACAATCTGGATACAAGCTATTCCCATATAAACACTGCTATTCAAAAGTTCGATGGGCTGGATGAAAAGGGAGTGGATAAACTGGCTCGTAACTCACTGTATCTTGAAAAATTCAATCAATTAAAAGAAACTATTGAGCACTCTGCATTCAAAGAAGCCAAACAAGAGAACGAGATCGTGTCTTTGGAGTCATTTATGGAGAAATTTGACAATGAAGAATTAGTAAAGTCCGCTGGAGAGTTGAGAGACAGCCTAGCCTATCTAAATGCAAGAAAATTTAATACCTGGCAATCTTTCAAGTATTTCCTTAAAACCTATCCAAATGCTAAATATGCCGAAGATGCAAAGAAGAGCTATGACTGGCTTTTGTTCAAGGATAAAACTGCTGGTAATTTGTTGGGGAATCTGGAGGCATTTTATGCGGAACATCAGGATTCGCCATATTTAGATCGGGTAATCAAAGAAATATATGTTCAGAGGGTTGCAGATAATTCAGTCGAGGCTCACCAGAAGTTTCTCGATGATTACCCTGATAGTAATTGGTCTGAACGATCAAAGCTAGTTTTATTCCACCTACAACCAGATAATGTGACATTTCATTGGTCTGACTCTCTTAAAATGGTGTCGAAGCTTAATAAAGTGGAGTTATTGCCATTTTATGATGGTGGTAAGTTCGGGTTCATGGGTTCTGACGGAGAGGTATTAATTGAAGCCAATTTCGAAAGTGTAATCCCTGAGTATGTCTGTGAGGGAACACATAATGAGCTCCTGGAAGTAGAAAAAGAACAGCAATTACAGGTCATTTCAAGAAATGGTAAAACTGTCCTGACCAGTTATGATTCCTTCGAAGATCTGGGTTTTGGTTATTTGTCATTTGAGAGGGGCGGCAAGATTGGGGTTGTCCATAAATCAGGTTATGTGGTTACGGAGAATAATCTTGAAGATGTCTTATTGATTGGGTCCAATTATTTGGGCTTTCAAGTTGATGGGAAATGGGGAATTAGTACGCTGCAGGGTGAGACTATCATCGAGCCATATTTTGATGAAATTGAGCAATTGGGTGATGTTATCTTACTGTATAAGCAAGACAAAATTCACCTAAAACGTATATCAGATATTAAACAATGGTACAGGAAAGAAGTCAACCCTTTGAAGTTTGAATTTGAAGAGGTTGAAGAAATCAGTAACTCTTACCTCATCGGGATTTTAGGTGATCAGGAATGTCTGTTGGATGATGATCTTGAAATATTGATCCCGCTTGATGATCATAGCATCTATTCTTTTGATGGAGAATGGTATGTCAGGAATGATGTTGGCTACAGGTCTTTCGATATAGCTGCAAGGAAACTTTCAGATGATTCCTATCAGGATATTCAAAGTAATCAGCAATGGCTGGGGCTTAGAAAAGATAATAAGTGGAGTTTGTTTAATCGCCAGGATGTCATAGAGCCCCGGTTTAAATTGGATTCCATAAAGTTGATAAGTGAGCAGCTGGTCTATTTGAAAGATGATCTCTTTCATCGAGTAATTTTTGGAGCAAGTAAAGAAGTGCCTATTGGAGAAGGGGAGTCAGTAGAACCTATCATATCCCACCAGGATGCAACGGTTTCAAGCTACATCTCTATTTCTAAAGACTCTGAAAAATCTATTTACAACCCTGAAGGCGACAAGCTGTTTCAATTAGAGGCAGACGAAATATTCTTTTTAAACGACTCAACATTCATCATTGAAAGAGACAGGAAAAAAGGTTTGGTTAACAGAAAAGGGAAAGTCATACTTAAAGTTATATATCAATCTCTGGAGCAGGATTCATCAGTCCCAGGATTAATTCACCTTTTGAAATCCTCAAAGATTGGAGCTTATTTCCTGCCTACAAATCAATTGGTTGATACCAAATATGAATCCAGAGTAATCTTGCATGATAGCACACAATTTATAGTAAATGATGGGGGATTTGGTTTGTGGGACGTTTTAGAAAAAGAATATATTGGAGAAAGTGATTACCAGGGACTAGTATCATTTTCTCAGAATTATCTGCTTTGTAAGCTGGATGATCAATGGGTTTTGAAATCAACTGATAATGAAGACGTTGTAATTGAAAGTATCTACAATTACGAGATTTTCCAGGGTTCTGATAGTTCTAAAGTCCTAAAGTTCAGAGTTGAACAAGGTTATGGCTTATTTGATTCAAAAGAAGGATTATTACTAAAACCCGAATACAATGAGATTCTGGAAATTGATTTTGAATCAGGACCAATTTATTATGCAGAAAGATTTTTGGAGGATGCAGAGCTTTATGTAACTCTTTATCTTGATCAAAAAGGAAACAAGATTAGAAGTCAGGCGTTTGACCAAGTACAGTATGAGAAAATAGCATGTGATCTATAATAATTTGTAGTATGTCGAATTGATTGGATTAAGTGATAATAAAGCACTAACTTAGATTTAACCGAATTGATATGAGCCAGGATATTTTTAATAAATTAAACCTCCACCAGCGCATAAAAACCCTTTATGTGGATGGTCAATTCGTGACTGCAATCAGATATTACAAGTACAAAATCAACTTATATTTACTGGAAAACTATTACGTTGAAGTGTTTTACCATCATTGCGATGATCGTATCGAGAAGGTTGAAATATTAGAAGACAAGAGTACCAGAATGAAATTCTATATTGATCAGATAAAACTACCTCTGGAGTTCTTTTAGCTTCGGAACTGTAGGTTCAACTCTTGTACTTGTTTAATCAATGATGAACTTCCGTCATTACGTATAACAAAATCAGCCCTTTCCATTTTTTCCTCTTCGGGCATCTGCTTTTGAATGATTGCCAAAATATCTTCCTTATTTCTGTGAGGATCTCTTTCTAAAACCCTGGCAATCCTAGTCTCTTGGTCAGCATAAACTGATATCACTTTATTCAGCTGTTTGTAACTACCGGCTTCAAAGATGAGAGCGGCTTCTTTGAGTAAGTATGGTTTATCAGAGTTTGAGGATACCCAGTCTTTGAAATCCTTACCCACCAAGGGGTGTACAATGGAATTGAGCTTATTTAAAACTTCCTGATCATGAAAAGCAAGTTTGCCTATATATGCTCTGTCCAGAGAGCCATTTGCATACGCTTGTTCACCAAACTGTTCAATTACCTTACGTTTCAATTCAGGGTCATTATTCATAAGCCACTTTGCTCTGTCATCCGCATAGTAGGTAGGAATCCCAAAGGATTCAAAAATCTTGCAAACAATTGACTTGCCAGAACCGATACCTCCGGTAATGCCGATTAATATTGGCTTATTGGGCATAGAGCACTTTGATGAATTCCGGATCAATTTCTATTTCCAGGGCGTCTTCAGGAAAGAACATTAGCATCAGGGGAACTGTGGTATCCCTCTTTTGCATCATTGATAAATCAGCGGTTATGTTAAAGTCAGAGAAAGAAATGTCATCTTCTAATGACTTCTCTATCCAAAATGAAACCTTCGCCTGCGGATCCGATAAGTATCTGCTTGAATCGGATGGGAAGTTCATTGGTTCAATTCCTACATCATAACTGATGTAACTAAATTCTTTTACCTGAAACTCAGCATTTACTCTTGCCGGAACGGCGCTCATGATATTTCTTACTTCCAATGGAATATTGACAAACTCATCGTAATCATCATCAATATCTTCTTCGTCTAATTTTAGAAAATATGGTGATCGTACATTTTCAATGATGCTTCTGGGGCCAATTATTGTTACTGAATCCGGGGTTAATGTAATTGCAGAAGTGATTCTGTGATTTTCTTCTAAATCAATAAATGTACTATCCAATACCAATGCAACAGTTCTTCTCTCTTCTGGCTCAATATTGATATAAATTGTATCTGTAAGTAGATAATTGATTTTTAATTCCTTTAGCTGGTTAGAGATGATAGGTCTCAGTGAGCTCTTGGTTAGGAATTTAATATCTGTAGGATTATTTAATTCAATTTTAATTGGTTCTGCATTGAACCAGAATGTCTTTCGTAACAGTGTCCATCCACCGCTTGAGACATCTATTCTGATTTCAGATGGTAATGGGTCCACTACTACAAGGCTATCTCGATTGAAATCAAAAACAAGCGGATAGCTAATTATCTTATCGTAGTTTTTACTGAGGGCATTGAAAAACCAAAAGGTAGTCGCGACCGCTACGGCCAGTATGACTACCTTTAAGTTTTCGTTAATGGGAAGCAATTTGCCCATATGTAATTAATTTTATTTTTCTGCAGCCGTTAATCTTTTAGTGGCTTCCTGAGAAATCGAAGACTTCTCGATTTTCATTTTAAATCCCTTATCCAGCTCAATTGTAACAGTTGTTTCATCCACAGAGTAAATTTTACCGTGAATTCCACCTATCGTTACTATCGGGTCTCCCTTCTTCACTTCGTTAATGAAATTCTTTTGATCTTTCTGCTTCTTCTGCTGTGGCCTTATGAAGAAAAGGTAAAATATAATTACCATTGCTCCAATCATTATCCACTGCGTGTTGAAGCCGCCACCGGCATCCGCCTGTAATAAAATAAAATTTAACATTTTTCTCGTTTACTTAGGAATTTTAGCTAGGGTTATTATCCTTTTTAGCAGGAGCTACCAAAGCTTTGATTTTTAGTTTCGAAATTTTCGGGTAAGTGTTTGCCGTGATAGTGACAGTCTTGTTCTGTACACCTGGCTTGTTCTTACTATTGAACTGAACTTTGATCTCACCTGTTCCACCTACTGGGATTGGCTCTTTTGGCCACTTAGGAACAGTACATCCGCAAGATGCAGAAGCACTTGAAATGATAAGTGGAGCTTGCCCAACGTTTGTGAAAGCAAATACGTGATCAACTACATCACCTTCATTGATATCACCAAAGTCAAAAGCCTCTTCGTCAAATTTAAATTCCGGAACTGGTCCATCAGGCTTTACTTCTGGTTCAGCAGTTTTTGCTGGTTTGATAGTCGGAGAAACATTTCCTGAACCTTCCAATTCAGCAACTTTTCCTTCAAGTTTTGCTATTCTTTTCTCCATTTCCTGGTTTGAGCAGCCGAACATTACTAATCCAGCAAGACCAAGAATAAATACATTTAGTTTAATCGCTTTCATTATAATCTTTTTAGTTAAACAACAGAATGTCAACAAAGTTATGCACGAAGCTTGTTTAATCATCGGAAAAACAAGGCGTTAACAAGCTGTTAACATAACGACTCCCTGTGAATAAATTCGCTCGAAGATAATGATTATTTTGATTTTTAGGTTCCATTTAAGGAGATCAATGGAAATTAAACTGAAACAGAAATTGCTCAATAATTCATATTTTTAGGCTCAATGAAAATAGGAAAATTTCGATTAGGGACAGGAGCTCTCGTTGCAGCTGCTTTCATAGGGCCTGGTACAGTTACTGTTTGCAGCACTGTTGGTGCAAAATTTGGGTACCAACTGCTATGGGCACTAATCTTTTCGGTTGTATCTACCATCATTTTACAAGAAATGGTTGTTCGATTAACAATCAAAAGCTCAACAAGCCTTGCTGGCAATATAAAAAAGGAAGTAGGAGGTGTTTTTGGGAAGTATGTTGTAGGAGGATTGGTTCTGATTGCTATTTATGTTGGTAGTGTCGCCTATGAGTCTGGGAACATTGCAGGAGCCGCCTGGGCAATGGCAGGTGTTTTTGGAGACATGAAAATTTCAGTCTCAGAGTCACTTCAGCTAGATGTTTATGGATTGATAATCGGGGGATTGGCCATTTTTATTTTATCAATAGGAAAGTATAAAATAATCGAAAAAACACTCATTGCTTTGGTAATCACAATGAGTATAGTGTTTGTCTTAACTGCAATTGTGATTCAACCAGATTTCGGAGCTTTGATTTCAGGCTTTATCCCAAGAATACCTGATTCATCTGTATTGATGATTATTGGTCTGCTTGGAACTACTGTTGTTCCGTATAATCTATTCTTACAATCCAGTGCGCTGTTGCAGAATGACAAAAACGCTGACTATAGAGAGTCCAGGAATGAAACGACCATTTCGATTAGTCTAGGTGGGTTGATATCAATGGCTATTGTCATCACTTCCTCTGTGATGTTTTTCAACTCGGATCTGGAGTTTAACAAGGTTTCTGATCTTGCGATTCAATTAAAGCCACTATTAGGTGATTGGGCAGTACCATTTATGACACTTGGTTTCTTTGCCGCCGGTATTTCTTCTGCATTAACTGCACCATTGGCTGCTGCATACACAGTTGGTGGTTTAATGGGATGGAGCGGAGGAATGCAAAACCCTAAATTCAAAGCTGTTTGGTTGTCAGCCATTATTTTAGGAATCCTGTTCTTTTCTACAGGAATTAGACCAACCCAACTAATCATCATAGCTCAGGTTGCCAATGGATTACTTTTACCAATTATTGCAGTCGTTCTCATTTATTTAATGAATAGGACTTCTGTATTAGGAGATCTAAAAAACGGAATTTGGCAGAACACATTTGGTTTAATCGTAGTAATTGTGACAACAGTTTTGGGATTCAAATCTTTATTTAGTGTATTTGGAATCATATAGATGAAATCAATTGATATAAACTGCGATATGGGAGAGAGCTTCTGGACTAAGAAAATAGGCCAGGATACTGAAATTATGCCTTATATCTCCAGTGCAAATATTGCATGTGGATTTCATGGAGGTGACCCGATAACCATTAGTAAAACAATTAGCAATGCCCTGAAGTATAATGTCTCAATTGGGGCTCATCCATCATTTTGGGATTTGGATGGCTTTGGCAGAGAAGAAATTAATATGTCTAAAAATGACTTGAAAGACATATTGTTCTACCAAATCAGTGCGGTGAAAGGTATGGTAGAAGCGCAAGGAGGAAAGCTCAATCATGTCAAACCACATGGTGCATTGTATAATATGGCTGCTAAATCAGAGGAGTATTCGGAGGCCATTGTAGAAGTGATTTCTCAAATAGACACAGGTCTTAAGTTATTTGGATTGCCAAATTCCATAACAGTGAAAAAGGCCAATGAATCGAAAATATCATTTATAGCTGAAGCTTTCTCAGACAGATCGTACAATGATGATGGAACATTAGTATCCAGAAAACAATCGGGTGCTACTTTAGAGGATGTTGATCTGATTGTCAACCGGATTTCGAGATTGGTTGATACAGGATTGATTCAAACAATTAATAATGAAGATTTAGCACTTGACATTTCCACTGTTTGCATTCACGGAGATGGTCCACAAGCCCTAAATATTGCCAAATCAATTCATAAAAGATTGATAGGTGAGGGAATTGAAATAAAGGCGCCATGAGCGAAACTCCTTCCATAAAACCATATGGAGACTCAGGAATTCTGATTTCCTGGCCGCAGGTAATTGATGACAAGACAAATGAAGAGGTTGTTACCCTGGCAAAACAAATTGAGGGACAAGTCATCTCTGGAATCAATGAGATGATTATTGCGTATCAATCAATTTGCATTCAATTTGATTCGTTGGTATGCGATTATAATATAATTGTGCAGGAATTATTAAAAGTAATCGAGTCTGAAACCTCAACAACTAATGAATTTGAAAATAAACTGATCGAGATACCAGTATGCTACGATTCTGAGTTTGCACTCGACAGAGAATATTTAAAATCCGCAACCGGGCTTCCCTGGGAAGAGATTGTTTCACTGCATTCAAATCAGACTTACAGTGTGTATATGACCGGGTTTACTCCTGGATTTGCCTATCTGGGAACCTTGCCAGAGACTTTAGAAGTCCCTAGAAAAGATACTCCAAGGACTCAAATTCCTGCCGGTTCTATCGCAATTGCTGGAAAGCAAACTGGTGTGTATTCACTGCCCAGCCCTGGTGGTTGGCAGATAATAGGAAGAACCCCAATTGAGCTGCTTGATTTGAGTTCAGATTCTCCATTTAACCTGGAGCCTGGAAGCAATGTAGTTTTCAAAGAAATCTCCTTAGAAGAATTTAAAAAATGGGAGTAGGAAAGGTTGAAATATTGTCTGAAAGTCCTTTCTGCAGTTTCCAGGGAAAGCTTCGAAAAGGTCTTCTTAAATATGGTTTTCCGCATTCTGGTGCAATGGATTCAGTGTCAATGAGAGGGGCTAATTATTTAGTTGGCAATCAAGAATGGAGTACTTGTATGGAACTTGCTGTATCCGGACCAAAGCTAGAGTTTAAATCAAATGCTGTAATCGCAGTTACTGGGGCCGACATTGAGTGCTTTCTGAATGATCAATCTTTCCCTTGTAATAAAGCAATTGTAGCTAAATCTGGAGATCAACTGCACTTCGGTAAGTTCAATACTGGATTTATAAGTTATCTGGCTATACAAGGTGGGTTCTTTATCAATGAATTCTTAGGAAGCTGTTCTACTCTTCATCATTTGAATATTGGTACTAATATTTCAAAAGGCCTACAAGTTGAGTTTGGTGAGTCTATTCAATTTGAAAGTGAAAGGCATTTGCCCAATCACATGAAAATTATTCAACCAGAACTATTAACTCTACGGACAGTTTCGGGAGTTGATGTGTCTGAAGATGAAGATTCGGAATTGTATAATCAGGAATTTCTTGTCTCTCCCAATAGTAACAGAATGGGGATACGTATAACGGCTGAGAAACCAATAGAGATCAAAGAAAAGGAAATAATATCTTCAGGCATATTGAAAGGTACAATACAGTTGCCTGCATCTGGAAATCCGATAATTATGACTGCTGATCATCAGACTGCCGGTGGCTATCCCAGAGTTGCTTCAGTAATCACACATGATTTGGATTACCTGGCGCAGATGCCACCCAACAGTAAAATAAGATTTAGAAAAATTGCCGTAGAGAAAGCGGTTGATCTCTTGCGGAAACGTGAACAGAAAATTGGTTTGTTATTCGATTAATTAGCTTTAATCTGGTCAATCAAACCGTTTACATCATCAAGTAGCTTTTCTGCTTTTACCTTAGCATCGCTGATGATTTTTTCTCCTTCTTGTTTTGCTTCGCTCTCTACTAATTCTTTTCCTTCTACCAAGTCATTCACAATGTCTTCCAACTTTGAACGATACTTGTCAAGGTTGTAAGAAAGTTTGTCTCTGGTGTTAGATCCTTTGTCCGGAGCATAAAGAATACCGAAGATACCTCCGATGATTGCTCCTGATAAAAATGCAAAGAATGAATTTCCTCCTTTCGCCATATTTTTTAATTGTTACTGATTATCTATTAAACCTCTACCGCTTTTCTTAATAACGCCTTCCGAAGTTAGTTCGTTTGCCATAACATCCAAAATTCCGTTTACAAACTGCTTACTTTTTGGCGTACTGTATTTTTTGGATAATTCAATATACTCATTGATGGTCACTTTTACAGGAATACTTGGGAAATTAATCATCTCCGCAAGTGCCATTTTTAGTATAATTCTATCCATTGTTGCCATTCTGCCAACTTCCCAGTTTTTGGCTTTTCTGGCTATTATATCTTCATACTCCTTATCCTTACTTATTGTTTCAGTATATAGCTCTTTAAAGAATGGAATGTCTTCTTCCTCATTCTTATTAAGGTCCATTAAAGAGTATTTTTCTTCCAAGTTTTCATCGTAAGACTTGATGGTCTTGTTGATGAGACTCTTGATTATTGACTTGTTCTCTGTCCAGTGAATATCCTCTTCTTCCATGAATAATGTCATGTTCTCCATTTTGAATGGGAGTCCTTTGACAATATGATTAAGAATATTCAGATGATCTTCATTAGTAGGCTCTGCAAGCGCCTGATAATCCTGGAATTCTTTATCGTCTTTCTTTATTTCCTTGAACCATGAATGAAGTTGATCTCTATGGTTATCCCATGTGATGTTCTTACGAATTCTCTCCAATTCAAAACTTTTGAAGTTTTTGAAAGCCTTCACATAAGGGTTCTGATGGAAATTAAATCCTTTTACAGATTTGGATGCAGCTCCTGAAAGGCTGGATTGTCTTTTTTCGAAATCCCTTTGATCCAAAAGAGCAAACTCTTCTGGGAGCATCAATAATTTTAAATAATGGAAGTAAATCTTATCCAGTTCATTGACCATGTTTTTCTTGGTGGTCAGCTCGTCTTTGCTAACCATATTATGGAATTCCTGGATGTGTTTATTTACTGTATTGACGATCTCTTCATCAATATCATCAGATTTTGGAGCGGAACCTTCTTCGTAATGCTCATTGAATAATTTCAATGCGGTTTCCCTGGACGCCTTGAGAGCATCCATGTCTGGTAATTCATTTGCATTTAAATCGGGATCATATTCTGCTGAAAGTCTGATTTTAGTAACTTCCATATCCGCCTCCCTCACCAAATTCATGGCATATAGGGATTGCATGGCTTTCACCCTAAGTATTCTTCTGTTGAGCATATTTCAAAGAACAAAAATTGTTAAACTAATCCTAAAAAAAGCGCCGCTTTCACGGCGCAGTATCTTGAATTAGTAAGCTAGTTTTACTTTTCCTATATCGTTAATCCTCTTCACAGCAAGTCTCATTGCTGATTCGTGTGAGGTAATGTCATTCGCTTCTGCAAAGTTCAATACTTCTGAACAAACTTCATAGATTCTTTCAGTTTGTGCATAAACTCTGTCTCTGTTGTAATTTCCTTGTTGTTCATAGTAAACATTAGTTATACCACCACTATTAATAAGGAAATCAGGAGCATAAAGAATATTTCTGTCGATCAACATTCTTCCATGCTTTACTTCATCATCCAGTTGGTTATTTGCACCACCGGCAACCACTGAACATTTTAATTTTGGAATGCTTTCATCATTCAATGTAGCGCCAAGAGCACATGGAGCATAGATGTCGCAATCAAAGTCATAAACTTCTGAAGGATCAATTACAGTAACATTGTACTTATCAGCAATTGCCTTCAATTTATCTTCAAAGATGTCAGAAACAAAAACTTTTGCTTTTTCATCAACCAGTCTTTCAACCAGGTATGTACCAACATTTCCAACTCCCTGCACAAGAACTCTTTTACCTTCCAGACTATCATTTCCGAAGGCTTTTTTAGCAGTAGCTTTCATTCCAACATAAACACCGTATGCAGTCACTGGAGAAGGATCTCCACTTGCATCTGGTAGACCGGTTACGTAAGGAGTTTCCATTCTCACGTACTCCATGTCTCTGGTTGTCATGTTGACATCTTCAGCTGTCCAGTATCTTCCACCCAGGCTATGAACAAATCTTCCAAACCTTCTCATAAGGGCTTCATTCTTGAGCTTTCTGGCATCCCCAATAATTACTGCTTTACCGCCACCAATATTGAGGCCGGCAATTGAGTTCTTAAGGGTCATCCCTCTTGAAAGTCTTAAAACATCCCTAATCGCTTCCTGCTCATTTTCATAGTGCCACATTCTGGTACCTCCCATTGCTGGGCCCAATACCGTATTGTGGATACCGATGATCGCCTTTAGGCCTGTGTCTTTGTCATGACAAAAAGCAAGTTGCTCATGTTCCATCTCCGTCATCTGATCAAAAATGGATACGGTTCTTACTTCTGGATCCTGAGTTTCTATCATTTTTTATTAATGTTGTATTTGAAAATTTTACCACCATTTCGCAATGGTTCCAAAATCAAAGTGCAAAGCTACTTTTTTTTGGTATAAATAACTATTTCGGGTACAGATCGTTTCTTACGTTGTGAAAGACTTAGCTCATATTAATAAGTACTTTTTGAAGTACAAATGGCACCTGATTTTAGGGACGCTTTTCATCATTATTGCCAATTTTTTTGGTATAGTTCCTGCTGTTGTAGTAAGGTATTCTTTTGACTTACTTCAGAATAGCTCAGACCTGGTTACCCTATTTAAAGGGTTTGATTTGCAGGATAACTCTATCGGGATTTTTCTTTCCAGTTTGGTGATTTTAGGGGTGATTATATTGGTTACAGCACTTCTAAGAGGGGTATTCATGTTCTTTATGCGACAAACTATCATTGTGATGTCACGTCATATTGAATATGATTTGAAAAATGAGATTTACAGACAGTATCAAAATCTTCCATTAAGTTTCTACAGAAGAAATAATACCGGAGACTTGATGGCAAGAATCTCTGAAGACGTAAGTAGGGTAAGAATGTATATTGGTCCGGCCATAATGTATGGAATCAATTTATTCACATTGTTTTTTATGGTGATCCCTTTTATGTTTTCAATCAATCCAAGATTGACATTATGGTCGCTATTGCCCCTTCCTTTGCTTTCAATTAGTATATACTTCGTCAATAACATCATCAATAAAAGGTCTGAAGAGATTCAAAAAAGTCTATCCGACCTTTCAACATTTGTACAGGAGGCATTCTCTGGAATAAGAGTGATTAAGGCTTTTGTTAGAGAGAAGTACATTCATAAAGATTTTACAAGAGCGAGTAATGAGTATAAGGACAAGTCACTGAAACTTGCCTTTGTTAATGCGTTGTTCTTCCCATTGATTATGGGATTGATTGGACTAAGTGTGATCCTTACTGTTTATATCGGTTCTGTTGAAGTACTAAATGGAGCAATTAGTACAGGTGTTATTGCGGAGTTTATCATCTATGTGAACATGCTGACCTGGCCTGTTACTTCACTTGGTTGGATCACAAGCATTATTCAAAGAGCTGCGGCATCTCAGAAAAGAATTAACGAATTCCTGGAGACAGAAAACGACATTGTAAGTGCTAAGCATCTTGAAGCTGAAATTAGTGGGTCAGTTGTTTTTGATGGAGTAAGTCTTACCTATGGTGATTCTGGAATTGAGGCGTTGAAGAAAATATCGTTTAGCGTAGAAGCCGGGGAATCCATCGCTATCATAGGCACAACAGGTTCTGGAAAAAGCACAATTGCAAATCTGGTTTCAAGACTGTATGATCCAACTGAGGGTGAAATTTTAGTGGATGGTGAGAATATTAAAGATTTTGATATTTCAAGCCTTAGAAGTCAAATTGGTTATGTGCCTCAGGATGTATTTTTATTTTCTGATACTATTAGGAACAATATAGCATTCGGTAATAATGATCTGACAGAGGAGGAGGTAAAGCAAGCTGCAATGGACGCTGATCTTCTGGAAAATATCGATCGTTTTCCTGACGGGTTTGAAACAGAACTTGGGGAACGAGGAATTACACTTTCTGGTGGACAGAAACAGAGAGTTTCGATAGCAAGAGCGGTTGCAAAGAATCCAAAAATCTTAATTCTGGATGATTGCCTTTCTGCTGTAGATACAAAGACGGAGCATACAATCCTCAATAGTATGAAGAGAATAATGGAAGGTAGAACTACCATTATTATTTCTCACAGAGTCTCATCTGCGAAGCTTGCTGATAAAATAATTGTTCTAGATGATGGAAATATTATTGAAGCGGGGACAAACGAATCACTAATGTCTGCCGGAGGGACCTACAAAGAACTTTACGATAAACAATTGGCTGCCGAGGAAGTCTTGGATGACTAATCCTTTAAAGGAACATACACTTCCAGTGAATTATTCTTGAAAGTAATGTTGATGAAATAGTCTTCTAACTTATATCCTTTTTCTCTGGCGTAAGTATACAAGATGGCCTGTACTTCCTGTTCACTAGGCCTTACTGCATAATGCATATTTAATTTGACTGCCAGAAACTTCCTTGCAGCATACTCTCGAACTTTAAAGGCTCCTGGTATTTGAATTTCATTTTCAAAGAAAATTGTTCCCACAAACAGATCAACCTCTTCCTCAGTAATCCCGGTATTCACATATGAAACTTCAGCATAATTCCCATTTACCTGATCTTTGAGAATCAATTCTCCAATTTCTTCTTGAATTTTCCTGAGTGAATCTGATTTGTGATATTTGCCCTTATAGGGTTTGCCAGCAATGTTAAAACTCAAGTTTTCTACCTCCTGGACTTCAATAGGGTCAAAGCCTCCCATAAAGTAATAACCACAAAAAGAAATGATTACAACACAAATTACTATTATACCTAAATAAACAAACTTTGCCATTCGTAAGAAGTTGATCTTGTAAATCTAAACTGTCTGGAATAAAAATCCTTAGCTAACCGCCTTGTATTGCATTTTGTGCAGTTGAGAATAGAACCCATCCATTTCTAAAAGCTGCTCATGATTTCCTGATTCCATGATCTCGCCTTTATCCAGAACTAATATCTTATCAGCATGTTGGATGGTTGATAATCTATGAGCGATTACAATTGAAGTTCGGCCTGCCATCATGTTTTCAATTGCTTTTTGTATTAATTCTTCAGTCTCTGAATCTACCGAGCTGGTCGCCTCATCCAAAACAATAATCTTAGGATCAAAAACCATCGCTCTTACAAAGGAAATCAGTTGCCTTTGGCCTACAGATAAAGTGGCACCTCTTTCCATTACATTATAATCGAAACCACCTGGAAGGCGCTCTATAAACTCTCTTGCCCCTACTAATTCCGCAGCTTCAATTACCTTCTCACGAGGAATTGATGGATCTTTCAATGTAATGTTGTTGTAGATGGAATCTGAAAACAGAAATACATCCTGCAATACAACTGCAATGTTACTTCTTAGTATATCCAGATTGTATTCATTAATGTCTTTTCCATCTACACATATCTTTCCCTTATTGATCTCGTAAAATCGGCTCAGAAGGTTAATAACAGATGATTTCCCAGCTCCAGTAGCTCCAACAAGCGCTAAAGTTTCTCCTTCCTTCACATCGAAGTTGATGTTTTTTAGAACGTATTCTTCATCATTATAAGCGAACCAAACGTCCTCAAACTTCACATCACCTTTTAGGTTTTCCGGATTGTATGATCCATTATCTGGGATGTGCTCATCATTGTCCAATAGGTTGAATATTCTATTAGAACTTACAATACCCATCTGCAAAGTGTTGAATCTATCAGCTATCAATCTGATCGGACGGAAGAACATGTTGATGTACATGATGAAACTAATAAGAGCTCCAACCTGAATCTCATCTCTAATCACACTTCCCGAACCATACCAAATGACCAACCCAATACTGGCCGCTGCAATTACTTCTGCCACTGGGAAATAAATCGAGTAGTATAAAACTGACTTTAAATTTGCCTTTCTGTGCTCATTATTGATTTCTTCAAACTTTTTGTACTCCCTTTTCTCACTATTGAAAATCTGTACAATACTCATTCCTGTGATATGCTCCTGCACAAATGAATTAAGGTTGGAAACTGCCGTTCTTACCTGGTTAAAAGAAACTTTAATTCTTTCTTTGAATATGTAGGTGGCAAATAACAGAATTGGGAAAGTTGATAATGTTACCAATGTCAGCTTCCAGTCAATATAAAGCATGATTCCGAAGATGGCTATCAACTGTAGTATATCTCCAATCATCGCTGCAATAGCTTGTGAAAATACTTCTGCCAGTGTTTCTATATCGGATATGTTTCTTGTTACCAGCCTTCCAATTGGTGT
>JANSWY010000053.1 GCA_024743255.1 bacterium | reverse complement strand
CAATCCGACCGATTATGGTTGGGGACAGGTGCCACTGGAGTGGATGCCTTTGATATATCTACAGAATCATTTATCCATTATCCGTTTCAAAATGGAGTTGCAGGTATCGAGGTAAGAGACCTTATTGAAGATAAAACTGGTCAAATATGGGTTGGTGGAATGGGAACTGGAATCATGATTTTAGACCCCATCAAAAATGAATTCACTGATATAAGATTTGATACCAAAAAGTACGGTGTAAACTCCAACGCCATTACATCATTGTTTAAAGACGATAAAGGTAAAATCTGGATTGGTTCTGATGGTGGAGGGATAAAAGTGTTTGACCAAAACACAAAAGATATTGAATTTATACAGAATGACGCATTCGAGAGCAAAAGTCTCACAAGCAACGCGGTATTGAACATTACCGGAGATCAAATGGGCAATATTTGGATAGGTACATATAAGCATGGGCTTAACCGTTTTAGTCATTTATCCTCAAAATTCATCACCTACCGAAATAAGGTGAATGATGTAAATAGCTTAAGTAATAATAGTGTCCTTGCAATGTGCGAGAAATCGGATGGAAACATTTGGATTGGTACAGATGGAGGAGGCTTGAACTTATTTGATCCTAAAAACAATCAATTCAGTATTTATAAACACGGAGATTCCAAAAACTCACTAAGCTCCAATGTCATCAAAACTATTTATGAGGATAAGGATGGTGTTTTATGGATGGGAACATATCTGGGAGGGTTAATCAGATTTGACACAAAAACAGAAACTTTTCAGGTTTTCAAAAATGGCCCTGAGAACCCACAGAGTATTGGTTCTGATATGGTTTGGGCTATTGAAGAAGATGAACAAGGTTTTTTATGGATTGGGCTACTAAGAAATGGCATTGATAGATTCGATCCTAGGACTGGTGTTTTTGAACATTATGTTCACGTAGAATCAGATAAAAACTCAATTGGTGCAGGTGACATTCGGACTATTCTCAACGACAGTAAAGGAAATTTATGGGTAGGAACCGACGGTGGAGGCTTGGCCAAGTTTAATCCGGAGGATGACAACTTTACCAGATATAGAAATGATCCTGGAAATACCAGTTCAATTCCTGGAGATGAAGTCAGAGTTATTTTTGAAGATAGTCAAAATAAATTGTGGATTGGAACTGATAAAGGGTTTGGTCAATTCGATGTAAATGCTGAGAAATTCTATTTGTCAGAAGCCAATTTATCATTGAGCAGTCTTGTTATTAGTGGAATCCTGGAAGGCGAGTCAGGTGAATTGTGGATTAGTGGAGATAAAGGAATCGCAAAAGTGGATCCAGGAACAAATGCAGTAAAGACCTATGATAAAAACGATGGTCTGCAAGGAAACGAGTTCAATTATGACGCAGCATTAAAGACAAGAAACGGAAACATGTACTTTGGTGGGATTAACGGTTTTAGCAAACTAATGCCCGATTTACTCGTCGAAAACCCAATCGATCCAAAAATACAGATAACCGATATTGCTGTATTTAATCAATCTATTGCTGTTGGTGATACATTGAATAACCGGGTTATTCTGGGTAAAAACCTGCCTTTCATTAATGAATTAACTTTCACTCACCGAGAGAATATCTTTTCAATAGAATTCGCAAGCCTGGATTTTACTGCACCAGGCAGGAATCAGTATAAATACATGTTAGAAGGTTTTGATAAGGATTGGAATTTTGTGTCATCGGATGAACGGAAAGTAAGTTACATGAATCTATCTCCCGGAAATTATGTGTTTAAAGCCACTGGGACTAATAGTGATGGAAAATGGTCTTCAGAAACCAGGTCAATAGAAATTAAAGTACTTACGCCTTGGTGGTCAACCTTTTGGTTTAGAGGAATGGTGTTTTTGGTCCTTGCTCTCAGTTTGTTTCTTACTTATAAATGGCGGTTAATGATTTTGAGGAATAAAAACAGAATTGAACAGAAGCTGAAGCAGGAACGAGCCATTGAATTAAAGAAGATGGTGAAAATACTTAAAAGGAACAGTCAGCAACTTTCTACTTCCGGAGATCAGCTGAAATCAAAATCAGGTCTATTGGCATCAGATGCCGAAAAACAAAATCGTACTGCCAGATATATTGAGGCAGATGTGGAAAGTATGGCCGGGTACATTCAAAAGAATACTGAAAATGCACTTGTTACCAATAATATCAGTAAATCAGCACTAGAGGAGCTTGAAGGGATTCATTCAGCAACAAGGAGTAATATTGAAGAGATTAATTCAATTTCTGAAAAAGTATCAATTCTTGAAGAGATTTTTAATCAAACTAATATCCTAAGCATAAACGCTTCAATAGAGGCGGCAAAAGCCGGAGACTATGGAGGAGGTTTTGCTGTAATCGCAGGTGAGGTCAGGAAGTTGGCACAAAAGAGCGCTCTTGCTTCAGAGGAGATAATGAACTCTGCTAAAAAGGGAGTAGCCGAAACTGGAAAGGTAGGAAAGATGATCAATGATTTTATTCCTGAAGTCAGAAGATCGGCTCAATTGATACAAGAGATTTCTCAAAGCAGTGAACATCAAAATGATGCAATAGAAAATATCAATTCATCTCTTAAAGAGTTCTTTAAAATTTCCAGAAAAAACTCAGCCATCTCCTCTGAGATTCACTCAATATCAAGTGAATTAGATGCACTTGCCAAAGAATTGAATGAACAGATGATGGAATTGGAAGTGGAAGTCTGATTTTTTGAGATTTTTTCGTCTAAAAAAATGACTCGTTCATCGAATCTATTTCGAGAGATTAAGTTGTAGAAACGTTTGCAGAAACAATTTATTAACACACTCTATAAAATTATATATGGTAAACTTGTCGATTTTAGAATATAATATTGTAAAGGAGCTACAAATCGAATTAATTCTAAAGCATTTTAATATAAATTTAATAAATACATCATATTATTGATAATTAACCAACAGATAATATTAATAGTTGCGTATTTCATAATTCGTATCCACTTTTGCGTTGTAATTCATAATTAATCAAGCAGTTAAGGACAATGAAAAACGTAATGAAATTAGTAGTTGCATTGGTAATAGTTATCGGAGCAACAGGACAGGCATTCTCAAAGAACGATTCTACTTTCTTCGCACCAAGTTTCGAGGTAAGAAATGCATCTGAAGGAAAATTCGAATTGTGGTACAGAACAGGAGAGACTGAAAAAGTTAAAATCAAACTTTTAAACGATAAGGGTCAGACTTTGTACCAGGAGTGGGTTAGATCTAAAGCTGGATTTGTTAAGCCATTTGATCTTTCTAAGCTGAACTCTGGAACTTACACAATGCAGGTTCTTAATGGTGAGAGCGTACTAAGTGAAACTATCACCTTACAATCAGCTACTGAGCAGTTCGCAGGACTTATTGAACTATCAGAAGTTGCAAACTCAAAGAAATTCATTCTTGACATTGATGATACAGTTGCTACTGATCTTGAAATGTACATTGTAAATAGAGATGGAGAAGTTCTTTACAGTGAGGCTACCGTTTCAGGAACTAAGGTTTACAACCTAAGCAACATTGAAATGAAAGAAGTATCAGTATTGATTTACAACAAAGGACAAATTGTAAAGTCATCTGATATCAAATTATAAGACATCATATTTTACATTATTGGTTTAGGAAAGGGCGCCTTATGGGCGCCTTTTTTTGTTCTGCTTTTTTCGCCATGATTTGAATTATCTACCTAGATTTGGGAAAACTATCTTTTTTATGGGTACTATCATCAACAAAATCATATTTGGCCTATTATTTGGTTTTTTGTCTTGGAAGGGTTTAGATGGCTTATTTATATACTATCATTCAAGGAATCTATATGAAATCGATATAAAGGCTTATGAGGATGGTGGAGATAGAAGTCAAAGGTATTTAACGATACAAAACGGAATAGGAGTACCTGAGTATTTGTATTACGGAGGGGATGATGATTATCATTTTGGTGTGATATATCCTGTTATAAGCAACGCCCAGTACGAAAGACTTTTAGTTGGAGATATTGTGAACGTGTTTGTTCTTGTAGAAAGAAGTGAATTTTCCAGATCTGGAAATTATATGCTTGAAGATAGTACAGACCTTACAGGTCTCACAGCAATTGGGATGGAGGGTCTAAGTGATGCAGATATTGATATGTTTGAATCTTCCAATCTTAAGATTAGTAATGATGCCGTTTTAATTCAATTGGGAGAAGAGCCAATACCTTTCCATTGGAATCTAATTATGTTCCTTCTCGGGACAGTTTTTTCCTTTACTCTCTTTAAGTCTTTCTTTAGAAGGGCCTCAAGTGTAAAAGAATATTGGTTTAAAATCACAGAAAAGGATCAGCAATGAATTTGAAAAATGACTTTTTGTCGGGTTCCTGGAAGGGAGAATTGGTAGTTGAGAATCCAGGTCAGGATTTGATAAAGACAAGTGTTGACTTTTACATGAAAATAAAGTTCAACTGGAGTTCAAAGCTTTGCTCAGGTATTTATATGGCAAACCCCGATGATTCTGGTATATTGGATCATTCTAAAGTTTACGGAGAGATAGCTGAGGATGATCAGATAAAGTTTCTACTTAAATATCCGAAATTTTACTGGCAGCCCATGCAGGGAGAGGAAGTTCTAAGTATTGAGGATAGGGTCCATCCCAATATTTCTTTACAGGGTTCTGTTCAACAAAAAAATAGGTTGTTTGGTAAATGGAGCATGCCGGAAGATTACATCGAGTTGAATGGGGATGTCATTAAAACCGGAGATTTAAATGGGATTTGGTGGGCAGAAAGAGTATGAATTGTAGGTTGAAGTACCAGGTGTCTCCACCTGGCTAAATACATTTACCATCCCAACAACTCACCAATCTTCTCACTCACCTTCTCAGAACTAGGAAGCATAGTTGCTTCTAAAGTGCTGTTAAGTGGAATCGCTGGCAGGTTTTCAGCACCCATTACCATTACTGGAGCGTCCAGTTCAGTGAAACAATTTTCACTAATCAGTCCGGCAAGACTTCTTGCAAACGTATTATTAACTGGCTCCTCAGTTAGTACAAGGCACTTATTATTCTTTCTTACTGATTCAAAAATCAACTCCTCGTCTAAAGGATATAAAGATCTCAGGTCAACAATCTCTACTTGTCCTGGGTAGTTTTCAGCAGCATTCAGAGCCCAATGAACTCCCATTCCATAAGTAACAACAGTAAGTGTTTCTCCATCATCAAGTTTTTCTTGGGAAGCTTCCAAAGTGATAGCTCCTTTACCAAGCGGTAGGATATAATCTTCAGCTGGCTCAATCACTTTTGCTGTTTTTGTTCCAGGTACTTTAGACCAGTAAAGTCCTTTGTGCTCAAAAATCACAACTGGATTTGGATCGTGATATGCAGCTTTCATTAGACCTTTAAGGTCTGCACCGTTACTTGGGTAAGCAATCTTAATTCCTTTGATATTCGTTACTACAGACTCTACAGAACTTGAGTGGTAAGGTCCACCACTTCCATAAGCACCAATTGGAACTCTTAGTACCATGCTCACAGGCCATTTTCCATTGGTCAGGAAACATGATCTGGAAACCTCTGTGAACAGCTGGTTCAATCCTGGCCAGATATAATCAGCAAATTGAACTTCCACAAATGGCTTCAACCCAACAGCTGACATACCAACCGTGCTACCAATAATAAAGGCTTCCTGAATAGGAGTGTTGAACACTCTATCGTTACCAAATTTCTTAGCAAGGTTAGCAGCTTCTCTGAATACACCACCAAGTCTCATTCCAACATCCTGTCCATAAAGTAGGCATTCCTTGTGGTCCTTCATTAGCTCTTCAATGGCATGAAGTGCACAATCCACCATCACCACTTCATCTGAAGGAGATTTAGATTTGGTTGGTACTCTTGTGCCTGTTTCCTCGGTTATTGGAGTTGGAGCGAAATCATGCGTATATAAATCTTCCGGAGTAGGGTCGTCTGCAAGTAAAGCTTTTTTGTAGGCTTCATAAACCTGCTTCTCCACATCCTTTTCAATTTTTGCAATCTCATCTGGTTCAAATCCAGCTTCCAGCATTGCAATTTTCATTTTTGGATATGGATCGCTCTTTCTTGCTTCTTCAAGATCGTCTCTATAAAATTCCATTCTCACACCAGAAGTATGGTGATTTAGTAATGGACAAGTAGCATGAATTAAGAAAGGCTGTCTTCTTTTTCTGATGTATTTGATGGCTTCTTTTACAGTGTTATAAGATTCTGCAAAGTCAGTTCCATCTATAGTGGCAGCTTCAATTCCCTTGAAACCTTGAATGTACTCATAAGCATTTTGCGCTCTTACTTCATCCACATGAGCAGAAATATCCCATTCATTATCTTGAACTACATAAAGCACAGGTAACTGTCGAAGAGCAGCCATTTGGAATGCTTCTGCTACTTCACCTTCAGTAACGCATGCATCTCCAAGAGAACAAACTACAATTGGGTTCTTACCTTCATAGTCTTTATTAAAGCCTAGTTTTTCAGTGTATTGTAACCCAAGACCAACTCCTGTTGCCGGAATTGCCTGCATCCCTGTAGCACTACTTTGGTGAGGGATTTTTGGTCTATGATCATCTCTTAAGCTTGGGTGGGAGTAGTAGGTTCTACCACCAGAAAATGGATCGTCTCTTTTTCCCAGAAGCTGAAGCATTAACTCATATGGAGTTACGCCCATACCTAGCAACATGCTATCATCACGATAGTACGGGAAGGCAAAATCCTGAGGGAGCAATTGCATTCCTACTGCCAACTGAATCGCCTCATGCCCTCTACTGGTAGCATGTACATATTTCGATGTAATCTTAAAATTCTCCTCATACACCTCAGCCTGGCTCTTGGCAGTACACATCAGCTGAAATGCTTCCTTCATCACTTTCTTGGTCACACGAACTTTATCAGTAATCATAATTTTGGGTTATTTGAATTAGCTATTAGCTGTTTGGCTATTTGGCTCTTAGCTTTTTCCTTGGTTGTTATCTTCTATTAAGTTACTAAAAATCAAACTATTAATAAACTTCGGTCTTCCGACTTCAGTCTTCGGTCTTCCCCGCTATCTCATTCCATGTTTTATACAACACGTCCTGCTTTTGGCGGAATTTTGGTATTTCTCTCAATGGCTCCACTTCTTTCAAAGTCTCGTGCAATTCCTGAGGAAGCTTTTGGTAAAGGGCTGTTCCTTTCGTTTTCCAATCTATCATATCATCACTCACTTGTTTGATGACTTTAGCTGGATTACCTACTACCAGACTTCTTTCAGGAATTTGCTCGCCTGCTTTTACAAAGGCCAATGCACCTACAATGGACTCCTTACCAATGGTAACATCATCCATGATCACAGCATTCATTCCTATCATTGCGTTTTCTCCAATATGAGCCCCATGAATAATGGCGCCATGACCAATGTGAGCGCTTTTCTCTAGTCTCACGGTCACTCCAGGAAACATATGAATTGTGCAGTTCTCCTGGACATTACATCCATCTGCTATTTCAATTCCTCCCCAGTCGCCACGAATGGCTGCACCAGGTCCTACATACACATCCTTACCAATGACAACATTCCCTGTTACCGCCGCTAAAGGATGCACGTAAGCACTTTCGTGTACTACTGGTATAAAGCCTTTGTATTCGTAGATCATTTTTTAGCTATTTGGCTTTTGGCCACTTTTATTTATTGCGATCCGTCATTCCTGACAAAGTGAAACGTAGATCAGGAATCCCGATAACTTCTGCAATCATGAGTTTCGTGAGTGCAATAGTGTTTGGGATTCCGGATATTTCTTTCATTTCATTTCAGAAATTCCGGAATGACGTTACGTAATTCAAAACACCTCCTTAAGATCTATCTCTAAACCGGGAAGTGTATGAACTTGAATCTTATCCTGATTCACATAAGTCTGTGGCAAGTTGTACTTACCTTCAGCCAATGTGAATACTTCAACGATTTCTTCTTTTGGGTAAATCACCCAATATTCTTTTACTCCATTCTCCTCGTATAACTCACGTTTTATGGTGAGATCTTTCTTCGCGGTGGAAGGAGATAAAATTTCTACAATCAAATCAGGTGCTCCAACACATCCTTTTTCGTCAAGCTTGTCTTGATTGCAGATTACCATAATATCAGGCTGAACCACAGTATGAATTTTATCATCTGGATCACCTTTCTTGTTTGGTAGCCTTACATCAAAAGGAGCGTAATATGCTTTACATGATTTTCCTTTCACATAATCATATATAGTACTTGATAAGGATATCGCAATTCCCTGATGCTTCCTGGTTGGAGCAGGTGACATATCGAAAATTTTACCCTTAATCAGTTCTACCCTTTCATCAAAAGTCCACTTTAAGTAGTCCGCATAGCTATAAGGTGCCGTTGGCTCTTCTGCCAATAACTCCTTCAGAGTTTTTTCTTCTTGTTTGTATTCGCTCATGCTATAAAACTACTTTCTGACAGTATTTTATTCTTGGATTTATGAAGCTGGAAGTCGGAAGACTGGAGACCGAAGTTTTGTTTTTCCTTCAGTTTCAATTTCCTGCTATCCATTTTCGTAATTTTTAAATTAATTGTTCAGCTTCTGACCCCTATATCAATTTCTATTTACTTCAGTCTTCCGTCTCCCGTCTTCTGCCTTCAATTACTTCGGTCTTCCGTCTCCCGTCTTCGGTCTACTTATACTTCTCCAATTCCTTCTTCGTATACTCTGACAAAACAAGCTTTCCGCTCATTCCTGCTCTTTCGTCGAGTAACTGGTCCCAGTTTTCGCATCCTTCCCAAAGGATATCTTTGATTAGTTTTCTTGCTTCTGGGTTAGTATTAACTAGTTTTTCTGCCAACTCAGCTATTGCAGCATCCATATCCTCAGCAGAATCGCTTAAGTGGTAATAAAGCCCTTTTTCTTTAGCCCATTCTGCAGTTTGGAATTCACTTGCGTTGATTGTTAGTTGGGAAAATGCTGAAAGTCCAACTTTTCTTTGAACTGCAGGTCCTACTACAAATGGTCCAATTCCAACCTGTAATTCACTTAACTTGACGGAAGCGAATTTTGTGGCAAAGCAATAATCAACTGCAGAAGCAACGCCAACACCACCACCTACAGCTTTTCCTTGCACTCTTCCTATGATGATTTTTGAGCATTTTCGGCAGGCATTGATCACATTAGCAAAACCAGAGAAGAATTTCTTTCCAGTATCATAGTCATCTATGGTGATCAATTCAGTAAAGCTTGCGCCAGCACAGAATGTTCTTTCTCCGCCACTTTTCAAAACAATCACTTCAACCATTGGATCATTACCAGCTTCGGTAATAGTTTGCGCCAATTTTGCTAACACTCCACTTGGTAGTGAATTGTGTGAGGGATGGAAAAACGTGATTGTTCCAATGCCTCCTTTTCTCTCCAGGCTTACATAAGCCTCTTGTTCCTTAACTTCAGCCATTTATATCTTCTTCTTTAATCAGGTTAAATGCGTCAAAATGATGATGGATATGCTTTCTGTGCATCAAATCCCAGTGTTCTTTATCCAAAGGTCCAAATACTGAGTTGTTATGAATCGCATCTGGGTTCTCTTTGTAGTATTGTTGGAATTCGTCGTATGCTACCAGGAATGCCTCTTTTGCTTCCTTCAAACTTCCAAATCTTAAATCTTCAGTAGTATCCTTTTTTAGATCTGGATGAGGATATGTTTCTGGCATATGATAGTAGTTCCAAAGTGAATCCTGGTATTTTTCAAGTTTCTCTTCTGGTGTTACAACATTAGTTTGATATTTCCCAACAGCCATGTGCATAGACCATTCCAAATGCTCAACCATATGCTGAGGTCCCATCATACCCCATTTGTTTTTGGAATCATCAGTTAGTCTTCCCAGTAGTTTTTCAATGGTCTTTCTATTGAATTCTACAAAAGGAGATTTCTTTTGAACCAATGTGAGGATTGTTCCCATTGCCGCTAGTTCTTCCTCCTGATCGTAAACTTCAACGAACCATTTCACCACTCCTGAAGGATGTTCTTTTCCTCTGCTATCTCTTTCAACTTTTTCCTTGCAAGTCAATCTTACCTGAATGGTGTCATTGTGGTAGATTGGTTTCAGGAATCTAATTTCATCAAGTCCGTAGTTTGCAGAAACCGGGCCTTTATTAGGGTAAACAAAAAGTCCAGCCGCAGCAGCTAATATGAAGTATCCATGTGCCGCTCTTTTTTCAAATATTGTTCCCTGAAGAGATGTAATATCTGTGTGAGCGTAGAAATGATCCCATGTAAGATTCGCAAAATTGATAATGTCAGAATCAGTAACGGTTCTCTTGTGTGTCAATAGAGACATTCCAGGTTGGATATCTTCAAAATGGTAAGAGAAAGGATGATTTGGTGATTCTGTATAGTCAGCTCCTTGTTGGAATATTCCAGTAACTGCTGTGATTGTGCTAGGAGTACCCTGGATAGCACATCTTTGTAGATAGTGCTCAACTCCTCGCATTCCACCCATTTCTTCACCGCCTCCAGCTCTACCCGGACCACCATGAACTAGTGTTGGAAGAGGAGAACCGTGACCAGTACTAAGTTTTGCATTTTCTCTGTCAAGCACTAAAATTCTACCATGATGACTAGCAGCGCCAACTACAAAGTCTCTGGCAATTTTCTTATCGAAAGTAGAGATTGAACAGCATAATGAGCCCTTACCCATTTTTGCTAATTCAATAGCGTCATGCATGTCTTTGTAAGGTACAATTGTACTTACAGGACCAAATGCCTCAACTTCGTGAACCGCTGTATTTTTATGAGGGTCTTTTTCTAATAATAGAATTGGGCTTAAGAATGCTCCTTTTTCAGAGTCGGCATCCATTACATCTACCTTATCAAGGTTTCCGTATACGATTTCAGCAGTAGCAGCTAATTCCTTAACTCTGTCTCTAACCTCCTGTACCTGATCCATACTTGCCAAGGCACCCATTCGGACTTCTTTACTTTCAGGATTTCCAATTACTGTTCTTTCTAAAGACTTGCCTAAAGCAATTTGAACATCTTCAATCAGGTTCTCAGGAACAATGATTCTTCTGATTGCCGTACATTTCTGACCACATTTGACAGTCATTTCCTTTTTAACCTCCTTAATGAAAAGGTCAAATTCAGGAGTTCCTGGAACTGCATCTTCACCAAGAACAGAGCAGTTTAATGAGTCAGCTTCCATATTGAATGGAACAGCTTCATCAATAATTCTTGGGTTGCTTTTAAGCATTCTACCAGTAGTGGCAGAACCGGTAAAGGTTACTACGTCCTGAGATTCAACTGTATCAAGAATGTTTCTTGCAGAACCACAAATCAATTGAAGAGCTCCTTCAGGAAGAATACCTGATGCAATGATTTCTCTAACAACTGCTTCAGTAAGGTAGGAGGTAGCTGTTGCTGGTTTCACTACCGCAGGAACTCCTGCCATCCAGTTAACAGCACATTTTTCAAGCATTCCCCAAACAGGGAAGTTGAATGCATTGATATGGATTGCAACACCTTCTTTGGGAACCATGATGTGATGCCCCATAAATTTCCCTCCTCTTGATAAGTCGATTGGAGCTCCATCCACATGGAAAGATTGATTTGGGAATAATTTTCTTAATGAAGCGTTGGCAAAGAGATTACCAAATCCTCCTTCTATATCGATCCAGCTATCAACTTTGGTTGCACCAGTTTGATAACTGATTTTGTAGAAATGATCTTTCTTTCTTACCAGGTATAGAGCAAGCTTCTTCAGCATGTTTCCTCTTTCCTGGAATGTCATCTTTCTCAATGCCGGACCACCTACGTTTCTTCCGTAGTTTAGGATTTCACCAAAATCTAGTCCGGTGGTGGAGGCATGGTGTATCACCTCTCCATTAACAGCATTGTAAATAGGCTGGCCATCACCTGTACCATTTACCCATTCTCCGCTTACGTAATTTCCTAATTTGTTCATTTTCAGGTCGTTTATTGCCCGTTGGGCAAGTTGGAAGTCAGAAGACCGAAGATGGAAGTGTTGTTAGTGCTTCCTGGTTCGATCATTCAGTCCATTTATGTTTTGTAGATGGAAGTCGGAAGACCGGAGACCGAGTTTCGATATTGCTTCGATAATCCAATTCTGACTATCCATTTACTATTTATCTTAATTTTCTAGTTACTCAAATACTAATTAACTGCAATCTAGTCTTCCATACTTCGGTCTCCCGTCTCCGGTCTTCCGACTTCTACGCTTTCTCAATCACAGCCGCATATCCCTGGCCAACTCCCACACACATTGTTACCAATGCATATTTCTTATCAGTCAAGCTCAGTTCCAGGGCGGCACTGTACATAATTCTTGCGCCTGTCATTCCTAGTGGGTGGCCAATTGCTATTGCTCCACCGTTAGGATTTATTCTTGGATCATCATCTGATAATCCCCACTCTCTGATGCAGGCAAGACTTTGAGCTGCAAATGCTTCGTTAAGCTCAATTACGTCCATGTCTTCCATTTTTAGTCCTGCTCTTTCCAGCGCCTTATTGGATGCTCCAACTGGACCAATTCCCATAATTCTTGGCTCAACTCCTACTACGGCAGAGCTGATAATTCTTGCTAGTGGTTTTAGATCATATTTCGAAACAGCATCCGATGAAGCCACGATTGTTGCTGCTGCACCATCGTTAAGTCCACTGGAATTTCCTGCTGTTACAGTTCCACCTTCTTTTCTGAAAGCAGCTCTTAGTTTTGAAAGCCCATCTTCAGTTGTATGAGGTTTGATAAACTCATCATGATTGAAAATGATTGGGTCCGCTTTTCTTTGAGGAATTTGAACTGGAACAATTTCTTTAGCCAATCTTCCTTCATGGTCTGCATTTCCAGCTTTTTGCTGAGATCTTAGCGCAAAATGATCTTGGTCTGCTCTACTAATTTTGTATCGGTCAACAAGGTTTTCTGCAGTCTCACCCATGCTTTCAGTTCCATAAAGCTCATGCATTCTCTTATTCACAAACCTCCATCCAAAACTAGAATCAAACATCTGAGAATCCTGCCCAAATGGGCTTGAAGCTTTTGAGATCACCCAAGGGCCTCTAGTCATGTTTTCAACTCCTCCAGCAATGAATAAATCTCCATCTCCAGCTTTGATAGCTCTGTTGGCCTGGATGATTGCTGAAAGTCCGGAAGAGCACAATCTGTTTACGGTTTCTCCGGGTACAGAAAATGGTAGTCCAGCAAGTAATGAAGACATTCGGGCAACATTTCTGTTATCCTCACCGGCCTGATTAGCACAGCCCATGATTACATCTTCATAAGCTTCCATGGGAATATTTTTATTCCTGCTTACTAATTCTTTGATTACCAATGCCCCTAAATCGTCAGTTCGCACAGCACCTAAAGTGCCTTTGAATTTTCCGATGGGAGTACGTATGCCGTCAATTATATATGAATCTTTCATGTTAAATTCTAAAGCCTAATTTCTAAATCCTAAATGGATTAAATCATAAATACTAATATCTAAATTCTAAATCATTGCTTGGACAAGCGATTTGCCAATAGATATTAGTTTGTGTTTTTGATAATCGCTCCGAAAATTTTCATTAACTCGGAACACTCTTTGATTAATATATTTCTATCATGTTCAGACTTTTCTGAACCTTCAATATCAATGAGATTGAGCCAATAAATTGTCTCTCTCGCTTCCTTTTTACAAATCTTTACTCTGTATTGGAAGTCCTTTCGACTAATGCATTCATTTGCTTCAAGATAATTAGCCCCAATTGAGCCAGAAGACCTAATTAGCTGCTTACCGTCTTCTCTATTTTGAATTGAATAAACAATTTCTTTTAAGAACTTTCTGATACTTTTCGCGAATTCCAGAGTTCTATCCTCTAAGTCATATCTTTTTATTTGATCGATTGTTGATGAAATATGTAAGCTACTCATCAATGATCCATCATTATTGGAATCTCCCATTTTTAGGATTTCGATATTACTATTTAGAGTTTTAAATTTCACTCGATCTTCTATATACAGTACCTCTAAAAAGCCCTACTACCTCACCACTACTCTCATTGCTCACTTCTACATCGTAGGTTCCGCTTTTGTTTCCTTTTACTAGTTCCTTTGCTTTTGCTATTAGGATATCTCCTTCTTTTGCTTGCTTTGAGTAGATCATGCTTCCATTCATCGAAACACTTAATCTACCATATGAATTTGAAGCAAATGCGAAGGCACTATCTGCAAACGCAAATGATACTCCTCCATGAAGTATCCCAAAACCATTGAGCATCTCTTTTCTAACAGTCATTTTCAAAGTGCAGTTTCCTTCAGAGATAGAGATTAGTTCTACACCCATCCATTGGCTGTAGTAATCCTTGTCCATCATTCGGTCATACACGTCTTTTGGACTGCTCATGAATTTACTGATTCTTCCTGATAAAAATTAGAATGCTCTGTTACCATATCTCTAAGTAATGGACTGCATCTGTATCGCTCTTCGTGATATCTGTTGAATAGATTATCTAGAAGAGAAACACATCTGTCAATTCCAATCTCATCTGCCCATTTTAAAAGACCTTTTGGATAATTAACTCCAGTTGTCATGGCAATATCGATATCATCTCTACTAGCAATACCGAAATGCAATGCATCTGCAGCTTCATTGATTAACATAGCCACGATTCTGTCAACAATCATATGTCCATGCATCTCATCAGTGTCGGGTTCTGGTTTTTGTGAACCTTCACTGTAATCGTAATAACCTTTGCCAGTTTTCCTGCCAAGAAGTCCAGCTTCCATCATTCTTTTCTGAGTAAATGATGGTCTGTATCTTGGGTCACCGAAGAATGCGTTGAATACCGTTTCTGTTACGGTGTAGTTTATGTCGTTTCCAATGAAATCCATCAACTCAAAAGGCCCCATACGGAAACCTCCGATTTCTTTCATAGCCCAATCGATTGTTGGCATATCGGCAATTCCCTCATCATAAATTCTAAGGGCTTCACCATAAAATGGTCTTGCCACTCGGTTTACAATGAACCCAGGAGTGTCTTTTGCCATGACAGTCAACTTGCCCCAGCTATCAATGATAGACTTGGCTGTTTGTGTTGTTTCTTGTGATGTTTGAATGCCTGGAATAATTTCAGCCAGTTTCATTAATGGAACCGGATTGAAGAAGTGAATTCCTATAAATCTCTCGGGAATACTCACTGCAGAAGCTAAAGATGCTATCGATAGAGATGATGTGTTTGAAGCAATAATGCATTCTTTACTTACATTTCTATCTAACTCCTCAAAAACAGATCTTTTGATTTCTGGATTCTCAACAATTGCTTCGATAACAAGACTACAATCAGCTAGACCTTTAATTTCTGAAGCGTAAGTAATGTTATTAAGAATGTTAGATTGCTTTGAGCTATCTATTTTTCCTTTCTCTACTAACCTATTAAGTACTTTTTGGAGTTTGGATTTGCTATCTTCAATGGCTGCAGTATTGTTATCATAAACAACAACTTGCCAACCAGCAGTAGCAGCAATTTGGGCAATTCCTCGTCCCATTGTACCTGATCCAATTACACCGGCTATATTGTGATTGCTCATTACTTACCTTTAAAATTGGGCTTCCTCTTTTCTATAAATGCTTTTACTCCTTCAGAATAATCTTCAGTTTCACTGGCTGCAATTTGAAGTCTGTTTTCTGCCTCAAGTTGTTGCTCCAGGTTGTTTACAAGCGAAGAATTGAAGGCTTCTTTAGTATACGCCAACCCTTGAGTTGGCATATTGGCCATTCGTAGTGCTATTTTATTAACATTCTCCTCGAATTCTGCATCACCAAAATATTTGTAAATCATTCCAAGTGACTCAGCTTCCTGAGCAGATACTTTGTCTCCCAACATCGCTAATGCAGATGCTTTTTGGAAGCCTACTAGCCTCGGGAGAAAGAATGTTCCTGCACTATCGGGTATTAAACCGATTCCGCTAAAAGCCTGGATGAAAGATGCATTCTCATGAGCAATAACTATATCACAAGCAAGAGCAATGTTAGCTCCAGCACCAGCCGCAACTCCATTCACCTTAGCAATTACCGGTTTCATTAGCGCCCTTATCTTTCGAATAATGGGCGCATAATGTTCCTCTAATATAGATTTGAATCCAGGCATTGCTTCCGGAGAGGTAACCTCTACCAGATCCTGACCGGCGCAAAAGGCCTTGCCTTCACCGGTTATTAGAACGCATCTGATCTGCTCATCAGCTGCGCATTCATCTAATGCTTTTTGGAATTGTAGTGCCAGTTCTCTGGTGACACTGTTGAATGCTTTTGGCCTATTGAGTTTTATGGTGGCAACTCCGGCTTCTTTTGAAAAAATAATTGGCTCCATCGAGTCGTTTATATGCATTTTAAGTAATCAAAAGGTTCCAGGCAATCCTGGCATTTAAAAAGTGCTTTGCAAGGTGTTGATCCAAATTGACTTACCATTTCGGTATTGGTTGAGCCGCATTGTGGGCATTTGATAATCCTTTCACCATCCAGCAATGCTTTTTTGTCCATGGTTTCATTCATCGGAGGAGCAATGCCGTACTTCTCAAGTTTTTGCTTCCCATTTTCTGAAATCCATTCGGTTGTCCATGGTGGAGATAATACAGTGTCTACTTTCGCTTCTATATTATGAGATTTGAAAGCGTTTACTATATCTTCTTCGATCACATCCATTGCTGGGCATCCTGAATAAGTAGGGGTGATGGTGATCAACACATGATCAGCTTTTTGTTGGGCATCTTTTACTATACCCATATCCAAAATAGACAATACAGGAATTTCCGGATCAGAAACTGATTCTAAAATTTCCTGTATTTGGTTGTCTATCTTGATCATTGTTTGGGTTGTTTTTATTTGATAATCACCAGGTCATATTTGGGTATGTCCTTTGCATGTATTGCAATTCTGTCAATATGTATCCCATGTGCTCAGAGTGAATTCCATTTTTTCCTCCTTGCTGATAAGGATCATATTCTGGTATCGTTAATGTTGCTTCTGCGAAAACTGCCTCTATATCTTTTTTGTATTCCTCGTGAATAGCGTTGAGATCAGCGCCAATTCCTTCTTCTTTCGCCCATTTCTCGATTTGTGATTCTTCGAAAAGTTCACCTGCGTATGCCCATAAGTAATCCAGTGCTTCCTGCATTTTTTGATGACTTTCTTCAGTTCCATCACCAAGTCTTTTTACCCACTCGGAAGAAAATCTATGATGATAACTAACTTCTTTAATCGACTTAGCAGCAATCGCAGCAATCATTTCGTCTTTGCTGTTTTTTAATTGCTCAAGAAGAGGTAGGTGGTAAGCATCAAATAGGAATTGTCTTACAATGATGTAAGCAAAGTCTGTATTTGGCTGCTCAACCAAAAGAACATTTTTATACTCTCTCTCAGTTCTCAAGAAAGCAACTGTATCTTCATTGAAGTCCTCACCTTTTACCTTAGCAGCATATTGGCAATAACTTCTCGTCTGACCATATAAATCCAATGAAATATTGGTCAAAGCAATGTCAGTTTCCAGGCTTGGACCATGACCACATAATTCCGAAAGTCTATGACCCAGAATCATGCTGTTATCGCTTAATTGAAGTATATATTGATATAAATTGTCGTTCATTTTCTTAGCTTTTGGCTTTTAGCTGTTTGGCTATTTAGCTTTATATAATTCAAAACTCAGAACTCCAAACTCTAAATATGTTTCACCTCGTCGGGTAAGTCGTAGAATGTTGGGTGTCTGTATACTTTGTCAGCTGCTGGTTCGAATATTTCACCAGCTTGTTCTGGATTGGAAGCTGTAATATTTTCTGATTCCACAACCCAGATACTTACACCTTCCATTCTTCTGGTGTATACATCTCTTGCATTTTCTATTGCCATGGTAGCATCAGCAGCATGTAAACTTCCAACATGTCTGTGCTCTAAACCATTCTTACTTCTAATGAAGACTTCAAAAAGTGGCCAATTCTTGCTCATATCTTATACTGCTTCTTTAAGTGTCTGCTTCGCTTTTTTATCTGCATATGCTACCGCTGCATCTCTAACCCACTTACCTTTTTCGTAAGCTGACTTTCTTGCATGTAGCCTTTCTTTGTTGCATGGTCCGTGACCTTTTACAACTCTCCAGAACTCATCCCAATCAATTTCTCCAAAGTCATATTGACCTCTTTCTTCATTCCATTTCAAATCCTTATCCGGAATAGTTAATCCAAGAAATTCTGCTTGAGGAACTGTTTGGTTTACAAATTGCTGGCGCAATTCATCGTTGGTCTTTCTTTTGATTTTCCATTTCATGGATTGCTCTGTGTGTGTAGATGCTTCGTCAGTTGGGCCAAACATCATTAATGATGGCCACCACCATCTATTCAGAGCATCTTGAGCCATTTCTTTCTGTACTTTGGTTCCTTGCGCTAATGTTAACATGATTTCGTAACCTTGACGCTGGTGGAAACTTTCTTCTTTACAGATTCTTACCATTGCTCTGGCGTAAGGTCCGTAAGACGTTCTGGTAAGCATTACCTGATTCATAATAGCAGCGCCATCCACTAACCAACCAATTGCTCCTATATCTGCCCATGTTATTACAGGATAGTTGAATATGCTTGAATACTTGGCCTTTCCAGAATGGAGTTGCTCAAATAATTCATCTCTTGATATTCCTAGTGTCTCAGTTGCGCTGTACAAATACAAACCATGACCAGCTTCGTCCTGAACTTTTGCTAATAATGCTACTTTTCTTCTAAGACTTGGAGTCCTGGTGATCCAGTTGCCTTCTGGAAGCATACCAACAATTTCTGAATGGGCATGCTGTGAAATCTGTCGGATGTGAGTTTTTCTATATTTCTCAGGCATCCAATCTTTAGGTTCAATGTTCTCTCCACGATCTATTCGTGCCTGGAACTGCTCTTCTAAATCAATGATTTCTTTTTCTGACATATTTTTTGAAGTTAGAAGCTGGGAAGACCGAAGACCGAAGTTTTGTGACTTCTGACTTTAGTACCTCTGCACTCCATTTAAGTATTCAATTTTTTTATGAGACTCTGAACTTCTGTCTCCCGACTTCCGTCTACGGTCTTCTTAAACATCAAAATCCACAACCACTTTATCGGTTAGTGGAATGGCTTGGCAGGTGAGAACATAACCTTCTTCTACCTCTTCTTGTTCGAGTGCGTAGTTGTTGATCATTTCTACTTTGCCTTCAAGTACTTTTGCCTTACAAGTACAACAAACACCGCCTTTACAAGCGAATGGTAAGTCTGCTGCTTGTCCAAGAGCACCGTCTAATATGTTTGTTTTTCCAATCTCAAGATCAAAGCGGAATTTCTTACCACCTTCCTGAACTGTTACATCACATATTTCACCACTGTGAGCTTTTACTTCTTCACTTGGTACATATTTTTGACCAGTTGTGTTGAATAACTCAAAGTGAATTTTTTGTTCGTCGAAACCTTTATCCTTCAAGTAGTCTCTGATTAGAAATATCATATCTTCAGGACCACAGATAAAAGTATCGTCGGTATTTTCAGTGCTTATTAAAGAACTGTAAATAATATCCAGTTTTTCGCTATCAATTCTTCCGTCAAACAAAGCGACATCTCTCACCTCCTTTGTCAGGAAGTGATAGATTTTGAATCGATTTAGATATTGATTCTTTAAAGCTTCAATTTCTTCTTTAAGAATTACAGAACCAGCATTCTTGTTGATATAGAACAAAGTAAATGTACTGTTTGGTTCTGACATCAAATGAGTTTTGATGATTGATAGAATTGGAGTGATTCCACTTCCAGCTGCGAACGCAACGTAATTTTTGTTAGCATTCGGTTCAACTGGTACGTTGAAATTTCCATGAGGAGGCATTACCTCTAAAGTATCTCCCGCTTTCAGGTTATTATTCGCAAAAGTTGAGAATACTCCGTTTGGTATTTGCTTAATTCCAACTCTCAATTCACCATCCAGAGGACTGGAACAAATTGAATAATTCCTTCTTATTTCCTCATTATTAATTGTGGCTTTCAGGGTAAGGTGTTGCCCTTGAATGAACTTAAAAGCCTCTTTTTCACCATTATTCAGATCAAAAGAAATGATAGAACAATCCGGTGTGGTTTTGAATATTTCCTTGATTTTCAGGTCGTAAAACTTATTCTGCATTTCTGGGAGCTAACAAACGTTTGCATAAAACTAACAATTGTTAGTTAAACTGACAAATGTCAGGAAAGGAATTATATGAACGGTTTACGTTTTGAAATAAAAAAGCAACCTCATTATTGGGGTTGCTTTACCTGAACTAAATACTAGTAGTGTAGATTTCTTATTTGTTTCTTAATCCATCAACCAAACAATGAATCATTTCCTTCTCCAATTCTACTGGGTTGATGTTTTTCTGTTTACTGTACCAAGAATACAACCACCTCAGAGTTGAAAGAATTGAGAATAGCGCAATTTCTGGATCTACTGGTGAGAAGTCTCCATCCTCAATGCATTGCTTGATTATGTTCTCAAATTGCTTTTCGTATTGATCTCGGAGTGATGTGAATTCTCTTAGTGGTTCTTCATCCAGATGTACCCATTCATTGGTGATAAGGGAGATGGAGTCAGTATGTTCGATTGCGAATCTCACATGCATACTGATTAGCTTCTCTAGTTTGATAATTGATTTGTGGGAGGATCCATCTATTTCTTCCATGCCTTCGGTAAAAAGGCGTGCCATGTTGAGTAGGAGTTCTTGAAAGATTTCTTGCTTGGAAGAGATGTGATTATAGAGACTTGCCGCTTCCATGCCAACTTCTTGAGCGATATCCCTCATTGAAGTCGCCTTGTAACCCTTTTTTCTGAAGAGCCTTGCCGCACAATCCTTTATAATCTCCCGTTTTGATTTCATCAACATCATTTGAAAAGCAGACAAATATATAGTTAAATAATTCTTAAACTAACAGTTGTTAGTTATTTGTAATTCTTTGAAAATCTCAACAGGTCATAACTTATATCGTCAATTTGTCCGTTGAGGTTCCAGATTTTATTGAATTGACTAAATATGAGGACGAGTGGTTGCATGCTACTGCCACATTACTTCCCAGATGTTATCTCCGGCAACTACAGTTGTGCTTTCGCATTTTGGAAATCTTCTGATTCGAATAGTTTCTCCTTTAAACTCGAAGAGTTCTTTATTGACTACATACCAATCATTGATTTTATGATAAGCGACTATAATGTATTCTCCAGATTCCACATTTAGTTTGATCTTATTGGACTCTGGTGTCACAATCTCGACAGGATTTGGTTTAAATGTTCCAGTTTTAAGTCGGGATAATATTCTTTCACAATCCGGGACTCCATAACCTACATGGTTATTACCATAAGGATATAAGTTTCCTGATTGGGTGATTATCTCTTTTATTTCCATATTGGACAAGGTGCTGTCATATTGCCAGATTCCAGCGGCCATTCCTGTTAATATAGGAGTGGAAAAAGAGGTGCCTCTACTTGCAAAACAACTAATGTCAGGCTTCATATAGGGAAGAAACTCCGGACCAATAGAACTGTAGTTCATACGATCTGTGATATTTAACTTGCTGGCACCAACCGCTAATACATCTTTAGCATCTGCCGGAGTGTTTAGGATTTTCCATTTTGCAACATCACCTTCGTTTCCTGCAGCAACTACTATTAGCATTCCCTTTTCTTCAGCAGCAATTTGTACTGCTTTAGCAATTGCTGAACTTCCATCCATTTGACTTGGTGAATAGTTCTCTTCTGGGTTGTTGTAGCCATAAGTGTAACCAACAGAAGCATTGACCAACTTCACACCAAGGCTATCAAGCCATTCAAGTGCCTGAACAAAGTACTCCTCTTCAATTCTTCTTTCACTTCCTCCATGATCGGTTCTTGCAAGATATATTGAAGAATGAGTGGCCAGACCTAATTGCACATTCTTATCCCGATTTACACCTCCAAGCATTTCCCAAACATCCGTACCGTGCTGATCATCTAGGTATTGATTTCCAGTGTACGGAGGTTCGTTTGGAGTGAGGTAGTCTTTGTATGCGATCACCAGGCTGTCCTGGAAGTAAGTTTTTAAACTAGGATGTTTATCAGCAGCTAAAAAGCCACCATCAATAATCCCGACTTTTACTCCTTTGCCATTTAGCCCCTCTTTAATAAATGCCTGACCATTTATCTGTTCCAATGCGAATCCCAATTTGTTAGCACGAAATGAATTTCCGGTAGGAATTAAATATCCTGTTCTAGTTATTGCAGTTGCAAAGCCAGATTTTTTAATCTCTGTTAAATCTTGATCAGAGAGCTCATTTGTAAATGCATGAAGCCAATTGGAATAATAGCAAGATTTGAATTCTGGGAATTGGTTAATGAATTGGTTTTTACGCACTTCGGGCTTTATGTAAATCCAGTATTTTTTTTGGAATTGACTGAATCCATTTATTGAAAACAAAAGCCATATAACACAAATCCAATACTTCATATCAACCTAAGTCAGACTATTAAACGAAATTATTATAAAATTGTGATCCCAAGTAGTATATTGAGTTCAATAATACAATAACCCTTAAATTAACATGAAGTACAGACCAATAGGAGCGGAATTATTCAATTTGAATAGAAAGAATTTTGTAGAGCAGTTGAAACCTAAATCTGTTGCTGTTTTCCATTCTAATGATATAATGCCAACTAATGCAGATGGTACCATGCCATTCAAGCAAAATAGTAATTTGTTATATCTATCGGGCATTGACCAGGAAGAGACAGTTTTGTTAATCGCTCCGGATTTTCCAGACCCTAATTTCAGAGAGGTGCTTTTTGTGAAAGAAACTAGTGAGGAAATTGCTATCTGGGAAGGTCATAAGTTCACGAAATCTGAGGCTACAGATGTTTCTGGAGTGAAGAATGTAAGGTGGGTAAGTGAATTTGAAAAAGTACTCTCAACAATATTGGCAGAATCAGACAATATCTATCTGGACCTAAATGAGCATATTCGAAGTGCCAATGAGGTAGAGACCAGAACAGAACGATTCTTTAAATGGTGCAAGGAGCACTATCCACTGTATAATTATGAAAGATCATTCCCAATTCTGATGAACCTGAGAATGGTTAAATCACAAAGAGAAGTGGATATGATTCAACATGCATGTGATATAACGGAGAAAGGGTTCAGAAGAATCCTGGATGCTGTCAATCCTGGAGTTTGGGAATATGAGATTGAGGCAGAGTACATGCATGAGTTTTTAATCAATCGCTCAAGAGGTTTTGCCTACACGCCAATTGTTGCTTCAGGAGCAAATGCTTGTGTTTTACATTACATTGAAAACAATCAACAATGCAAAGACGGAGATTTAATTCTGATGGACGTTGGTGCAGAATATGCCAACTACAATGCGGATATGACAAGAACAATTCCGGTAGGAGGTAGATTTAATACGAGACAATTAGACATTTATAACGCTGTTCTTCGAGTCAAAACAAAAGCTACTGAACTTCTTAGACCTGGTACAACTATCACAGAATATCATAAGGAAGTTGGATTAATGATGCAAAGTGAATTGTTGGAATTAGGTTTAATCGATAAGACTGATGTCAAAAACCAGGATCCAAATTGGCCTGCTTATAAAAAGTACTTTATGCATGGAACGTCGCACCATTTAGGATTAGATGTTCATGATGTGGGAAGCTTTCATAGTGAATTAAGTGTTGGCAATGTATTCACTGTAGAACCAGGAATTTACATCAGAGAAGAAGGAATCGGCATTCGATTAGAAGACAACATCTTGATCACAGAAGATGGTCATCACAATTTGATGAGGAATATTCCTATTCATGCTGAAGAGATTGAAGATTTGATGAATAAATGATCAACATTCGAAGGGGATCGATAGAGGAGGTTGTTGAGATTTCTAAAAAGATCCCTGAATTCAATAATCCTTATCAAGCAGAGGATTATCAAGCAAAATTTAATACCAAGCACATTATACTGGTAGCCGAGATGAATAACCAATTAGTTGGTTTCAAATGCGGCTATGAAAGAGATTTCTCCACCGGTAAATTCTATAGTTGGATGGGTGGAGTATTGCCTGAATATCGAAAATCTGGTGTAGCCAGAGATTTATTGATTGCTATGGAAGAATGGTGTGTTAATGAAGGATATAAAATTTTGGAATTCAAAACATTAAATGAACATAAATCCATGCTTATTTTTTCATTGAAGTATGGTTTTGAAATAACAGAGGTGATCAATTCACCCAAAGACCCAAGAAAAAGAATTGTATTACAAAAACAACTTAAACCATGAGTGTATTTAATGCTGACAAAGCTCCAGACCCTGTTGGACTCTATCCACATGCCCGACAAGTGGGTGAACTTCTATTTTTATCAGGAGTAGGACCAAGAGAAAAAGGATCTAAAAAGATTCCGGGTGTTGAATTAGATGATGATGGAAATATTGTGAGCTATGATATTGAAGCTCAGTGTCATTCTGTATTTAATAATGTGAGAGCTATTTTGGAAGCTTCCGATGCAAGTTGGGATGATTTGGTTGATGTGACAGTTTTTCTGACCAACATGAAAGATGATTTTGCTACTTACAATCGGATCTATGCGGAGTATTTTGCATCTAATCAACCGTGTCGAACAACTGTTGAAGTGAACTCACTTCCAACACCAATTGCCATAGAATTAAAGTGTATTGCCGTTGTAGGCTAGAATTTATAGGGCTAAAGTCTTAAAGAATCTGAATTTCAATTAACTTAGCCCAAAATGTTTGCAAACTAAGAATGGAGTATAATACTGATAAAGTCGATCTAAAATTGAGAGAATACGGAAGGAATGTCCAGAAGCTGGTTGATCATATTGTGAAACTTGAGGACAAGGAGACGAGAAACAGACAGGCCGCTACGCTTGTGGAATTAATGAAACAAATTAATCCAAACGTGAAGGAAGGTCCTGAATATGAGCAGAAAGTTTGGGATGACTTGTTTATCATATCAGATTTTCAACTCGATGTAGAAAGTCCATATCCTATTCCAGATAAAACCATTCTTGGAAGAAGACCAGAGATTGTAAAATACAACTCTAACAACATCCGATACAAGCACTATGGCCGCAACATGGAGCTATTGGTTCAAAGAGCAATTGAAACTGAAGATCCTGAAGAAAAAGAGGCTGCTATTGTGCATGTCGGGAAATTAATGAAGACATTTTTCAATGTTTGGAATAAGGACAATATCGATGATGATTTGATTCTTGCGAACATTAAAGAATTATCGAAAGGGAAATTGAAAATTGATGCTGAAAAAGTGAAGGAACTTGGATTGTTTGAAGTTTCTATTCCTCAGCAAAAAGGCCCTGGAGATGGAGGAAGAGACAACAAAGACCACAAAAACCGAAATAGAAAACGAAGAAATAACAATCAAAAACGAAGAAGAAACTAAATGTCATCCTTCCGTGTAAGAGGAGGGGCCAAGTTGAAAGGAGAAATTGTTCCACAGGGAGCAAAAAATGAGGCCCTTCAAATTATTTCTGCAGTATTACTAACGCAGGAACCTGTCCATATTAAAAAAATCCCTAACATCCGTGATGTCAATTTGCTTATTGAGTTATTGGCAGACTTTGGAGTTCAAATAGAAAAAACCGGAGAAGAGTCAGTTCGGTTCACAGCAAAAGATGTGAATTTAGATTTCCTCGAATCGGAAGATTTCAAAAATAAAGCTGCTGGTCTCAGAGGATCAATCATGATTCTAGGTCCACTTTTAGGCCGATTTGGAAAAGGTAAAATGCCTAAACCTGGTGGTGATAAAATTGGTCGAAGGAGAGTCGATACTCACTTCACAGGGTTTGAAAAATTAGGAGCTAAATTTAAATACAGCACAAAAGCAAGTTTTTATACTGTAGAAGCCAAGAAGCTAAAAGGTACTTATATGCACCTTGATGAAGCTTCGGTAACAGGTACTGCAAACATTATTATGGCAGCTGTATTAGCTGAAGGAACTACAACCATTTACAATGCAGCATGTGAGCCATACATTCAACAACTGTGTAGAATGTTAGTAAGCATGGGAGCCAAAATTGAAGGTGTTGGTTCTAATTTGTTGAAAATTGAAGGTGTAGAATCACTTGGCGGAACGGAGCATACTATGCTTCCAGATATGATTGAGATAGGCTCTTTCATCGGTATGGCCGCAATGACTCAATCGGAAATCACAATTAAGGATGCCAGAATAGATCAATTAGGGTTAATACCAGAAACTTTCCAGAGACTTGGGATTAAAATGGAGTTTAGAGGAGACGATATCTTCATTCCAGAGCAAAAGCATTATGAAATTGAGTCTTTCATAGATGGATCAATATTGACTATTGCTGATGCAATCTGGCCTGGGTTTACTCCTGATTTATTGAGTATTGCTCTTGTTACGGCTACTCAGGCAAAAGGGACAGTTTTGATTCATCAAAAGATGTTTGAAAGTAGATTGTTCTTTGTAGATAAATTGATTGATATGGGAGCTCAGATCATACTGTGTGATCCTCATAGGGCTACTGTTATTGGTTTGGATAGAAAATTCCCATTAAGAGGAATACAGATGACTTCACCTGATATTAGAGCGGGAGTTTCACTTCTTATTGCAGCTCTTTCTGCGGAAGGTGAAAGTACTATCCATAATGTGGAACAAATTGATCGTGGTTATCAGTTTATTGATAAAAGATTGAAAGCTTTAGGTGCAGATATTGAACGATTTGGTTAAGAAAAATCGTTTTAATAGTGTAAATTAAGTTCATCATAAATCCACTATCATGAGTACAGATTCAAAAGGTCAAGTAGAAAGTATCCTAAAAGAGCTTGGTAAGAAAATTGATCAGTTAATTGCTGAAGCCAAGGACGCAAAAGACGATATCAGAGATGACCTGGAAGATAAAATCCAGGAGTTAAAAGAAAAGCGCGATACTCTTGAAGATGACTTCAAGGAGTATAAGGACAAAGGCAAAGACAAATGGGATGAAGCAAAACCTCATTTCGCCTCAGCCTTTGACGAACTAAAAAATGCAATGGAAAAGCTGTTTAAATAACAGCTTTTTTTATTCCACTTTATCTTCTCTTCAAAAACTGATTCATGTCAGTATTTCAAAAGCGATAATTCCCAAAATTCGCGCCATGGTTCTTGGTTACAACAATAATGTCTAAATTTGCAGCCCGAAATTAATATTTATGAAGAACCCGGTAATCGTATTTGGATTTAATGGTGTAGCTAAGGCTGCAATGGAAATTTTCAATAGTCACAATATTGAAGTCTATGGATTTCTAAGTGATGATAAAGATTCTCACGGTAAAGAAGTGGGAGAAGTGACAGTATTGGGAGATCCAAAAGATGATGGTTTCCTGAAGTTAATCGGTAAGAAATGTGAGGCTTTTGTAGCTACGGATAGCAACGAAGAGAGAAAAGAGCAGGTAAAGATGCTCAACGAACGTAGAAAAGTTATGCCTACAAATGCTATTCACGCTGAAGCTACAATCAGTAAAACTGCTCATATAGGACATGGTAACTTTATTAATGCAGGAGCTTTTCTTGGTGCAGAAGCGGAGGTGAAAAGTCACTGCCTGATACATTCCAGAGCTGTTCTTGATCATGGAGTTATAGTAGATGATTATGTGCAAGTTGGAGCAGGCTCAATTCTGAATAGTGAAGTTGAAGTAGGAGAAGGTACTTTTATTGGGTCGGGTGTAACTGTAGTTTCTGGAGTTAAGATAGGGAAAAATGCTAGGGTAGGAGCTGGTTCGGTTGTAATCAGTAATGTAGAAGATGGTGAAACTGTCTTCGGTAATCCTGCTGTAGCGGTTAAGAAATAGATTGATAAGATGGAAGTCGGGAGACGGAAGACCGAAGACCGAAGTTTATATTGATAATGGTTGCAGCTTAGTCTGATAACCGAGATTAATTTTTTAGTGGAAATGGATTGAACAAGTACCAACGATTGAAGTAACAAAAACTTCGGTCTCCGGTCTTCCAACTTCCAACTCATTCAAAAACACCCAGCTTGAAACTGGGCTAACGTTTAAGACAATGAAATACAACGTATTACTTTATTACTGCTATTCTAAAATTGAAAACCCTGAAGAGTACAGGGAGCAACATCACCTTTTTTGTTTAGAAAATAATTTAAAAGGAAGAATCATTATTGCTGAGGAAGGTCTTAATGGAACCGTTTCTGGAGCTCCAGAAGACACTCAGGCGTATATGGATTACATCCATGGTGATGGTAGGTTTAATCACTGTGAATTTAAGATAGACCAATCAGATGAACATGCTTTTGCGAAGCTTCATGTGAGGGTAAAGCCGGAGATTGTTCATTCCAGCTTGCATCATATTGATCCTAATGTAAAAACTGGTGCTTATGTTGAACCAGAGGAGTTCAAAAAGATCCTGAAAGAAGAGTCTGATGATGTTGTGATTTTGGATGTAAGATCCAATTACGAGCATGAAGTTGGACACTTTAAGAATGCTGTGACCCTTGATATTGATAATTTTAGGGATTTTCCTGCTAAAGTTGGTGAATTAGAGCAGTATAAAGACAAAAAGGTAATAACTTACTGTACAGGAGGAATTAAGTGTGAGAAAGCAAGTGCCTATTTATTAGAGCAAGGTTTTGACAATGTACATCAGCTGCACGGCGGAATTATCAAATATGGTTTGGAGGCAGATGGAGAAGATTTTGAAGGGAAATGCTATGTTTTTGATAATCGCGTAGTTCACGAAGTAAACACAGTGAATCCAACTGTTGTGTCTAAATGCTATGTTACAGGTGAGCCATCGGATCGAATGGTAAACTGTGCAAATCCTCATTGTAATATACATGTGCCAATGTCGGAGGAAGGGGCGAAAATTTACAATGGATGCTGTTCTGAAGAGTGCATGAATAATCCGGATTCCAGACCTTATGATGGATCTGGGTATTATTCTAAGGAAAGCAATGGTTACAACCCTTATAAGGGTTGGAAACGAAAATATACGGAATAACACAACAATCTAAATGCCTAAAATCTCCGAAACTGACCTAATATTAAATCCAGACGGAAGTGTTTATCACTTAAACCTAAAACCAGAACACATATCAGAGAACATCATTACTGTTGGAGACCCATCCAGGGTTCACAGAATTAGCAGCTTCTTTGATAAGGTGGAATTTGAAATGAACCGAAGAGAGTTCATTACTCATACTGGTACTTATAAAGGTAAAAGAATCACAGTGATCAGCACTGGGATGGGAACCGACAATGTTGAAGTCCTGCTGACAGAGTTGGACGCCCTTGTTAATGTGGACTTAAAAACAAGAGAGGTCAAAGAGGAGAAAACTTCTTTAAATATCATTAGAGTAGGAACTTCTGGTAGTATTCAGGAGGATATTAAGGTTGGTAGTCACCTTGCGTCAGAATATGCTATTGGTCTTGATACACTAATGATGTTTTATCACTTTGAGAACGATAAGTTGGAAGATGAATTGGCTGGAAAGATTCAGGAAGAAATTGGATTTCCGTTTAAGCCTTATGTTGTTCAGGGATCCAGTGAACTACTTAAAAAGTTTGGAGAGGGAATGGTTGTTGGGAATACTATAACTGCACCAGGTTTTTATGCTCCGCAAGGCAGGACAGTAAGAAACACAATCAAGTTTCCGGATTTGATTGATAAATTGATTCTATTCCATCACAAAGGATTTTGGCTAACAAACTTTGAAATGGAGACGGCTGGTTATTATGCACTATCTAAAATGATGGGACACGAAATGATTAGTCTAAACGCAATACTGGCAAACAGAACAAGACATACTTTCTCCAAGAACCCAAACAGAGTAATTGATGCTCTGATTAAAAAGGTATTGGATAGGATTTAGCCTGGAGTTTTGAGTTTGGAGTTTTGAATTCTTGAATTTGTAATTTAGGATTTAGGTATTCTAATTTAATATTTCTAGAACCCTGTTACCAATAGTCCTTTCGCTCCTCTTACTCCGCACTTTTGATAGTGATTATATGCTTCTGCTGCTTTCTGTCTGACTTCTAAGTTTGACTTTCCTTCTACCCAGGCATCAAGTGCCCACTCAAGGGTGTAGGCTTCTGGAGCCATGTATCCGGTGGTCCATAAAAGAGGAGTTGCTCCTGCATCTTTAATTCTGTCAGTGAAATAACTTTTGCTGATGCAGGCAAGAATAATAGTTTCTCTCTTTTTATTAGAGTGACTTTTATACTGTTTGTCCAGATAAAAGTCCATCAATCCATTATGGCCTATATAAGTCATCAGATTAGATTTACCCCCAAATTCTAGAGTTTTAGAATCAGCCGTTATTGTGGTTTTGAAATTTCCACTACTTGCATCCATAAAATCCTTTACTGTTTCTTTGATGTTTGCACCATCATAGGCATCTGCCAATAGATAAACATCTTTGGTGCTGTGTTTGAATAGCAAACGTTCCAAAATATATGGTTCTGGAGATTCAAGTGTACCTAACAGATTCCAATCGCTACTTTTCTTGAAGTAGGTTTTCACTCCATAAAGTGCGCCCCAATACAAATTATTTCTTGGGTCTTGTCCGTTTCCAATTGATTCGGGAACAGGAAGAATACCTTGATTCTTGTTGTCACACAACGCCACAAAAACGTGGACAGTTTTAACTTGAGCACTTACAATTCCTTGTAGCGCAAATGCTAACACAAACAATATCCATTTCATATTTATTAAACGGTTAAAAAATCGACTTCTTGTGATTGATTCTTTTGATTAAATTTGATCCTTTAATACAACCAACATGAAAAACACTTTAATCACGGGCGCATTGACCCTGGTACTGCTTTCCTACACTGGCAGTCTCAATGCACAAAGCAAACTCCTGCAAAGAGCCAAGGAGAAACTTCAACAGAAAGGGAACGAAACTGTTGATGGTCTTTTTAACAAGGATAAAGACAAGAACTCAAATAGTGGAGGCTCTAACCCAACAAATAATGGATCCTCAAATGGTTCCAATTCCGGTTACTCTTCTGGTAACAACAACTCAGAACGTAGAAATATGACTCCCCCGGATGTTAATAAAAACATTGGTGAGGCTCAGTCATCTTTTGCGTCTCAAGACTATTCAAGTACCAGATTTGCTATCCAACAAGCAATTATCGGCATTGAATATGAATTAGGTCAAGAGATCTTAAAAGCAATGCCGGGCAATATTGGAGGTATTCCTGAAAAGGCTGATAGTGATGAGATTTATTCTACTGGCGTAGGATTCGTTGGACTCAGCATTTCAAAGGAATATGATAATGGCCGCTCTAAATACGCAAAAGCACAAATTGTGAATAACAGTATCATGCTTTCAAGTTATAATGTGGTCCTGTCTAATGCAGCCTATTCATCAGGAAATGATGATTATAGAGTTACCAGAATTGGCGACTACAGAGCTGTTCTTGAGTATACCTCAAATGGGATTAATGTTGCAATTCCGTTTGGTCAGTCCTCTTTGTTTCTATTGGAATTAGATAATGTGAATGAGGATTCTGAAGCAGAAGAAATGGCTGGTCAGTTTGATATCGCGAAGTTTAAAGAAATTTTAGGAGAGCAGTAAATACTAGAGAAATGAGAAAATTAGGATTATTTATCACATTCAATCTGATGGTCTTTGGTTTATTAGCTCAAGACCTGAATAGTAAATTAGACGAGGCAAAAGTTGCTTACAATGGCGGTAATATGGAGGAAGCAAGATTTGCACTTGAGCAATCACTTGCCGAGCTGGATAAGATTGTTGGAGCAGAAATATTAAAATTGTTACCAGCGGAATTAAATGGAATTTCATACGATGAAACATCTGATAATGTAACTGGTGCTGCAGGAATGGGAGGCATTTTCGTTGAACGCGATTATCCGAGCGAGACAGCAAGTGTTAACATTCAGGTGATTACTGATTCACCGTTTTTAGCCATAGTAAATACGGCATTAACCAACCCTTTGATAGCTACTATGTCTGGTGGAAATCAGAAGGTTATCAAACTGGATGGCTATAAAACATTGTTTGAAAACAAGGAAGGAGAGGAAGAAAACTACATGTTTCAGGTTCCGGTTTCCAATTCTTTAATCACAATTGAGACATTTGGAATAAGCGAAAGAGATGCCATGACTATAGCTAGCTCATTGGATATTCGATCTATGGCAAGCTTAATCGGAGTTGGACAATAAGGAATAATTTTATTACTTTTACAATAGATAGTTTAGAAGGTCACCGCCCGGTGGCCAATATTTAGACAGATGGTTGATGAATAAGGTGGATTCTTTGGATCCACCTTTCTTTTTATGCATCAACTTCTTTTTCTTCTGTCGTATTTTTCTTTCTATTCTTGAAGAATTCCAGTAATACCATTGCGCCTCCAGCCATGATTGACATGTCAGCAACATTGAAAATTCCTGTTTGAGTAAATCCGAGATCGATATGAAGGAAATCAGTTACAGAACCATAAACAATTCTATCATAAAGGTTTCCGATTCCTCCCCCAAGCATGAACGATACACCAATAACCATTAGTCTTGACATCTTTTCATCCCTTATGATGTGGACTAGAAACCAAATGATGGCGATTGTTGGTAAAATCGATAATACAATAGTTCTCATAACTTCTGGTAAGTCTGATAAAATACCTAGAAATGCTCCTCTGTTCTCCACTCGAATAAATACCAGATAATCACCGATTATTTGGATTTTCTTTCCCGGGTCCAGGTTTAATCGTGCAATGATCTTTGTAATTTGATCAATGGCGATGTTAAATATTATGGTTATTGCTATTGCTACTGTTTTTTTCATTCTCCGATGATATTAGGATGGCAAATTTGTTATAATAAATCGGGAATACAATGTAAGGAGGCTACTTGTTGCTTCTGATAGCGAAAACATCCACAATTTCCTGTTTCCCCTTTAGCTCTGGGGAGCCTTTTTCAATGAAATTGTAAGTTCCATTTTGCTTAAGCTGCGTAACTAATGATTTGGTTGCGAGAAATGTCTCATTTAATTCATTGCACTTTTTTTCTAACCTTGCGGCACTATTTAAAACATCACCATGAAATGCCAATTCCCTCTTAATATCCCCAACCTCGGTAATTGTTACTTCCCCAGTATCCATTCCAGCTTTGAAGTAAGGAATAAAACCATACTTTTTTTCGAAGAAGCTGGCTCGTTTGTCAATGGATTCCTGAAATCTGAAATAGGCATTTATGCAATTGTTATTTTTCATACCGTCTTTCTTTGGCCAATAAAGCACCACTTCATCTCCAACATATTGATATACCCTCGCATTGGAAGATTTTAGAGAATTTGAAAGCAAATGAAAGCAATCTCTAAGAAAGCTACTATACTTCTTATGCCCGAGCGACTCTGCGATTCTCGTAGAGTTTTTGAGATCGATAAAGCAAAATATTAATTCCTCAGTTTTTGGTTCTCGGTATTTACCAACAAGTAAATTCAACCATTCATGTGGACCTAACTTCCGGCTTATTTCGTTGATTCCATTAAGTATAACAATGAAAGAAGAATAGAATAAAACAACGGATAGTGTGAACCTGTAAGAAACCGATTCCAACATGTATTCAATTTGCTCCTGGTTTACGAAATTCATAGTGATAAAAAGCAAATTGACCAATAGTGCAATTATCATTAATGAAAAAAAGTAGAGGAGGCTTTTTATTAGAATTACTGAAAGAAAGGATTTTTTTCTAATTGCAGAATTTTCAGCTAAATGATTGATGACTGAAAATATGAAACCGAATAAAACTCCTTGTAAAAATATTTCTAAGTGGATGTAAGAGGACTGGAGATAATCCATCATGGGACTTTCCTCGAAAAAGTCATAATTGCCAATAATGGTGATGGTAATGTAGAAATACAATGCTATCCACCAGGCAAGAATGTTAAAAACAGTTTGTTGCAGTGATAATGTTTTGAGGTTCATCTATGAGAAAT
>JANSWY010000027.1 GCA_024743255.1 bacterium | reverse complement strand
TGTGGGTCCTCAATCAGGTAACCCTGACTTCACTAGCTTAAGCCCAGGCACCTACTATGTAGTTGCTGAGTTTACTGGAGGAACTATTGCTCCTGGTTGTACTTCTGCTCCTGTTCAGTTTGTAATTGCTGATGATGCAGATAACCCAACTGTTGCAATCGTTCAGGATGCTCCTAATACAATTTGTGATCCTTCATTCGGTGCTCTTGAAGCTGATGGTCAATTGACTGCTACTGTAACAGGAGACGCTGACGATAACTATGACTTCCAGTGGTACTTAGGCGCAACTGGTGATGTGTCCACTCCTATCAATGATACAGATGTGTTGAATAGCTCAACTGTGGCAATTGATGAGTCTGGAACTAGAACTTCGGTGATCTCGAATCTTTCGGAAGGTACTTATTGGGTAGAAATCACTGATAACACAACTCTTAACTTAGGTTGTACTGTCTCTGGTGAATTCACATTGACTTCTAACTTCACTGATGTGACGCTAGATGTTGCAAATGTGACTGCTAACCCGGCAACAGATTGTACTTCTCCAAATAATGGTTCGATAGTTATTGATCTTGCAGATATAGGAGGAAGTGGAGCTGCAATTACAGATTACACAATCTCAATTGATGGTGTAAATACAAATACATCTGATAACGCAGCACTTGCACTTTCAACAGATCCTGAAACAATTTCAGGTCTTGAGCCAGATACATATGATATCGTAATTACTGATGAAACTACAGGTTGTGTATCTGATACTTACCAGGTGGTTGTTGGACAGGATGGAACAGAGCCTACTATCAATGTTACCGTTCTGAATGATGACAACTACTGTACAGGTGGAAATGGTGCAATTACTGTTGAAATAACAGCTCCTGATACTGACGAGAACAACTATGATTTCCAATGGTACGAAGGAACTGGCACAACTGGATCTAACTTCCAGGGTGGAACTAACATTACATCGGCTACTGGTCTTGAAGCTAACTTCTACACTATTGTAGTGACTGCTCTGGGTACAGCTGCGGATGGTATTGGCTGTGTGGATCAGATTGTAGTAGAAGTTGAGGACGATCCTTACGTGCTTGAGATTACGAATAGCACTTCAAATAATGTAGTTGATTGTACTCCAGACAATGGTGACATCTCAATTACAGAATTGACTTATACTTCTGCTGAAGACGGTGCAACAACAATCACTGGTGCTGGCCTGAATGATGCGGATATTGATTATACATTATATGATGATGCCGCTTTAACAAGTGTTGTAACCGGACCTCAATCAGGTAACCCAGACTTCTCTAGCTTAAGTCCAGGCACTTACTATGTAGTTGCCGAGTTTACCGGAGGAACTATTGCTCCTGGTTGTTCAACTCCAGGTCTACAGTTCGTGATTGAAGATGATGCAGACAATCCTACGATTGATATAGTACAAGATGCTGCCAACACAATTTGTGATCCTACATTCGGTTCGCTTGAAGCGACTGGTCAATTAACAGCTACAGTAACAGGTGATGCTGATGATAACTACGACTTCCAGAGGTACTTGGGAGCAACTGGTGATGTATCTACTCCTATCAATGATACAGATGTACTTAATAGTTCTACTGTTTCCATTGATGAGTCTGGTACCAGAACTTCAGTAATCTCAAATCTTTCTGAAGGTACTTACTGGGTAGAAGTTACTGATAACACTACAGGAAACTTAGGTTGTACCGTTTCGGGTGAGTTCACATTGACATCTAACTTCACTGATGTGACTCTGGATGTGGCAAATGTGACTGCTAACCCTGCAACAGATTGTACATCACCTGCAAATGGTTCTATAGTAATCGACTTTGCTGATATCTCAGGTAGTGGTGGAGCTATAACTGACTATACAATATCAATTGACGGTGTTAACACAAACACTTCAGATAATGCAGCTCTAGCGCTATCTACTGACCCTGAAACAATCTCTGGTCTTGAGCCTGATACATACGACATCATCATCACTGATGAAACTACAGGTTGTGTGTCTGGTACTTATCAGGTTGTTGTAGGTCAGGAAGGAACAGAGCCTACTATCAATGTTACAGTTCTGAATGATGATAATTACTGTTCAGGTGGTAACGGTGCAATTACTGTTGAAATAACCGCACCTGACACAGATGAGAATAACTATGATTTCCAATGGTACGAAGGTTCCGGAACAACTGGAACTAATTTCCAAGGTGGAACTAATATTACTTCAGCTACTGGCTTAGAAGCTAACTTCTACACAATCGTAGTAACTGCTCTAGGAACTGCAGCTGATGGTGTTGGTTGTGTGGATCAGATCATTGTTGAGGTTGAGGATGATCCATATATCTTAACAATAAGTGCAAGTACTTCAAATGATGTTTCTGATTGTACTCCTGATAATGGTGATATTTCAGTAACTGAGTTGACTTACACTTCTAATGAAGATGGCGCTACTACTATCACCGGTACAGGTGGTGCAGGCTTCCTAGATGATGGAGATATTACTTACACATTGTATGATGATGTTGAATTGACTAGTACAGTAACAAGTCAAACTGGAAACCCTGACTTCACATCATTAAGCCCAGGAATCTACTACTTGACAGCTTCATTTGATGCTGGAAGTGCTATTGCACCAGGTTGTACTTCGGCTCCAATTCAGTTTGAAATTCTTGATGTTTCCTCATTACCTGAGGTGAGCATCACATCTACATCCAATACCATATGTGATCCTTCACTAGGAACATTTGATGCGGACGGTATTCTAACTGCAACTATTGGGAACGATGATGGAGGTACTTATACATATGCATGGTACATAGGAGAACCAAATTCAGGTACACTTATCGCAGCTGATGGTCAGGACCTAGGAAATGGTTCTAACCCTACAGATGTAACAACGGCTACTATTTCAGGATTAGCTGCAGGTTCTTACTATGTAGAAGTAGAAGATCAAGGACCTACTGCAGGATCTGATGGTTGTGTTGGTATTGCAACATTTGTTCTTGAGAACGACAATGTATTAGTTGAGATCTCAATTGCTTCAACTTCTGATGATACTAACTGTACTTCAGATAATGGAACATTTACTGTGAACTCTCCTACTTCGACAAGATTAGGATCCGTTGTAGCATCAACATATACATTGACATACTACGATAGCACTTTCACAACTATTGGAACATTCACAGAAGGTGCAGAGCCTACTGATCTTGCTGCAGGAACTTATTATGTAACTGCTTATGATCAGACTTACAACTGTACTTCAGACTTTGTACCATTCGAAATTGGTGAAGACCTGGCTTACCCAGAATTAACTCTGACAGCTTCTTCTGCTAACATGAATTGTGTGAATCCTGACGGAAGCATTTCAATTGAAGCGCAAACGAACGGAAGCGTTTCGGCTGGAGGTTATTCATTTGAATGGTTTGATGGAGATGATACATCTACAGCACATGCTAATAATGGTACTGATTCTGGGACACCAGTTAATGCAAATATTCTTGAGAATTTAAGTGGAAACACATACACTGTTAGAGTGACTGATTTAACCACTGGTTGTGAGACTATACAGAGTTATATACTTGATGATGGTTATGATATACCTGTAGTTACAATTCCTGATGCTCAAATCACTGAGGATAGAATCTGTACTACCGATGTTGGAGATGGACAAATTGTTCTAACAGATTCTGATATTAGTCCTGGTACTTTAGCAGACTACAGTATTTCGATCAGAATGGATAGTATAGATGGCACTCATATTACAGGATCTCCATTTGTTGGATCTGCAGGTATAACTGCATCTGACCTTGATGCTGGTGAGTACTTCATTGTTGCTACTAATTCATCAAGTGAGTGTGCGAGTGCAGTGTTGAACGTTATTGTTCCTGACAGCACAATGATTCCTGAATTAGCGTTTGATCAGGTTGCCAATATTGGTTGTGGTATCACTTCGAATGGTACACTAACAATTACAACGGTTGATGGATACTCATCTTCGGATGCTGAATTTGCTAATTACTCATTCCAGTGGTATGACGGATCTGGAACCACAACTGCAGTTGACAATGCAGATGGTGGTAACACAAATGAGATAACAAATCAGGATGAGGGTATTTACACAGTTGTAGTAACTGAAACAACAACAGGTTGTACAAATGAACAAGAAGTTGAACTATTTAATGAGCAAATACTTCCAATCATTGAAGATGCTACTATAGTTGCTCAGACTGATTGTATAGGTAACGGAAGTGCTGAAGTAACTGAAATATCTTATAATGGTTCTTCCGTAAGCTCAGCTACATTCAATACTGACTATACATTTACTTGGTACTCCGGAGCAGCCATAATTACAGGTGAAACTACTTCATCAATAAGTGGATTAACTGCTGGTGATTACTCTGTAGAAGTATTGAAAAACGATGATAACTGTACTTCGGGTCCGTTTGAATTTACAATTGATGACTCCCCTATCCTTCCGGAACTACTTGTAACACTAGTTCAAGCAGATTCAGTTTGTACAGGAGGAACAGCAACAGGTGAAGTTTCTGCCACTGCTGATGGTGAGACTGAACTGACTGACGCGACATACGAGTTCAGATGGATTGATTCAAGTAATGATACAGTGAGCTTTGCCAGTACTGCTTCAACACTTGATGCTGGTACTTACACTGCATTTGTTAGAAATACTACTACGGGTTGTACGATTACTCAGGACATTGACGTTCCTGGTGTAAGTCAGACTCCTGATATGGAATTGGCAGCTACAAATCTTACAACATGTAATCCTCTAGATGCTTCTATTACTGTTACTAGTGTATCATTCGGAAGTATAACCGATTACACATACTTCTTGTATGATACTGATCCTAGTACTGGCGCAGCAGCAATTCAAACTGTAACAGATGGTGTAATGGATAGTTTAGTGGCTGGAACATACTTTGTTATTGGACAGAATAATACTACAGCTTGTTTAACAGGAACATTTGAGGTTGAGATTGAAGACAACTCAGCTCCTCCTGTAATCACTCTGACGTTCTTTACTCCACAAACAAATTGTGATCCATCGAACCCGAACGGTACATTAACGGTAGCTGCAAATGGTTCATCAGATCCTGCTCTATACCAATTTGATTGGTATGACCTAAGTGGTAATCTGATTGAGGCTAATAGTGCAACTGCTGATAGCCTTGAAGCAACAGACTACCGAGTGGTTGCAACAGACCTTGCTAGTGGCTGTACTTCAGAGGAAATATTTGGAGTTAGTGAAGATATCCCTGAGCCAATCATGCTTAGTACTTCTTCATCACCTAATACAAACTGTATTAATCCAAATGGTAGTGTGGGTGTAGCGGTTATTGAACCACTTAGAGGTGTAAATGATTACAGCTACTACTGGTACTTCGGTACTCCTTCTGATCCTGATCCGGCAGATGCTGATACAACAGGAAGATTCATTGAAGGCTTACCTGATGGAACATATTCGGTACTTGTAATTGATAATATTGATGGCTTCTGTCAATCAAATGTTACTCAAGTTGTGGTTGAAGACATGACTGAAACTCCTGACATTGAGTTTAACATGGAAGCTGGACTTACAAATTGTGATCCTGCTAGACCTAATGGTATCCTTTCAGTAAGTTCTCCTTCAGGTGACATTTTCAGATACCAGTTTGACTGGTGGGTAGGAACAGATACTACTGCTACTTCATCGTTCTACACTGGACTTAGAGTTGATACATTGGAAGCTAGAACGTATGCGGTCTTGATTACTGACCTTATTACAGGTTGTGACAATCTTGAGTTCTTCACAATAACAGATGACACAGAGCAAGTTCCATTACCAAGTGTTGCGCTTGTTGCAAACAGAACATACTGTAGTGAGCCAAATGGTCAAGCCAGAGCTTCAATTAGTGGTGATACAGATAATTATACATTCGATTGGTACAGAGCCGATGATCCAAATACATTGATTCATACTGGTGCTGCAATCGGAGGTCTTGACTCTACTACTTACGAAGTAATTGCTACTGACATCAACACTGGTTGTGTATCTGAAAGAGCATCGATTAGAGTATTCTTCGATCCGATCGAACCTGAGATTGCAGTACAGGTAGTGACTAACTCATGTGTGAGAGCGGAGGATGCAACATTATCTCAGCTGTATTCAGGTCAGGCATTCATCAGTGTAACAAATGCGGTTTCTTCTGATACTGTATTATGGTACGCGAATGTAGAACCAGGATCAATTACTGGAGACGGAATACCAAATCTGGATGACGAAGAAGATAACAGAAATAACCAGGCTTGGACAAATGCACCTCCAGGAAACCATGCAGTTTATTACAGAGCTGAAAGTGGTTGTGCTACTGTAGCGTACTTCACAGTTGGAACCGATATTGTAGTTTACAATGGAGTTTCTGATAACGGAGATGGTAAAAATGACTTTTTCTTAATAGATTGTATCGAATATTTCCCTAATAACGTCGTTGAAATATTTAACAGGGCTGGAGCGAAGGTTTACGAAGTTGAGGGATATGATAATAATACTGTTAGATTTGAAGGATATGCGAATACTGGTGTAAGCCTTGGGGCGACCAGACTTCCGGAAGGAACCTACTACTACGTGATTAGTAAAGGAGATGGAAGTACTAATATTCAAGGATTCCTTCAACTAGTTAGATAGCGATCAAATTTGTTATGCACATAAACAGGGTATTAGTATTAATAATGGCAATATTCTTTGCTGGGCAGTTTTCATATGCCCAGCAAAGACCTATTACAGGGACTTATATGTTCAATGGGTTATTGATTAACCCCGCCTATGCTGGAAGTTTAAATCTTTTCAGTGCCACCTTTGTTCACAGAGATCAATGGGTGAATATTGATGAGGCGCCAACATTACAGTCCTTAACTGCTCACAGTTCATTCAAGAAAAATCGAATTGGAATTGGAATTGCTGCCTACAGGGACCAACTAGGGGTTACTACTCAATCAGGATTTTATGGTAGCTATGCTTACAAAATCAGAATGAGTGGTGCTATCCTGGCGATGGGTATCCAAGGTGGTTTTGATAATAGGGAAATTGATTTCAGCAGATTGGATCTGTTCAATCTGGATGATCCCCTTTTATCAGGAAATGAAAGTAAAATGAGTCCCAATTTTGGTACAGGTATCTACCTGGCCAATAGAGAATTTTTTGTTGGTCTATCTGTTCCTTACATACTGGAAAATAAAGTAACCAATGTGATAGACAGTGAGGCCCGAGAATCAAGATATTACTATGGAACTGCAGGAGCTGCAATCACCATGTCGAAACTTATCAAATTAAACCCTTCTGTCCTATTGAGGTTCCAGGAAAATGCCAAACCACAGTTTGACTTGAATTTCAATTTGATATTTGAAAGTGTAGCTTACGCAGGAGTCAGTTACAGAAGTAGTAATGCCTTAACCTTTGTATTCCAATTAATTCTGAATGACAACCTTAGAGCGGGTTATGCATACGAAACTGAAACATCTTCTATCAATGCATATTCTCCAGGTTCTCATGAAATTTTAGTGAACTACAGAATCAAAATTAGAAATGCCAAGAAGGATCCACAGTGTCCTGTGTATTTTTAATCTTTATCCTTTTTTGCATCTGAAAAGAATGAATTCAAGATTGTAAGCACTATACTCAATAGCAACGCCCACCAAAATCCATTTACCTCAAACCCAGATATGAACCAATCTGCCAAAAGAATCATGGCAGAATTAATGACCAATAAAAACAGGCCCAATGTTAGAAAAGTAACTGGAATAGTTAACACTACCAGAACTGGGCGGATTGTTGCATTAAGGAGAGCAAGGATCAATGCGACCAAAAATGCCGTAAAGAACCCTTCCACCTGAACACCTGGCAGAAGATAGGCTCCAATCAAAACTGCCACTGCTGACAGTATCATTCGTATTAAAAAATTCATTGATATTTTTCTTTTATGTTTTTAATTCTTCCAGACAAGGTGATATTTTTAAAATCTACTTTAGGGTCCTTGGTTGCATTCAAGAATTTAAGAACATCTTCTGGATGATCTACCTTTCTACCATCTTTGACTCCAACGAATTTCAAGGTGCTCCAAAGAATATTTTTTAAATGACTTTCTTGATCATCCGTCATATAGTATTCAACTACAACCGTATTTTGATCAAACCATAGTATTGATGAATAAACCCTAACCCACTCTCCTATTGTTGCTGGTCGTAAATAGCTGATTTGATGGTTATACACTACCCATGCTGCTTTGTAGGCAAGAAAAATATCAGCCATCTCTACATTATACAGTTTTGGAACCTGATCATCCCTAGCATTAAAGTAGTAATCAAAATACTTCGCATTATTTAAATGTTGCAGAGGATCACAATCCTGAAACCTAATCTTAACTCTGGATTCAGTTTGGATTGGATATTTCTTTGTATCATCAAAGTAGAACATACCTAAAGATACCTTTCTTTCAAGACTTGTACATGATGTGACAAATGTCCCGGAATCATATAGGCCAATGCACTTACCGATGTAGGGCTCCCATTAGATTCCCCAACCCTTTCAAAATCCGATAATAGTAAGTTTTTAATTAAGAGCATCGTGGATTTTCTAACTACTTCAAACTCTTCCAGTAAACTTTCCACTGACCTGTTACTAAAATTGGATTCTTCAACATATGGATCTTCGTCGAAACCTGGAAGCGATGTTCTATCTCCTCTGGCTATACTGAGGAGTCTGTAGCTCATGATTCGTTCAACATCGATACAATGTCCGATAACTTCTTTTACAGACCATTTACCTTCAGCATATGCATAGTCTTGAATTGAAATTAATTCCGATTGAACAAATTTCTTGAATTCATTAAACTGCTTTACGTAAAAAGCAATTAAGTCCTGATCTTCAGAAATCTGATCCATATATCTTTTAAAAAAAGGATGATATAATCCCTCTTGTGGTTTCTTAATCTTTGTACCAGCTTGCATACTTGACATAATTATTTGCTATTCTTTCAATCATTTCTTTACTATTGCCCTCCGTCAGCTTTATTTTTTTTGCTGGAACACCGGCATAAATATATCCTGCTTCTACTACAGTGTTTTCCAACACAATAGCACCTGCAGCAACTAGTGCTCCCTCTTCAACCACAGCATGATCCATCACCATTGCACCCATACCAATTAAAACATTATCCATCAAGGTACAGCCATGCACAATCGCTGTGTGACCAATTGAAACATTGTTTCCAATTACGGTCTTTGCCTTTTGATAGGTACAATGGATAACAGCATTATCCTGAACGTTCACTTTATTACCCATCTCAATGCTGTGTACATCTCCTCTAACAACAGCGTTGTACCAAACAGAACACTCATCCCCCATTTTTACATCACCAATTATTACCGCTGTTTCGGCAAACCAACAATTTTCACCATAATTTGGTTTGATACCGTTCAATTCTCTTATCAATGTCATCATCAGTTATTGTTAATTATGAATTAAATCTATAGCAGCATTAGGTCGAATGAATAATGATTGACATTTTTCTTTACTGACAATATGTCATTTGGATGTCAGCTTGTTATCTTTGCACCTCAGAAATTTAAAATACCAATTTCCAAAAATGGATTTAATTAAAGATATAGATATCATTTCTGCAGAAGAAGCTGCTAGTTGTGAAGTTAAGGTAAGTGAAGAAGGTTCTAAAACCGCAGAAAAGAAATTATATATAGAAAGTTATGGATGTCAAATGAATTTCTCTGATAGCGAGATTGTAACCTCTATCATGAAAAAAGACGGTTTTGATACCACATCCAATTTCGAAGATGCAGATGTCGTTTTTATCAATACTTGTTCAATCCGTGAAAAGGCCGAGCAGACTGTTAGAAACAGACTACAAAATTTCAATAAAATCAAGCGCCAAAAACCTGAGATGCTAATAGGCATATTGGGTTGTATGGCAGAAAGGTTAAAAGCTCAGTTGCTGGAGGAGGAGAAAATTGTAGATATAGTTGTTGGACCTGACGCATACAGAGACCTACCTGCGCTTGTTAAACAAGCTGAAGACGGAAGCAAAGGAGTTAATACTTTCCTGTCGAGAGAGGAAACCTATGGAGATATCAGCCCTATCAGATTGAATTCAAATGGTGTGACAGCCTTTATTTCAATTATGAGAGGCTGTGATAATATGTGCTCATTCTGTGTTGTTCCATTCACACGTGGAAGGGAAAGAAGCAGAGACCCTCATTCAATTGTTGCGGAAGCTCAGGAGTTATTCAAAAACGGTTATCGAGAAGTAACTCTTCTAGGACAAAATGTTGATTCATATAAGTGGTCTCCTGAACAGAATAACAAGGCTAGATTAAATTCAACCTTAGCTAAAGATGAGGAAAGTGTTTCTGAGATAGTAAATTTTGCTAACCTTCTTGAGATGGTTGCAAAAGTAGATTCTAAACTGAGAGTTAGGTTCTCTACCTCCCACCCCAAGGATATTACAGATGAAGTACTTCATACAATGAAAAAGTATGATAACATCTGCAAATACATTCACCTTCCGGCACAAAGTGGAAACACAAGAGTATTGGAATTGATGAATAGAACCTACGACAGAGAATGGTACCTCAATAGAGTGGATGCGATTCGAGAAATACTAGGTGAGGAATGTGGAATTTCTTCTGACATGATAGCTGGGTTCTGTACTGAAACAGAAGAAGAGCATGAGGACACCTTGTCTTTGATGGATTATGTAAAGTATGATTTTTCATACATGTTTATGTATTCAGAGAGACCTGGAACTTTGGCTGCTAAAAAGTTTGAAGACGATATTCCTGAACCTATCAAGAAAAGAAGACTTCAAGAGATTATTGCAAGACAGAAAGAAATTTCCATTGAAAGAAATAAACTTGATATTGGTAAAACTGTCGAGGTTTTAATTGAAGGAACGTCTAAAAGATCTGAAGAACAATTACAAGGTAGAAACAGTGCTAACAAGGTTGTAATATTTGACAGAAAAGAAGGACTTGAGAAGGGACAATATGTTCATGTTAAAATAAATGATTGCTCTGCAGCGACTTTATTTGGAGAGCTCGTTTAACATATGAAAGAATCCGAAATTCAAAGCATTAAACAACGATTTGGTATTATTGGAAACTCTCCAAAACTAAATCATGCCATTCAAGTTGCTGCACAAGTAGCTCCAACTGAAATGTCTGTTTTAATCACGGGAGAAAGTGGTAGCGGTAAAGAATCATTTTCCAAGATCATTCACTCTCTTTCTTCCAGAAAACATGGTCAGTTCATTGCAATAAATTGTGGAGCAATTCCTGAAGGGACCATCGATTCTGAACTATTTGGTCATGAAAAAGGAGCATTCACAGGTGCACATGAAAGCAGAAAAGGATACTTTGAGGTAACCAATGGTGGTACAATCTTCCTGGATGAAATAGGAGAAATGCCTGTAAACACTCAAGCGAGACTTCTGAGGGTACTAGAGAACGGTGAATTCATTAAAGTAGGGTCTTCGAAAGTACAGAAAACAAATGTTCGGGTAATTGCGGCTACTAATGTCAACCTTATTAGTGCCGTAGAATCCAAAAAGTTTAGAGAAGACCTGTATTACAGATTAAATACTGTCCCAATATTTGTTCCTCCTTTAAGGGAACGAGGCACAGATGCAGATCTATTGTTCAGAAAATTCGCATCTGATTTTTCTGAAACTTATCGGGTAAAGCCTATTCAACTTACAGATGACGCTAAAAGAATCCTTTTGGGATTTAGATTTCCAGGAAATATTCGTCAGCTAAAAAATTTGGTAGAACAGATGTCAGTATTGGAGATGGACAGGGAAATAAGTGGGGAAATTCTACTAAAATATCTACCCTCTCAAAATAATTCACTACCTGCAGTAGTTAGTAGAGATAATGGCGGTAAAGAAGATTTCAGTGAAAGAGATATTCTGTATAAGGTCTTATTTGACCTGAAAAAGGATTTTAATGAAATGAAAGGACTGATTCATCAAATCCTTGAGGGTGAAACTTCAAAAAGCGAAATTCTGGAAAAGCACGGAAACCTGTTTGATGAACATGATGGGCTGAGTGAATCAACCGTTCATTCTCTTCCAGTGGAATCCGAACCGCTCCTATTAAGAGAACATCAAGACGAGGAATTCATAGAGAATGTTCAGGACATTACGCACATTAATGCTGAAGATGAATCTCTTTCTATCGAAAAGAAGGAAAAGGAATTGATTATTAAGGCGCTTAGAAAAAATAATAACAAAAGAAAATACGCAGCTCAGGATTTAGGCATCTCAGAGCGAACACTATATAGAAAGATTAAGCAATATGAAATTGATGAATAAGCTTCAACTCGTAATTTTTTTATCATTTTTCTATATCTCAGGTTGTGGGGTTTATAGTTTTACTGGTTCTACGCTTGGTAGTGATGTCAAAACTATGTCTATCCAAACCTTTTATAACAATGCTCCTCTTGGTCCATCTACCATGAGCGTTAACTTTACCGAACAAATCAAAGACTACTTCCAACAAAACACTAGTTTGGTCCTTGTTGATGGTGAAGGGGATCTGCAATTAGAAGGATTTATTGAAAATTACACACTTACTCCAGTGGCTGCCAATGCTGCAAGTACAAGCGGTGGTGTTGACCTTGCAAATCAAATGCGTATCACCATAACTGTGTCTGCAGTTTATGTCAACATAAAAGACGAAACCTTTAACTTTGATAAGAAATTTAGCTTTTTCAAAGATTATGATCAGACTATCGATTTAGCCAGTGTTGAAGAAGAGTTTGTTGATGAGATTTTTGAGCAAATAATCATCGATATATTCAACAGCTCTGTGGCAAATTGGTAAATTTCTTTATCTTTAAAGGCTGTCACCAACTAACATTTTAAGTGAATAAACAGAAGTTTATTGATTTACTTCGTAAGCCGCACACTGCCACAGAAGATTCTGTTACCGAGCTGGAATCTGTGATTGAGCAGTTCCCCTATTTTCAAACCGCACATATAGTGCTGGCAAGGGGAAGTAAAAACGTAAAACACCCAAAAACTTCCAGAAGAATAAGTTCTGCTGCTGTATATAGTACAGACAGAGCATTATTGAAAAAATATATCAATGACCATATTATTTTTCTTGATATAACGAAGGAAGAAGACAAAGCACGAGAAGCAGCAATTGTTGCAGAAGACGAGAAGTTAAAAAAGGAAGCTCTAAAGCCAAAGGCAAAACCAGCCGAGGAACCACCTGTAGAAAAGGAACCTCCTCTGAAGAAGCAACCAACTGCAAAAACACCTGTAACAAAAGAGTCTACTAAAGCGGCCCCAACTCCTAAAGAGGAACCTAAGCAGAAGGAAGAGCCCAAACCCTCTGCAACCAAAAAAGAAACACCATCACCTACACCTCAAGGAAGAAATAAAATTCCTCCATTGGATCTTCAAAAGTCAGATTTCGATGCAGATTCGATCATTGACGAAATGAAGACCGAATTGGAAGAATACAGAAAGAATAAGAAACAGTTTGACGATTGGGTCCAAAACGAAGAAGAAAGAAATGCGGTAGAAGCAGCTCTAAAAAAAGTTTCTGAGCAAGAAAAACCGGTTGAAGAACCTGCTGCAACAGAAGATACTATCGAGAAGGAGTCAAAAACTCCAGAAGTTGAAAACGCTTCGAAGGACGTTTCAGCAAAAGATATTCCTGAAGAGCCTTCACAAAGCGAAGTAAATGAAGTGAAGGATGAGCCTAAAAGCGAAACCAAATCCATTCCTGTAATTGAGGATATAAAACCTGTTGAGTTTAAAACAGCATCTATCCCGAAACCTAAGTCTTCTGGTTATAGTGGGAAAATTCTTATTGAAGGATCAAATAAAAGTGTAAAAGCGGAAGAACCTGAAGAAGAGCCGAAAAAGAAAGAAAGAAGAAGCACAAAAAGAGTTGTTCAAAAGGTTAAAAAACTACCTGATGCTGTCAAACCTGAGGAGTCAAAAGACGATACTAAAGTAGAGTCTTCTTCGTCAATTGATACTGCGGTTAAAGAAACATCGGCTCCTGAACCAAAAACAGAGACTGATAGCGCAAAGGATACGGTAACTAACATTCCAGAAGAAGAACTACCAAAAGCAGAAGCTCCAAAAGCAGAGGTCGCACCAAAAGGTGAGGCTCCTGCAGACATACCTGCTGAACAGGTTGAAGCTGAGGAAGAAACTCCAAAATCGGAGGATGCAACCACATCCGAGGGATCTGTTGACGATGAAGATTCCAAAGGTTCTGACAAGTTGTTGGAAGACATCATGGAGGAAGTAATGAGTGAAACTGAAGCTGAAGTTAAGGAAGAGGATGTCAAAAAAGAACCAGAGAAAGAAGCTGAAACTGATCAGGCTGACGTTCCTAAAAATACCGAGACTAAATCCGAGGAGTCAGAAGCCGAAATAGATGATATCCCTGCACCTATTGAAGATGATTCCACACCCGATGATGAAGAATCATTTGACCTTGAAGTTAATGACGAAAAAGGTTTTATCAGTAGAGAGGACGACAAGTTTGATATCAAAAAAGATAAGAAAAGAGCAGGTCAGTTAAGAAAAGAAAAGATGAGAAAGCTACGCGAGCAGCGTGGAATAATTGACGAGTTCATCGAGACTGATCCTCAAATGCCTTCTCCTAAGAAAAAGAAGAAAGAGGAAGAACCTGCTTCACCAAAAGAAGAGCAAGAAGAAGGGACAAAAGACCTGGCAGCAGAAAGTCAAAAACCTGATGATGAAATGATCTCCGAGAACCTCGCAATCATTTACAAGAACCAGGGAAAGCTTCAAAAAGCGATAGAGATCTACGAGAAATTAATTTTGAAATTTCCAAAAAAAGAAGCTTACTTTGCAGCTCGAATTGAAGAACTAAAGAAGTCATAATATTATGTATGCAGTAATTGTAAGTGTGATGATAGTAGTAGCAGTACTACTAATCTTGGTGGTGTTGGCACAAAACCCAAAAGGAGGAGGACTTTCAAGCCAATTTGGTGGCTCTGGAGGATCTCAGGTAATGGGTGTTAAAAAAACCAGCGACATTCTTGAAAAACTGACTTGGTGGTTTGCAATTGCTATCATGGTAATGGCACTATCAACTAAGTTTTTTGTAAACAACGGAGATGCTACTCAAAACTCTGTAATTGAAAGCTCTCAGGACAGTTCACCATCTCAAGTACCTACAGATGGAGCAACAAATTCAAATGATTTGAATCTCACTGACTCAGTTCAGTAGTTTCAACCAATAGATTTTACTAACATTCGCTTCGCAATCGGCAGAAGCGTTTCAGATAAAGGAAAACTAAGCTTGCTAAAGACCAGAAATGTTGCTGGATTTGGCAAGCTTTTATTTTTTCTTGCTAACCGGACTTTGATCTGCTCATAAGTATTAGAGATACTTCTTATTTCAGTTGTCTTATATTCCGTACTAACTCCTCTATATGTCTCAGAAGAATTTTCAAATACTGTAACCTGATATTGAAAAATCTTAATTTCTGCATCCTTGTCCTTAGCTAAAAACAAATAACCTTCTTTATTGTAAAGAGGCTCCACTCCTACTGGATTAAATTCCAAATTACTCTCTACAAATTCATAAAGCTCCTTCCCGTCTTCAATAGTCGCTTTCATTTTAGGAATGGCATACTCCAGAATTTGCTCTATCTCTGCCATTACCTGATCATCCTCTATTATCTTTTTGTAATTAAGCCTCAACTTTGAGAAGTCAGCTTTGGAAATAGTCTGAGGGAAATTCTCATAAAGCAATGTCTTATTGGCCCTGACCTGCATTAAATTCTGGTAGTGAAAAACCAATTCAGACATGAATGGATAAAGCCTTGAATAGTCGAAATTTTCCTTTACATGTTTGAGATAAGCCAAAAGTATATACTTCTTGTACTCAAAATCCACCAATCCATCTGTAATCCAGTCGTTTCTCAATTTCTCCATATTCAACCTATTAAATCTAGATGTTGATTTTACTAACCTAGAATATAATCAAAGACTGTTAGATTGTCAAAATCTGCTAAGTTGTCATGCTCGGTATTTGGCTGTCAGGTTCAACATAAAAAAACCTGACATTTTGAACCTAAAATCACATTGGCACAAGAAATGCTGATAGCGTCACTGTCATGTTTATATGACAAAATGATATTTGAAACAGTAACTAAAAATTTTTAACGAAAATGTCTAAAGTAAATTTCAAACCTTTAGCTGACAGAGTGCTTGTAGAGCCTGCAGCAGCGGAAGAAAAAACGGCTTCAGGAATTATCATTCCTGATTCAGCAAAAGAAAAGCCTCAAAGAGGAGAAATTGTTGCTATTGGTACTGGAAAGAAAGATGAACCTCTTAATGTAAAAGTAGGTGACACTGTCCTTTACGGTAAGTACTCTGGTACTGAAGTAAACATCGAGGGAACAGATTACCTCATCATGAAAGAGTCTGACATTTACGGAGTTGTTTAATTCCAAATCATAATTCTAAATCACTTAATAAAAAGATATAAAAATGGCTAAAGAAATATTTTTCGATACTGACGCAAGAGACCAGATCAAGAAGGGTGTCGATGTATTAGCAGATGCAGTTAAGGTTACTTTAGGACCAAAGGGTAGAAATGTTATCCTTGACAAGAAATTCGGCGCTCCTACTGTTACTAAAGACGGTGTATCTGTAGCTAAAGAAATTGAATTAAAAGAGCCAATTGAAAACATGGGTGCTCAGTTGGTAAAAGAAGTTGCTTCAAAAACGGCAGATGATGCTGGAGATGGTACAACTACTGCTACTGTACTAACGCAATCAATTTTCAGCCACGGAATCAAAAACGTAGCTGCTGGTGCTAACCCAATGGATCTTAAAAGAGGAATAGACAAGTCTGTTTCTTTAATCGTTGAGAACCTTAAGTCTCAATCAAAAGAGATCAAAGATTCAAGTGAAATCGCTCAGGTTGCAACTGTTTCTGCTAACAACGACAGAGAAGTTGGAAACATGATCGCTGACGCAATGGATAAAGTTGGTAAAGACGGTGTGATCACTGTTGAAGAAGCAAAAGGTACTGAAACTGAAGTTAAGACTGTAGAAGGAATGCAGTTTGACAGAGGATACCTTTCTCCATACTTTGTTACTAACACTGACAAAATGGAAGCTGAATTAGAGAACCCTTACATCTTGATCTATGACAAGAAGATCTCTAATATGAAGGAATTACTTCCAATCCTTGAAGCTACTGCTCAAACTGGAAAACCACTTTTAATCATCGCTGAAGATGTTGAAGGAGAAGCTCTTGCTACGCTAGTGGTGAACAAAATCAGAGGTGCTCTGAAAATTGCTGCTGTGAAAGCTCCAGGTTTTGGAGACAGAAGAAAAGCTATGTTGGAAGATATCGCTGTTCTTACTGGTGGAACTGTTATCTCTGAAGAAAGAGGTTACAAATTAGAAAGTGCAACTATCGATTATCTTGGTACTGCTGAGAAAATTAACATCGATAAAGACAACACAACAATCGTAAATGGCGCTGGACAAGCTGCAGATATTGAAGGTAGAGTAAACCAAATCAAGCAGCAAATCGAGAACACTACTTCTGATTACGACAAAGAAAAGCTTCAAGAGAGACTTGCTAAGCTTTCAGGTGGTGTTGCTATCCTTTACATAGGTGCTGCTACTGAAGTAGAGATGAAAGAAAAGAAAGATAGAGTTGATGATGCATTACATGCAACTAGAGCAGCAGTTCAGGAAGGAATTGTAGCTGGTGGTGGTGTTGCTCTTATCAGAGCTATCGATTCTCTTGAGGGAGTTGAGTTGGAAAACGCAGACCAAACTACTGGTGTTAACATTATACGACAAGCTATTGAGGCTCCTCTTAGAACGATTGTTGCAAACGCTGGTGGAGAAGGCTCGGTTGTTATTCAGAAGGTAAGAGAAGGAAAAGGTGACTTTGGTTACAATGCTGCAAATGGTGAATATGTAAACATGTTCGAAGCTGGTATTATTGACCCTACAAAAGTTACAAGACTTGCTCTTGAGAACGCTTCTTCTATTGCTTCATTATTGTTAACTACAGAATGTGTAGTTGCAGATGAGCCTGAAGAAAATGCACCTGCTATGCCTCCTATGCCAGGTGGTGGAATGGGTGGAATGATGTAATTCAAATATCATATTCAAATATTAAAAAGAGTTGGTGTAATCATCAGCTCTTTTTTTTGTTTTAAGGGGGTAGGTAAATTTTCACTAACCGTGTTCTATTAATAATACATAACTAAACTATCACCTTATGAATCCAAACTTTCAGTATATTTACCAAACTCTGGTTGATGAGATGCCTTCTTCGGTATAAATCACCAACTTTTCGATTAGTCAATAGTAACACGCGACTAATCTTTTTGCACTTCCGTTTTTAAGCTACAGTTTTGTGGCAACCAGTAATTATTTTATTAGTTCGCTAATTATACTCAATGTATTTACGAAAAAATTTGTTTGCACTACTACTGTGCATGTCGATGTTGGCTTGTAATTTCAACGACCTTAAACTCGACAATTTGTATGCGGATAACGCAACTCCAATTTATGCTGTGGAACTAGGATTTGCTGAATATTCTATGAGCGAATTGCTTGAAGAATTAGATACCAGCACCTTAATCATTGACTCAACATCTTCTGATGTTCTCGAACTTCGTTTCGAGATAGATCCATTTACTGTAACCAAGGGTGATATCCTGGATGACACTGACATTATAGAATTTGATCCTGTATCAGAAACAAAACAACTTAGGCCATTTAGAACAATAAACTTGTCTCCGGTTGGTGGCACTTTAACTAATATTTTCTCAGAACCAAAGGGCTTATTTGAACTGGTGGATGATCTGGCAAATCAACCTATTCCTATTATACTGGATATTGATGCTGATGAATTAATTGACACATTAAGGTTTGAATTTATAGCAGATAGTGGCTCGACAGTTAACGAGTTATACTTCGTAGACGGATTCTTTAGATTTCAATTATCAGGACTTGATTTCCAATACGACTTATTGGCTCTTAACACTTTTGACACTGAGACTTCAATCCCTTTGAGTGTTGATGAGAACAGAAATGAATCTTCCCCTATTCCACTCGCTGGGTCAAATACAAGCTTTGAGCTGGTAAGAGATATTGATGATCCTGCAGACGACACATTAAACATTGTTGAATTTGAACTTATGGTAGAGGATGTAATTCTTCAACCAGGGGAGTCAATTACCAATAGTACTTTAGTGACAGTCGATGTTGAAACAGGAGATCTTACTATACGATCATTTGCGGGAATCACAGGAGCATTTGCCGAACAAACATTTGATGTTGACTCTCAAAGTATCGAATTCAGTGGTTTAGAAGATTTGTCAAATGGCACAATCGAGTTTTCGGACCCTCGTATTGAATTTTATGTTGAAAACTATTTGGGCCTTCCAATATCTATTGACCTTTCAGGTATTAGAGCAATTACTAACGAATCACCTGATGGTAGAGTCCTTGAAATTTTGGATCCCACAATAGGTGATATTACTACTGTTTCTACTTTTGATCCTGACTATAATAATTTGACTCCAGCCTTGGACACAATAAGCATCAATAATCAATCCACCAACATTGATGAAGTGTTTTCAGAAATTCCAACAAATTTTATATTCAATGTTTCAGCAAATATTGAAAATCAGGATGGCAGCTTTGTGACCATTCCTGCTGATGATGAGGATATTTTCATGAACCTCTCTGGGCTTGCGATTTTACCTTTGGATGCCCGTATAACTGATGTTGAACAAACAGTTGACTTTGAGAGTCCTGATTTGGAAGATGTCGCAGAAGGCGACTCTGTAAGAGTCCAATTATCGTACAAAAACTCAATTCCCATTGATATTTCGGCAAGAGTAGGCTTTGTTAATTCTGCAATGGACACAACATACGCATCTACCACATTCAATTTGGAGAAAAATGTTGAAGAATCAGATTTCGATTTAATCGATGATCGAGATCTCGAGCCAGCTGCATTCGCATTAAATACTGATGAAATTGATCTATTACTAGATTCCGATAATGTAATTGTAACGCTTACTTTGAACAGCTCGGAGGGAGAAACAACCAGGCTGACCACAGACCAAAAAATATTTTTCAGAGTAGCAATACTCGCTGGAATTGAAATTGATCTAAACCAAGAATAACCATGAAGAGATTACTATTTATTTGCACAATCGTATTGGTTAGCTCAACAACTTGGGGGCAGATCAATATTACCCGATATCACATGAGAGACAACCTGATCTATACACAAGATCTGAATGCCTCATTTTTCCCGAGATCAAACTTTTACTTCTCACTTCCTGCTTTAGGTAATTTAAATTTTGATGTCAATCTACCTATTGCCTATTCCGATCTATTTGAAGTTACAGGTGATTCAGTAAGAGTTAAAATTGATAGCTACCTCAACAGTAGTAGCAATGATTTTATAGGGGTCAACACCAATATTCCTGTATTTGGATTAGGGTTTAGAGTAGGCGAAACAGGGGCTGCCTCTTTGTTTGTGAATTCAAGAAACTCTTTCGCATTTGGGATGCCGAAAGACATTGCTCGATGGGCATGGAATGGAAATGGTGAATATCTGGGAGAGCAATATGTTGTTGATGATATCATGGCAGGAGCAATGAGTTATGTCGAGATTGGCGTTGGCTATAGTAGAGATTTAGAAATTGCAGGTCAAAGCTTTAGAGTTGGTGGAAGAGCTAAATACCTGGCTGGATTGGCAATGGCTGAATTAGATAATAAAGCGGCTGTTAATATATTAACGAACAGCAATTCCTATCAAACTACATTCACATTCAATAACGCAACATTACGCATGGCTGGCATTGACATAGATGATGAAGATAATGTTGATGAAGGTTTAATTAATGGTGAGCTTGGAGGAAGTGGTTTCGCATTGGATTTTGGCGCTCAGTATTATTTTAGCGACAGATGGAATTTCAATTTTGCTATCAACGATATGGGCTTTATCAATTGGAATACTGCTGCTAAAGAAATTTCTATTCAAGATGAATCAGTTGTGTTCGAAGGAGTAGATATTACCGCAGATAATTTCAGCGAAAACTTTCAAGAACAGTTTGAAGATGTTTTTGAGGCCGATACCATAGACACCAAATTCGCCACTTCACTAAACACTAGTGTATTTATGGGGTCAAGCTATCAAGTAACTAAAGGAGGTACTGCAAGTGCAACACTTGCCAACTCTTTCGAATTTGGTGAACTTAGGACGGCTATCGGGTTGGGATACACCCAACAAGTAGGTAGAGTTCTTGCTGTATCAGGGACGTTTTCTAAAACTCCGCAACAGCCAATTGATTTTGGTGCAGGTATGATGCTAAATTATGGTTTAATTCAATTACATATTGTTGCTGACGGGCTTCTTAAATACACCGATCTGACCAACACCGAAAGAGTGAACTTCAGCTTTGGATTAAACATTGCAATTGGAAACCCTGACAAAGGAAAGAAAATAAGATCCCCTAAACCGGAGAAAGAAAAGAAAAATAAAAACGGAGATGATGCCATTGACCAAATGATAAACGATTTGGAGCAACAGCTTGATTCTGATGGATAATTAGCTGAATCAGTTAGGGATTATCTATCTAACCCTGTATTGACGTAGAATTGCGTTGATACAGGGTTTTTATTTTTTAGAAAGCAACCTTCTGCAATTTCATTGTGTCATAAAATAAACTCAAACTTAACGGCGTTAGCCAAATTATACTAATCATCACTTAACACATGAAAAATTTACTGGCATCACTTTGTTGCTGCATAACTCTATGTGGATATAGTCAGTCTTATACGATAAGTGGCTACATCCAGGACTCTTCAACCGGAGAAAACTTAATTGGGGCTACCATTTATGAACCTAATTTAAAACAAGGTACTACCTCGAATCTATATGGATTCTATAGTCTCACATTACCAGCTGGAAATACAAAGCTTTCGGTATCCTATGTTGGCTACAACACTATGGAAATAGAGCTCGACCTAACTAAGAACACAACGCACAATTTCAAACTAAGCACAGACTTTTTACTTGAAGAAGTAGTCATATCGGCAGAACAGGAGTTGGCTCAGCAAAACCAGATGAGTGCGGTAGACCTTTCTATCAAACAAATCAAGGAGCTTCCAGCGTTTCTTGGTGAGGTCGATATCCTGAAGACCATCCAATTATTGCCAGGTATTCAATCTGGAAGTGAAGGAAGTTCAGGTTTATACGTTAGAGGTGGTGGACCTGATCAAAATTTAATTCTTTTGGATGGTGTGCCAGTTTACAACGCCTCTCACCTATTCGGTTTCTTTTCTGTTTTCAATGCAGATGCAATCAATAATGTAAATGTGATCAAAGGAGGGTTTCCAGCCAGATATGGTGGACGTTTATCATCGGTGATAGATATCAGTATGAAAGAAGGAAACAATCAAGAATTTCATGGTGAAGGCTCAATTGGATTGATCTCCTCGAAACTCACTCTGGAAGGCCCAATAAAGTCTGAAAAAACCTCGTTTATAATATCTGGTAGAAGAACATATATTGATCTTTTAACCAGGCCTCTAATTCAGGCTAACACTGAAGGTGATGAAACATTTGGTTATTATTTCTATGACCTAAATGCCAAAGTAAATCACAGGTTTAGTGAAAAAGACAGGTTGTTTGTCAGCAGTTACCTAGGAAGGGACAATGCCTATGCAAGAATAGATGACACATGGTTTAATGGGTCTGAAGAATATCAATATAAAGAAGAATCAGGGTTAGATTGGGGAAATGCAACCACCGCGATTAGGTGGAATCATGTATATAGCCCAAAACTATTTGGTAACCTGACGGCAACCTACAGTAACTTCAATTTTGATATCTTCAGCAAACTTGAGGATACATATCCTCAAGGTGATGAGATTGTGACAGACAAGCAATCAATCAAATACTTATCTGGAATTCAAGATATTGGCCTAAAGGCAGATTTTGATTATGACCCTGCTCCTAATCATAAAATTAAAACCGGTGTAAACCTTACGTATCATAAGTTTAAACCCGGAGCGCTTTCCTTAAAAGAGACATTTTCCTCAGACACCACACTTGGAGCAAAAGCAACCAGAGCGTTTGAACACTTCACCTATATTGAAGATGATTACAAACTTTCAGCAAAACTAAAAGTAAACCTGGGGTTACACTATTCTGGTTTTTTAGTTGATAGTGAGATGTATCATTCAATACAACCAAGATTATCTGCCAGATTCATGTTGAATAACACCACTTCTATTAAAGGATCTGTAGTTAGAATGACTCAGTTCATTCACCTTTTAACAAACGCGGGAATTGGACTACCTACAGACTTATGGGTTCCTACTACGGATCAGGTAAAACCTCAACAGGCGTGGCAAGCTGCAATTGGTGCTGCCAAAAATTTATCACATGGATATGAGGTAAGTGCTGAAGCCTATTACAAAACCATGAATAATCTAATTGAATACAGAGAAGGCGCAACATATCTAAACACCACAGACAGCTGGGAGGATAAAATAGTTTTCGGAGATGGTGAAAGCTACGGATTTGAATTATTTCTAAATAAAAAAGTAGGTAAGGTAACTGGTTGGATTGGTTACACATGGTCTAAAACTTACAGGACATTTGATGCCTTTAATGATGGAGAGCCATTTCCGTACAAGTTTGATAGAAGACATGATCTTGCTGTTACTACCGCCTACAAAATCTCCAAAAACCTATCTATCTCTGGAGCATGGGTCTATGGGACTGGCAATGCAATCTCACTCCCAGAAGGAAGATACAAGCGATTTAACACAGATAGTTTCTGGTCTGGAGAGGTGGAAAGGTTTAACGGCAGAAACTCCTTCAGAATGAGAGACTATCACCGACTCGATATTAGTATAAGTAGAACCAAAAAGAAAAGATGGGGAGAAGTTACCTGGTCCTTTGGAACATATAATACCTACAGTCGTGCCAATGCTTTCTACATGGACGTTGCATACACCCGAAACGGAGACAAAAAGTTTGTCCAATACAGTGTTTTCCCAATTATCCCATTCCTTCGATACAGCTTCAAATTCTAATACCATGAAAAAATTAACAGCATATATTACTCTACTTCTAATTTTCTCAAGCTGCGAAATTGTATTAGATGTGGATATTCCTGAAGAGCCAACAAGGTTGGTCCTAAATTCTGTAATCAATCCTGACAGCACAATCGTAGTTGACCTTTCGGAAGATTCTTTTATTCTTGAGGAGGATGAGTTTACCCAGGTAAGAGGAGCAAACATAGAGCTACTTGAAAATGGTAATCCAGTGGGTTTATTTGAAGAAACCGGCAATGGAATATATCGTTCAAATGTATACCCTACACCAGGGGTAAACTACGAAATCCGCGCTTCTAAAAATGGATTTGAATCTATTAGTGGTGAATTCTTGCTACCTACAACTACACCCACAATCTCTACGGTTGACATCAGAACTACGAACCGGAATGGTTACCCACAATTGGTTTGGGAATTTGAAATCAATGACAATGGATCTGAAGAAAACTTTTATGAAATAGCTACTTACACTCAGATTGAATGGCCAATTATTGACGTCATTTATGATGAATTAACTGAGACATTTTATGAAGATACCATTGGTATAGATACCCTTATCTACGTGGATTACCTTGAACTTGATTATTCTGAATTTGATGATGACCCTTCCTCTTGGGGAAACAGTGTTTTAGTAGACGACAAGTCATTTAATGGACAGAGACAAAACTTTAAGGTATTCATTGATTACTGGGAGGACACAGCAGTTCAGAAAAGGTTAGTATTAAGAAATTGTGATGAAACGTATTTCAATTATGTGCGGTCAAGTAAGATTCAGGACTGGAATGATGGAGATCCTTTTGCCCAACCAGTATTTGTTACAAGCAATATCGAGAATGGATATGGTCTCTTTTCTGGTTATATATCCACAAGTATTATAGAAGAAATTGATCTAGACTAAAAAGGGGCTCTTTTGAGCCCCTTTTTTATAAATTCTTTTCTTCAACCAACTAGGCTGCCTCTTCCTGTAAGTCTTCTGCACCGTGAGTAAGTCTTTTCAGTGGTTTCATTAGCAATAGTACTAACGCACCAAACACCACACAGAAAATAGTTATTCCAGTAAATATTTCGAACTCACCGGCTTTTTCAGAATATTCCCCAAGTGCACCTGCCAGCTTATTTCCAAATCCAGTTGCCGCAAAATAGAATCCCATCATAATTGAAACGTATTTTGCTGGAGCAAGCTTGGTAATAAATGACATTGCTACTGGTGACTGACAAAGTTCCCCAATTGTATGGAACATATAAGCTAAAACAAGCCACACCATTCCTGATCCACCAGTTGCTTCCCACTCTTTTGTGGCAATACTCATGAATGTAAAGCCCAGTCCCATTATAATAACACCCCATGCCATTTTAAAAAGAGAACCTGATTCTTTCCCTTTCATTTTTCTATTGTACCAGTAAAGGGCAATCATTGTTCCCAATGTAAAAATGAAAAATGAATTGACAGATTGGAATACAGTAGCTGGAACTAAATACATCCCTTCTGGAATCCCATCCCCTCCTTTGGTGAATACCAAAGTTCGTAATGCAAAGAACATAAACGCCAGGACTCCTGTACCTATAAACCAATACATGAAATTCTCTTGTTTTTTCATTTTACCGATAATTCCCCTTATCGCCAAAGCTGCAATGGCCACACCAAAAATTAGATCAAGATTAAATATTGTTATTAACCTATCAGTTTTTTCACTAGCATAAAGGTTCATTAGTCCTCCCGCTTGCTCAAAGGCTCCCCAGAATATGATTACTATTAAGTAGCTTAACACCAGGACCACTACTCTATCCTTCTCAATGCCTTCAAGGTCCGCAAGCATTAATGTGAAGAATCCTACAAAAAAAGAAACTCCCATTACCAGTAAACCATATCCAAAACTTCCAGCATATATGATGTAAGCTCCAAGTAGTAGCACTACAACATTTAATGCAAGAGCCAGCTTATTAGCGAATAGTTTTGATATATAAGATGGTCCTTTAGGCTCATCACTTTCTTCATTCTTCTCTTCAAGCTCACCAACACCTTTCAGATATCTAGTTCCCCAAACAAACATGGCTTGTCCAATTACCATTCCAATTCCGGCTAATCCAAAACCGTAATGCCAATTAACATTCTCACCTAGTGGTCCAATTATCAAACCAGCAGCAAATGCTCCAAGATTAATTCCTATATAGAAAATTGTAAAAGCAATATCTCTTCTTTCATCACCTTGTTTATAAAGGCCACCCACCATTGTAGAAATGTTTGGCTTTAATCCACCAACACCTAGAATAATCAAACTAATACCAGCATACCATGCCCACATTCCTTCGATTGCCAAAACTCCGTGTCCTATACATAATAAAATACCACCTATGACAACCATTTTCTTCTGTCCAAAAACTTTGTCAGCAAGAATTCCTCCTGGGATTGAAGCTACATATACCAACATGGTATACCAACCGTATAATGATAGCGCTTCACCTCTGGTCCAACCAAACCCCGCATTTTCTGCCGAAATTTCTGCGGTAAGGAATAAAACAAAAAGAGCCCTCATTCCATAGTAAGAAAAGCGCTCCCAAAGTTCTGTGAAGAATAATATATATAACCCAGCCGGATGTCCGAAGACCTGCCTTTGATTCATAGCATGATTAGGGTCATTAACTGTTACTGATGACATAGTTTAATGTTGTTACTTGATTTAATTGATTGAAAACTTACAAACGTTTGAAACGGGCATATATGCATGTTTTGTACTGAAAGAAAAACTCAAAAAGAGGGAACTCTGATACAATTTATTTCTATTTTTGCCCGACAAATGAACAAGTATAATCCAAATCGTACAAACTATGCAAGAAATCGGATTAAAACCGTCCGAAAGTGGTCTAGAAAAAGTTGGAATATTTAAAGTAAAGTCCGCTCACTGGAACCTCACTCCCGCTGAATTAATTGAAAAAGCGTTGGAAAGAGGTGAAGGGTCATTAACCGATACTGGCGCCCTAATGGCCGATACCGGTAAATTTACTGGTAGATCTCCTAAAGACAGATTTATCGTAAAGGATGCCAAAACAGAAAACACTGTTTGGTGGGGAAATGTAAACATTCCAATTTCTGAAGAAAAATTCGATCAGATTCATCAAAAAATGATCGCATTTCTTGAGGACAAGGAAGTATTTGTGAGAGATGCTTATGCAGGTGCTGACAAGACTTACAGATTGAACTTAAGAGTGATTAACACTAAAGCTTGGCACAATCTGTTTTGTAACAACATGTTCTTAAGACCAGACAGATACAAGCTTGAGTCTTTCGATCCTAACTTCACAATCATTTGTGTTCCTGAATTTAAAGCTGATCCAGCTGAGGATGGTACGAGACAAGATAATTTTGCAATTATCAATCTAAGCAAGAGAATCATCCTAATTGGTGGAACTGCTTATGCAGGAGAAATGAAGAAAGGAATCTTCTCAGTATTGAATTACATTCTTCCTCAAGAGAAAGATGTGCTTTCAATGCACTGTTCAGCTAACATCGGAAACAAAGACCATGATACAGCGATATTCTTTGGTCTTTCTGGAACTGGTAAAACTACATTGTCTGCTGATCCAAACAGAGGTTTGATTGGTGATGATGAGCATGGATGGACTGACAAGAACGTATTCAACTTCGAAGGTGGTTGTTACGCAAAGGTAATTGACCTAACAAGAGAGAAAGAGCCTGAAATATTTGATGCTATTAAGTTCGGTGCTATTGTGGAGAATACAAGATTCCAGCCTGGTACGAGAACTGTTGATTACGAAAACGCCTCAGTAACTGAAAATACAAGGGCTGCTTATCCGATTGATCACATTGCTAACTCTGTTGATCCTTCTGTAGGTGGTATTCCTAAAAACATATTTTTCCTGACTTGTGATGCATTTGGAGTTATTCCTCCAATTCAGAGATTAAATAAATCACAGGCTATGTTCCACTTCATTTCTGGCTACACAGCAAAAGTTGCTGGTACCGAAGCTGGAGTAACTGAGCCCCAAACTACTTTTAGTGCGTGTTTCGGATCTCCATTCCTTCCTCTACATCCTACAAAGTATGCTGAGATGCTAGGAAAGAAAATGGAACAGTACGATGTTAAGATTTGGTTAGTGAACACTGGTTGGACTGGTGGTGTTTACGGTGTTGGTTCTAGAATCAAACTAAAGTACACCAGAGCTATGATCACAGCTGCATTGAATGGTACTCTTGATAATGTAGGATATAGAACTCACTCAATTTTTGGAACAGAAATTCCAATGACTTGTCCTGATGTTCCTTCTGAGCTTCTAAGTCCAAGAGAAACGTGGAAAGATGATATTGCATTTTACCAAAAGGCTAATGAGTTGGCAGATGCATTCAATGAAAACTTCGAGAAGTACAAAGATTTTGCCAATGATGAAATCATGAGCGGATCTCCTAAAAAGAACCTTAAGTATACTTAAGAATTCTTTTATCAATAATTTAGAGCCCTGCAGGAATACTTGCAGGGCTTTTTTCATGGAATTATCGAGCAATAAACCGGGGAAATGTACAATGTGTTTCAACCGACTACATTTGTTGAATTTGATTGCTTAAAAAACTCACGTGGTGTACATCCTTTCTCTTTTTTAAAAGAACGGTTAAAGGTACTTTTAGAATTGAAACCAACTTCGTAAGCCAATCCCATAAACGTTTTATTTGCATTTCGTGGGTCAGATGCAATTTCAATAAACTCCTGAACTCTATAGCGATTAATTAATTCATAGAAATTGATTGAGAAGCCTTCATTGATGACCTTAGACAGAGTATGATCTGTAAGGTTCAGGTTACTGGCTAACTGACTTAGACTTAATTGATCATTAAGATAAGGCTTCTGTTCAGACATGTAAAGATCTAATCTTGACATGAGTCTTGTAATTTCACTACCGTCAACTAAGCTGGTCTTCACAGCCAGCTCATCACTACTATTAATTAGGAATAACTCTGGCCTCTGTATTGCAAAAAAACCGAACAAATAAATGTATCCACTAAACATCAACCATGACACATCTGTCAAAGCCTCTGCCACATTTAGTATATCGAGGTTAAATATTTCATTCACTAAACCAATGATATAAATGGACACCCAGAAGAATAATAATGTACCCCCTATCAAAATAATTGAACGAGTGTAGCGGAGATTGACATCAAAAGACAAATTTTCTTCCATTTTCAAAACGTACTTTCTCTGAATTGACACTTTTAAGTACCAATAAACAAAGCTAAAGACCAGCCCTCCAAAACCAACAAACCTGAAAAGTACCTGATTGTCTTGATCCATTACTTCATTAATAAAAGCATCTCTGCTGGTAAGAAATAATGGTAGATACAAAATCACCAACACTGTGATAGGTAGAAAATGCATTGAAATTATCGTAGGACTTAGTTGACTCCTTAAACCGAATAATTTCCTGAAATAGAGGTACAACAAGACTGGAAATAGAAAATAAATTACATCCGCAAATAGTATAACATGAGGAAATAGCTTAAAAACCTCTCTATAAAAAGGGATTATTCTCAATATCAGTGATATGCTCAAAATCAGGACTAACCAACGTAGGGTCTCATTAGCTGGACGTGAATTTTGTAGTCCTCCAAGTGCAAAGAATATTAAAACACCTATTATGGATGGCACAATCAGAGTAATCGCGTAGACATTAAACCAGTCACCATTCAAGTCCTCCCATGATAACACCTCCGTAATAACAGGGAAATCCTGTTGATCGTAAATAGCGATCCTGTTTGGTCTTGCCAGTCCATTGTACCTTCCTTCAACTGAATTAAAATCTCCTCTGGTAAATTTATAAATAAGCGTATCGAGTTCCGACTCAATATTGATATAGTAGGTTTGATCTTCACCCAATGTCATTATATAACGATCATCCTTAGGATCCCAATCATTAAAATTTCCTGTGACATAAATGGAAGCATCATGAGGAGTACGTTTTGGAACTTTTTCAATGAAAAATTGATATCTCCTGTTTGTACCAAGGTCTTCCCAGGTTAGTATAGTATCAATATGGATCTCCTTGTATGGAGGCACTAATATTCTATTATTTCTTATTTCACCCGCTTCATTACCCTCAACCGTATTCCAGGAACCTCTGGTGTATTTATATTCCAAAATTTTCCCTGAGTAAGGGATTTCAACTTCATAAATATTAGATTCTGTATTTTGTAATTGATAGGTCTGCTCACCTGGATTCCAACCATTGAAGTTTCCGGTCACAAAGAGACTATCATTGTGAATGGAACCGAAGGACCGATCGATAATCTGTAAATGAATAGCTCCATTTGGTTTGATATCTTCCCAACCTAAGATGTTGAAGTGAACAGTATCCTTGATTTCTTTGACAGACAGCAGTCTATTATCAATTCTATGTCCCAATTCATCTCCTTCTACAGTTCCCCAACTTCCACGTGTAAACTTAAATTGCAAGTATTCCTCCTTTGTAGAAATATTTAAGTGGTATCCATTTTCAGTCCTTGTTAATTGATATTTACTATTGAAAGGGTCCCAATCGTTAATGTTGGCTGCAATGAATATACTTTCATTAGATTTTACGTTTGGGGCTGAGGTAACCAGAATGGTAAAATCCTTACTGTAAGCTTTTGAAAACAATAAAAAGCTGCATACAAAAAATAGTGCTTTGCACCTTATTGCATTCCTAATCTTCATTTATCTACTACAGTGTTAAAAAAGTAACTTTCAATAATCCGATATAATTATCACATAATCAATTACATGAACTAATTTTTATACAATTGGGATGAACAGAACCCTCTATTTGAAATAAATTTTAGCCGATAACGGTAATTGTCGAATTTCATCTTTATTCTTGGACATCAATTTGACTTAATATGAAAATCGCAATAATTGCTCATGATGGTAAGAAAGCCGATATGGTTGCTTTTTTATTAGAGAACAAAGAGTATTTGACCACCGCAGAATTAGTAGCTACTGGAACCACTGGTAGTCATGTAGAAAATGCTGGTTTGAATGTACACCGTTTTCTTAGTGGTCCTCTAGGTGGAGATGCTCAGATTGCAGCATTGGCAGCAGAAAAAAAACTTGATCTGGTAGTGTTTTTCAGAGATCCAATGGATAAGCACCCACACGAACCTGATGTCCAAATGCTAATGAGACTTTGTGATGTACACAATATTCCTCTTGCTACCAACAAGGCCTCCGCTCAATTAATACTTAAGGGATTAAATCATTAGAATAATGCACCGGCTATTGTTGCAGTCATCATAGTTGCAACAGTTGCTGCCAGGAGTGCTTTAAAACCCAGACGAGAAAGGTTTCCTTGTTGAGTTGGCGCCATTCCTCCGATTCCTCCGATTTGTATTGCTATGGAGCTAAAATTAGCGAAACCGCATAGTGCGTACGTCGAAATCAGAATTGACTTATCACTTAACAATCCAGCTGCTTTGTAATCAGCTAATCCTAAATAAGCGACAAACTCATTGACGACAATTTTTTGCCCAAGAAGACTACCTACCAACGCAGACTCATTCCAATCAACTCCCATCAAAAATGCAAAGACTCTGAATATCTGACCAAGAATAAACTCCAAAGAGAACTTATCAAAATTACCATCAGTAACTGTTCTTACCCATTCATTTAGTCCAAATACATCACCAACAGCCGAAAGTGCATAGTTTATAGCAAAAATCAAGGCAATGAATGCTAGAAGCATAGCACCTATGTTCAATGCCAATTTCAAGCCATCAGCTGCACCTTTTGCCAAAGCGTCCACTAAATTAACGCCTAAGGATTCCGTGTTTACCACCAGACTTGAATTGATTTGATCTTTATGTAGTTCTGGGATCAAAATCTTTGACATGATGATTGCTGCGGGTGCATTCATAATTGACGCACTAAGTAAGTAGGTTGCGAATTGAGCTCTGGCTGCAGTATCATCTCCTCCAAGAAAAGCAACATATCCGGCAAGAACTCCACCAGCGATTGTTGCCATCCCTCCGGTCATTAAGCACATTAGTTCAGATCTGGTCATAGACGGCACAAAAGGTCTTACCAATAATGGAGCCTCTGTTTGACCGAGGAATATATTTCCGGCTGCACTAAGTGATTCTGCCCCAGAGAGCCTCATTGTTCTGGCCATCACCCAGGCAATCCCTTTAACAATAATCTGAAGTACACCAAGGTAGTACAGGCCTGCTGTCAAAGTTGAGAAAAAGATAACAGTGGGAAGTACCTGCAATGCAAAGATGAAACCTACATTATCTGAGTTCATCATGTATTCACCAAACAGAAACTTTGTTCCGTCATTTGAGAACCCTAACAAGATCACAAATTTGGAACTTACCCAGCTAAACGCTTTTGAGACAAAAGAGACTTTAGTGATTAATAAACCAAAGCTTATTTGAAGTATCAGTCCAACACCTACAAGTCTCCAGTCTATTTTCCTTTTATTAGAAGAAAATAAAAAGACAAATCCTATAAGAAATGCAAGACCAATCAGGCCTCTTAGGTAATCCATTTAGTAGTAATTCTTTTTCCGACCGCTAATTTAAAACTTTAGTAATCAATGCAGTGGAATCTGAGCAAAACTTTCTGAATGGATTACACTCCTATCTCTAATAATGCAAATTTATCTACCCCGTTGTTGGTGATACTAAAATCAACAAAAGACTGCAACTCTATTCTTCTTAGCTCTTTATCATTGTTTTGGACAGCTGAGATTTTCTCCTTCAATTCATTCACAAATGGTCCTGAATCAGACTCATGATCCGCAGAATAAATATAGAAACGATCACAAATTTCACTAGCCAACCTGTATATAGTCAAATTGTATGTCGAGAGTCTTGAATGGAATTTCAATTCAACCTGGCTTCCATCTTTGTAGAAGAGTGGAGCTTCAGAATTAGTCAATATCCAGACATTAGGTTTTGAGACATGCTTATACATCATTTGAATTTGCACTTCATTTCCTGCCATATTTAAAATTTTCAAATAGGCTGAAGTTGCATCTATCAAATCCTTATAAAAGTCTACCGGGTTAAATGCTTTTTTAGACAAGAGAATATCTTTTGCAAACTCCTCAACATTTGCCTTAATCATAGTCCCTCTGATGCCTGTAATTTCACAGCCTATCGTGAGACCCAAGATAGCATCCTCTTTCTTAAACTCATAGATGAATACATTCTCTTTTCCTTCACATGAATCAGAATAGTTTAATAGATAGGAATTTTCAAAGTGCTTGCCAACTAATTCAATATTATCTGCCTTATTGCTTATTAAGGCTTCTGTAAATTTCTTTAAATCTGACTGGTCTTCTTTCGGTGCTGTTGGAGCAGGCTCTTCTTTCAATTCCAATTTAGTATCCTTGGTAAGGAAATTATCGAATGTGCTTTTCAATGATTGATAATCCCAAGGCTTTGTTATGTATTGATGAATACCATAATTGTTTACCGCTTGAATGATTACTTCAAGATCACTAAAACCTGTCATGATCATTCTACAGATATTTGGATGATTAGGAACAACCTTACCTAAAAGTTCAGTTCCATTCATTTCCGGCATTCTCTGATCAGTGACGATAAGTTCAATATCTTTTTCCTGAAGTAGTTCCAATGCTTCAGATCCACTGGTGCAAGTGAATACGTTGTAATGTTTTTTAAAAGTAGACTTAAATACTCTCAGATTGATTTCTTCATCATCTACATACAGAATGTTGTGCTTGTCAACAATGTCTTTGGCTGTGTCCCTAAGAACCATACTTTTCCCGTTTTAATTAATAAAAATTAAGAATTAAAGTAATTTGTCCTCTGTTCCAATAAAGTGCTGAAGCACAAAGAAACCCAAACACTACGAATATTACAATTTATTCGATCGTGTAATCCAACCCAATTAGAGAAAATTTGTCCACCCCGCTTGTGGATACCGAAGAATTAAGAAATGCTTGCAACGAAATTATCAATTCGCCATAAGACATCTCCTGCCCCTCCTGTAATTTAATTAACAAATTACCTTCAAAAATATCTTTATCAATAAGTGTATCAATTGCATAGATGTATAGTTTATCACATTGATCTTCTCCGATGTAGTATACTTTGCTATCATCAGTCTTCACCTCTTCATTGGAACCTACAACAGTCTCCATATCCATAGGTTGATCATTTTTATAACCATACAACATATGCGTGTTGGTAATTATTTCATCTTCCTTTCTTCCATCCACATGACTAAAGACAGTAATTCCGATTCTTATATTGTCATGAAAATGATTCTTAGAAAAATCTCTTGCAGCTGTAACCATATACTCGTAGAATGCCGCTGCAGTACAATCTTTATTTTCTAATAAATATCCTTTCCCATACCCAAGTAAAAAGGATTTTATCATACTTCCTGGAGTTTCTGAAACAGAACAGTTTATCATCAAAGCCAACATTGACTTTTCATCTTCTGATTCAAATACCAGCATATTTTCTTTACCTTCAGAATCTCTGGAGTAATTGATTACCAATGGCATTGGAAAGTGCTTTCTTATTAGATCCACCCGCACTTCATTAATATTAACCAGAGTTTGAGCGTATCCTGCTACCTTATCTTCCTCTTGTCCATTAGAAGATTTTACTCCTCCAGTTTTAATACTCTCTTTGGAGTATTTAGCAAGTAGATTATCTAAAGTCTCTTTTAACCCGTCAGAATTCCAAGGCTTTGTAATATATTGATCAATACCATACTCGTTAACCGCTTTTACGATTACTTCCAGATCACTGTGACCGGTCATGATCATCCTTAATATTCCAGGATTTTTTACTACAACCTTTTCCAGCAGCTCAGTTCCTGTCATTTCAGGCATGCGCTGATCTGTAATCACAAGATCTATTTCTTTGTGATCATCGATCATTTGCAGAGCTTCTTTTCCACTGGTTGCCGTATAGACATTGTAGTCTCTCCTAAAAGTCTCTTTGAATACTTTCAGGTTAATATCCTCATCATCAACGTATAGGATGTTGTATTTATTAAGCTTTCTAACATCCAGGCGATCCTTAAATATTGCCATTGCGTAATTCCTCTTTTAGTTGGAAGCCACTTCTTCTTGGACTTCTCCTGTTTGTTTTGCCGAAAATAAGGATTTATACAATGTTATCACAAACTCTGTCCCCTTTCCTACCTCACTATTCACATTTATTTCGCCGGCATGTTGTTCAATGATGCTGTGTGAAATTGAAAGACCAAGACCTGTTCCACTACCCACATCCTTCGTCGTAAAGAATGGGTCGAAAATCTTCTCAAGATTTTCCTTAGGAATACCATTTCCAGTATCGGAGATGGAAATAGTTATTTTATCGTCCGATAGTGTCTTAGTTCCAATAGTTATTTTACCTGGCTGCTCAGTAGTTCCAATGGCATCAATCGCGTTATTAATGATATTTACGAATACTTGGTTAAGCTGCCCTGGATAGCATTCGATCTCAGGTAAATCTTTATCAAATTCCTTAACGATTTCAAGTTGCATATCCTTGTACTTATTGTTCAGGATAAGCAGCGAAGAATCAAGGTTCTCATGTAGATCCACAATTTTAATCTCTGCTTCATCAAATCTTGAGAAGGTTCTAAGTCCCTTTACAATTTCTGTTACTCTATCGGCACCATAATTAAGGTTCTGAAGCATCTCTGCTACTATCTCTAGAGATTCATCCAATTCTTCAGGGTCTATTCGTTGTACAAGATCTTTCACCTCTTGTGGCTCGCTATCTCTTACTTCCATAAGTGCCTGGAATATCTCCTTCATTTCTTCGAAATTCATATTGATGATATTCGAACTGTTTACAACGAAGTTGATCGGGTTATTAATTTCATGTGCAATACCTGCAGTTAACTGACCAAGTGAAGACATCTTCTCTGCATGAATCAATTGCACTTGAGTATCTTTTAATTCTTTATTTGTATTCTCCAGCTGAGCTCTTACCTTCTGCTCCTCCATCAAAGCATCCTCAAGGTTCTTCTGCGCATTCTTTAGCATGTTGTTTGACTTCTGCAGGTGTTCCGAACTCCTCTTCAACTGAAGGTTTCTTTTCTTAATAGTTTTTTGTTGCTCTTCCAGATTTTGATTTTGCTCAGTGATAACTTTTCTTGATTTGTTAACTCTGTAGAAAGCAACGATCATCGTCAAGGCTACCAGAATTGCTCCAATAATTCCTACGATGAAGAATTTTCTGTTTGCTGCAGCCACCTCAATTTCCTGAGCAGCTAGTCTATTCTCTTGCTCAAGTATTAACTTAACTTGTTCTGCAGCCTCTAACTGCTTGATTTTTTCAAGTTTCGCTTGCTTCTCCTCTTCAGTTTCCTGTTGAAGCTTAGTTATCTGAAGTTGTCTCTCCTTTGCTTGAAGTTCTTGTTGCAAGATTAGATTTTCCTGTTGAGTTCTTGTTTCTTCATTTTCTTGTAACTGTCTCTGCTGAGATAGTAGCTCTCTTTGTTGTCTTTTCTTTTCTGACTCCAACTCAGTTTTTCTATTCGCTAAATCAACACTCATTTGTTGAGATATCTCTAACCTTAACTGCTTGTCATAATCTGTTGCGATTTTATCGGCTGATCTCACTCTGGATTTTGTGACATTGGCAGCCGTTTTCTTCTGATTTCTAAGGTCAGTTAGCTTAGCATTATAGGTACTCGACATTGTACTATTCCCAGCTTCAGAAGCAATTTCAGCTCCGAACTGATAGTTGGTCTCTAATGCATCTATCAGGTTATTAGGATTAGCAATAGCTTCAGCTTTACCAAGTAAATTTAATGCACTTGAATTGTCACCATTTCTATAGAAGACCTGTGCTTGGTAATTATAAATATCTGCTTTAGATAGTTCGTTTTCATTAATGATGGCCAGGTTTAATGCTTCGGTCAAATGTTTGGAAGCAGTAGCAACATCTCCATTTGCGATATGAGCAGCTGCGAGTGTAGTAGTGTATGATGGATTACTTCCGTTGAACTTAATTGCCTCTTGCGCATATTTCATTGCGCTGCTGTAGTCTCTTGCCTGAATGTATAGATTCGCCAGATCGTCACAGACCTGGGCCAACTCCACTCTTTTATTTCTTGATTTCAATAAATCATAAACTGCAATTTTATGAGGAATTGCTCTTCCAGGCTGCCCCATTTTTTCAAATGACTCAGCTATTTTTTTATTAGCCGTAAAAGCAACATTGGCATTGGAACCCCCTAATGCAAGAAGTTGGTCAAAGTATTTGGTAGCATTTTCATAGTCTTCTGCAAAAAAGTAATTGAATGCAGTTCCTTCCAGGGCATCTTTTCTGCCATTACTATCTCCTGCCTTCTCAAAAAAGTCATGAGCATAATTGTAGTTTTGGGCTGCATTAGTGAATGCTCCCATATCGGAATAAGTGTTCCCTAATGCAAAATAACCGTTGGCTGCAGTAAGAAAGCTTCCACTTTGTTCCGCAGTAATGCTTATTTGAAGAAAATAGTTAGCAGCATCTCTATACTTCTTAGTGGACAGATAGGAATTTCCAAGAATACTGTTGAAATTCAGTACAAGAACATTGTCATCAAGCTGTTGCGCTTGATCCAGCCCTCTTAAACTATATTCAATAGCTCCATTGAAATCTCCGTTATCATATTTTGAAATTGCCAGGGTCAGAATTTGAGATGCAGTTTCATAAGTAACTTCATCCTGACTAAATCCCTGAAGAGAGAATAGTAGCGTAAATGCTACCAAAAATAAATGCCTCATCCTAGATGCTACCATAATTTCAATTGTGTCGATTTAATAAAATATTCCCAACAATTTTTCCCGTAGACTGATATGTTGTGAGGTCGTTGCGTTAGATGTAATAGTTCCCATCTGAATGCTCAGTACCCCTCCTTAACCATAACAAATGTACTCTATATCTGGTAGGTTGCCGTTTATTTTCGATAGACGAGGGCAAGTCGTCGATAGAATGCTTGTTATCCCCTTTTTCTCTATGAAAAGATATAAAAAAAAGCCGTTAAACGCATGATTTAACGGCTTAATCCTTAAATATTCTCGTTCACTCAGTTTCTCTTGTTCATCTCATCCCGAATTTTTGCTGCTCGCTCATAATCCTCTTTATCAAGAGCCTCATTGAGCATTTCTTGCAACTTATCTGATGTAAGACTATCCAGTTGGTCCAGACTTGGTGCCTTCGCCACTTCAGCAGGAGCTTTCTCCTCTGTCTTCTGCAATTTAGTCATCTCCTCTTCAGTATCATCAGACAGAACAATTCCGGCTTCTGTAAGAATGGACTCAAATGTGTAAATAGGCACATTGAACCTTAGACCAATTGCGATAGCATCAGAAGGTCTTGAGTCTATTTCAAATACATCCCCATCTCTGTTACACACGATTTTCGCAAAGAACACTCCTTCTTTTAGATCTGATATAATGATTTCATTAATTTCAAACCCCAGACTGTATGCAAACGATTTAAATAAATCATGAGTCATAGGCCTGTTTGGAACGATCTTTTCTATTTCAATGGCAATTGCTTGAGCTTCAAACATACCGATGATAATAGGCAAGCGTCTGTTTCCTGATGATTCTCCCAATACCAATGCGAAAGATCCGCTTTGAGATTGACTGGAAGATAATCCGAGTATTTCAAGTTTTATTTTTTCCAAAATTAATTAGCACTTTTAAGTGCTTCTATCAGCTTAGGTACAACTTCAAATGCATCTCCAGCGATTCCGTAATCTGCTGCTTTAAAGAACGGCGCTTCTGCATCCTTGTTAATTACTACAATAACTTTTGACGAGTTTACACCAGCAAGATGCTGAATAGCTCCAGAAATACCAACTGCTACATATAATGTTGGACTTACCTTAACACCAGTTTGACCTACGTGCTCGTGGTGAGGTCTCCATCCCACATCAGAAACAGGCTTACTACAACCAGTAGCTGCTCCTAACAATTTGGCTAACTCCTCTATCATACCCCAGTTCTCAGGTCCTTTAAGTCCCCTACCTCCTGAAACAACGATATCCGCTTCCGGTAATAATACATCTCCAGTTGCTTTTTCCTGCGATGTAATAGTTACTCCAAAGTCAGAATCTGGAATTTCCGGACTAAATGCCTCAACTGCAGCATCCCCTCCGTCTTCTTTTAAATCTACAGCATTCTTTTTGATTGCAATAATTTTTTTGTCACCATTTAGGGAAACATTTGCAAATGCTTTACCTGTGTAGATTGATCTTGTTACTTTGAATCCATCTGAAGTATCAGGAAGAGAAGTTACATTTGAAGCCAAACTAGCTCCAACTTTTATAGCTACTCTTGCCGAAACAGGATCTCCAAGTGAAGATTTTGCTAAAACCAAGATGCTTGAACCAGTGCTTTCCATTGCTGCTGCAATTCCAGTAGCGTAAGCCTGGATATTACCTTGATCAAGCTTTGAATCACTTACGTGAAGCACTTTGTTTGCTCCATTCTTACCAGTAGCTGCTAATTCAGCGCTATCCACTGTCCCAAATGCTAATGCGATCACTTCATCACCCATTGCAGCAGCATAACTAACTGCTTCCAATGATGATTTCTTTACTTTTCCTTCGTCAGTCTCTACAAAAACTAATATTGACATTTTTTCTTAATTCAAGTTTGGGTGAATGATTAAATAACTTTTGCCTCGTTTTTCAATAGGTTCACAAGCTCACCTACATTTTCGGCATCTACCATTTTCACAGCTCCTTTCGCTGGAGGTAGTTCGAAGTTTTGAACTTCAGATTGAACCGTGTTATCACTTGGTTCAACAACATTCAATGGTTTTGTCCTTGCAGACATAATTCCTCTCATGTTAGGAATCTTCCACTCAGCAATTGGCTCCTGACATCCAGCAACGAAAGGTAAGTCCAATTCAATATACTCTTTACCACCTTCGATCTCTCTGGAAATCTTAGCTTTCGTCCCGTCAATGTCTAATGACATTACTGGGGAAAGAGAAGGAATTCCCAACATCTCTCCTACCATTCCGTGAACCTGACCACCATTAAAATCAATTGATTCTCTACCCATTAGTATTAAATCGTAGTTACCTTCTTTTGCAATTGCTGCAATTTGATTCGCAACAAAGAATGAATCACTTGGGAAAGCGTTCACTCTGATCGCCTCATCAGCTCCAATTGCCAAGGCTTTTCTAATCGTTGGTTCTGTTTCAGCTTCACCAACATTTAAAACAGTTATCTTCCCACCTGAAGCTTCCTTCAGTTCTACCGCTCTGGCCAAAGCATAATCATCGTAAGGACCGATGATGAACTGTACGCCATTCTTATCAAACTTGGTATTATTATCTGTAAATGCGATTTTAGAAGTTGTATCCGGTACGTGTGTGATACAGACTAGTATGTTCATATGTATAACTAAGGTTTAGTTGTCTAAATTTGCGTGAAGTTAGTTAATACGATTAGTAAAATAAAGAAATTGAAGGAATGAATACCGACAGGATTAACCAACTAAATGCTTTTTTACAAACAAACCCACAAGATTGCTTTTTGTTGCATGCGCTTGGATTAGAATATAAGAAAAATCAACCCGAAGAGGCTAAAAAATACTTCCAAAAAGTAGTTGAAGTAGATCCTTTATATGTTGGGACTTACTATCACCTTGCTGAGGTTCTAATTGAACTGGATGATCTGGATCTGGCCAAGGATGTTTACGAGAGTGGAATTGAACATTGCAAAAAGAAAGGCGATGCTCACGCTCTAAAGGAACTAAGCAACGCCTATCAAAATTTCTTATTTGAATATGATATGGATTAAAATTCCAATACTAGTTTCCCGTTTTGGGAGCCAGCTTTCATTTCATCAAATGCACTGACTGCCTGATCAAAAGGACGAACTGAATCTACAGCTGGAATAACTTTATGCTCATTCACAAAACCTATCATATCTACAAATTCCTGATCATTACCCATTGTCGAGCCATGAATTGAAGCCTGACTCCAGAACAATCTGAATACATCAAGATTTTTTGGTGTCCCTGATGTTGAACCATAACAAACAATTCTGCCTCCAGGATTAATTACTTTCAGATATTGATTTATTAAATCCCCTCCTCCACTATCAATGATTGCATCAAATCCTTTGGAATCAGCTTTTGCTGTTTTTGTCCAGTTCTCATCCTTGTAATTGTATCCAGCTTGAGCTCCATTTTTTACGGCCAGATCAATCTTATCCTGATTTCCAGAAGTGATATAAACATTTGCACCAGCAGCCTTAGCTAAGAAAAAAGCCATTTGGGCTACTCCACCACCAATTCCAGTTACTAAAACATTACTTCCATCTTTAACTAGTCCTTTTGTGAATAATGCACGATAAGCAGTTAGTCCTGCTAGGGGTAATGCTGCAGCCTCCGAAAAGGACAAATGCTCCGGTTTAGCCGCTAATCGGTCAACATCAACCATCACATATTCAGCGAAAGTACCGTTTGTTGGCATCCCCAGAATATGATATGAGTTTGATTGTGCTACAGGGTTTGACCCCCAATCAATATTCGGGTTTAGTATCACCTCTTTCCCAATCCAAGATTGATTCACATCATCTCCAACTTTTTCAACTACTCCAGCACCATCCGATCCAAGAGTCACTTCATATTTTAGGCCTGGATACATTCCTTGCCGGCACCATTGATCTCTATGATTAAGTGCTGCTGCTTTTAATTTAATAAGGACTTTAGTCCTTTCTGTTTTGGGTATATCAATTTCACGAAAAGCAATCTTATCACTTTCCTCATCAACTAACTGAAGTGCTTTCATCATTTAAAAAGGGGCATTTTCATCAGGCCCGGGACCTGGTAATGGATTATTGTTGTCTTCATTTGCCTTACTTGGCAAGGTAATAGTATTTGAAAATTCAGAAGGCATGCCAGTAGTTGGGAATCCTCCTGAGTAGTCTCCTACTGCTCCACCATCTAAATCAGCGAATTTCGTAAATCGACCAATGAATTTAAGCTGTACATTTTCTAGCGAACCAGCTCTGTGTTTTGCCAGGATAACCTCTCCCATACCAACTGTTGGCATTCCATTTTCATCTTCCGTGATTCCGTAATATTCTGGACGATACAAGAACATTACCATATCAGCATCCTGCTCAATTGAACCAGATTCCCTCAAATCCGAAAGTTGTGGTCTCTTATCTCCTCCTCTGGTCTCCACTGCCCTACTTAACTGAGATAGTGCAATAACCGGAACATTCAATTCTTTGGCAATTCCTTTAAGCGCTCTTGAAATGGATGCAATCTCTTGTTCTCTATTTCCCCCACCTTTTGAAGAGTCGCCAGACATCAGCTGCAAATAGTCAATTACTATAAGTTGAATATCATGTTGAGCTTTAAGTCTTCTACATTTTGCTCTTAATTCCAGAATACTAAGACCCGGAGTATCATCTATAAATATTGGAGCTTCAGTAAGCTTTGAAGTTTTGTGAACTAGTTGCTCCCACTCGTAATCTGCTAAGTTTCCTTTTTTAATTTTCTCACTATCCAATTCAGCTTCTGCAGAAATCAAACGATTCACCAACTGAACAGCTGACATCTCCAGAGAGAATATTGCTACAGCATGACCAAAATCAACAGCCGCATTTCTTAATGCTGATACTACGAAAGCCGTTTTACCCATCGCAGGTCTTGCTGCTATAATCACCAAATCTGAAGGTTGCCATCCACTGGTCACCCTATCGAGAGCGGTAAACCCACTTGCAATTCCAGTTAAACCATCTTTATGCTTTTTCTTCTCTTCCAACTCCATGATAGCTTCATGCATCAAAGTTCTCATGTTGGAATAGTTTTTTCTGATGTGCGATTCAGAAACCTCAAATAGCGAAGATTCCGTTTTATCCAGCAGTTGGAATACATCAGTTGTATCTTCATAAGCATCATTCTGAATTTCAGAAGATATTCTGATCAATTCTCTCTTAATTGAATTCTCAACAATAATTCTTGCATGAAATTCAATGTTAGCTGCTGAGTTAACTCTGGAAGTAAGGTCCGTTACAACATATGCACCACCAACAATTTCCAGTTTACCATCTTTTCTTAATTGATTGGTTACGGTCAAAAGGTCTACTGGCTCAGAATTGTTAAACAGCTGAACAATAGCTTCATAGATAAACCTATGAGCATCTTTGTAGAAACTTTGAGGCTTAAGAATATCGATAACTGTGGTTAATGCATCCTTCTCAAGCATTAGTGCACCAAGTACTGCTTCCTCTAAATCAACTGCTTGTGGCGGTAACTTGCCTAATTGAGTAGATAATTCTGATGGTGTTACCCTTCTGTTTGCGCTGGTTACTTTTAAGGACGGTTTACTGCTATCCATTCGTGTAGATCCTGACTGAGTTAAATAGTTATAAAAATGTTTACCTAGGGGTGAAAAGAGTTACAAAAGTAACGAACAGCTTTCACATTTATGTTGAAAAACAAATTCGTGTATCCACAAAATGCGATGTAGTTATCCACCAAGTTATTAACAAATATTAGTCCCGGATAATTTGCGGCACTTCCAATTTCCATTATTTTTGGCTGAATCATTATATGAAACTACATGCTTGAAGCAATTAGAGATAAACAGCGAATTCTAATCGCTGGTTCAGAAGGGAAAGAAGAAGTATTTGAAATTGTTAACAAAGTAATGGCTCACTCCAACAAGCCATTTATCTCATTCCGATCCAGTGATAAAGAAAGTGATATAGAAATTACGAATGCCCCGGTAGTTATTACTCTCTGCGCACTAGAACATCTAAGAAATTACGACCACCATATCGTACTCATAACAGCAATAAACGATAAAGAGGACGATTTTGATGGCGCTGTTAGAGAGTACGAAAAGATGCTTGACAGAAGCCCAAAAGCCGGATGTGTCATCTATAATGATGAAGATAGCGCTAGTGCTTTAATCGGCAAAAAGGAAAGAGAAGATGTTGTAAGACTGGAATATAAAGCACCAAAAGTTTCAACTCAAAACGGTGCAGAGGTACTTGAAATCGATAAAGAATATCTTCCGAAAGATAAAGCTGGAGATTATAACATAACATACCTTAAAGGAGCATATACACTTCTGAAAAGAATTGGCATAAAAGAATCACAGTTTATCGAAGCGCTCTCATAATACCGTCTTTTAAGAATGAAATTAAATTTAAAAAATCCAATCGCATTTTTCGATTTGGAAACAACCGGCACCAACATCGCACACGATCGTATTGTTGAAATTTCTATCGTGAAGGTTTTGGTGAATGGCGAAACCGAAATAAAAACCAGAAAAATCAATCCCACCATTCCAATTCCTACTGAAACCAGTTTGATCCATGGAATTTACGATGAGGATGTAAAAGATGAACCAAACTTCAAGCAAATTGCCAAATCCTTGGTTTCATTTCTTGAGGGGTGTGATTTAGCTGGATATAATATATTAAAGTTTGATGTTCCACTTCTGGTGGAGGAGTTTCTAAGAGCCAACGTTGACTTTGAAGTAAGCCAAAGAAAATTAGTAGATGCTCAGAAAATATTCTTCTTAATGGAGAAAAGAAACTTGTCATCCGCTTATAAATTTTACTGTGGTAAAAAGCTTGAAGGAGCACACAGTGCCGAGGCTGATACTTTGGCAACTTTTGAGGTTTTGAAGTCTCAAATTGAAATGTACAATGGCCAAACTGTGGAAGATCTAAGCGGTAAAGAAATTGGCACCATTGAAAACGACATGAAAGTTCTTCATGAATTAACCAATAGAAAAATGGTAGATCTAGCTGGTAGAATGGTTTTCAATGATAAAGGTGAAGAAGTCTTCAATTTCGGAAAGCATAAAGGAAAACCTGTTGGACAAGTATTATCTTCAGAACCAAGCTTTTACGATTGGATGATGAAGGGAGATTTTCCATTGGATACTAAACGAAGATTAACAGAAATAAAGCTAAGAGCATTTAATAGTCGTTAATACTGTATATTTAAGAGACAACAATAACCCAAAATGTAATCTCTTTAAATAATAACAGTGACTCATGTCTAAAACTATAATTGTTTCTAACCGCCTTCCTGTGAAAATCAGTGAAGAAGAAGGAGAATTAGTTTACAAACCAAGTGAAGGTGGTCTTGCCACTGGTCTTGGATCAATATACAAACAAGGAGAAAATATATGGGTTGGCTGGCCAGGCTTGGCCATCACAAAAGATGTTGAAAAGAAAGCCATAACTAAGCAATTGGCTAAAGAAAACATGAAACCTGTTTTTCTCAGCGCCCAGGAAATTGAGGATTTCTATGAAGGATTCAGCAATGAAACCTTGTGGCCGAATTTCCATTATTTTAACCAATATGTGGTTTATAATGAAGAGCTTTGGAAAGCTTACCAAAAAGTAAATGCAAAGTTCGCCAAATACCTTGAAGAAGTAGTTGAACCAGATGATACGCTCTGGATACATGATTATCAGCTATTGCTACTTCCAGAAATGATAAGAGCTAAATTCCCAAAGCTGAGCATTGGCTTTTTCCTTCACATTCCATTCCCATCTTATGAGTCATTCAGGTTACTACCTTGGAGAAGAGAGTTATTAAACGGTATGCTGGGATCTGATTTCCTTGGTTTCCACACTTATGATGACATGCGTCACTTTCTGTCTTCGGTAAATAGATTAGCAGGACTTGGAAACTCAAATGGCCAAATCAATCTTCCTGACAGAAAAGTTTTAGTTGATGCGTTACCAATGGGTATCGATTACGAAAGATACGCCACCACTGCAGCTTCTCCGGAAACAATCGCCAGAGAAGTTAGATACAGAACTTCGGTTGGAGATCAAAAACTAATTCTTTCAATAGATAGACTTGATTACTCAAAAGGAATACCACAGCGTCTAAGAGCATTTGAACTATTCCTCGAAAGGAATCCACAATATTTAAATAAAGTATCCTTGATCATGGTAGTTGTACCATCTCGTGATCAAGTTCCTAAATACAAACAATTAAAAGAAGAAGTTGATCTTCTTGTTGGACGGATAAACGGAAAGTACGGTAGATTAAACTGGACGCCAATTCATTATTTCTACAGGTCCTTCCCTCTTCATGGCCTTTCTGCTCTTTACAGAATGGCACATGTTGCTCTGGTTACTCCGATGAGAGACGGAATGAATCTGGTATGTAAAGAATACATTGCCAGCAAACTTGATAAAAAAGGCGTTCTTATTCTTAGTGAAATGGCTGGCGCAGCTAAGGAGCTTTCAGATTCGATTTTGATTAACCCAAATGATATCGAACAATATGTAACTGCTCTTGAAACTGCACTTTCTATGCCAGAAGAGGAGCAGATGAAGCATATGCAAACAATGCAGGAATCCTTGAAAAGGTACAATATTCATCATTGGGTTAACCTCTTTATGGAGCGATTGAATTTTGTAAAGGAGCAACAAAAGTCTCTGGAGACAAGCATCATAACTGAGAAACTATCAAAAGAAATCAAAAAGCGTTACGACAAGAGTAAAAACAGACTGATATTCCTTGATTATGATGGAACGCTTACAGGATTCCACGCGGACCCGCTTCAATCCAAACCGGATGGTGAGCTTAAGAAAATAATGAAAAACCTTACTGCTGATAAGAATAACAATGTTGTGGTAATCAGTGGTAGAGGTCGAGACACTTTGGAAGAGTGGCTTGGATCATATGATATTGAAATAATCGCTGAACATGGTGTTTGGTTAAAAGAGAAAGGTAAGAAGTGGAGAACAATTGCCAATCTGAAACATGAATGGAAAGCAAATATTCAAAAGGTTTTAGATGGATATGTCAACAGAACTCCTGGTTCTTTTGTGGAAGTTAAAGATTATAGCCTGGTTTGGCATTACAGAAAAGTAGAAACAGGACTCGGAGAAGTAAGAACCAGAGAATTGACAAGCCATTTGAAATATATCACGGCCAATAAGAATCTCAATGTCCTTGAAGGCGACATGGTTGTTGAAATCAAAAACTCTGAAGTAAATAAAGGTAGGGCCTCAACTTTTTGGCTGGAAAAATACAATGCTGATTTCATTACTGCTTTAGGTGATGACTGGACTGATGAAGATACTTTCCTTGCAATGCCAGATGAAGCAGTTACAGTTAAAGTAGGAAGTACAACGAGTGCAGCCAAATACAGCGTACCGTCTTATAAAGAAGTGAGAAAATTATTGACTCAGCTCACTGATTAATGTAGCTGACAATAATCAGTTTACTGGTTGATAGCAATCAAAAACTTAACGACCAGATATTTCCTTATTTGTTTAAACAACAATAAGAATGAGATATCTGGTCTTTTTTATTCTATTTCTACCAGCTTGTATGTCACTGAAGGTAGAAACTCAATTTGACGAAAAAACAGATTTTGAGAACTATAAAACCTGGTGCTGGCTTGATTGCAACAAAATTTACACTGGTCCAGATTATCTTTATGACAGCACTTTAATTGATAACATCTCCAACGTTATTGCCGCTGAAATGCAATCCAAAGGATACATCCAGGGAGATGAAAACTCTGATATTCTTGTCAACTTTCATTTAATATTCCAGGAAGACTCTACCTATTTTAGAAGAGTTAATATGCATGACGATGAGCTTACATTCTGGGCACCATATAGAGAGGAGTTTTTCCATTTCATAGATGGTTCATTATTAATTGACATTGCAGACAGAAAAAAAGGGCAATTGATATGGAGATCAAATGCCCGAAGACTTTTATCATATAACCAAGCTGTTCCCATGGTCAAAATCCAACAAGGAATCAAGAAAGCAATGAAAGACTTTCCTCCTGAAGAATCTGATTAATAGAAGGAAGGCAGATCAAGCTTATTAGCTATACGGTTTCCAGCGTTTATCAATCCAACATGACTATAAGCTTGTGGGAAGTTACCCCACATACTTCCATCCTTGTCATCAACATCCTCACTAAGTAAACCAACGTGATTGGCATAACTTATCAGATTCTCAAAATACTCAATTGCCTCAGGAACTCTACCTACACAAGCTAATGCCTCAACATACCAGAATGCACAAATCAAGAATGTAGTCTCTGGCTCTCCAAAATCATCCTGGTGCTTATATCTATAGAACAATCCTTTACTTGCCGCTAGTTCTTTCTCTAAAGCAACTAAATGATCCTTTGCTTTTTGAGTATCTCCATGTACAAAACTCATCATGATCAGCTGCAGCGTACTTGCATCCATTCGGTCAACACCTATTGCTTGAGCATAACCTTTCTTTGATGGGACATATGACTCTTCAATTTTCTTAGCAGCAACATCTCGTATCTTAACCGCTCGCTTTGCAATAGCTTCATCTTTCATCGCGGTTGCCATTTTGTATGCGGCACAGGCACCTGCCCAGTGAAACAAATAAGTATATGTATGATATTGAGCAAGATTTCTGAATTCCCACAGACCGGCATCCTTTTCTTCCATTGTCTGTTCCATCATGTCCAGACATTTAATGATTAGGTTCTTGGATTCAAAGCGTTCTGTGATGATGAACCTACCGTCAGTAAATAATGGCAACAATGAAACCAACACCTGACCATAAACATCGTTCTGTATGTGAGTATAAGCATCATTACCAATCCTAACCGGCTTATTACCTTGATACCCTTCCAGATCTAGTTCAACTTCAACCAGCTTACTACTTGGACTAATTCCATACAGTGGCTGATACCTGTCACCTTCATTATATACAATATTAGTTATGTAATTGAAATATTTTTCAAGCTCCTCAAAGTGACCAATGTTGTTGAAGGCATTCAATGTATAAAACGTATCCCTCATCCAACAGAAACGATAATCCCAGTTTCTGGTACTACCGGGCGATTCAGGTAAGCTTGTTGTGGCTGCTGCAATAATTGCTCCTGTATCTTCATACTGATGGATTTTCAGAATTAATGCAGAACGAATCATCATCTTCTGATGAAAAGTGGAAATACTGGTTGATTTAACCCATTTCCTCCAGTAAGCAACAGTTTTATTATAAAAAGCATCGCAAGTTTCAGCCAAAGGAGCTTCCATAGGCGGTCCATAGGTCAAAACCATGTACTTAGTATCATTTAATACGAAATACTCATCATGTATTAAGTAGTTAAGTGAAATATTGGTTGTCAGCCTCATTTGCTTATCAAGACCTAGATATCGAATATGGCTACTTCCCATACTTCTCTCAGGTTTTGTATTGCCATATTCTCCTACCGGATGACAGATTGCTCTTATTCTGGGTTGTCCTTCGATTGGTTCAACCTTTCTAATCAACATTAATGGTCTATAATATCTGTCGTATTGATAAAACCTTGGTGCAAAATCAGTGACTTTGTATTTACCAGACTCACAAGTCACTTCAGTACAAATGACGTTCGTATTTTCGACGTAATACTGTTCAGTTTCAAAGCTTTCATCTGCTGGCTTAATGGAGAACTCCCCTCCTTTATTTTTATCCAGCATTCCTCCGAAAATAAAAGACGAATCAAACCTTGGCCAACACATCCAGTCAATGTTGGTTTGTTTATCTACAAAAGCCAGGAACGCGCAGTTCCCAATCACGCCATAGTCGTACGAATGTCTACCCATTGAAATATGTTTACTATATTTAAAACTAGGCGTAATAAATTGGATAATCATTGAAAATGCAATAGACAACAATGATTTCAACATAAAATCACCCAAAAAACGAAAATGATCCGATTCGAGGGGGTAAAAAAAGCATTCGACAACCATATTGTTGTAAATGACCTCAATTTTGAAATTAAAAAAGGAGAAAGCTTCTGTTTACTCGGAAAAAGTGGAAGTGGAAAAACCACTACTCTTAAAATGATTAACAAACTGGTCGAAAAGGACTCAGGTTCAATATTGATAAACGATCAAAGTATTGATGCTATTGAAGAGAACTCGCTTCGTAGACGTATTGGATACATGATTCAGGATGTTGGCCTATTCCCACATCTTACTGTTGAAAAGAATATTGGATTACCCCTCAAGCTTGGTAAAAAAGAGAAAGAAGAAATAAATTCCAGAGTTCAGGAATTGATTGATCAGATAGGATTGGATCAGAGTTATTTATCAAGATTCCCTTCACAACTCAGTGGAGGTCAGCAACAACGGGTTGGAATAGCAAGGGCAATTGCAAACAAACCCGAGTTGCTCTTAATGGATGAACCCTTTAGTGCCTTAGATCCGATTTTAAGAGATCAGATGCAATCGGACTTCTTGCATATTGAAGAACTAAAGGGGATCACTAAAGTAATCGTAACTCACGACATAAATGAAGCCCTGAGATTGGCTGATAGAATTTGCATTCTACATGATGGTGAAATTTTATTTATTGGAACTAAAGAAGAATTGCTAAACAGCACAAATTCAATAGTTAACGATTTCCTTGGCACGGACAGATTATTCATGAGGTTTAAAAACCTTACAATTGAAGCTATCACTAAAAACCTTTATTCAGAAACGGAAGCTATTAGTGACATTCTAGAACTTGAAGCCACATCGTCAGCAATAACACTGCTGAATACAGATATTCCATTTGTAAGAATTAAAGGAAACAAAGAGGTATTCAAAAAAGATGACATTATTCTAAATGCATTAAAAGACCAGATATGAGTTTTGTCAATTATTTTGAAAATAACTTCAGCGAAATTCTTGACCAAACAATCGAGCATTTCCAATTAACTATCGTTGCATTGTTTATTGCTACATTGGTAGGATCCTTAATCGGAATCTTTATTGCAAGACATCAAAAATTGGCCAATCCAATTCTTTCTGTAGTAAATATCATTCAGACAATTCCAAGTCTTGCATTATTAGGTTTCTTTATCCCTATCCTGGGAATTGGAGCTGTACCTGCAATTGTTGCATTGTTCTTATATGCGTTGCTCCCTATTGTTAGAAATACTTATACTGGGATACTGCAAGTTGATCCGGCCATCAAAGAGGCAGCAATTGGGCTGGGAATGACAAAATCTCAGCAATTAATTCAAGTGGAACTACCACTATCAGGTCCGGTTATTCTGGCAGGAATCCGAACTGCATCTGTGATTAATGTGGGAATTGCAACCATATGTGCTTTAATAGCAGCTGGCGGTTTAGGAGAATCCATTTTTGGAGGAATCTCTTTGAATAATGTAAATATGATTCTTTCGGGTGCAATACCTGCAAGTTTAATGGCCCTGGCATTTGATGGACTATTGGGAATAGTACAAAAAGTAAGTCAGAAAAAGCCTGCTGTTCCATTGATTGCTGTAGTCTCGATATTCGTTCTTTCGATCATTTCAGTATGGCCCGATACAAAGACCGATAAACTGGTAGCAGGTTTTAACTCCGAGTTTATTCAGCGTGAAGATGGGTTTGTAGGATTAGATAAACTTTATGGACTCCCATTGGAGATAAGGGAAATGGAAATTGGATTAATGTATGAGGCTCTTCGTATTGGAGAAGTGGATGTAATTGATGGTTTCAGCACTGATGGTAGAATAAAGGCTTTTGATTTAAAACTACTTAAAGACGACAAAGGATACTTTCCCCCATATTTTGCTGCTCCGTTATTTCGGCAAGAAACATTAGATAAATACCCTCAGCTTGAAAACGCATTAACCAAGCTTGAATCCATAATCAGCAATCAAAAAATGGCTGAATTAAATTCCGAGATAGATCAGTCCCACAAGGATCCACAGCTAGTTGCTCAAGAATTCCTCAACTCTATTGGAGTAAAAGCAAATTTTATTGAGGATGATGATAATCCAGATATCATAATAGGAAGTAAGGCATTTACAGAAAACTACCTGCTGGCTTATATTATTGGGCAGTTAATTGAGGCTGAGACTAGCTTGAAAGTCTCTTTAAAACTAGGGTTTGGAGGAACCAAACTTTTGTTCGATGCACTAAACACAGGTGAAATAGATTGTTACCCGGAATATACTGGAACAGGACTGCTTGTAATTCTTCAACCCGAAAATGAAGGAATAAAAGAAATTTTGCATAACAGAAATGAAGTCTATAAATACGTGAAAAGTGAGTTTCAATCCAGATATGGAATAAAATGGTTACCTGAATTCGGATTTAATAATACATTTGCATTAATGATGCGACGGGAGCATGCAGAAAAACTGGAAATTGAGTCAATAAGCCAGCTTTCACAAACACTTAACAAATAAAAAATAACTACTAGGGTAATTCAATCTTTTAGCTATATTTGGTTACTTTGGTTTACAACGATATATGTTTGAATTAGTAAAGAAACAAAAACATTTAGATGCAATTTTGAAAATTGCGATAGGTGTAGTCATCTATTGTATTTTAATTCTACTACTTGTTTATTTTGAAAAAGACAGTGAACAATCAAACATTGATTCCTACTCGAATGCTATTTGGTACTCTCTAGTTACGTTAACTACAGTTGGTTACGGTGACATATTCCCAAGTACCACTTACGGCAGAATGATTGGTTACATCTTTCTATTTTTAAGTTTAGGTATTTACGGTATTTTAATAGGTCAATTTACAACGCTTATGGCAACACTGAAGGAGAATAAAAGATTAGGGTACTCTGGTTCAAATTTCACGAATCATGCAGTTATCATCGGTTGGAATGAGTTTGGTAAGCTTGTTACGGACCAATTAGTTGGAGTGGGAAAAGAAGTATCAATAGTCACAAACAACAAAGACGATGTTGACTTGATCAAAGAAAAATACAAGTCCAGAAATATATATACACTTTTTACTGACTTCAACAATTATGATATGTTGAAAAAGGCAGGAATTCAGGAGTGTTCAATTGTATTTATTAATCTTGAAGACGATACTGAAAAGCTTGTATATGTATTGAACTTGAAGAAGTTTTTCAACGATCTAGAATTTGTTGTGACTTTGGAAAATGGAGATCTTAAAAACACTTTCCTTTCTGCAGGTGTTTCAAACGCCTTGTCCAGTCATGAAATATCTTCGAAACTTTTGGCTAGTTATATGTTCGAGCCTGATGTTGCTTCTTACAGTGAATCTATCATGTCATTTGCCAAATCGGATAGTGATTATGACGTTAAACAGTTCATTGTAGCAAACACTAATCCTTATCTTGGCAAGCCTTATCAGGAGGTATTCTTTGACTTAAAGAAAAGATACAATTCGATTCTTATAGGAATTACTAAAAGAGATAAGTACGGCAAGAGAAAGCTTATTAAAAATCCTTTGGGAGATGTGAAAGTTGCACTTGGTGATTACTTAATCATCATACTTAATGGTAAAGCCTTTAAACTTCTGAAGAAGGTATTTAATGTAGAGGAAGGTTACTTCAGAGACAGAATCAACTAGGAATGAATATTAACTCAAAACATATCTTGTTTGCCGTAACTTTAGTTGCAGTCTTTGGAATTTTTACTGGTTGCAAAAACAGAGAGGTAAATCCAGAAAGCAGTATGACCAGAGAGATTCATATCAACACTCCTAGTCACTTCCAAAGAATAAAGGTCGGAGGCATTGAATATTTGATATTAGAAAGAGACAGAAACAATCCTCATGAAGGGTTTGGATTTATGGCAATTAGCGGTGAGCAATTGATTGCGAAACAGGATTCAATTATTGCTTATCAAAAAACAATTCTTGAAAACCAGGCTAGAATCATTTCACGCCTTGAAGGGCTTACTGTTGATCAGGTAAAAAGCCAGAATCAGTATTTGCTACAAACGAAATTCAATGAGATTCCAATATTACCAATTGATACTTTAGAGTATACAGAGGGTGATGATGAGGAGATTACTGAAGAAGAAGGGCAATAGTTCTCACTTCGCCCAGAAAAAAATATTTACTTGACATAAAAAAACCGTTCTAAATACTAGAACGGTTTTTTATTATTAGTTAAACTGAATCTCCTTAGATAGATTCAAAGTATTCTTTTAGCTCTTGCAAAGCATCTTCCTTTTCAGGATCGATGATTCCAGCTTTTGCAATGTCTTTTCCGACTTTTGTTGCATCAATTAATTCATCTTTATCATGGAAAACCTCTTCAAGTAAACCACAATCTGCGATTAAAGAAAGTAATATAACAAATGCCGGAGAAGCCTTAGCTCCTTTTAATACTATGTTCTTAAGTCCTTTTCTGATTTCTCCTTCAAATGCATAGTTTGCATTATCCATTCTTTCAGATAATGGAATCCATAAAAGCTTTGTTGCCTCTTTCTTTAAAATCCCTCTTTGAACCAATAGTTCATTAAGATCATGTTGGAAGTCTTTGTGCTTTGGTGCAATTCTGACAACTGCCTCAACAACACCTTCTCCATCCTTCATGTCTTTAAGAACGTCATCTAATATCTTGTTACCAGTTCCATGAGAATCAAGAACTGAAATCTTCTTATTTTCAAAAGTGATTTTCTTCAACATGGACAACTCCATGATGCAAGCGCTGATCAATCCCGGTGTAATGGTTTTTTCCGCTGCTGCTAATAATCTTCCCTCCTCGTCATCCAGCGCGATTAAATACAATCCTTCAGCTAAACTTAATTTCATCTGTATATAATTGATTTGATAAGGTCACATGGAATTCGTTTGTACTAATCACATGTGTTTATTTTATACGTACTTTAATTATTGCGAATTTCCACAAAAAAAATTACTTTCCGAATTATTGAAAGTTTATTTTTCAAGGAGTTTACCAATAGTCAACCCTTGAACAAGAATACTAAATACCACCACTGAGTATGTTGTAGAAATAATAATCTCTTTTATTTCTTCACTCATAATATCCAACTCTGATAAAGAGAGGGCTAATGCTACAGAAATCCCCCCCCGGAGACCTCCCCAGGTTAGAATTTGAATAGTTTTAGGCTCAAATGTCCTTTTCAATTGCATTATCTTGATTGGTATACCTACCCCCATGAATCTTGCTGAAAGAACTACTACAATTCCGATTGCTCCAACCAACATGTGATCAAGTGTAAACGCATGTGATATCACAATCATCTCAAGCCCAATAAGTATGAAAAGTATAGCATTCAGTGCTTCATCCACCAGGTGCCAGAATTTAAAAACATATTCTCCCGTAGCACTTGCCAGTTTATCGTCTCTTCCTTCATTACCAATAAAAAGTCCTAGAACCACCATTGCAAGAGGAGCAGAAACATGCAGCAATTCAGCTACTCTACCGCCTACCATCACCAATGATATCGTAACAAGAACTTCTAATTCAACATGATCGTTTTCAATAAAGTCCAATGCCTTAAATCCCAGAAAACCAAAAACAGCCCCTAAAGCAAGACCTCCGAATACTTCTTGTCCAAATAGTGCTGCAACGCTCCAGGCTGTGATTTCACCTCCACCATGTCCGTGACCTCCTTCTACACCTGCTTGCGCCATGGCTATATTAAGTATTGTAAGAAATACAACAACCCCTACCCCATCGTTAAATAGCGATTCTCCAGCGATCTTAATCTCCAGATTTTTGGAAATACCTACTTTCTTCACAAGAGCCAAAACCGCAATAGGATCCGTAGGAGAAATAAGTGCTCCAAACAATAAACAATGTATTAATTCTACCTCTTCATAACCAACTGCATGAAAGACATAAAGCATTGTATATCCAACAAGGAATGTAGACAATAATGTACTTACGGTCGCTAATACCAATACTGGTATTCTTTCTTCCAGAAGTTTATTCAGGTTTATAGATAAGGCACCTGCAAAAAGCAGGAAGTTCAGCATGACATTAAGAAGTACTTCTTTAAAGTCGAATTCACCCATTATGTCCTGGGCAGCCACCTTCAAATCAGGGAAAAATGTACCCAATAGAAGGATTGAGAGAGACATTGCTAAAGCAATTACCATCAAACCAATTGTAGAAGGTAGTTTTAGGACAGTAATGTTAATGAGTGTGAATACTGCTGCAATAAAAATCAGTAGTGTTATGAGTTCTAATATTCCCATGTTATAGTTTGGTCGGAATTTGGAAAAAATCCATCATAGTGAAACTGCCCCAAAATAACTACAAAATTCCTACAATCAAAAATGCAACTCCCTGATTTTGATCAGGCTGAAAAGTCAAAATACAAATGAAAAAATACAATAATCAAAAAGTCAGAATTCTAAACTCAAAACTCAAAACTCAAACAACCTCCGTTTACACATAATTTGCTTTCTTTGAAAAACTATAAATCAAAGCATTGAAAAGTCTCCTGACAAATATTTGTGTTCTCGCTCTCTCATTATACCTGAGTGGTTGCGCTTCACTAAAACAATTTAGCAACCAGAAGAAAATTCAATCAGAAATCAAATCAAGCGACATTTTCGGCAAGCACTTCGCAGGACTTGTTGTATATGATCCTGCAACTGAAGAATATTTAGTGGAACAAAATGCCGATAAACACTTTATTCCTGCCAGCACAACCAAACTACTGACATTTTATGCGGCTATCTCTACAATTGGTGATACACTTATCGGTTTGAAGTATGAGTACAGCGGAGATTCGATATTGATTCAGGGAACTGGAGATCCTACCTTCTTACATCCAAAGTTTGATAAACAGCCTGTTTTGGAGTTCTTACAAAATGTGCCTGACTCCTTGATGATTGTTCTTACAAACGGAGAAGTAAATCACAGATACGGTAGCGGATGGGCCTGGGATGATTACCAATACAACTTCCAGGCGGAACTTTCAAGCTTTCCAGTTCATGGTAATTATGTTTCGATTTCTGTATCTGACACTGGTGTATTTGTTCAACCGTCGGTATTCAAAGATCTCGTAGAAATAAACGGGATACACCACAGAAGGCGGTCAGAACTCTATAACTATTTTGTTGTTTCGAGTGAAAAAG